>DASYZA010000310.1:0-3166 GCA_035946775.1 Candidatus Sulfotelmatobacter sp. | reverse complement strand
GCCGACGACATCCGATTCCGTTTGATAATCGCGGCCGACGACGGCCAGCTTCTTAATGTCAAATCCGCTGCCCTTCAATTCCTTGATGGCATTTTCTGCTGCGGAGTGTTGGCTGAAAGTTGCAACAACCGAGTTTTGATCCTGTTTTGGCGTGATACTCATGATTCGTCTCCTAGTTAGTTCGCCCTTGTCACTTCCACTTTGCGAGCGTTGGTCACCGTGTCTTTTTCGTGTTTTTAAGAAATAGGTCTTGTGGAAATTGCCTGTTTGACGATTAGGCCAGAGGTGAGCGGGCCAGTCCATTGGACGAAAGTATTGGTGATACCAAAGTCCAATGGTGCTCTTCGCTGATTTGCCACATGCTTTAGCCCGGTATGGTGCGCGGGGGTTTGATGCCTGAACTGGCACTCAACGAGAACGAAGTCGACGCGCTAGACGCACCTTTTGAGAAAGGTGATGTTCAAGCGGGAAATCCATTGCCC
The DNA here is from genome assembly GCA_035946775.1 of Candidatus Sulfotelmatobacter sp. Taxonomy (GTDB): domain Bacteria; phylum Acidobacteriota; class Terriglobia; order Terriglobales; family Acidobacteriaceae; genus Sulfotelmatobacter. The sequence goes on along the minus strand of DASYZA010000310.1, from coordinate 2,684 downwards.
ATTGGCGGTGCCCATCAATACGGAGATGGCGTCAATTTCGTTTTATTCAGCCGTCATGCGACGAGGGTTCGTCTGGAGCTCTATCAGAAGGCGGACGATCCTTCTCCGAGCAAGATCATTGATTTGGATCCGGCACGCCATCGCACTGGTGACGTCTGGCATGTGTGGCTGCGAGGTGTTTCCGTGGGACAGCTCTATGGCTATCGCATCGAGGGGCCCTATCAACCGGAACAAGGCCATCGCTTCAACCCTCACAAGCTGCTTCTGGATCCTTATGCAAGAGCAATCGCCGGCGTGGAAGATTGGGATTTCTTGGCCGCTCGTGGCTACGATTCTTCCAACCCTCTCGCTGACTTGAGCATTTCCACCGTTGATGACGCGGCGACGACGCCGAAATGCATCTTTACCGACGACCATTTCGACTGGGAGACGGACGCCCCTCCGAAGCATTCTGCCTCCGACACGGTGATCTACGAGACGCATGTACGCGGATTCACAATTCATCCCAGTTCAGAGGTTGCACATCCGGGAACCTTTATTGGGTTGACTGAAAAGATCCCGTACCTCCTGGACCTGGGAGTTACTGCGGTCGAACTGATGCCTGTGACCGAATTTAACGAAGATGAATTGAACCGGATCGATCCCGTAACGAAGAAAAAGCTGCGGAACTACTGGGGCTACAATCCTGTCGCCTTCTTTGCTCCGAAGCAGGCTTACAGCGTCGCCGCCGTACCGCACCGGCGGCAGACCCTGGAATTCCGAGAAATGGTCAAAGCCTTTCACCGCGCCGGCATCGAAATCATCCTGGACATCGTGTTGAACCACACGGCCGAAGGAGATGAAACCGGGCCCACAATCTCGCTGCGCGGCATTGAGAACTCTATCTTCTACATGCTGCAGGAGAACGGCCGCCGGTACTACAAGGACTTTACTGGAGTGGGAAATACACTCAACGCAAACCATCCTGTTGTGCGGGAACTAGTCAAGAATGTGCTTCGTTATTGGGTTATGCACATGCATGTGGATGGTTTTCGCTTCGACCTTGCGTCAGTCCTCGGCCGGGATGAGCATGGGAATATCCTCCGCAACGCCCCGCTTCTGGAAGACATTGCCGAAGATCCGATCTTGCGAGACATAAAAATAATCGCCGAGGCGTGGGACGCAGGCGGCGCCTATCAAGTGGGGAGTTTTTCCACGCACCGCTGGGCGGAGTGGAATGGACGTTTTCGTGATGACGTGCGTCGCTTCTGGATCGGCGACGCGGGGATGATGGGAGCACTCGCAAACCGGATCTGTGGAAGCTCCGATCTTTACCGCGAATCCGGCAAGGGGCCTGCAAGCAGCTTGAATTTCATAACTTCCCATGACGGGTTCACACTCAATGACTTGGTCAGCTACCAGCAAAAGCACAATCACGAAAATGGCGAGAATAACCGCGATGGAAGCGATGCGAATTACAGCGACAATTGCGGGGTGGAAGGACAGAGCGATGATCCCGCTGTTGAGGGAATGCGGAACCGACTTATTAAGTCTTTTCTCCTGACCTTGTTTGTCTCCCGAGGCGTTCCGATGCTGTTGGGCGGCGATGAATTTCGCCGCACTCAGCGCGGCAACAATAATGCCTATTGTCAGGATAACGAGGTGAGTTGGTTTGATTGGAGCCTGGCGAAGAAGCACAAGGACATTCACCGCTTCACTCGCGGAATGATTGCATTTCGCCGAGCCCATCCGACTCTGCGCCGGGAGATTTTCTACACTGACGCAGACATCAGATGGTTTGCACCAAACGGGGGCATTCCCGAGTGGACGGACACACGTCAGAAATCCTTTGCATGTCTCATTCTGGGGCAGGCAGAACCGGACTTGTTCCTGATGTTCAACGCCGATACTCGGTCAGTTGATTTCGCGATTCCCTCGTTACCGGCAGGTAAGATCTGGCGTTTGACAGTGGATACTTCGCGAACCGCCCCTGATGACATCTTCGAGGCTGGCAAAGAGCCATCTATGCAAGGCCAGGTCAGCTTTCGGGTTGAACCTCGATCGAGTGCAATTCTTCTGACCGACGACGCCGAAGGTGCACAGTGAAAGTTAGCTCCGCTGCTGGCAAGCCGGCTGATCCCTCCATCCTCGTGAATGTTCCGAAGCTCATTGCGGACTACTACGAACTGCGCCCCGACCCGAGTGAGCCGAAACAACGGGTTGTGTTTGGTACCTCGGGCCATCGCGGATCTGCTACAGACGTAGCGTTCAACGAATGGCACATTCTGGCGATCACGCAGGCAATTTGTGACTACCGGAAACTGCAGAGCATTGACGGGCCGCTCTTCCTTGGGATGGATACTCACGCTCTGTCCGAACCGGCGTTTCGAAGCGCGCTCGAAGTTCTGGCCGCAAACAACGTTGAAGTAATGCTCTCCGAGGGCACTCCGTACACCCCTACCCCGGCCGTGTCGCATTCGATTCTGCGTTGCAACCGAGGTAGACAGGCAGGTCTTGCCGACGGCATCGTAATCACGCCATCTCACAACCCTCCCGACGATGGCGGTTTTAAATACGATCCTCCACATGGTGGACCAGCCGACTCGAGCGTAACTTCCTGGATCGGATCGAAAGCCAATGAATACTTGCGGTGGGAGCTAGAGGGGCTTAAGAGAGTCTCCTTCCAGAAAGCGCTCCACGCTCCC
>DASYZA010000309.1:0-5914 GCA_035946775.1 Candidatus Sulfotelmatobacter sp. | reverse complement strand
CAGAACTTGCAACTGATTTGGCTGACTGCTGAAAGCTGAGAGCTGACAGCTTTACTGCGTGAACTCTGCGGGCCTTCCTGTCAGGCGCTCGATGCGCTTCGCGGTTGGCGGATGCGTTGAAAACAAATTCGCGAACATTCCGGCGTTCATTCCCAACAGCGGCTGGATGATGAACAGGTGTGCCGTGGACGGGCTCGCCTGCAGAGGCAGGCGGCGCGAGTAGGCGTCGATCTTCTGCAGGGCGCTGGCCAGGGCATACGGATTTCCGGTGAAATGCGCTCCGGTTGCATCGGCCTGATACTCGCGCGAGCGCGAGACCGCAAGCTGAATCAACGTCGCGGCGATAGGGGCGACGATCAGCATGAAGAGAGCGGCGAGGCCTCCGCCGCCGCGGTCTTCGCGGTCGTTGCCGCCGAATCCGCCGAAGATCATGGCCCAGCGTCCCATGCTGGCGAGCATGGTGATCGCTCCGGCAATCGTCGCGGTGACGGAGCTGATCAGGATGTCGCGGTTGTTGACGTGTCCGAGCTCGTGTGCGAGGACGCCTTCCATCTCGTCGTCGTTGAGCAGGCCGAGAATGCCGTGGGTGACGGCGACGGAGGCGTGCTTCGGATTGCGTCCGGTGGCGAATGCGTTGGGCGACTCGGTCGGAATCACGTACATCTTGGGCATCGGAATGCCCATCTTGGGGGCGAGGCGCTCGACGATTTCGTAGGCGCGCGGGAGTTCTTCGCGGGTGACGGGCTGGGCGCGGTACATGGCCAGAGCGATCTTGTCGGAATAGAAGTACGAGACGAAGTTCATGACGGCGGCAAAAACCAGCGCGAGAATCATCCCGTTCTGGCCGCCGAAGGCGCGTCCGATGAACATCAGGAGCAGCGTGAGGGCGGTGAGGAGGAACGCGGTCTTGAAAGTGTTTCCCATATTTTTGTCGAGCTATTCCATTGGATGTTACGCGGAAGGCCTAGTTGCAGGTTCCGGCTTTTTGCGGGAAGTTGAATGCAGAGGTGGGTACCCCCCTCCCCCCTCGGTCTAATGAAATCTTCAAGTTAGCAGAAAACTGCTCAAATGATCTTTTGTTTTCAATATTTTGCGGACAAAATACTGATAAAAAACGGGTTACGGATTGGACACAGCCGCGCAGTTTTTTCTGACCGCCCCTCGTAAAATCATGTTTTCAAATGGCTTATCGAATTTTCGTCCTGAAGGCCCTTGTAAAATCTTGAACCGCAAGCACTTACATGTAAAATATTGATAACACTTAAGTTACAGGAAGCGCTTGCTTCGTCGACCGACGTTCGCGACCGGCTGCCGATGATCGCAGCGCGAGGCTCTGACTCGCCAAAGTCCAGCATGTTCAGATGGGGAAGTGGCTCAAATCTTTTTCGGATCATCTCCCTCTAAAATATTGTTTTCAAAGAACTTGTCGGACTTCTGCTCCTGAGTCCGCCTGCAAAATCTTGAGCCGCAAGCACTTACATGTAAAATCTTGATAACGCTGGGGTTATAAGGAGCGGGAGTTTCCGAGGCCGCCATTCGCGGTCCACTGGCATCATCGGAGCTCCAGGCTGTGGAAGGCAAGGTCAGATGTCACAAAGGGCGGTGTGGAAAAGATTTGACTGGGAAGCGCCGGGGATGCGGATGAGGGTGGACGAGACTGGTAAACATGTTGAGTGCAATGGCTGTTAACAGGAAAGAATATTCAGCGAGCTCATCCTTGTTGCAAAATACTGGCGCATGCCAACGTGGAAGAAGGCGCTCGTAGTGAATGTGGGAGGAGTGATCGGCATCGCCATTTCGCTGTTCATCGTGCCCGCACAAACCTCCTTGTGGTTGTGGGCCATCGTTGCGGTGGCGGTTCTGACCGTCTTGAATTTCGTGTTCCTAGTTTGGCGACGGAAAGATCGGAACGACCCTCAAAGAAAACCAAGCAGAAGCACGGTAGTGATCTGCCTCGGCTGCATTGTGCTCCTCGTTGATCTGGTTTTGCGCTACCTGCATCACTGAGGCTCGGGAAGATGAGCACTAATCGCCTGTTCTGAACAGAGATGTAGCGCCTATACTCGACTGCAACCGCTTTCATATGCGAGGCCGGAACATCGCGCTCGGCTCAGGAGTGATCTTAACAGTCGCAATTTCTGCAATTGTTGTTTACGACCTGACGGTGGTCGGAGAACCCACAACGGACGAGTACCGCGTGTATTCGTCGCTCATCCACCATCTTGCGGACGACGACCTGCTTGCGAAAAAACATTTGACCGTTATGAATCAGACCAGCAAGCTGACTTTGCCGAATTACGACCTGTCGGCTCAACCGCCTATACCTGCCGAATTGAGGATCACCGCTATTGATGATTTGTCCTTCTCGGACTTCAAAAGCTTCTGTGGCCGTTGTGCCAAAGATTTCGCCAAGAAAAACCTAAACAGTTGGGCCCTCAGGCCGACCGAAGAACTTGCGGTCGTGGATGCTACGCAGCAACAAATGGTGGGAAAAAACGTTGCGCGAATCACAGTCTCAAGGGTTGGCTTCGATTTCTGGCATACCCGTGCCGTTCTCGCATTTGAAGCAGACTGTTCCGACGCGGAGAAATCCCTTATGTGTTTGGAGATCGGAAAGGCTTTTTTGAAAAAAGAAAACAGGCACTGGACAATCGAGCAACTGTTTGCCACAACACACTAGCGTTTCTCAACTGGTGAAACATCATTATTACGCTCATTATTATTACGCTCATTGACCCACTGGCCGGTCTTTTCAATTTGGTTTCATTTCCTGGCTTGGCTGGTTGCGGTGGGGTTCGCTCTATTCGCGTTCACGTGGGTGCATGAACGCCATTGGGGAAGCGGCTGGACCGTGGTTGCAGTCATCGGTTGTGTTTTGTTGCTGGTGGGTGCTCGAGACTACGGTGCACGGTTGGCGAGAAAGCTTGATTGGAAGCGGTACGGCACGTAGCTGCAGATTTGTGCCAGCTTTCATCCGACCCTCGGAAAGGGTCCGAAGGGAGCGACGCATTCCCAGCGTTGGGCTGCCGTCGGATGTCCCTCCGGGACAAGGGAGAAAAGGATCGTTCGCCGCCGATGGTTCGGGGAGGCCCAGCCTCCCGCATAGAGCGCGGGAAGGCTGGGGCAACCGGCATTCAAAATGCGCGCGTGGGTCGTGGCGAGCGAGAACCGCTCGTAGTGGTGGCGAGGTTGGACACTCCTAGACGCCGAACTGGCGGAGATGGTGGTCGGTGTGGAGATAGCCGAGGCGCATCCATTCGGTGGCGGACATTGCGCCTAGATATGGATGAGTGGGCCATGCGAAATTTTCGGGGATTTGTGCGAAGGCTTTCACGCGGTCTCTGAGTTCTGCGACGTCGTGTGCGAAGTCAGTTGCCGGAGTGCCTTGTCGCTCCTGATCTAGCTCTGGGACGGTCTTGTAGCCTCTTGGCCAGCGGATCGGGACGAAGAGGCATCCCCACTTCAGGAGCTTGCTCGGATAAGGAAATCCCGGCGGCGCGGCGGTGATGACTCCTGTGTAGAGTTTGAATGCGTCGTTCAGGTGGCAGATCATTTGGAGCGCGGACATTTTCCCCCAGAGGCGGGGCGTTGTTGGGGTGAGACGATCGATCCGGGCGAGAATCTCGTTTACTTGTTGACGATTGCGGAGAGTTTTCACGGTTCGTTGATTAGGACTGCCGTGACAAAAAGCGTCGCGGCCGGACAGCCGAGGCGGCTGTCCCCACAGAATCCAACTTGCTCTGGACACGAAGTCAAAATCCCCACCCTAAAATCGCACACACCACGATTTTAGGATGGGGCACCCTCGAATCTCTACCCTTTCTGAATCAGGCTTTTTGGTTTTCGCGTTTCAGGGCTCGTTGGAGCGTCTGGTCCAGGGCCGCCTTTGTTTTTTCGTATTCCTGCTGGCTGATGCGGCCTTGCTTGTGTTCGACTTCGAGCTCGAAGAGTTCATCTTTCAGGCCCTCGAGGAGCATTGAGGTGCGCGACGGGCGGTCTTCGGTTGCGACTGCCCGCGTCGCAACAGCGCGCGAGGCCGTTCTCTTGGAAGTTGCGGGGACTTCGAAGTCGTCTACTTCTTCCATCGCAGAGAGACCGGCGGTGGCACGGGCAGCGCGGTTTGCGGCCTGCTGACGCGAGGCGACGAAGATTCCGCCGATGATGAGGACCGCGGCGAATCCGCCGAGAATGTACCAGCGATATTTTTGAAGCGGATCGGGTGCGTCGATCGGAGGCCCGAGGCCGCCGCCGGGGCGGTTGTCATTCTGCGCGGACTGGCCTCCCCCACCGGATTGGCCGTTGTCGTCGGCGGGAGCTTGCAACGTGCCTTCGCCGGAGAGTTTGAATGCCATGTTCTGTGCGGCATCGGTGTTGGAGGCGACTTCCACGTTGCCGTCGGGCTGTCCGGGGAAGGGAGCCGTCTTAAAAGTTGCGACGACAGCAGGAGAGAACTCCATCGACTTGGGCGCGATCGCGACGAAGTGTTCGAGCGGATACACGCTTTTGGGATCGATGTTGATGCTGCCGGTGTAGGGCAGCGTGTAGACGACGCTGAAGCGGGTTTCGCCGGGGCGCAGCGGGAACAGGAACGCGTATTTATTTTTCGCGTTGCCGCCTTCGGGGACTGGGGCCGATTTGAGCGGCTGGCCTCCGGCGGTCATGGCATCGCCCTCGGTGATGGTCGCTCCGTCAGGAACGTAGAACTCGAGGTTGTGCTCGTTCATCTGGGTGCGCGGAGGCTTGGAATTGTTCTGGACGGCGAAGGTGCGCTCGATCTGCATCTGTCCCTGGCCGGCCTGGAATCGCATGATGTCGGCGACGACTTCAATGCCCTCGACTTTCTTGCTCGCATCGTAGACTTCGACCTCGACGGAAGTGGTTCCCGGAGGGGCCATGCGGTGATAGGTGACGTCCTGATGAATGACGCGGATGAGGTGCGGACCCTGCTCGGCAAGCTTGAAGGAGAAGTCACCCTTGGCGTCAGTCTTGGTGCGTCCGGCTTCTTCCATGCCCTGGCCGAGAGTGATGAGGACGACGTCGTCTCCGGCGGCAGGCTTGTTGGTGGTGGCGTTCTTCACCGAGCCAGTGAGGGTTTGGGCGGAGGCGAACGCTGGAAGTAGCAGTGCGGCGAGCAAGGTAATAAGGAAGGTCGCCTCGCGCTTATTGCGACGCAAAAGACGCGTCGCGGCGCGGTGGCTCCCCTGGGTCCTTCGGCGGACAGAAAGCGTCCGCCTCAGGATGACAGTGTGTAGGTTTTTGTTCATCATTTGGATCTTCTAGTTGGCGCGGCGGCGGCTTTGGCTTCGAGCCTTGAAATTTCGGCCAGAATTGCGGCGGCTTCGTCCTGCAGTGACGATTTCATCGATTGGTAGTCGACGTCGGGGACCTTGCCTGCTTTGTATTCGAAGTTGAGGTCGCGCAGATTTTCGTAGACGGCTTCTTTGCGCTCGCGGAGATACGAGACGCGCGTCTTCTCCGGGCCGAGATAGAGCGTGCCGGGCAAATAGAAAATGTAGAGAAGCGCGGCAGCGGTCACCAGGAGAATGCAGGCTAGTTCGAAAGTCATAAGTCTGTCTCCTCACGCGCCTGCTCGCGGAATTGGTCAAGTTCGGGGCCGCGAACGGGGCGGATGCCATCGGCAAGCGCGGGCGCAGGGCGATTCTTCCAGGATCGGACGACGAGGACGACGATGGTCAACCCGGCGGCGAGGGCGAGGAACGGAACGATCCAAGCGGTGCGGTCAAAGCCGGTTCCGGTGGGAGCGGCGAGGACAGTCGGTCCGTATTTCTGGACGAACGCTTGTTCGACGAGGCTGTCGCTGTCTCCGCGGCTGACGGCGGCCATTAGCTCGTTGCGCATGCCGTCGGAGTCCGGGCAGCCGACGTGATTGCATTCGAGCAGGATCTGGTTGCAT
>DASYZA010000308.1:0-83604 GCA_035946775.1 Candidatus Sulfotelmatobacter sp. | reverse complement strand
CTTGAGACGACGAACCTGACGGATGCTGAGCGAGAGCAGTGCGGCGGCTCTGGCACACGCCATGTCTCCTTTTACGCAAGCAGAAATCACACTCACTCGTTGCAGTTCCTTCTGACTCAACGCGAACGTCCTTCCTCTCATAGGGTGACATTTTCACGTTGCCGTTAGGGGTGACAGAATTATGGAGCTAAGACACTCGTGACCAAGGGGCTTCCTCCGAAAGAGCCGTTGGCATAAAATCGGCTGCTAATCCGCTGACGTATAGTTCCTGTTGTGCTGTTCTCGGAGGAGATATGCCTTCCCCGGAACGCTTCAAGCAGTTGCAGGTTGCAGCCGCATTCTGTCTGTTTGACAAGAAACTGAGTTCAAGTGGCAAGTCGAGCATCATTTGGGGAGCCCTTAATCTGCTCATCGGTGCGATCGCCTTAGCAGCTATGAGCCTGTGGGGGATCGTCAGCATCGTTCTCGGACTGGCGTTGGTGATTGAGGGAATTTACGAGCGAAAGGTTCGCGATCCGAAAGTGATCCTCATTTCTGCCGGAACTTTGGCCGGACTGGCATTGTGGCATTGCGTTTTGATCGGTCTTGCTGCTATGGGCAAACTAGAACTTGCGCTCGGCGGCAGAACTCTTTATTGGGCGATCGCGCAAGCGGTGGGCGCATATGCCACCTGGAAGACCTACAGTACCTACAAATCATTGCGGGCGGAGTCGGATCCCCTCACTGTAGAGCAGGTCCGCGGGTACATCGAGGAATTGAAAGGCGCTAAGCCAAACCAGAGTGTGCATCTGATCGAATTCGACGCGAATGCCGGATTCATAAAGGGAACTCAGCGTTATCGGCTCATGCCGATTGAAGACTTGTTTATGGCTGTTCGTTACAAAGTTCAACTCGGCAGGCTTTACCTGGAAGAAGTCGCATTTGTGCCGCGAAACGAGGTATTGCTCACGACCGAGGGAGAGAAATGGATGAGCCGAAAAATGAAAGGTACGGTCCAGCTTGGTCCGGCAACCATCAACAAAGTCACCATCTCGCCTGAAATGGCAATGCGGCTAAATCCCGCAGCCGCAACCGTTTCAACCTAATTTGTCTCTCTGCCGCACTCGTACATGTCCGACCGTGTCTCTCGCAGGTAATCTTGTGCTCGGTTTTGTCCTCTCCTTAAACTCCCTCTAATGGCCTTCACCAAGACACAGATCGGCATTGCTGTCAGCGCCGGAGCGCTGCTCGTGTTCGTGTTTGTGGGCTACTTTTGGTGGATGAGCAATCAGGGGCCGGTGCTGGAGAGGTCAGAGGAGAAGGACACCCTGACCGGGTTGCCAGTCAGCATCAAAATGAATCCCTTCCGCGACCGATCGACCGAGAGAGCCGCAAACAAATTTCTGCGCGAAATGCGCGACGGACACTGCGATGATCTGCTTCAGAAATGGGAGCACGATTACCACAAGAAGTACGCGAAGTACATCTGCAAGTCAGAAGCGGATCATCCGCTGCTCTCCTGGGAATTGGCCGACTGGGAAGATGCCCCGCCTCTGGTGATTCTGCATTATCGCGGCAAGCGCCCGAGCAACGCAGGCCCGAATCAGTCGGGGATTGACAACGATCAGTTCACGCTGACAGTCGAGAATCAGGCTGGGCAGTGGGTCGTGACGAAGTACGACGCGATGTACTGAGTGAGTCGCGATTTCAAAGATTTCTATTCCGAAGGACACCCGAGATTACTGCGGAGCGCCTATGTCGAAGATCCCCTTTCATTAAGTGTTGCTTGCTCCGTGCATCCGTGTCTCCGTGATAAAACCGTTCTATGTCCGCTGCATCCCCTGAGCATCGGCCTCCGGCTCCGCGGAATCTCTATGCCTTCGGCATTACATCCTTCTTTAACGACACCGCGAGCGAGTTGGCGTACTGGGTGCTCCCTGCCTTTCTGGTTTCTTTGGGAGCAGGTCCCGCTCAATTGGGGCTGATCGAAGGAATTGCCGAGAGTGTCGCCTCGCTTGCCAAACTCTTCTCAGGATACGTGACGGATCGCATCGAACGACGAAAGCCACTCGTAGTGGGGGGATACTTCGTTGCGAACGCCGTGAAACCTGTTCTTGCCATCGTGACCTCATGGTGGCATATTCTGCTGATTCGCTTTGCGGACCGACTGGCGAAGGGGGTCCGCGGCGCCCCCCGCGACGTGATGGTAGCGGAGACCGTGGGGAAGGACGGGCTCGGCTCCGCGTATGGAATGATTCAATCATTGGATTCTGCGGGTGCCATCGCGGGTCCGTTGATGGCATTACTACTGCTGCGGCATTTCGGAATTCGTACTGTGTTCTTGGCCGCGGCGGTTCCCGGTGCGTTGTCAGTAGCCGTAGCTGGATTTGGAATCCGCGAAACGAAGAATGCGAGTCTTTTCACAAACCCCGGGGAAGATTTACCACGAAATCAGCGACAAGCGGGGCACGGCAAGACTTTTCCCGTCCCAGAACAGAAGAATGCGCCGCGGGGTTACTTCGTTGCGGGTTCCGGCGTGACGATTCCGTTCTGCCTTGTACTGACAGCTGTGACGCTATTTTCGGTCGGCAACTCCAGTGATATGTTCCTGGTGATGCGGGCGCAGAACGTGGGAATCTCCGTTTCGCTGGCGCCGCTGCTCGGGCTGGTTTTTAACATTACGTATACGTTGGGATCGTGGCCAGCGGGGTGGCTCAGTGACCATTCTTCCCGACGGTGGATTGCGGCTGCGGGCTATCTGATTTTCGCGGCAGTGTATTTTGTTTTTGGGCGCGCCCATTCGACCATTGCAATATGGATCACGATGGCGGTTTACGGAATTTACTACGCGCTGACCCAGCCTGTATTGAAAGCGCTGATTCTGGATACGGTTGCACAAGAGGTTCGAGGACGCGCCTTGGGCATCTACTTTTTCAGTACGAGTGTCGCGACATTCGCGGCCAGTCTAATCACCGGCGAGTTGTGGAAGCACTATGGGCCGAGTATCCCGTTCTATGTTTCCGCCGGATTGGCTGTCGTGTCGGCGCTGATGTTAATGATGAGTGCAGTGCAGTCGAAGACCACTTAAAGCGCCGCCCTTCCAGATTTGTGCATGCAGCAGATTCCGTTCCTCGAAGGCAGATTCGCTAGTTCGTCGCAATCAGCAATCGAACTGCATTCGGCGCGGAAAACCGGACGATTACAAACTCGCGCCTTGCGAAGAATCGGCCTCGGGCTGGGCCTTGCCGTTCTTGATCGCTTCGTCGAGCAGTTCCTTCATCTGCTTGGACGCTTTCTCGGCGAGTTCGGCTTGCTGCTCGCCCAATTTGCCCTGCTCTTCGCCGAGCTTACCTTGCTGTTCTCCTAACTTGCCCTGCTCTTCGCCCAGCTTGCCTTGTTGCTCTCCGGCGCGCGACTGGAGTTCGCCCATCTTACTTTGCAGTTCTCCGATTTCCGACTGAAGTTCGCCAACCTGATCCATCGTTGCCGTGGGACCCAGTTTCTGTAATTTGGCTTTCAACGCATCAAGCTCGGCCGTCATATCGGGAATATTGACGCGAACCGCTTCCATTTTCTTCCCGAGCGCTTCCTGCTGTTTACCCAGAGCCTCCTGCTGCTTTCCGAGGGCTTCCTGCTTTTTTCCAAGTTCCTGCTGCGGAGCCCAGAAGCTGATCGCGCGAGTGACTGTCGCCTGGTCGCGAATGATGTAGGATTTTTCGTCGCGCTGGAACCAGATGAAGGGGCCGGAGATCTGCTTTTTCAAGCGCTCGGCGTGGCGCACGTCTTGTGACGAGCCGGACATGGTGTAGGAATCCGATTTGCCCGAGACAATTACGAACCGATCTTCATCGTCATCGCCGTCAGAGAAAGAGTAACCGTGATGAGATGAGCGCGAAAAGTCATCGCTGGGCGGTGAGTCAGGCGCTGCAGGCGCGGTCGCCATGTCCGGGTCCACAGGAGCCGTTGCAGGGCCGCTGCCGGCGACTCCTCCGATTGGGGCTGCCGGCATGGGTGCCACGTCAGCCGGAGCTGTCGTCGGCGCAGCGCTCGGTGCTTCCTGCACGGTGGGAGCTTTCTCGCTCTGGACGGCCGGATGAGCCGAAGCCACCAGGTACACGACCGGGATGGCGAAAACGATAATTGCGATGGCGAGAGATTTTTTCATATTCATGATGGATCCTTTCCAAGCGAGAATTTGTTCCATGCGACGCTCGGCATTGCCGGCATTCGCCCCACCATTTGCGATAGACACGCCCTGCCACCAGATCCGGCCCGGGCGGGCCTGCACGGCCTGAAAAAAGTCGAGCAGGGCTTTGGCGTAGTGCTTTCGATCCGCACCCTGCGCCAAAGCTGCTTCGTCACTGGCTTGTTCGGCAAGAGCGGAGAGGTGACGGTCGAGCCACCAGGCAAGCGGGCTAAACCAGAAGATGGCGCGATGCAGCAAAGAAAGTGATTGCGTGAGAGCATCATGCCTTACGACGTGCGATGCCTCGTGCGCGATCACGGCGTCAAGCGTAGCCTCATCCCATTCGCGCCAATCCATCGGCAGCAGGATGGACGGTCGGATGACGCCGATCGTGACGGGAACGGAAATCAGCTCGGACTCGGAAACTCGCGGCAATCTGGTGTCGACCGATCGCCATCCAAGCACGAGAGGGAAGCGTCGTTCGTCGATATCGCGCGCACTGCGAACCAGACGCCGCGACAGTAACAAACCCAAAACCAGACGAAAGAGCAAAATCCCTGCCATCAATAGATAAATAGCTGGAAGAACAATGCTCCATCCCACAGCAATCCGAAACGGAGACTTTCTGGGTTGGAAAACCAGAGTGGTGCTGGAGGTGGGCGCAGCTTCGGGAGAGTTCGTGCGCTGAGAGTCAAATCTTACGGTGGTGCGCACAGGTATTGGTTCCGAAGCAACCTGGGTCAGAATCTTCGGCCTATTACTGCTCAAGCGAGCGATTTGAGGAAGCGGTATCGCTAACTTTGGAAGCGCCGGGCCTAGCAATGGCATGACCAGAGCGGCAACGAGCACCGTTCTCCACACGAAGAACCGTACGGCTGTAGATGCGCTGCGATAAGCGACAATCCCGAGGCCAGCGATTCCCGCCAACACGAGGACACGCAAGGCCGAAAACGCGAGGGCAGCCAACAGAACGTTCATCGCATGTGCCATCATTTTTTTTCCTTTTTCGCGTTAGATGTTTCGTCCGCGGGCTTTTCTTCCGCGATCTTTCGGGCCAGCCGTTCAAGTTGCTTGCGATCCAGCACCTGGTTGTCGACCATGCCGAGCATCAGTGCCTCGACCGAACCTCCGCAGAATCGATCAATGATGTTCTTCACCGCGCGCACCGCAACGTTCTGTCGCTTGTCGGAAGGTTTGTAGATAAAGGTGCGCCCCTCGATTTCATGCGTCAGAAATCCCTTTTCCTCGAGACGGCGGAGTACGGTGCGGACCGTGGAATCCTTCATCGGCCGCGTGGGCGCTAGCGCTTCCCGGCAAGCTTCGGCCGTGGTCGACCCGTGACTCCATATGTAGTCCATCACGCTCTGTTCGACTTCTCCCAAGTTCTTTAGACGTGCCTGCCTTGTGTTAGTCATTGTAGCGTTACAATATGTAACATTTAAGAAAGAGGCTGTCAACCCAAAAGAAAAAGCTGCTTAGGTGAGGTTGGAGTTAGGTTCAGATGAACTGGCGGGCGTTTTACGGCTCCGCTGGTAATACAGGAACAGGGCGAGCTGAGCGGCAATCCCAGCACAGGTGTCGAGGATGACGTCGTGCACGGCCCCGGTGCGAGTAGGGATATAGCTCTGGTGCCACTCGTCCAGGCTGGCCACGATGGCTGTGCCGAGTATGGCGATGATCGTCCAGCGCGGCGACCACTTTGATCCGTCAGGGCTGGGAAGCGTCTCGCGCCACGCGCGGAAGAACAGGATACTCAGGAGTCCGTAGCCGAATACGTGACCGCACTTGCGAAGAAAAGCGTGCCACGGTTCGAAGCTGGCCCAGTCAATGCCGAACAGAAAATGCAGAACTGGATACAGGAATCGGCTGGTGTTTTGCGAAGACAGATAGGTCGTCGATTCAATGGCAATGACGATCAGCCACAGGATCAGTGCGGTCCAGGCTTTCAGCACATGGTGACGGTCAGTTTTCAAATGAGTTCGCAATTGTATGAGGTTTGACCTGCGGTGGCGAGTCGCCGCGACAGCGGGCGCCATACCTGTCCTAGGTTATTCGATGGCATAGTTGGGGGCTTCGCGCGTGATCATGACGTCGTGCACATGGCTTTCGCGCAGACCGGCGCCGCTGATGCGCACGAACCGCGTCTTCTGCAGCAGTTCCGGGATCGTGGCGCAGCCACAGTAGCCCATACCCGACTTCAGACCTCCAACCATCTGGTAAATGATCATGGCAACCGAGCCGCGGTACGGAACGCGCCCCTCAATACCCTCAGGCACGAGCTTCGCCAAGCGGTTCGACTCGCCATCCGAGGCTGAGACCGAGGTCGAGGAATCACCATCGGTGCTCTGGAAATAGCGTTCGCTGGAGCCCTGGGCCATCGCGCCGAGCGATCCCATCCCACGATACGACTTGAATGAGCGGCCTTGATAAAGGATCAGCTCGCCCGGACTTTCGTCGGTACCGGCGAAGAGCGATCCGATCATGACGGCGCTTGCGCCAGCGGCAAGAGCTTTGGTGATATCGCCGGAATACTTGATGCCACCATCCGCGATGATAGGCACGCCAGAATCTTTCGTGGCGCGGTAAGCTTCGGCGATCGCGGTAATCTGCGGAACACCAGCACCGGTGACGACGCGGGTAGTGCAGATCGATCCAGGGCCGATGCCGACCTTAATGCCATCGGCTCCAGCGCGAGCGAGTTCGCAAGCTCCGTCGAAAGTCGCAACGTTGCCGGCGAGCAGTTCGACTTCGGGTAGCTTTGATTTCACCAGCTTCACGGCTTCCAGCACTTTCGAGGAATGCCCGTGAGCGCTGTCGATGGCTAGCACGTCGACCTTCGCTTCCGCGAGTTCCTGTGCACGTTCCAGAAAATCTCCCGTGGCGCCGATCGCCGCGCCGACCCGCAGGCGCCCATGAGAATCCTTCGCCGCGTTGGGATACTTCAACTTCTTTTGGATGTCCTTAACTGTGATTAATCCCTTAAGGTTGTATTTGTCGTCCACCACCAGAAGCTTTTCAACGCGATGCTGGTGAAGGATCTTTTCTGCTTCTTCGAGCGTAGTTCCGACCGGGACAGTGATGAGGTTTTTCTTTGTCATCACGTTGTCGATCGGAATGTCGAAACGTGTTTCGAAACGCAGATCACGGTTCGTGAGGATTCCGACAAGCTTGCCATGCTCGGTGATGGGCACCCCCGAGATCTTGTACTTGCGCATGACCTCGAGCGCGTCGCTCACTTTATCGCTCGCGTGCATGGTGACTGGATCGACTATCATGCCGCTTTCCGAGCGCTTTACCTTGTCGACTTCATTGGCCTGTTCTTCGATGGAAAGATTGCGATGGACAATGCCGAGGCCGCCCTGCTGGGCGAGCGCGATCGCCATGTGCGATTCGGTGACCGTATCCATGGCGGCGCTTACGATGGGAATGTTGAGGCTGATCTTGCGTGTAATCTGCGTCTGCGTGCTGGCTGTTGCAGGAACGACATCTGAGCGGGCAGGCAGCAAAAGAACGTCATCAAAGGTGAGGGCCTCAGGAACAGGAAAATGAATCATAAATGTCTCGGAATTCCCCAGCGCTGTGGGTAAACATTCATTTTAGAAGGGGCAGGGAATTAGGGCAAATGCCGTTCAAGGTCAAGCCAGGGATGTATGTGGTTCGAAGCGTGGTGCGCGGGGCGGAAGGGGAACAGTTGAGCTCGCAGAACCTGACCACGGAGATTCCCCAGTAAGCTGATCAGTACTCCAGCTTCAGGGTGCAGGAATGAACCATTGAGTTCCTGGACATCACAACCCTGATTTTTGGACAGCGCCCGTCGATAACTTTGTTTTCAGAGTTGCGAAGGCGAGAGCTCGGCAGGGATCTTTTTTGGCGACCAGGTCGGCAGCTTCCGGGATGCACGTGATGTCAGGCGTGACGCCGACTCCTTCGAGATCTTTCCCATCCGGAAACGTCACGCGACCCACAGTTGTTTGGGCTCCATAGAACACGGCAGCCTCGTTGCCGACGTATTGCCGGAACAATCTCGCTACCGCTACGTCCCCCGCCGTCCGGTCCCCGATGATGATGGCGCGTCCTGACAATTGCAGATGTCGCGCCAATATTTCGCTGGAACTGGCACTCTCGCTATCCACGAGCACCGCTAGCGGAACATCGGAGAATGATGGCTGGCGCGGTTTGGCCAACATTTTCTGTGTTTTTCCGCGAGCGATTTCAGTGTACAGTTCGGCTTCACTTTTTTCGAGATACCCAGCGAACCTTTGAAGGTCCTGGATTTCGCCCCCGGGATTGCCGCGCAGATCGATTACGAGAGCACGCGAATCTTTGACCTTCCATAGCGTTTTCTCCGCCAGGTCCCCCATAAAGTTGCGCACCTTCACGTAGCCAATATCATCCACACTCGCATATTGGAATGGGTTCTCGGAGTAAGACGTCTCGTCCTCGCGGATGGCGTCGTAGACCTTGGAAAAGTCGAACACCGATCCCATGGATTGCCGAGTGTGAACCTCGGCAGGAATTTCGATCCGCTGACGTTTGCCGTCCCGTTCGATATCCAGAACGAGGATCCCCGCAGGCTGTATGAAACGGTAGTAATACTGTGTTTGAAAGTAAGTCTTGCGGTTGGCTGCCACGCCCTCAATTCCTAGTACAGTGTCGCCCACCAAAATCCCGGCCCGCTCGGCTGGGCCCTTCTCTTTGACTTTGAAAACACGAACCGTATCCCCAAAGGGTTTTGCCTGGAATCCAAACCGTGGCTCCAACGTCTGTTGTGGTGGCATGAAGTTCGTGTGCGAATCATCGATCTTGCGAACCATCCAGTAAATTGCGGCGAGCATTTCTCCGGGACTGTTACTGGTGTCTATTTTTTTCTGTGCGTCCTGCAGTTCCTTATTCCAGTCGATCCCTTTTAACGAGGGATCATAAAAGTTCTTCTTGATGATGTCGTGGACACCCTGCGCAATACCACGCATCAGGTCGCGATTGCTTTTGAGGGTGCCTTGAGCGAGCGACACGGAACATAGAAAGGGAATCAAAACGAGAAAGTAGAACAGCCGGTCGCGGCCGAGCATTGGGTTCTCCTTGGCGTAGGGAACGTTGCATAATAGACGGAATCTTGTTCTTGGGGAATCCCTAATCTTCTATTTACGGGTGAGTTAAGCCGGATATCACGCGTTTGTCTTTTCCCCCATTTCCGGCGTATATTAAAAGACTGGAAACTGCTGTGTACCGGCATTTGGCGAAGCACACCAGTGGGCGCAAGCCCACTTTTTAGTTGGTAAGCCCCGTCGGTGATGCGGCCATCCGCCAGTAAGTTATTGGATCCATGGCGCTTGACGTTGAACGTGTGCGGTCGATCGCGGACCGGGTCGCCGCCTCCAGCGGACTTGAAGTCCTCGACATCGAGTTCCTGGGCGGAGGCAAGGCGCGGATGCTGCGGGTGTTTCTGGATAAGCCCGCGGCCGGGACCGATCCGATGGCCGGAGTCACGCACGAAGATTGCGCGAACTTCAGTCGCGAATTCGGCACGATCCTCGACGTTGAGGACATGATGCCGGGATCGTACACACTGGAGGTTTCCTCGCCGGGGCTGGACCGGAAGCTGGTAAAGGCCTCGGATTTTACGCGTTTCACCGGCAGCCGCGTGAAGCTGATGACGCGAGAGCCGGTCAACAACAACCGGCACTTTGAAGGTCGCTTGGAAAGTTTTCAGGACGGCCGGTTGACGCTGGATTTGAGTGTGGCCAGCCACAAGTCGCGCAAGAAAATGGGCGACGCGGCCGGCAAGAAAATTGAAATCGAATTCGCCAACGTGGAAAAAGCGAATCTGGTACCCGAATTCTGAAGGGTTGAGTAATTGGGGAATTTGGTAATTGAGTAATTAAAAGCAAGGTCTGCTCGGTTTTTCAATTACAAAATTACGCAATTACTAATTGTGTTCTTATGGCTAGCGAGCTCTACAACATCATCGAAGGCGTGAGCCGGGAAAAGGGAATCGATCCACAGATTGTGGTGAGCGCGGTGGAGGACGCCATTGTTATGGCGACCCGCAAGCACTACAAGTCACAGGAGAATTTCCGTGCCCGGCTGGACAAAGACACAGGCAAGATCAGCGCCTATACCGTGAAGACGGTTGTGGAGACGCCGGAGCAGGTGGAAGATCCGAACCTGCAGATCACGCTGGAGGACGCACATCGCGTCGATCCTAGCCTCGAAGTTGGCGGAGAGCTGCTGACTTCCAAGCCGATTGACGGGATTCTCGGGCGCATCGCCGCCCAGCTCGCCAAACAGGTCATCTTCCAGAAAGTACGCGAGGCCGAGCGTGACACGGTCTACAACGAGTACATCGACCGCGTGGGCGAGATCGTCAACGCGACGGTGAAGCGTGTGGAAGGTCCGGATGTGATTTTCGACATTGGCAAAGCGGAAGCTCGTATGCCCCGCAAGGAGCAGTCGCGGCTGGAATCGTTTGCCGTCGGTGAACGTGTACGCGTTGTGATTGCACGGGTCGAGAGGGCTTCGAAGGGCCCGGGGGTTGTGGTTTCGCGCGCAGCGCCGGAGCTTGTGCAGCACCTGTTCCAGACGGAAGTTCCTGAGATCTACGACGGAACGGTCGTGATCCGGGCGATTGCACGGGAAGCGGGCGAACGTACGAAAATTGCGGTCATGTCGAAAGACAAGGACGTGGACGCGGTTGGCGCATGCGTTGGCATGAAGGGAATGCGCGTGCAGTCGATCATTCGTGAATTGCGCGGAGAGAAGATCGACATCATCGAGTATCACGAGGACGCCGTGACGTTCGCCGAAAAGGCATTGCAGCCGGCGAAAGTCAGTCGCGTCACCGTGATCGATAGCGGCGAAAAGCATCTCGAAGTTGTGGTGGATGACAGCCAGCTCTCGCTTGCCATCGGCAAGAAGGGGCAGAACGTTCGACTGGCTGCGAAGCTGCTCGGCTGGAAGATCGATATCAAGAGCGAGGAAGAGAAGCGGCAGGAAGTCGAGCAGCAGATGGCTGCCATGGCTCCGCAGACGACGACTCCTCTGGAGAACGTTCCCGGACTGGGTGAGGGCGTGCTGGAGAAGCTGACCGCTGCTGGCGTGACCACGGTGGAAGCGCTGGCTGATATGACGCCGGAACAGCTTGAAGCCATCGAGGGCATCGGGCCGAAGACGGTGGAAAAAATCAGCCTTGCGGTCAATAATTATTTCGCCAGCCTTGAGCAGGCCACGGAGGGCGAGGTTCAGCCAGACGGAGAAGCCGCTGCAGAGGCCGTTCCCGCCGAAGGCTCCGAAGAGATGCAAGCTTCCGGGGAAGAGGCAGCGCCGGAAGCAACGTCCGAAAAAGCTGCCGCAGCGGAAAACGAGCAAGGCTCCGAAGAGGGCAGTGCTCAAGAAAAAACCGAATAACATGGCACGCGAGCACAAGTTGGATTGCGTGCGAGTCCAAGAAGCTGACTCCGTGAGGCTGCGATGAAGACCTAGCACAACGCGGGGAAACAGAAAGGCCGGATGAGTAAGGTTCGAATCAACGATCTCGCAAGAGAACTGGAAGTCAAGAGCAAGGCCATTCTCGATGCGCTACCGCAGGTCGGCGTGACCGAGAAAAAGACGCACTCCAGTTCCATCGAGGACCACGAAGCCGAGAAGGTGCGGGCATACATCCGCGGCTCGGGCGAGGCGCAGAGCCCTTCTGCGCGCAACGCGCGTCCATTGCGTGGCGAAGAAGAAATCAAGACCAAGATTGATCTGTCGCACATCTCCCGTCCGGGCGACGTGCTGAGAGCGATCACGCAAAAGAAGGAAGCGGCGGCTGCCCCACCGGTGCCGCCACGTCCGGCAGTGCCTCCGGTTGTTCCGAAACCTCCTGCTGTGCCCGCAGCAGCGAAACCAGCTGCGCCTGCGGCTCCGTCTGCGCCTGCTGCTCCGGTCGCAGCGCCAGTTCCTCCCGCGCCCGTGCAGCGTCCGGCCATTGTTACGCCTGTGGTTGAAAAGCCTGCGGCTACCGCACCAGCACCATCGGCACCTCCTGCTGCAGCAGCGGTTGCGCCGCCGCCGCGTCCGGCCGTTGTGCCGGCACCTCCTCCTGCCGCCGTGGTTGCACCACCCGCGCCGCCTGCAGCATCGACTGCACCTTCGGCCGTGTCTTCGCCTCCATCTGCTCCGAGTGCGCCACCGCGTCCTGCTGCTCCGCCCGTTGCTGCTGCTCCGCAAACACCTGCACCGCGCATGATTGTTCCGCAGACGGGGCCGCGCCCGGTCTACAAAGCTCCGCCACGTCCAGTGGCTCCTCCGCCGAGCGCGGGAGCACCTTCTGGCATGCGTCCTGCACCGGGTCGTCCGGTGCCTGGCCAGCCGATTTTCCAACGCCGTCCGCAAGGAGCGCCGGGTGGGGTTGGTGCACCGCGTCCACCGCTGCGTCCGGGGGAACGGCGTCCGATGCATCCTACGCGTTCAGCCCCGACCGGCCCGCGTCCGATTGGAGTTGGGCCTGGACTTCCACCTCCGGGACCGGTTCGTCCGGGAAGCCGTCCCGGTGCGCCAGCGCGCCGGCCGGGTCAGCGTTACGTTCCGCGCGGTGTAAAAGAAGGACCGATGAAGGGCTATGTTCCGCCACCGCGCATGGTGGTTTCGAACGAGCCTGCGCCGATTACGCGGAACATCACGATCACGGAAGGCATCAGCGTAAAGGATCTGGCAGAAAAGCTCGACATTCGCGCGAAGGACCTGATTTCGCGTTTGTTGGCTCGCGGCGTGTTCGCGACGATCAACCAGACTCTCGACGCGGAACTCGCCAGTGAAATGGCGCGCTTCTTCGGTGCTGACACCAACGTGATTACGTTCGAAGAACAGGCAGCGAAGGATATTGACGCCGCTGCCGCCAGTGGCGAGGAATCCGCTACCGAAGCGACGCCGCGTCCGCCTGTGGTGACGATCATGGGTCACGTCGATCACGGCAAAACGACGCTGCTCGACTCTATTCGCGCCACCAACGTGGCCGAAGGCGAGGCCGGCGGCATCACGCAGCATATTGGCGCCTACAAGGTACGCATCACGGATTCGGAATCCCCGGCCTTCGGACGAGAAATTGTATTCCTCGATACGCCCGGTCACGAAGCTTTCACCCGCATGCGTTCCCGCGGCGCGAAGGCAACTGACATCGTTGTTCTCGTGGTTGCAGCCGACGACGGCGTGATGCCTCAGACTCTGGAAGCGATCGATCACGCGCATGCCGCGGAGGTGCCGATCATCGTTGCGGTCAATAAAATCGACAAGCCGGGTGCCTTGCCCGATCGTGTCAAGAAACAACTTGCGGATCGCGGACTCGTGCCCGAAGACTGGGGTGGCAAGACGGTATTCGTCGATGTTTCGGCCAAGCAGAAGACGAACCTGAACCTGCTGCTCGAAATGATCTGTCTGGTTGCCGATCTCGCGGAGTTGAAGTCAACCCCCGATCGCGCTGCCACCGGCGTTGTGCTGGAAGCAAAACTCGATCGTGGCCGTGGACCCGTGGCTACCGTCCTTGTACAAAACGGCACGCTACACGCCAGCGACAACTTTGTCGTGGGTAACGTGTTCGGAAAAGTTCGCGCCATGTTCGACGACCGCGGAGCCGGTCTGGAATCTGCGCCGCCGTCGACTCCCGTTGAAATTCTCGGCCTGGAAGGTTTGCCGCAGGCAGGCGATCAGTTCGTGGTCGTGGCCGATCGCGATAAGGCGCGGGGAATTTCCGAATACCGTGAGCAGAAGGCCCGCGAAGCGGCATTGGCCAAGAGTTCGCGCGTCTCGCTCGAAGGACTTGCGGAGCAGATCAAGAGTGCGGGCACGAAGGAACTCAACATCATCCTCAAGGGCGATGTGCAAGGTTCTGTCGAAGTTCTCAGCGACTTGCTATCGAAGCTGTCGAACGACAAAGTGCGTCTCAAGCTGCTGCGGTCCGGCGTCGGTGCGATCACCGAAACCGACGTGCTGCTGGCCTCGGCGTCGAACGCCATCATCATCGGTTTCAATGTCCGTCCGGAACGCAAGGCGCAGGAATTGGCCGAACAGGAAGAAGTCGACATTCGGCTGCACTCGATCATTTACGAACTGCAGGATGAGATCAAGCGCGCGATGAGCGGCCTGCTCGAACCAACGATCAAGGAAACGTATCAAGGGCGCGCCGAGGTGCTCGAAACGTTCCGCATTCCGAAGGTCGGAACCGTCGCCGGTTGCCGCGTGATCGATGGCTTGATCAAACGCGATGCCGACGTTCGCCTGCTGCGCGACAACGTCGTCGTCTTCAAGGGCAAGGTCGGATCGCTTCGCCGCTTCAAAGACGATGCCCGCGAAGTCACCAACGGTATGGAGTGCGGCATCTCGATCGCCAACTACGGAGATATCAAGGTCGGCGACGTGATCGAAGCCTTCACGACCACGCGTGTTGCCGCCGAAGTGATCGCATAATTTCAGTGGTCAGTGGTCAGGGAATAGTGGTCAGTTTGCCGATCACTGGCCACTGACCACTTGCCTTTTATGCCCATCGCTTTTCTCACCCTCGAACTCCACATCGAAGCGGCACAATCGATCAAAGATCGACGCCAGGTCGTGCGCAGCTTGAAAGATCGCTTGCGCACCAGCTTCAACATTTCCGTGGCGGAACTTGATGCAGCTGAGTTGTGGAATCGTGCTACGGTCGGCGTGGTCAGTATTTCGCATTCGCGCGATTACCTTGACGGTCTCATGAAGAATGTCGAAAAGGCGGCGACCCGTATCGCGAACAACCACGGAGCCGAGATCGCCGATTCCTTCGTCGAGTACTACTGAACTCCCCGTCAATCAAAATTTCAAATAGCCGCACTTGCTTTTCACGATCTCTCTAAGTCGCTTCTGGAGGCGTACTTACAACGGTCTGGGCGCTGGAAGCGGTTCCTACGCTGGCGCACCGTGACACAACACCTGCAACCCTTTTTCTGATATTCTCAACCGTTTTCCCTGAGGAGAAGGTTTGGAACGGCGCGGGCTCAAGCATCATCGTGGACGGGTCGGCGAGGCCCTGCGTGAGGAGATCGAAACGCTCGTCGAAGGCGAACTGGCCGATCCTCGCATCGGACTGGTGAGCGTGACTGCCGTGCACGTTGCGGATGACGGGCGCTCGGCCGAAGTCTGGGTCAACGTCGAAGGCGACGATACAGAGGCCGACCGCAGTCTCGAAGGATTGGAAGCGGCGAAGGAGTACATTCGCCACGAATTAGTGGAGCGGTTGCGAATTCGGCGTGCGCCGGAACTGTATTTCCGGCTCGACCGGGCAGAGCAGTCCAAAGCCCGGGTCGAAGAATTGTTGCAGCGCTCGAAGAAAAGGAACAAGCTCCGTAAGGACGCAAGTGGAAATCAGGCATAGCGACATGCTGGGGGATGTACTGCGGCACATTGATCAGCACAAGCGTTTCGTGCTGACGTCACACGCCCGCCCCGATGGGGATGCCGTCGGTTCCGCGCTTGCCTGCTGCATGGTGTTGCGTTCCATGGGCAAGCACGCCGATGTCGTCTTGCATGATGGTGTCCCGCGCATTTACCGCTCCCTTCCATTCGCAGACCAGGTCCTTCAGTCTGACCGCGTCGTTGGCAGTTACGAGGCCGCAATCATCCTGGAGTGTGACAGCATTCATCGCACTCGGCTGCAAGGGCTCGAAGATCATTTCCTGATTAACATCGACCATCATGTCAGCGGCAGGCCCTTCGCGCATGTCAATTGGATCGATCCGCACGCCGTGGCTACGGCGGAAATGGTGTTCCGCCTGGCACGCGAAGCGGGGGTGAAGTTTTCCCCTGAGATTGCCACTTGTCTTTACACGGCGTTGATGACGGATACGGGCTCATTCATGTTCCAGGGCACGAATGAGAATACCTTCTCACTGGCGCGCGAACTTGTGTTGGCGGGAGCTGATCCGGCTCATTGCGCTCGTGGAATCTATTTCGCCCACTCACTCGCCAAACTCCGTTTGCTCGGCGAAGCCCTTCGCAATCTGAACATCGAAGGTCATATCGGATACTTCTGGGTGACCCGCAAGCAAATGGAACGGTGCGGCGCGCTCGAAGAAGACTGCGAAGGCCTGGTGAATTATGTCCTTTCCATCGGAGGCGTTGAAGTCGCCGCATTCTTCCGTGAGTTGCCGGACGGGCGTTATCGCGTCAGCCTGCGGAGCAAGGGCAAGGTCGATGTCGCTCACGTGGCAGAAAACTTTGGTGGCGGAGGCCACGAGTGCGCCAGCGGATGTTCTGTCGAGGGCCCTCTCGCCGAGGCGGTGCGGTCCGTGATCCTGCAGGTTGGCCGCGGACCGTCAGTTCAATAACATTGATGATTGTTGATTTTTGACTGCTGATTGAAACCCTTCGGTTCGGGATTTGCAATCATCAATCAACAATCATTAATCAATAATTTCTTCATGACCGCTCGCACCCGCACCGACATCTTGCTCCTCGCCGGCTTCTGCGCGTTCCTGTTTTTCTATGGGCTAGGTCAATTCGGGCTCATTGGCGCCGACGAACCGCGCTACGCCCAGGTCGCACGCGAGATGCTGGGGCGCCACGATTGGGTCACCCCTGTTCTCGGCGGCAAAGCTTGGCTGGAAAAGCCTCCACTCTACTACTGGCAGGCGATGCTTGTGTATTCGCTGATTGGAGTGGGAGACGTTGCTGCACGGGTTCCGTCGGCTATCGACGCGACGTTGCTGGTCATTGCTGTCTATCTCTTCTTCCGCAAATTCCGCCGCGGCGTCGAAGTGGATGCCGCATTGATCACAGCTTCATGCGCAGGAATCATCGGCTATGCCCGCGCCGCTTCCACCGATATGCCACTTACCACATTCTTCGCGATCGGAGTGCTCGCATGGTGGGGCTGGCGCGAGAGCGGGAAACGTATTTATCTTTCAGGATTCTATGGGTGCATGGCGTTAGGCATGCTCGCCAAGGGGCCAGTGGCTCCTTTTCTTGCCAGTGTCATCATTGTCGTGTTTGCGCTGGCTTCCCGCGATTGGCGCATGATTGTGCAGACATTGTGGTGGCCGGGCATACTGCTGTTTCTGATGGTCGGCCTTCCCTGGTATTTCGCCGAGCAAATGGCGAACCCGCAGTTCTTTCACGAGTTCATCCTCGAGCACAACCTCGCACGGTTTTCGAGCAATCTCTACCACCATCCGGAGCCCTTCTGGTATTACCTCCCCGTGACGGCGCTCGCGCTCGTACCTTGGATCGTTTTCGTTTGCGCTGCTCTGGTTGAATCAGTGCGCGCGTGGTGGAATGAACGCAAAGAGAACCGGCCCGAGCCGGACCTGGAATTGCATTTCCGCGTGTTCGCCTGCTCCTGGCTGCTGGTCCCGATCATCTTTTTCTCGATCTCTCAGTCCAAACTTCCGGGATACATTCTTCCCGCAGTTCCGGCAGGAGCGGTTCTGCTCGCCGATTACCTGCTCCGGCATTTTGAGACGCAGCTTCCACTTTCCAAATGGTCAGCAGTTCTGCATGCTTGCGTGGCGGCGGCGCCGATCGTGCCTGCCATGCTGATTGGATATCTTGTAATTGATCACCGCTTGCCCTCAGGTCGTCCATTATTCATTGCGGTGGCGATCGCCTGCATCTTGTTTGCGGCGCTCGCACTCACATTGGTCAGTGGCCAGCAGTTGCGCATGTTGCGCTTCATCACCCTGATCCCGGTGGTCCTCGCGGTTGCGGCCGTACTCAAGATGGGAACTGTGGCCATCGATCAGAGGCTTTCCGCTCGGCCCCTGGCCATCGAACTGGCAACCATCGAGACACATAAGCTTCCAATCGCAGTGTGTGGAGCTTCTCGCGAAATGGAGTACGGATTGGCGTTCTATCGCGATCAGACCGTCTCGAGGTACGAAGATGGCAGGGTACCGTCAG
This sequence comes from Candidatus Sulfotelmatobacter sp., assembly GCA_035946775.1. GTDB lineage: Bacteria > Acidobacteriota > Terriglobia > Terriglobales > Acidobacteriaceae > Sulfotelmatobacter. Next base: position 65,543 of record DASYZA010000308.1, on the reverse strand, counting down.
AAGAACATCTGCTGGTCGCCGCCCCCACATGGAAATCCAATGTGCTGAACTTGACGAAGGGACGCCGCCTGACCTCCCTCGGTCACTACGCGCCGCAGAATCTGGACTACTACTGGGTTGCCGCAGCTAAATAGGCGCAGAATTGAAAAACAATTCGATGTTAGTAGCAGGCGGTGCGTAACTCCGGCCTACTCTTTCTCGTAGCCTACTTCCTCCAGTTCCGGTGGCGCTCCGGCCTTTGCGGTCATACCGTATTCGTATCCCTTGTCGAAGGCTTTCAGGTTCAACTCGCGGAAGCTTGACGGAACTGAATCCGCCACGGCCTTGCGAACTGCTTCGGCGCCGAGAAGTTTTGTGACTGCGGTGAAGAATCCCACCATCACCGAATTCAGCACCATGCGCTTGCCCAATTCCTCGGCAAACCGCGTTGCGGGAATGCTGAAGATCTTTTTGTCGAGGTTCATGTTCGAGACACGCACCAGATCTTCTTCGATAATCAGCATCCCGCCCGGCTTGAGGTCGCGCGCGAAACGGTTGTAGGCCTCCTGCGACATAATGACCATGATGTCGGGTTGTGTCGTATACGGATAAAGCACCGGAGAATCCGAAACCACCAGCTGGGCGCTGCACGCGCCGCCCCGCGCCTCGGGACCGAAGTTCTGCGTCATCGTAGCAAAGCCGTTTTCGTAGATCGATGCCGCTTTTCCCAAAACAATGGCCGAGAGAATGACGCCCTGGCCTCCAAAGCCTGCAATTCGAATTTCAGTTACCCGCATACGCACTCCATTTGTGGATCCTCGATGTAGCGTTCGCCCAGCGATTCGACATACTGCGCCCGCATCAACGACTGAAAATCCGGGCGCTCGCGGTCGACGAATTTGCCCACCGCAATCTCGCCATTCAATGTGAGCCCGACTTCACTGGTGGGCGCACCGTGCTTCACCTTGCTCTTTTCCTTGTAGTACTTCATCGTGTCGAGGCCATCGCCCATCTTGTTACGGCGCTGATAGAGGGTGGGGCACGGCGAGATTACTTCGATGAACGAAAAGCCTTTCTTCTGAAACGCCTCGCTGATGGAACGCGAGAGCTGACGCACGTGGAAAGTGGTCCAGCGAGCGACGTAAACAGCCCCAGCCGCCTCGACCAGATGAGGCAGATTAAACGCCGGCTCGAACGTTCCGTAGGGATTCGTCGATGTCGTGGCGTGCCCGGGAGTCGTCGGGGCTGTCTGTCCGCCGGTCATCGCGTAGATCAGATTGTTCACGCAGATGACTTTCAGATCAATGTTGCGGCGAGCCGCGTGAATCAGATGGTTTCCGCCGATTGCAGAGAGATCGCCATCGCCAGAGTAGACCACCACGTTCAACCGCGGATTGGCCAGCTTCAGTCCGGTGGCAAACGGAATCGCCCGTCCGTGCGTGGTGTGGAAGGAATCGAGCTTTACATAACCGGCGACTCGGCCGGTGCATCCAATCCCCGACACCAGCGCGATTGAATCCAGATCGATCTTCGACTCAATCAGCGCCCGCGCGAAGGAATTCACGGTCGTGCCGATGCCGCATCCCGGGCACCATATGTGCGGCATGCGGTCGGTGCGGAGAAATGGTTCTACCGGATTCACGGTGTCATCAAGAACATTCAGCATCGACTTGCCTCCACAATGGCTTTCAGGATCTCTTCAGGATTGTGCACTCCGCCTCCAGCGTGTGGAACCGCGATTGTTTTCGCTTTGCCCGCGGCTGCCCGTTCCACCTCTCGCACCATCTGTCCAAGGTTGAGTTCCGGTACGACGAAAGCTTTCACTCGCGTGGCGAGATCGGCGATTTTTTTGTCGGGGAAGGGCCAGGCAGTGATCAACCGCAGCTTGCCGACGTTCAATCGGCGTTCGTGCGCTAAATCGATCGCTCTCTGCGCTACTCGCGACGTGATGCCGTACGAAACGACCACCACATCGGCGTTATCGATTCCGTCTTCTTCAAACATGCAAATGCGGTCCGCCGCAGCGCGGATCTTGTTTTGCAGGCGTTTCACCAGTTTGTCCTGGATCTGCGGCGTCATGTTCGGGTAGCCATGCTCATCATGCGTAAGACCGGTAACATGGAATTTGTAGCCTTCTCCGGCATGCGCCATCTCAGGCACCATGTCTCCGTTCGTGCCATACGGAAGATAATCCTCAACCGACTTGTGCGTATGCTTTCGGGGCACAACCTCGATCTGGTCCGCCGACGGGATCACAACCTTCTCCGTCATATGCCCGACGACTTCGTCCATCATGAACATTACGGGCACGCGGAATTCTTCGGCCAGGTTGAAAGCCTTAATCGTGAGATCGAAGCATTCCTGCGGAGAGTTCGGGCAAAGGGCGATGATCTCGTAATCGCCATGCGAGCCCCACCGCGCCTGCATCATGTCCGCCTGGGCGGGTAGCGTGGGTAAACCAGTCGAAGGTCCGCCACGCTGCACGTCGACGAATACGCAAGGAGTCTCGGTCATCGCGGCGTATCCGATATGCTCCATCATCAGCGAGAAGCCTGGTCCCGACGTGACTGTGAAGGCCTTTGCTCCGCCCCATACCGCTCCTTGCAGCGCGATCGACGCCGCAAGCTCGTCTTCCATCTGTATGAAGTTCCCGCCAACGGTCGGTACACGGGCCGCAAATCGCTCTACCACCTCGGTCGACGGCGTGATGGGGTATCCTGACGCGAACCGCGCTCCGGCGGCCAGTGCGCCCTCGCAGCAGGCGTGGTCGCCATCGATGAAATGCGTGCCGGTCAGCACGCCATGCGGATCGGCTTTCATTTCTCACCTCCGGCTGCCTTCTCTGTCTTGGCCTCGTCCGGATACTTCACCCCCGGCACCTTCATGCCGTAGATGGCGAAATCGGGGCAGTACATGCCGCACAGGTCGCATCCGCTGCACTTTTCCGGATGCACCACATGCGGCGGGTGATAGCCCTTCGAATTGAAAGCCGATGAGAGCGCCAGCACGTGCGTGGGACAGAATTCCACGCAAAAGCCACAGGCTTTGCAGCGCTCGACAACAATCGAAACACGTCCTTTTGCCACGAGATCCCCCAGCTAAGAGTGAATCCACTCCGGTGTTCAACTGCGGAGGATGTGATTATGCGGGGGCGTTTTCCGAAATGGTGTGATGGTGATCACATGATGAGGTGAGGTGGAGCACGAGGAATCCTTCCGGCGATGCACGTGTAAGTTGATGAAGAGAATAGTTTTATTTGGAGTGAATGCAATATTCGTGCGTAGAAGCACTCGCTCCTGCTACACATGACGTGATATCGATCACGGCGAGTTGTGAGTCTCCCTCGTCTCGCAACTCCTGGCAGAAGCTGTTGCCGCCGCGTATTCCGTCCGTTTGCCTACCTCGTTCCAAACCAACTACACTCGTTTTTTCGCTGTCGAGCTTGCTGCTGTCCGCCAGCGCGTTCCGCTGCAGGAGCCCTTTGGAAATCCTCGATCTCAGGCACTTTTCTTCCCTGGATTTGCGTCCTCTGCTCGATGACGAGACGCAACTCTGGTCGCGCCTGCTTTCCTGGGACTACTCGAGCTCGGCGGAGATGATCCTCCGCTATGTCGATGCCAAAATTCTGCCCGGCTACGCCGCTGTCGACCGCGGACGCGTGTTTGGCTACTCGTTCTTCGTGTATGAAGGCAGCAAGGGGGTCATCGGCGACCTGTATGTCACGAATGGGAACCGCTTACCCGACTCTCGCAAGGTCGAACTGGACTTACTGACCCACGTCATCGAGACCCTTCAGCAATCCCCGGGCATCCACCGGGTTGAGGCGCAGTTGTTGGCGCATGATGCCAATGCCGTTTCCCGGCCGTTTCTGGAAACAGGGTTTCAGCGGCATCCGCGTCTGTTTATGGTTTTGACCCTTGGAAAGTCGGGCCCAGTCAAAGCGGCGGTGCATCCTGAGGTGGAGATCCGTCCCTGGTCGGAGGCCGACTACCAACCCTCGGCAGCCGTGATTACCGCCGCCTATCGCGGACATGTCGATGCGCAGATCAACGATCAGTACCACACCCTCAGCGGATCGCTGCGCTTCCTGAATAACATTGTCCGGTTCCCGGGCTGTGGTGTTTTTGACGCAGATTCGTCGTTTGTAGCGTTGGACCGCAAGTCGCGGAGCCTGATCGGCATTATCCTGTGCTCGCGCGTCCGCCATGACGTAGGACACGTCACTCAAGTGTGCGTGCTTCCCGATCATCGTGGACGGGGCATTGGCGAATCGCTGATCGCGGCCAGCCAGAACAATCTAAGAAAGAGAAACTTCTCCATGCTGTCGCTCACTGTCACCGAGGCGAATGAGCGGGCAGTAGCTCTTTACCGGAGACTCAATTTCGATTCGAAGAGGGTGTTCGACGCCTTTGTATGGGAAGGGTAAATCAGCCCTGAGCTTCGAGTAAAATCTACCTCGCTCTTAGCTCGCGGCTCGAAGCTCGCAGCTACCTTCTAAGCAGCCACATGGCCCAGCCAGCCACGAACACGCCGCCGAGGAACATCGCGAAGCAATAAAGCCCATAACGGACCATATCGCGAGTGTTGTCGCGGTGCGTGATCCCAAAAACGACAGAAGCGAAAAGCGCGAAAACCAGCGCCGCGCTGAAATGATTGAGAGTGATAGTCACGTATTCCCCTGAGACCTTGAAACCTTGAAACTTTGAAACCTGTTTTTACTGCTTCTTCCCAATCGCGATGTGATACGCATCAGCCATGGCGATAAAGTTCAGTAGCCCGGCGACGATCAAGAACTTGGTTCCATAATCGGCAGTCGCAAATGCGATCGCACCCTGGCCCCAATCCATTGCCGTCGTAATGATGTACAGCGCTCCCGCGCCCACGTCGCCGACAAATCCGAGGATGTCTAGAATGTCGCCACCGTTGGCTTTATAAATTCGCCCTTGCATCGCGAGTCCCAACAAAAACAGTGTGGTAATCGAGACGAAGAGTAGCAATCCGCGAATCCAGCGCTTCTGAATCACATGCCCGGCGCCCGGAATCAGCCAGCCGATAGCCGGTGCAATTATGCTCATTGCTGTCACTGGCGTTGCGTCGGTCACTTTTGCTTTTTCTGTCGTGGTATTTGCCATTAAATCGTCACAATCTCACGTTGAATTTTCCCGGTCACTTCGGCCGATTTCGCGAGCACCAGCATGTTCACTTCGCTACGAACTCCAAACTCCGGCAGATAAATCCCGGGCTCGATCGAGAAGCACGAGTTGGGAAGGATCTGCCGCTCATCATGAATCTCCAGATCGTCCATGTTGGCGCCATTGGAATGGACGTCCGTCCCGATGGAATGTCCCGTGCGGTGGATGAAATAGTTGCCGAACCCAGCCTTCTGGATGTGGCCGCGCGTGGCGCGATCGACTTCCCATCCGGCAATGCGGCGGCCGGCATTAATGGCGTCGGTCACAGTCTTCACGCCGGCATCGCGGGCGTCGCGCACGATTTCGAACACTTCACGCATCCGGTCCGATGGCGCTTTGCCGATGAAGCCCATCCACGTGATGTCGTAATACACCGCATTCGCAGTGTTCTTCTTGCCCCAAACATCGAGCAAAACCAGATCCCCCTCGCGCATCGGTACTGGATGACTGGCGTGCGGCTCGTAATGAGGATTTCCGGCATTCTGATTCACTGCGACGATCGGAGGATCGTCGGTCAGCAAATTCTCGCGGGCAAAGGCCTCCATGAACCACTGCTGAATCTCATGCTCTTTGGTCCCGCCATTGCGAACGCGGCGTCCAATCTCCTTGAAAGCTGCCGCGACGATTGAGTCGATGCTGTCGCGCGCCGCGAAGTGGGACTGGATCTGTTCCTCACTCCAGGTGGACTCAAATTGCGCCACCAGATCTGCCGAACTGACAATGTTCTTCCCCAATCCTCGCAACAGATCGACCGTCCCGGCATCAACCAGCGAAATCGTGAACACGCTGTTGTTCGGCGAATACTGCATGGCCAGATCGAGATACTTGGCCAGCATCGATTTGAGCTGCTCGAACAGTTCCTTCCATCCGGAATATTGGTGTTTCTTTCCCGGAAGGGAATCCAGATGTCCGGCCTCGATTTTATGAACCAACTTGATCGGGTCGCCTTCGGCAGGGATCAGATAAAACCAGCGCCGGGTCACCATCATGCTCTCGGGCAGGCCCAAGACGCGATAAGCAATGGGGTCCCGATGATGGTGGTCATAAAACAGCCAGGCGTCAATATTGCGTTCGCGCAGCGCAGACTGAATGGCAGAGAGGTTCATGGACAAACTTCTATTGTAAACAAGAGAAAGGATTTTGGGCCAATCCAATCCTTGCTAGAATGCGCGGATGTCGTCGCTGGCCCAACCAGTCGCCGCCTCCAGCGCAACAGGTGTGAAGCGGCCTCGGATCGAGTCCGTCGACATCGTTCGCGGCGTGGTCATGATTTTGATGGCTCTGGATCATACCCGCGAATTCTTCGGAAACCCCAGCGCCAATCCCACCGACCTCGAGTCCACGACAGTCGCTCTATTTTTCACCCGCTGGATTACGCATTTCTGCGCACCCACGTTCTTCCTGCTCACCGGCACGGGCGCATTTCTCGCAACCCGGCGGAAATCAAGGACAGAGCTTTCCCGGTTCCTGTTCACGCGCGGACTCTGGTTGATCTTCCTGGAGCTGGTCGTCACGCGAGACCTCGGATGGCAGTTTAACTTCGATTACCACGTAACTGTGCTCCTTGTGCTCTGGGCGCTGGGATGGGCGATGATCGCGCTCTCAGTGCTCGTTTTTCTTCCGCCGTCCGTTGTCGGAGCCGTGGGCGTGATCATGATCGCGGTCCACAACTTGTTGGACCCGGTTCGCTCGACTAACTGGCTGTGGTCCATCCTGCACGTTCCCGGACTGCTCGTCAGCAGCCCGCGATTTACTTTATTCGTGGCATATCCCTTGATTCCTTGGGTTGGTGTAACGGCCGCCGGGTACAGTTTAGGGCAGATCTACAACTGGCCAGCGGAGCACCGCCGTGCGTTTTTGCTCCGAGCAGGAATCGCCATCACAACGCTGTTTGTCATCCTTCGAGCAGTCAACATCTACGGAGATCCCTCGCGCTGGACGCAGCAGAAGTCGGCGGTCTTCACCGCGCTCTCGTTTATCAGAACAACAAAATATCCGCCCTCACTGTTGTTTTTGCTGATGACCCTGGGACCCGCCATGCTTCTGTTGTGGAAGATGGATTTCGGTACGCCGCGTTGGATGAAACCTGCGCTCATTTTCGGCAAGGTGCCGATGTTCTACTACCTTCTGCATATCCCGTTAATACATTTGTTCGCCATTGCAGTCTGCTACCAGCGTTACGGGCAAGTGCACTGGATGTTCGAAAGCAACAATATCCAGTCATTTCCCTTCACGTCCCCGCCGGGCTGGGGCTATTCGTTGCCGGTGATCTATCTGGTGTGGGTGATTGCGGTCGTCGGACTTTATCCGCTTTGCCGCTGGTTCTCCGGATTGCGCCAGCGCAGCAGCGCTGGTTGGTTGAGCTATTTCTAAGAAAGGATTTTCTTTCGCACTGTCGTTGGTAACGTCTCACAGGCGGTGCGCAGGACCAATCGCGGCGCGCGGTCGCGAATCTTCATCAGGTACGGAATGGTGCGCTTCGCATCGAACTTGGCGGTCTCCCGCAAGAGCCAGCCCAGGCCTTTTTGCACCATGTCATCCTCATCTGTAAGGAGTGCATTCGAGAGCTTCACGATCTCCGGGAAGAACATCTTTACTCGTGCGCCTCGAATTAGAGCTACGCAGGCTGCCCGGCGGTGCCATTGATCAGGCGACTTTGCCCATCGGAAAACGGCTCGAGTCCGCGCCGGTTGCGCGGCAACCATCGGAGAGATCAGGTAGTGCACGAGTCCATCATGGTCGGCCCAGCTGCTGATCCGGTCGAGCCACGATTCGAACAGCGCAAAGTCGCGATCTCCGCACCTGTCGGTGAGATTCTCGAGAAGAAGAACTCCCGCACTCTTTTCTTCCAGGACCTTGCCAGAGAACAGCTGATCGGCAACTCGCACCAGAAAGTCGAAATCATGCTCGCGCAAAATGTCCTTGCGGCAGCAGCGAATCGCCCGGCGCAGATCAGCCGCATACCATCCGTGCGATTGGATCTCGTCCTTGAAGAACCATTGAACCCCGGACGCATGCTCGGCTGAGCCGCCATCCTTCAACGCCCGCCGGATCTCGGCAGCAACTTCCCTCGCATTCATTTGCGTCGCGGTCATCGATGCTATGGCAACCAAAGAAAAAGGCGGCCCGCGTCAGGCCGCCCTCGTTTCACCCACTAATTCGACCTACGCGGCCCGGCTGCCTGCCGGACGATATCCGCACTCATGTGCCTTGCGGAGCGCCTGAATGGCTTCGTCCGGCGAGATCAATGGAGTTGTCTGCACCGACTTGCACGCACCCCCTGCGGCGAAGGCCATGGCTATGGCCGCCGCGCTCACGTTATCAGGCAAGTCTGTAATCACAATGACGTCGTAATCTCCAAACGAAAACCACGCCGCCTCAATCTTTCCCCCAAGTTTTTCGATCGCGGGCCTCACAGCGTCAATCCGGTTCTGCGGGTTCGCGACCAGCGCCTCCCATCCCTTTTGGGAATACGCAACCTGCTGCAGGTAATGTGGCATAGAGCCTCCTTGCGAATCGACAACTGGGGGCGAATCATGCTCCTTGACGGATACGAAGTCAAGCGTCGACTCTTTCAGCCCGGACCGTCTTGTCGTAGATCCATAGCAGCAAGGTCGTCGCAATGCCCACGCCAATCACCCACCACCAAACCATCTCTGGACGGTGCAGTTCCTCACCGTAGTGATGCATGAGCCATCCGCTGAATTTGCCTGCAGCGAACGCGCCGATTCCGAGCGGCAGGAAAGCGAATCCCATATACGTACCCTGCTGGTCGGCTGGCGCGAGCCGCGAGATGTAGTCGTAATACCGAGGCTGCTGGATGATTTCTCCGATCGCAACCACCACCAGCGTTGCCACAGCCATCCATACAGACGGGTGCACGATCAGCAGAATCCATGCCACGCTTGAGACCAGCGTCCCCAGCACGATTGCGTGAAAGGCATGCATGCGCTTGGTCAACAAACCGATCAGCATCGTGAAGCAGATGACGACGATCGGATCTGTGGCAAGAATGCGCGCGGTATTCGCATGCGGATCAATATAGGTAGAAATATACAGCGGCAGCGCTATGAATTCCTGCCAGAAGACAATCCAGTAACCGGTAAAGATCAGCAGGAAGATCATGAACCGGGGATTGGAAACGACCGTCAGGAAATTTCTTCCCACCTGACCGAGGCTCGGCACTTCCTCTTCGGATCGGCGTGGTTCCTTGAACAGGAACAGCACGAGGAAGAGCATGAGAAATACGCTCAGCGCCGCAATGCGGAAAACACTTTCGTCGCGGCCGTGCTCTTCTCCCCATCCGGCAAGCAAGGGGCCAAGGGTGCTGCCTACGTTCACCAGCGTGTAGTAGATCGAATAACCAACCGAGCGGACTTTCTCGTTCGAGGCGCGCGCGGTTGTCCCGACCACGCTGGGTTTTACCAGCGCCACGCCAAGCGCAGGCAAGATCAGCACAATGCCGACGAGAGTCGGGAGCGACATGGAATTGCGTATCGGCTCGAACCAGTCCGATCCGATGGAGCCAAGCGAAAAATAAGCAATGCTGAGGAATAAGTAAGCGAGTGAAAGCGCCCGCCGGAAACCAAGCCGGTCCGCTACCGCGCCGCCGACGACGGCAAGAAACCATACCCATCCGCCAAACATCCCCGTCAGACTCGAAGCACGTTCAACATCGAAATGAAGCCCTTCATGCAGATAGCGGGCGAGCACGGCGAACACGGCATAATACGAGAGCCGTTCAAAAAGCTCGCTGATGTTGGCGACCCAGAACGGCCGCTCGAATCCGGTACGGATCTCGTGAAAACGTTCCGAAAAGGTCAAATTGGCTCCGTGAGAATGCAGAAGTCAGAAGGTAGAAGTTGGAAGTAAGAATTCAGAAGTGACTCGGACGACAGGTTCGAAGTACGGTTTACTTCTTCATTCTGGCTTCTAACTTCTAATTTCTGATTTCGTGACTCTGCAATCGCTCCCGAGTTTCCGCAGCCGTCACACCCGTGATGCGGATGATCTTGTTCCGGCTCGACTGGCCGGAGGCAATGGTAACGGAAGATCGCGGCACCTTCAAAAGCTTTGCGAAGAACTCGATGCATGCCTCGTTCGCGCGTCCTTCGACCGGAGGAGTGATAAGCGAGAGTTTCAGCGCGTTCCCGAGTTCGCCGGTGATTGCATTCGTTTTAGCGCGCGGATGGACTTTCACGGCGAAGCTTATGCATCCCGCCGATTCATTGATTGGGATCATCGACCCGTATTATCAGGGAGCCACGGAGCAGCCATGGCGCTTTTGCGCATTTTCTCCGTGCCTCCGTGTCTCCGTGGTGGAATCACTCTCTCTCGCCGAGCGGATGAACCTTCACCGCGAACGTCACACATGCAGCCGATTCATTGATGGGGATCATCGACCCGTATTATCAGGGAGCCACGGAGCAGCCATGGCGCTTTTGCGCATTTTCTCCGTGCCTCCGTGCCTCCGTGGTGGAATTATTCTCTCTCTCCGAAAATCGCCGTCCCCACTCGCACGCAGGTCGATCCTTCTTCAATCGCGACTTCGAAATCGTGCGACATTCCCATGGAAAGAACGTCCATGTGGATCGCAGGAAGTTTGCGTGCGGTGATCGCGTCGCGCAACTCACGTAACTCGCGGAAGTAGGGCCGCGCTCCTTCCGGATCTTCTGTATACGGAGGAACGGTCATCAGCCCTCGGAATGACAAAGATCCCAGCCGCGGAGCAGCCTGCAACAATGCTTCGAGTTCCGCCGAATGCGCAGCGGTACCACTCTTCGCTTGCTCTCCGCCGATATTGATCTCGATCAGAATCGATAATTTCTTCTTTTGACTCTGGGCGGCTGCATTGAGCTTTTCCGCGAGCTTCACCGAGTCCACCGAATCGACTCCACCGAACAACTCCGCCGCTTTGATCGTCTTATTCGTCTGAAGATGGCCAATCATGTGCCACTCCGCGGCACGCACATCCGCAAGAGCCGCGGCTTTGCCAGCGAACTCCTGCACGCGGTTCTCTCCGAATAGACGCAGTCCGGCGTGGTACGCATCGCGAATCTTCTCCGCAGGATGGGTCTTCGTCACCGCCATCAAAGCGATCTCTTCCGAACGCCGCCCCGCGCGCCTGGCCGCCGAGGCAATTCGCTCCTGAAGTTCAGCGATGTTTTCTGAAATTGACACCTTGAAACCATAAACCACAAAGGACGCAAAGAAACACGAAGGGCTCGAATTCCTTCGTGTTCCTTCGTGCCCTTTGTGGTTAGAGATTTACATGATCGCCGTCGGCGGCGCGGGTTCGTCAGGGCTCCCGGCATTCGCCAGCGGCACCCGGACCATGACCAGGATGAGAATCACCAGCGCCACCATCGCGGCCCAAATCGCCGGATTCCAGTGCACCAGCGTGACATCTTTGCCGGATCCGACAAGGCCCGCAATCACCAGACCGCACAGCGCCTCCCCCGCGATCAATCCCGAAGCCGTGAGCACTCCAGCATTATCGACGCGCGCCTTCTGCGCATCGTTGTAGCCGCGCCGGTCACGCAACATGTCCGTGACCCAGCGGATAATGCCGCCGACGAATATGGCGAACGTTGTGCCCAGTGGCAGGTACATGCCCACGGAGAACAACATCACGCTCTTTACCTCGATCATGATCATCCCGATCCCAAGCAGGATGCCGACCACCACGAGGGGCCATGCCATCTCGCCACCTACGATGCCTTTGGACAGCATCGCCATCAATCCGGCCTGTGGTGCAGGCAATGCGTTGCTCCCGAAGTGATACGCCTTGTCGAGCACGGCCAATGGGACGAATAAGACCAGCGACGCGACAACGATCCCAAACATGTCCCCAATCTGCATCTTGGCTGGCGTGCCGCCGAGGATGTGGCCCACTTTCAAGTCTTGCAGCATTTCTCCGGCGACAGCTGAAGAAACGCAGACAACGGCTGCGACTCCAAGCACCGCGGCCACTCCTCCTGAACCGGACACCCCCAGCGCCACCATCAGCAGCGCAGCAATCAGCAGCGTGCATAACGTGAGCCCCGACACGGGATTGTTCGACGATCCGATCATGCCAACCAGATTGCCCGACACGGCCGCGAAGAAGAATCCCACGATGACCATTACACCGGCTGCAACCAACGATCCCGCCATTATCTTTGAAGCAGTCAGATTCCCTGCGCCACTCATGAAGTAGTAATAAAGAGCGATCATCGCCAGAAACACTACGCCAATTCCGGCAAAAACCGCCTTCGCGGGCAAGTCACGATCAATTCGGCTGGTAGCTTCGTGCGCTGCGGCTGACTTTTTCAAGTCAGATACCGCTCGCCCCAGCCCAACCGCGAGTTGCTTGCGCATTTTGAAAAGCGTGTAGGTCGCACCTACCAACATTCCGCCCACCGCGATCGGACGAACGATCGAGTAGTAAATCGCTCCAGCCAGCAGATCCCAAGAGAGAGGTGTTCCGCCCGGTTGCGCTGCCTGAATATAAGGTCCCACAGTGAAAGTGAGAAGCGGTACCAGCAGTCCCCAGGCCAGCACACCGCCGGCAAAGTTCAGCGCTCCGAGCCGCGGGCCGATGATGTATCCCACGCCCAGATACGCGGGGCTGACATCCGGCAGGTTGAACAGCGTCGCTCCCCCTGTCACCGTGGTCGCAACATTGGGATTCGTTCCCGTGCGCAGCAATAGTCTTTTTCCCAGTTCGCTGATTTTCACGTGCAGGGTATTGCTGGCACTGAAAACATTGACAGCGCCCAGCAGATACATGAATCCGCCAAACCCCATGTTCGCGAACAGAATTCTGGCAGCCTTTGAGCCTTGCTGACCGGCCTTGTGAATCTCGGAGGCGGCTACCGATTCCGGGTAGGGGAGCTCAGGATCTTCTACCATCACCCGCCGCAGCAACGTCACAAACAGAATTCCCAACGTGCCACCAATGACCATCAAAGCCACGGAATTCCAATATTTGTCGTGCGTGAGGCCCGGCCACAGTCCCGCCATGACGAACGCCGGAATCGTGAACACCGCGCCCGCAGCCACCGATTCGCCGATCGAGCCCACCGTTCGGGCAATGTTCTCTTCGAGCAGCGAGCCTTTCATGATCCGCAGCAAGGCCATGCCGATTACGGCCGCGGGATACGTCGCCGCGATGGTCATGCCTGCTTTCAATCCAAGATAGGCATTGGCCGAACCCAGAATGGCGGTCATCACCAGCCCGATGAGCAGGGCTCGCAGCGTGAATTCCTTCATCTGCATGGTTTCGGGCACGTAGGGCGTGTGCTTCTTTTTCGCAGGAACTTCTGTGACTGGGCTGCTCATGGATGGAGTCCTTTTAGGGCGTGGGATGGAAACAGGTCAATCTATGTTGCCTTCAGCGGCAGTTTAAACAAGAAACAATAGAACGGCGCACGTTAGCACGCGCGCCGCCCACATGACAAGTGCGGCCCCAATCTTCAAAGACCCAGACCTATTGTCATTCCGAGAAGCGAAGCGCGGAGGAACCTGCTGTCCTATCCCTCATTCCGAAACTGTGAAGATACTTGGAAAGCCACGAACCGTGTAGGGTCTTGACTTTGCTTTATCCCCGGGACTTCACCGACGCCCGCCGCGCTCCGCAATCAACTTCATCGCTGGCTTCGCGACCCAATCGTGATATCTCTGGCCGTGGAACTGCGCTCCCCAACTCAACGGGGTGATATCCCGGTATTCGTGCATCGTTTGGTCCGGAACGAAATGAAGCGCTTTGCGGATCGACGCGCGCGCATTGGGATCGGCCCCGTGATCCAGCAGCAATCGCGCGAACGCCGCGTCCCGTTGCCGCCCACACAAATAAGAATCGTTCACCACGCACCCAAACAGTGGTGTATGACCGCCGAAGCACTCGGAGTCTACCTCAGCCCGAGCGTTAACATCCGCGCCGTGCTTGATCAGCCAGCGGGCGATCTCGATCTCGTCGTATTCCGCACAGATGTGGAGCAGCGTCGAGCCCTCCAGCGGAGTTCCATGGAGCCCGTAGGAAAGGTCCGGGCCGCATCCCAGCTCCGGAGGGTAGATTTCCGCGATAGAAAACCTTCGACCCGGCAGCAACGGATCCTGTCGGAGATGCCCCTCAAGCAGATCGATGCGTCCCCGATGCACTGCCATTACCGGCGTGTCGGGCAGTTTGATGCCCCTTTGGGCTACGAGTTCAAGGCAGCCATGCTTGCCCTTTGGATACCTTGAATACGTAGTGAGTAGCAAGGCCACGGGGGCCAGCCGGTCGCCATTCTCGTCCGCCACTTCCGCTCCCAATTCCAGCAGGAGTGCCAACCCCGAGTCGTTCAATGTTTCGCACGGTCCCGTCACAATCCCCTTAGTGATGCGTCCTCCCATCGCCTTCAGGCGGCGTGCGGTCTGGATCTTCCCCTGCAGGCAGGCCCGAACGAACGCGTGCTGAACGTCCGCGGCGCCAAGTTCATGCAGCATCTGTATGATCGCGTCCTGCCCCACATTCGCCGCGTAACTCATTGGCGGACCCCAGTTGCTATTTGGTATACCGCTCGCCGCCTCATGCAACAGTTTCGGGTCTTTCGACACGAGCTCACGCACGCGTTTCACGTCGCCCTGCCAGATCGCGTCGATCAATCTGCAGGCGGTAACCATGCGCGGCCAGCTCGCGATCCCGTACATCCGCGCTAGTACATATTGTGCGTCCGCCAGTTTGGCGCCCGACGGAGAATCCAATTCTGGGCGGTGCTTTCGCCAGAGTTCGATAGCTCGTGGCTCCCCACTAAGCAAGTCCTGCCGCAGGTCTTTCGCTTGGATTCTGAGTTGTTCAAGGTTGGGACGAACAGGGAAGTGACGATCGTAGAACTGCTTTGCCATAACGGACCTCCTTCAAGTCATGCCCGGGGTCCGCTGCGGGGGCGAAAGGAGATTCGTCTAAGTTGTTGATATTCCAGCATTTCAGGTGGACTCGGTCCTCTCCGCGGACGGGTGGCGTCCTGTACGCCGAGCCCAGTATACGCCTTGCGCCAACTTCCGCCATGTACTGAGGTGTGCATCCTACGATCCCAGCCAGGGTGTAGAATGATCCCAATCGGTCAATCGCCCTTCGGCATTCCGTCATTTGAGGTGTTTTCGTATGAGTACCTCTTCCCCCGACTCTGGTATTTCCCAATCTTATTTGTGCCGCGATTGCGGTAGTGAAGTCGGCTTTCGCTCCCGCCGACGCAACTTTATGGAGCGTTACCTCTTGCCTTTATTTCTGCTGCAACCGGTGCGCTGCGGAGACTGCTTCCGCCGCGATTACCGCCTGATCTTCACCAAGGTGCGGGAGCGGTTGTCCGATGTTCGCCGGCTAGCACCTGCGAAACACACAGCCACGGCCAACCGGAACATTGCCTAGGAACACGGACCCGCTTATACTGCTTTTTTAGCGTCGCGGTTCATCACCTCGCCGCGGAGCCCCGAAGGAGGCTGTCTTCAGCAGTAGTGAGGACCGAATCCGGGCCAATCAGGCCACAGTCGCACTTGCTGGGCCCCGTACTGTTTACCAGCGGGACCTTCCCCGAAAGTCATTCTTGCGTCGCGCCGGCGAAGGCCTGTTCTCCGTCCTGTTTCCTTCCGATTGCCGCATTTGCGGTCTGCCGCTGCTGAACATTTCGCGCCTGCCCGTCTGCCCCGACTGCCTTGCCACTATCGAGCCCATCCATGGCAAGCTTTGCTCGGTTTGCGGGGAACGGGTTCTATCCGCTTATTCGGTTCGCGACGACGACGGCATGCTCCGATGCCCTGTCTGCCGCAGAATCGATCGTCCCTTCGCGCGGGCCGTGGCCTATGGCAGCTATGACGGAACACTCCGCGAACTTGTGCATCTGCTGAAGTTCAACGGCGTGCGCCCCGCGGCCACGGTGCTGGGACGCATGCTGGCCGAGGCGCTCGCCGCATTGAAGCCTGAACTTCATCAGACCTCAGTCCTGCTGATTCCTGTGCCCTTGTTCAAGGGAAAGCTTCGTCAGCGCGGATTCAACCAGGCCGAGCTGATCGCACGCTCTGCCCTGAAGTCTTCCGCTCTACGTGATCGCTTTGAACTCGCTCCCGATCTGCTCATTCGCGCTCGCGACACTCACTCCCAGATCGGCCTGACCAGCCATCAACGCCGTGAAAACCTGCGGGGTGCGTTCAAGCTCGTGAATCCCGAACAACTAAAGCGCCGCGAAGTTGTTCTCGTGGACGACGTCTACACCACCGGAACGACTGCCGCCGAGTGCGCCCGCGTAATCGAGCGCGCCGGGGCCTCAAAGGTCTGGGTTGCTACCGTAGCGAGAACGCTCAAATTGGCATCTAAGTTCTTGGAAGAAGAAGGTTTTGAGATTTCCGAATCTGAGGGCAGTGACCCCACAGTCGAACCAATTGGCGAGTTGGCCGTGGCAGACTCTGAAACCGTGAAACTCTGAAGCTTATGTCGGTACGGATGGAACATGACGGAGGATCCCGGATGGGCGGCGCGATGTATGCCGCCGCAGCGGCCCCGCACCGGGTCGGAGACGGGCATGCACTGCTCGCGCCCGTTCTTGTGCTCAACGCTTCTTACGAGCCCATCAACGTCTGTGCCGCTCGCCGGGCGCTCGTTCTCGTGCTCAAGGGCGTAGCCATGACCGAGGAGGAGAACGGACATTTCCTGCACTCGGCACGTGTTGCCATGCGCCTGCCCTCGGTAATCCGTCTGCTGGAATACCGCCGCATCCCGCACCAGAGCCGCGCTCTGTCACGCAAGAACATCCTGCTGCGTGACCGCAATACCTGCCAGTATTGCGCCACCGTGCTTGCTTCAAGCGAACTGACGCTCGATCACGTGATCCCGCGCTCCCGCGGAGGCCTCTCCACCTGGGAGAACCTGGTCGCCTGCTGCCACCCTTGCAACCGCCGCAAGGGAAATCAATTTCCTGCCGAAGCCGGGATGAAGCTGATGCGTGAGCCCCGCGCCTTCAACCTCCACACCAGCCGCCACATCATGCGCCTGATGGGCCGCAGCGACGACAAATGGCGGAAGTATCTCTTCTACTGAGGTTTCAAGGTTTCAAAGTGGAACCGCCAACCTTGCAATCCTGCGAAAATATTTGAGCGGGCTCTACCTGAGGCATAAGCTACGTTGTGGCTCGCTCCTATCGCGATCTCTTCGTCTGGCGACAAGCCAGGGCGCTCGTCCTCCAGGTGTATCGGATTACAGAGCTGTTTCCACGAACAGAAATCTACGGCCTGACGTCTCAGATCAGACGAGCCTCGGTCTCGATTGTGTCTAATATCGCCGAAGGACAGGGAAGGCTTACCCCAGGTGAGTTCGTTCATTTCCTGGGGCAGGCGAGAGGCTCGTTACTAGAACTCGATGCCCAACTAGTGATTGCATCCGATCTAACCTACCTGAACCCGAAGCAGTACGAAGCTCTATCCCAGGAGGTTTATCAGTTGCTCGGCCCTCTCAACCGGCTCATCGACTCTCTACCTCGGAAGCATGGGTCCAGCGCTTCTACTTTGAAACCTTGAAACCTTGAAACTTTGAAACCTGCCTTACTGCGGCTTCTGCTGATCCCCAGGCTTCTGCTCCGGCTGTTTCCCATCCGGCGACTTCTGCACTTCCTTGCCGTTGTACAAGATCTTCACGTTCGAGCCGAACCGCTTGTAGTCCTCGTACTTCACGATCTCGCGGATGTGCACGTCTTCCATCTTGAAGTGCAGTTCGTCATCGGCTTTCGTGTAAACAGGGAACCAGTACTGCCCGTCGATCTGCTGTCGCCAGGTCGTGAACTTGGGAAAAAGGTTTTCCTGATCGCCGCGCTTCTTCACTTCATTGCAAGGCTTCCCATTGCAGAGGTCGGGAACAGTTTTGCCGTACGTCTTCACAATCTGGAAGTCGTGATCATCGACCCAGACGCGCCCTTGGAAATAGCGTTTCTTGCCCTCGATCTTTTTCGGGGCAATATCGAACACGTAGCAGTGCAATTCGTCTTCCTGCTGCTGCCCTACATAAAGGATGTTGTATTCCGGAATCTCCTCATCCGTTAGCACGAAAGGCAGCCGGTGCCGGATGTCGTCGAGGTCCTCCTGCGACATGAAAATTCTCTGCAGGCTCGACTGCGGCGCGAACACGACGTTCTCCATGCGATGCCCCTTGTCATCGAATAACACGTCGAACACTTCGCGGTACTCGCCGTCGACTGTATCGCCATCGACCGTCTGCACCTTCACGTCCTGACGGTAGGTGTACTGTTCGCGCGCCTTGGCGAAGTCGGTCTCCTTCGCCGCAAAACGCTTGATGATCTCGTCAGGCGTGATGTCCTTTGGCTGAGACGTATCGAGCGGGCCTTCCTGGGCGAGGGCAATCGGACCCAGTCCGCAGACGAGCAACGCGAGGCAGAACAGAAGACGGCTGGATGGCTTCATGGATCTAGTTTATCGAATCCCCGGACGGACGAGGTACTAACTCCGACTCTTATGATGTGATTCCGGGAAACAGAGACACGTTGCCTAAAGACGGGCAGACACCGCGGCGACCCATCCCTCCAACCCCTCTCCGCTCAGTGAGGCTGGAGGGAGGGTGCTGCAGTTCTGCCGCACACTAAGATGCCTTGAGGAATAAGAGGTTGCCGCCGAAAGCATTTCGAAGCAGGTTTCAAAGTTTCAAGGTTTCAAAGTCAGCAGGTCGAAACAGCGGATCCCTCACCCTGAATATGGTGCCCTCTTTAGTCGGCTTACAACCAGACCGGTTTTGACTTTGAAACTTTGAAACCTTGAAACTTTGAAACATGAGGCTCTCGAACTTTGAAACCTGACCCTCCGCACTTTGACCGTGCCGCGGTGTTAAACTTTCCCGTTTGCCAAAGGAGTCCAGCATGCGCCGTCTTCTCCCCGCTCTCCTTATTCTTGCTCTCGCACTTCCGCTGATCGCCCAGGCCAAGCATCCCTTCACCTTCGACGACATGATGAAGCTCAAACGCGTCGGCGACCCGCAGGTTTCCCCCGACGGCAAGTGGGTCATCTTCAGCGTGGTCGATGTCGATCTCGCCGCCAACACGAGAACGCCGCACATCTGGATCGTGCCAGTAGGGGCGGACGCCTCGGCCGTGAAATCCTCAGAGCGAATCCTCATCTCCGACCAGGATGCCGACCGCCCGCGCTGGGCTCCGGACGGAAAGCGATTCGCATTTACGTCAACGAAAGATGGCGGCTCGCAGGTTTGGATTGCCGATTTCGATGGGGCTGCTGGGACCGTGAGTGGAGTTCACAAGTTGACCTCGATCGCCACTGAGGCGAGTGGCGAGCTTTGGTCGCCAGACGGCAAGAACATTCTCTTCGCGTCTGACGTATACCCCGAATGCGCCGGATCACCCGCCCAGGAGCAGGGCTGCAATGCGAAGAAGTTAAGAGACGCCGAGCAATCCAAGGTTAAGGCGCAACTCTTCACCCATCTGCTATATCGCCACTGGAATGCTTACAAAGAAGGAAAGCGCACACACCTTCTACTGGTGCCTGTCGATGCTTGTGTGGGGACAGCCGCCCCCGGCTGTCCAGCGGGCGCAGCCCGCGATCTCACTCCCGGTGACTACGATGCCCCCGTCTTCTCTCTCGGCGGACAAGATGATTACGCCTTCTCGCCCGACGGCAAAGAAATCTGCTACGCCTCGAATCACGACAAGAACCCGGCGGCTTCGACCAACAACGATCTCTGGATCGTCCCGGTCACCGGAGGCCCGGCCAGGAACATCACCGCTGACAATCCGGCCAGCGACACCTCGCCGCTCTATTCCCCCGACGGCAAATACATCGCCTACCGCGCCCAGCAGCGCCCCGGATACGAGAGCGACCGCTTCCGCCTCATGCTCTACGACCGTAAGACCGGAGAGAAGAAGAACCTGACCGAGGGATTTGATCGTTGGGTGGGAACGTTTATTTGGGCCAAAGACTCCAAAAAAATCTATTTCGTCTGGGAGAGCGCGGGTAGGAGTCTGCTTGAAACAGCGGATATCGCTAAACCTGTAACCCCTCCATCTGATTGGTTCCAGGCTCCGGCGGCTGCTCCGAGCGGCTACGCGGACGATCTGGCTCTATCTCCCGATGGCAGCACGCTGTTCTTCACGTTCATGACTCTGCAGCACCCGACGGAAATCTATCGCACCGGCTTCGCAGACCCTGCTCACACAGCTCTGAGCCATTTCAACGACGGGTTGCTGCTGCAGGTCGCCATGTCCCCGCTCGAGCCCTTCTGGTTCACCGGCGCCCACAACGACAAAGTCGAAGGCTTCCTCGTCAAGCCGCCGAACTTCGATGCGGCGAAAAAATATCCCGTGAAGTTCCTCATCCATGGCGGCCCCCAAGGCGCCTGGGGAGACGATTGGTCCTATCGCTGGAATCCCGAGCTGTTCGCTGCGAACGGCTACGTCGTCATCATGATCAACTTCCATGGCTCGACTGGATATGGCCAGAAATTCATCGACGCGATCAACGGAGACTGGGGCGGCTCTCCCTTTGAAGACCTGATGACGGGCCTCGACTACGCCGAGAAGACGTATCCATTTATCGACAAGAACCGCGAGTGCGCGCTCGGCGCCAGCTACGGCGGATACATGGCCAACTGGATCCTCGGCCACACCGACCGCTTCAAATGCATCGTGACGCACGACGGCATGTTCAACGCCGAGTCCGCCTGGGGGACGACCGAAGAACTCTGGTTCAACAACTGGGAGTTCAAAGGCACTCCCTACGAAAATCGCGAGAGCTACATCTTGTGGTCGCCGCACCAGTACGCGAAGACCTTCAAGACGCCGACGCTGGTGGTCCACGGCCAAAAAGACTACCGCCTTGACGTAAGCGAGGGCCTGCAACTCTTCACCACACTACAAATGCTAGGGGTTCCGTCGGAGATGCTCTATTTCCCCGACGAAGGCCACTGGGTCCTGAAGCCGCAAAACTCGCAGCTCTGGTACAAGACAGTCAACGACTGGGTAGACCGCTGGACGAAGTAGAGCCGCCTCGGAGTGGCGTATGGCGCGGGCGCCCCCGCCCGCGTTCGTCCCGGGGTATTTCATTAGCCATTGACTTGTCATCCTGAGGCGGGCGCACTTTGCCCGCCGAAGGACCTATGCAATCTGCTTGCGCTGTCGATGCTGTCGGCAAAAAGCATAGGCCTTTCGGACTGCACACAACGGAAGCCTCAGGATGACACATAATGTATTGGCCTTTCGTATTTCTTCACTACCGTGTGCGGTCAATTCCCTTCGGAATCCTCACTGGAGGGCTACTTTCCGGAGGAGCCCGGTTTCCGGTAACCACCGTCCCCGCCGCTTTGCTCGGCAAGATCTGTAGCGGGTAATCAAGCCACCCACTCGTGCCAGCCGTTACCGATACATCCACCTCAACCGGCGCGCCGAATCCTGCACTCGAGGGGACGATGTTCGCCAAGCCATTCACATCCGTGGCTACACTGCTTTGGCTCACATTCAAAATCACAGGCATCGACGGACTGCTCGTCTCGGTCTCTTCTCCGCCGCCAGACGATGTTCCTCCGGGCCGCAACACCGTCGTCAGAAAGCTAACTGGAGCGCCCATCACCGGATCCGGCGGCGACGCCGAATCGGTTACCCGCACCACCACGGGCTGAAGCACACCATTCGAAATCTGCCCGGCGCCCGACACGCCCTGCAGCCGCTGCTGGTCGAGCGAGATCACGTTTCCATAGAAGAGGCTGCACGGCATATTCGACGGCGCCACACAGGTGCTGACCTTCACCTGTGTCGCGATTTGCGTGACCGTCAGATTCACGGTCGCGTATCCACTCGAGTTCGTCTGCGCGCTGGAACTGCTGAGGCTCCCCGATCCGCTCAGGATCGTGAAGTTCACCTGCATATTCTTCTGCGGCACGCCGTTACTGAGAACGCGCGCCGTAATCGGCAGACTCAGCGTCGCGCCCTGTGAGATCCATACATACGGCTGCGAGACTCCGATATCAGAGCTCGATTCGATTGCATTGAGTATTTCGTTCACCGACTTCGAAGGGCTATACGCACCGGGGGCCAGCGTTGCCGTGATCGTCGAAACTCCCAGCGCAGCCGGTGTGAGCCAGGTTGAAGCGTATCCACTCTGATCGGTGGCCGTGGAGCAGAAACTCGCCTTACCGCACGCCGAGAGTTGAAGGTTATTCGTTGCGCTCCAGCCAATCGTCGCTCCCGCTACGGGAGTCACTCCATCCGACGCGACGACCTGAACGATCATGGGGTAGGTGGCTTGTACACCCACAGCAATCGCCGGATTGGTCCCGAGAAGCATCTTTAGGCTGTCGCTTGCGGCCGCTCCGTAGGTAATCGCGCCCGTCATTGACGTGGAAGCGCCACTGACGGCATCGGAAACCGTGACGTTCTGCACTCCATCGGAATGCGCCGGAGCCGCCAGTGTCATCTGTGTCGAGCTCGTTGCAATCTGCGTGGCTGTCGCCGAGCCGATCGAAGATGCAAGGTTCGAACTGAATCCAATGCCCTGTACAACCACAGGAGCACCACTCACGGGAATCCGCACTGGAGACACGGAATCCGCATAGAGTACGTGGGCCCGGTAGTGATAGTCCGCGCGGCCGTCGCCTCGCACGTCAGAAAGTCCGATCCGGAAGTTGCCGGAAGCATTCACGGCGGCATCAAGCCGGGTCATTCCGAACTTGGAACTGTAAAACGGAGACGGAGTCCACGCCGGTGGCGGTGTACCCGGAGGATCATTTGCCCACCAGATTCCGATCACCGGTTGCGCCTTCGACTCGCTTGCATTTCCGGACTCATCCAGTGCCGTAACAGCCACCGATAGCGTCCGGTTCGCCTGTGCCGCGAGCGAGAAATACGTTACATCTCCGAAGCTGTTGAACGAAGAAGTCCAATCGCCTCCCGCGGGCAACGCTGCCGGCGAACTCCACGTTGAAGAAGTTTCCGGCAGAGGCTGTGCGCTTCCGGTCATCAATATGTCCTGCTCAACATCGCTGCCGGGACTTACCGTAACCGTGATCGGGTTGCCCGTTCCCGATGGGGCGACCGGACCCGGCGAATACGGACCAACTCCGGCCGACCAACTGGGATCGAGCGCCTCGACGCTCAACTGATATTGCACGCCGCTGCCAGGAGGCTGCAGGCCTGAAAGATCGAAGAACCCTTGCGCATTTGTGCTGGTCGAGCCCCAATCCGCATAAGGATTCCCGAGCACGTCATCGAAGCCCGTGATCGGATTACCGGCGTTGCCGCTGAACGCGAATCCCGACACCGTTGATGCGGCATATCGCCGTGACGGAAGCCCCGTGCTGGGATCGATCCAACGCGCAACCACGTTCACCCCTTCCATGGGCTGCGTGCGATTTCCGTGTGTATCCGTGAAGTAGACCGACCCATGAATGCGCGCCGTCGCGCTTGAGAAGATCTGCTTGCCAGGGAAGTTCGAAAGATTCTGTGCCGTCACCGGATACAGCCGGGAGATCGCAGCCGTATCGTCCATCGCCAACTGATATGGACTCGCGTAGCAACGTGTGATTGGAATGCAGTTCAGCGGATCGGTAAAATGCATCACCGGAAAGCCTGCATAATCGTCGCTGGTCGGGTGCGGTGAGCCGGTGATCACGTTGACGTTCAGCTGCGACCATCCCACGCCGAGCACGTTGCCGATCGCGCGCACCAGCCGATACTCCACATCCGTCAGTTGCGAGGACTGCTGCGCGCATTGCCCGTTGATCACGATCAGCGCGTGCTGATAGGTCGCGAAATTGCCGTAATTGTCGGTGCCCCCAAAAACTGCATTCGAGAAGCACTCGCTCGAGTCGCCTGCTCCGGACCCCAGAAAATCGCTGGTGATCGACCCGTCGGAGTCATAGACGATTCCAACCGGAGTGCCCGTCGCGGTCGGCTGAATATCGGACGGCATCGAAATCGTGCCGTTCGCATTGACGTACACATTCGAGCCGTTCACGTCTTCCCCGAGAGAGCCTCCACTGCTCGCGGCGACAGCCGCGGTCGGAACGGACGTCCACACGCTGAACGCTCCCGCGACGAAGCTGTTCGCCGACACATTAGGCAGCAGAGGACTCAAATCTCCCTGATCGGTGTAATAAGTGATAACGCCTTGCGGCCAGCTCAGCGGCTGTCCCATCACAGTCGGATCGAAAAAGTTGGCCCCAGCAACATTCTTCGGGCCGCCCGCGCGCGACAACAATGCGCAGCACAGTACAACTCCGCACGCCAGAGCCAGCCTGAGGAGGAAGGGGCGAGTCGCGCAGGCCACGCTGTTTTTCATGGTCATTTCTCGCACGCTCATTCCTCCTCACCGGCCCGTCGCACCGCCAAGGCGAAGTCGCTGAAAGGCACGCGCGACTTCCCACCGAGAACGGGATTCGTACGGAATGCCAAAAGATGTTGTGGCGTCAGCTGAACGCGTCCCCACCGATCGACTGCGAATCGCCCCAGCGGCCCACCGACCGCGCTCGTGAGTCCGAGTTTGCTTGGTGGATATAGGAAGAGGACAACGCGCTCACCAATGCGGTAGCGCTGCCCCGAGGACCACAATCCAATCCACTGCGAGATCGAGATGTTCTCGCCGGGCGTTACCCCCCGCAACGCGCTCTCGACATGGAAGGTGATCGCCACGGTTTCAACCGTCTGCCCCACAGTCGCCGGTCGTCGTTCTACGTTCAGCACGGTGCCGGAAAAGATCATCCCGGCCGCTCTGGACAACCGCGGAAAACTGATATCCCGCGCAGCAGTGACGGGGAATCGCAACTGGTTCCTCAGCGGCTCAGCGTCCATATGCGGCAGCAGTTGCCGCTCCAGATATTCAGGGACGATTCTTGAGAGTGGCCGCTGGTCTGTCTGCCCGCGCAAGGGAAGAGCCGGCAGGACCAATGCAGCAGTGACGAGCAGACACGAAGCGCTTCTCCCAAACATGGGAAGACCTCAACCGTGAAATGTCTGCTCGGAGGGAACCGGAAAAACGTGTCAGACTAGCCCTGCCCCGGAAACAAATCTGTGACACATGTCACAAACGCCTGTGGATTTTCGAAAATCCTTCAACAGATTCCCATGTTGGGAATTTGTTTGCTCATGCGACGATCTATACTGATCCCATTACATGATCAGGATTTGTTCATTCATATTGATGCTAACCGCGACGAGCGCGATGACGGACGCCCTTATCCCGAACCCTGCACCGACAGGAACTGCCGTTCTGGAAGTCAAATTGATCGATCTCGGCTATCGCACGAGAGAGGAATGTAAGTATTTCGGGACAGGAATCCCACGCGATCTCCGTGTTCTGAATGACGATTACAAAAGGAGAATTGTCTTCTTTGACGCTCAGGCTTTTGTCGTCTACCAGAGTCACTGTGTTCCAGAAAAAAACAGTTCGTCCGGTCAAAGAAGCATCGAAGCATTCTTTGTGGATGCCCAGACGGGCAAACTCATTTCCACGAAGACATGGGAATCAGTACAGCGTCGGTGGCTTAACGAGCGATGGGACACGCAGGCGAGGGTTTTTGCAGTCGACGAAGGATTTGTCATTCACGCGGGGCAGTCACTAATTTCGTACTCCACTGCGATCGAGAAAAGAGCCGAGCTTTCTTTGCAGAATACTCCAAAATGGGCGATCACGGTTGCCCCAGGAGGCCGCACCATTCATCTGCAGCGCATCGAAAATGACAATCAGGCTGAAGGCCACTGGTTGACCTCGGACACTCTCGAGCAGTTGCGCGGTCAGCACGAAGTGGCAGGAATTGTATCGGCATCAGATCACGCTGTTTTGGACCCAGTCGCGCATTGCGTCCAGTTGCAAACAGTAGGAGAGGATCCCTTTAATGTGTATTGCTCAGATGTATCTCGGCTCGGGCTACCTTTATTTCTGACTGATTCGGAGTTCATCTCGCACAATTACAACGGCTTCAGCCTCTGGACCACCGCAGGTGACAAGCTTTGGGAGCGAGAAGCATCTAAGGGCCAAGTGCTGGGGGACGTGAAGAGGTCGTTACAGGGAAACCGATTTGCGCAACTCACACATGGTCCTATCGTATTCGACGGAGTAAAGATTCCACCGAAACGAACAGCAATCCTAGTCTACGATCGCCAGAGTCGCCAACAGGTTTTTCAGTTGGTTTTCGACGACAAAGCGCGAACTGCGGATTTCGATTTATCTCCGGATGGAAGCGTGCTGGCTCTTCTTGTCGATGACGTGGTTCGACTTTACAAGCTGCCTAAGTAGAAGAGCTAGCGTTGCTTCCACTGATCTACGGCCTACCCGTGATTTCCACCTCGCCTGTCCCCACCGGCACATCCACCACAATCACCGTCCCCTTCGTGCGATCTGTGATCTTTGCATTCAGCGCTTTCCCGTCTGCGGTTGCTGACGCCTCTTTCCATCCTTGCGGCATTTGCATCTTCAGCGTGAGCGGCACATCGTAAATCTTCTTGTCGAGCGGCCAACTCATCGACAAAGTGATAGACGAGGCATCGCTCTGCGTCACGCGGGGCGCAGCCGCCTTACTCTCCTCGATGTACCTCAGCACATCACCGAACGTTGCGGTCCAGACCTCAGGATGCCGCTCGAAATACGCCGCAAGCTCATCAAATGTCTCCGGCGTGATTGCCAGCCAGTCTCCTCCCACGCCGTGAAACGCATACACGCCCCAGTTGTGCGCTTGTATACCCGGCCGGGCCATATCGAGCAGAGCAGGGAAGTCCTTATCCGCGGTAAACCCCAGGTCGTTGATCGCAAGCACGTTGATATCCTCTGGACCTTGCGATCCATTGGCGCCGTAAACCCGAGCCCCGAAAGAATTTTCTGCGATATACCGCGCGTACAAAGCTGCGTTTCTGACCTCATCCTGGGGCTTGCCGAAACTCATGTTCCCGCATGGATAAGCAAACGTCATCCCGCGCTGCGAGCCGGTCACCTGTTGAATCCCCCGCGCCGCATCTTCAATCTCCGCCTCCATCATCTCGGGCGTGTAATCCTGAGAATGGGGCGTGATCTCCGGCAACAGGCACGGATGATGCACGGTATGATTTGCCAACTCATTCCCTTCGTCCGCGAGTTGCTTCCACTCAGCCTTCCGCTTTTCCCAAGGCCCCAATCCGGTCGCCACGAAGAAAGTTCCGTTCAGATGATGCTTCTTCAGAATCGGCCCAACGTGATCCAAATGCGAGTCAATGCCGTCGTCAAACGTCAGCGAGACAGCCGCCACCCGATCCTGCGGCCACCGCGCAACGTTGACCTGGGGCACAGCGTTCTGCGCCGTGGCAAGAGAAGAAAGCCCCCCGATCAAAATGAATGCAAGCCAGGCTCTGGTCATATCGATGTCCTTGCTGAAGAGAAAAGAGCTCACCATTATCTTCCAAAAAAGTCTAACGCCAAGGAAATCGACCGCAACAACGAATGACCAATAACCTATGGTTGACGACCCCGACCCCTGACCCCTGACCCTGACCCCTGATGTAAACTTCTCTCGCTCCGGAGGATTCAAATGAAGAACCTACTCGCCCTGATGCTGCTGTTGCTCCCCGTAATCGCCTTGGCGCAAGACAAGCAACCGCCCACCACCCTTCGCGGTGTCCTGCTCGAGCAACTGAAGACCACCCACAACGACAAAGACTGGTTCGTCCCAGCGAACGTTGCTGTCCAGGGACTCACTGCCGAGCAGGCCAGTTGGACCGACGGCAAGGGCAACCACTCCATCGGGCAACTCGCCAATCATCTCGTTTTCTGGAACTCAGACGCGCTGGCCAGGCTCACTGGCAAGACGCGGCCCAAATTCAGCGGCAACAACGATGAGACCTTCAACGACTTCGACACTAAGAAATGGAACGACACCGTGCAGCAGCTCGACAAAGTGATGACCGATCTCGAAAAGTTTGTCGAGACCGCCGACGAGCAGACGCTCGCCAAGCACGCCTCGACCTTGGCCCACATCGGCACCCATAATGCCTACCACATCGGCCAGATGATCTACATCCGCCGCCAGCAAGGAAGCTGGAATCCCGAGAATGGTGTCAAATAAACGTAGCGACGGCGCCTGCCCTGAGGGAAGTCGAAGGGCCCCCATCGGCTGTCGCGAGAGCGCCTCGCGGAGCTGTCCGGGTCACACGATGCTCTCGTTCGTGTGATCCCGTGACTCGTGAGTGACCTCCGTTTGCCCGTCCCTCGTCGAGGATGGGACAATATTGTCATATGCAAAAACTGCTTCGTACTCTGGCATTCACGTGCCTCACTGCCGGCCTGCTCATGACGCAAGCGCCGGCGCAAGATTCCTCCGCCACTTCACCGGCAAAGCCCGCTCAGTCCGGCTCCACGCAGTCGAAAACGTCGGCGTCCAAGACTTCGACCACGAAGAAGTCGACCACCGGTGCGAAGACTACGGCCGGAACTGCCTTGACTACGCAACGAGCCAAGAACAGCTATGCGCTCGGCATGAGCATTGGAACCGGATTGAAAAAGCAAGGCATCACCAATTCGGTAGACCCAGCGACGGTCGCCCGCGGACTGCGCGACGCCATGGGCAACGGCAAAACAGCGCTTACCGAAGACGAGATGAGAACCGCTCTCGGACAGCTGCGCGGCGAGGTCGAGAAGGCGCAGGAAGCCAAGGCCCATGAAGCCGGAGCCAGCAACCGCAAGGAAGGCGAGGCATTCCTCGCTGCAAACAAGACGAAGGAAGGCGTGCAAACGCTCCCCGACGGTTTGCAGTACAAGATCCTGAAAGAGGGAACCGGACCGAAGCCGACCGCCAATGACACCGTCACCGTGAACTATCGCGGCACGTTGATCAACGGCAAGGAGTTCGACAGTTCCTACAAGCGCGGCCAGCCAATCTCGTTCCCGGTTGGCGGCGTGATCAAAGGCTGGACCGAAGCCCTGCAGTTAATGCCGGTCGGATCGAAATGGCAGTTGTTCATCCCCCCGGACCTCGCCTACGGAGATCGTGGCGCCGGCGCCGATATCGGCCCCGGCGAAACGCTGATCTTCGATGTCGAACTAATCTCGATCGGAGAACAAAAGAAGTAGCGCCCGCGTACAATTCCAGCGTTCAAAGCCGCCCTATCTTTCGGGCGGCTGTTTTCGTCCGTCGACGCGAGGAAAATATCTGCAGAAAAGTAAATTCAAGAACCGTGCCCCCTGTGGTGAGAAAAGCTCTTACCACAGAGTAGACAGAGACCACAGCAAGAAAGTATTCGTGCGCCGAATCCGTAGTGTTCTACACCCGCTGCCGCACATATTCTTCCGCCGACAGATGTGCTCCCGCCAGCAGCAATAATCCAGACAAGAAGGCCCAGAACATCATCGTCACCGAAAGCGCGAAAGGTCCGTAGACTTCCTGGAAATTCAGCCACGGAAGCGCGAGGATGTAGGCATACTTCAGCGCCTCCGACAGCAGCCCCATGATGATGGAGACCGGCAGCACCGCGCTGACCGGAACTTTTCCGTTCGGTAGAACCCAGTAAATCAGGAAGAAAATCGTGATGCTGGCCGCGATGGCAAAGACTTTCATCACCACAAATCCCACCACTCGCACGAATCCAGATCCGTATCCGCGGAACAGAAACTCCATGAACGCCACCGGCCCTGCCGTCAGCGCGATCGAGAGCAGCGCCAACGCTCCGCAAGCGAAGGCCAGCCCGAACGAAACCGCCTGGTTCCCAAGATATGAACGATTCGTCTCGAAATGCCATACCCGGTTCAGCGCGACCTCAAGTGGAAGGAATATCCCCGAAGATGTCACCAGAAGGATCACGAGCGACACAGCCTGCACGCCCTGCCGCGAATTCACCATCGAAGTCAAATTGCGAATAACGAAATCCTGCCCGGCCGGCAGGTAATCGCGCAGCAATTGCGAGACGACTTCGTACATGACCCGCGAATGGAAGACGCGGCGGATCAGCGTCATCATCAACATTACAAACGGGAAAAACGACAGGATGGCATTCGCCGCCACCGAGAAGGCGAACGTGTGAACCTCCGTCCTCATCAGGTACTTCACCGTCGAAAGCAGCAGGCTAGGAGGCCGTCGCCGCGCCTTCGGTGCCTGTTTGGAGGCAACCGGCTCAGCGGCACTCGGAAGTGTCGGGGTGGACGGTGTAACCATCGGGAAGGTAAATCGTACCAGACAGCGGCAAGTTTCCCGGCCCGGGAACGGAACGAAAGTTTCAGGGCCGGTTACCAGGCTATTTCTTTATCTGCGTAAAAGTTATCTAATGTGACCAGAAGTCATATTAACGTTTTACTTCTAATTTCCCTTGCGAAACGTTTCAATACTGCTTATTATCTGGTGCTCGACACCGGAGTTTGTCGGTGGAGAGAGTGGTTGACGTTTGTTGGGTGTGGTGGAAACGCGCCAAATTGTCGGGCTCCTGTGGTTCTCGCGGCAGCTGCTCACTGCTCGGGGCTGAGGAGTCTTTTCCTTTTGGAAGTAATTCCCTCTGCACATCGTAGACGCAACCGGATAACAATTTCTATCGGGTTCTTCGAGGGGGGTCCCGGCGCGCCGGGACGCAATCCGGGAATCTGAAGAACATTCTTCGCGATTCGTGAAAGGAGTAGTTTCCGTGAGAGAGAAAGGTACAGTAAAGTGGTTTAACGGAGCGAAAGGATATGGATTCATCCAGCGCTCCACAGGAGAAGACGTGTTCGTGCACTTTTCCGCTATACAGGAGAACGGCTATCGGACGCTGAACGAAGGCGAGACCGTCGAATTTGACCTGCTCAAAGGCCCCAAGGGCTTCCAGGCGGCAAACGTCGTCCGCGCATAACTGCGGCAAAATTCTGAGAACCCTCCCGGTCCCAGCGGGAGGGTTTTTTCATGCTTGCCATGAATATGAAACTTGCGAGACATGCTTTTCTCCGCGCCCTTTGCGATTTTCTCAGCGTTCTCGGCGGTTCACCTTTTCACTCCCGGCAGCTTCTTCGTGATTGTGCTTCATCAATCCCTTCGTCGAGTATGATTCTCTTCGCGTCCTTTATCTTTTCTTCGCGCTCTTTGCGGTTAAGATTTTTCCAGCTCACTCGCACAGAACTCGCAACGGTCATGGAAAGAGCTTGATTCAACCAGAAATGACGTCTGACAATTCTTCCCCAAAATCCCCGCGGCCTCTCGACGGAATTCGCGTCCTCGATTTTTCTCACGCCCTCGCCGGACCCTACTGCACGCTGCTTCTAAGCGACTTTGGCGCAACCGTCTACAAACTCGAAGGGCGCTCGGGCGACATGGGTCGCGGCTGGGGCCCTCCCTTCGCCGGCGGCATGGCCAGCTTCTTCCTCGGTCTGAATCGTGGAAAGCTGGGCATCTCCATCGACTTAAAGCAGGCCGAAGGGCGCGACCTGTGCTGGCGCTTGATCGATCACATGGACGTGCTGATCGAAAATTTCCGTCCCGGCTCGATGGACCGCCTCGGTCTCGGCTACAACGCGGTGCACGAACGCAACCCGCGGCTGATCTACTGTTCGATCTCCGGATACGGCCAGCAAGGCCCTTCGCGCGACGAAGCCGCCATGGACCTCGTCATGCAAGCCTCCAGCGGTCTCCTAAGCATCACCGGCACAGAGCAGGGAGACTCCGTGCGTTGCGGCTACGGTGTCACCGATGTGACGGCTGGACAGTTCGCCGTCATCGGCATTCTCCTCGCGCTGCATGCCCGCGCAAAAACCGGCGTCGGACAGTACGTCGACATCTCCATGCTCGACAGCATGATCTCGACGATGAGTTCGAACTACATGAGCTTTCTGGGATCGAACGTGGTCCCGGTGCCGATGGGGACATCGTTCCCGACCATCGTTCCGTACCGCACCTATCACGCGAGCGATCGCGAGGTGGGAGTCGCCGTGGGCAGCGAAAAGTTGTGGTCGGCATTCTGCGAGGCGCTCGAGCGTCCAGATCTCGAGAAGCATCCCGACTACGCAACCAATCCGCAACGCATACGAAATCGTGCGGCGCTCGAACCGATCCTGGAGAGCGTCTTCCGCCAGCGCACGGGGCAGGAGTGGGTCGAGAGGCTGCGTGCGGTGGGCGTGCCTTGTTCGCTGGTGCGCAACTTCGATGAAGTCGCGCGCGATCCGCAATGCGAACTCCGCCAGATGTTCCCCTGGATGGATCACCCAACAGCAGGCCGTCATCAGGTGACAGGCACGCCAGTAAAGCTGTCGGAAACTCCAGGACGCACCTCAACGCCAGCCCCGCTCTTGGGCGAGCACACGCGGCACGTACTGAAAGACTTGTTCGCGCTGGGCGAGCGCACCATCGACGATCTCATCGCGCGAGGCGTCCTGTTCGAGCAGACGAGTGAACAGAATCGTTGAAACTGGATCCAGAGCATCGGTGGGTGCTCCCAATCCTTCACTGCTCATTCAGCACAACTACCGGATCGACCTTCATCGCCCGTCGCGCTGGCAAGACGCACGCCCCCGTCGCCACGAGTCCAAACGCAAAGGCTACACTGCCGACCACCAAAGGATCCAGCGCTCCCACTCCATAAATCTCCGTGGCGATCACCGTGCGCAATGAGAGTGCAGCGGCGATTCCTACCACCAACCCGATTCCCACCAGCCCGAATCCCTCCCGTAGCACGAGTTTCACAATTCCCGAATGTGTGCTTCCCAGGGCCACCCGAATCCCAATTTCCCTTTGCCGCTGCGCCACAAGGTACGCGAGCACGCCATAGATTCCTACCGCAGCCAGAAACAGCGCGAGCGCGCCAAAGCTCAGTCCCAGCAACATCGACGTCCTTCGTGAAGACAACGAGAGTTCCTCGCGCTGCTCCATTGTCCGAATGTCGAACGGAGCCAGTTCGGGATCCACGCTCGCAATTTGCGTGCGGACTGCATGGGCGAACTGTGTCGCATCTGTCGTTGTGCGCGCCGCGATCGTGAATTGATTGTCCGTTCGTTGCGCAAACGGGAAATAGTAAGCTCCTTCCGGATTGCCCGATCCAGAAAGATCCTGCAGTCGCACCGAACGTACCACTCCGACCACGCGGTACCATATCTTTTCTTGATTAGGATTGCTGGGATCCGGTTCGTACATCCGCTGTCCCACGGGATCGCGGCCGTGCCAGAATCGCTGTGCGAGACGCTCGTCAACGATCATCACCAGCGGCGAACCCTGCTCATCGCTTTCCTGGAAATAGCGCCCGCTCACCAGTCCGATGCCCATGGTTTCCATGTACCCCGGCGTAACCGATAATTGCAGCGGCGAAATCAGCGACTCCCCCCGTTGCAATTCATAACCCTCGGCCAGAACGACGCTATCGTTATAGTTGCCGCCCAGCGGAATGCTGGTCGTTGCGCCCACCGATGCGACGCCAGGCAAGCGTCGTATGGCATCGAGAGACTGGTTCACCAACGTCTTCAATTGCACTGGCTTGCTGTATTTCGTATCCGGAGCGCTGATCGATGCTGTAATAACTCCGTCGCTCCTGAATCCCGGATCTGCGCGCAGCAGCTCGCGAAAACTTGCCAGCAGCAATCCAGCGCCCACCAGCAGCGCAAATGCGAATCCGATCTGCGCCACAACCAGGCTCTGCCGCACTCTGCGCGCCCCTTTTCCCGTGGTACCCGTTCTGTTGTCGTCGCGCAGCACGCCGTGGAATCTCTTGATCGACAGTCCCAGCAGCGCGAGCACACTGATCAGCGCTCCGGCACCGATCGCCATCAGAAAACCGACAGCAGCGACCTTCGCGTCAATGCGAACTTCATACGCCCGCGGGAAATGATTCAGTCCGGTGAGCGCGATAGCCCGCAATAAGCCTGCTCCGCAGATCAGCCCGCCCACTCCACTGATCGCAGCCAGAAGCACATTTTCGATGAGCAATTGCCGCATCAATTGCAGGCGCCCTGCGCCCAGCGCCAGGCGCGTTGCAAATTCTTTTCTCCTCAGGCTTAGCCGCGCCAGCGACAGGTTCGCCACGTTGAGCGCGCCAATCAACACCACGAACACGGATCCCGCCCACAGCAACCGCAGCGGCCCTTCCACGTCTTTCACGACCATGTGTTCCAGAGGTTCCACCGCTGTGTAGAAACCGGTATTGATCAGCGCAGTTTTCATCTCCGGAGTACATTTCTCCAGGTTCGCAGCGTTGACCGCATCGACCTGCGCTTTCACCTGTGACATGGTTGCGTCCGGCTTCAACCGTCCAATGTCGTACCAGTTGTTGCTGTGATGCAGGGTCTTTTCCTCAGCCGTGAATGCCGCTGGAATCCACAACCGCACCTCCGGATCGATGAATACAAAATTCCGTGGCATGACGCCCACGATCGTGAATGGCCGTCCGCTCAGCCGCAGTTGCTTCCCTAGGACTTCCTGGTCTCCGCCATAAAGCTGCTGCCACAGGCCGTAACTGAGAATCGCTTTTTCTTCCGCTCCAACCTCTCCCTCCGCCGGGATGAAGGTTCTTCCCATCAGCGGCGAAACCTGCAGCAGGGGGAACAAGGACGGAGTAGCCCGCATCACCTTCGCTCGTTCGGGCGAACCGTTGATCTCGATATTTTGATCGGAGAACCGGAACTCCGCCTGTTCCGGCAAAGCCGTCACTTTTTCCTGCCGGTCGAAATAATCCCCGGAACTGCTCCACTCCATCGTGGTCGCCCCCGCATTGGGGTAGTGGTTCGACATCAGCACAATCTGTTCGGCATGAGGAACCGGCAAAGGCCGCAGCAAAACCGAGTTCACGATCGCGAAAATCGCAACGTTCGCCGCGACGCAAGCCGAGAGCGTCAGGACAACGCCAGCGCCGAAGCCCTTGCTCCTCATAAGCGATCGGATTGCAAACTTGACCTCTCGGATCAGCTTTTCCATACGATCCCCACGCCCCCCATCAACGATGTCGATTCGATAAATCTCGCACTCCGATTGCCACCTGGCCACCTCTTCTATCTCTTTGAAAAAGCTAACCAAGCAAGTAAAAGTTATTGTCTGAAGCCGGCCCGTACCGTCCATAGCCGGCTTCCACTGTTCGTCTGCGGACGCCCCCCTCACTCTGGCATGCGAGACGTTCGTCTTGGTTCCTTCATTCGCAGGCTAGACGATACCTTAAAAATACTTCCCAAAATGGGAGCGGTGGACTACATTGTTCGCGAAATCCGGTTCGAGCAGTTCCTCTCAGGCAAACCTCGATTTCACTCCGCATAAGTGTGTTCCGGCTCCGCTGCTGATCGTTCAGCTCGGCCGGATCGCTGTGTATTCGAGTTGTGAAAGGGGAGGCTCATGAAACGAGCGTTGCTTGGTGCTTTTATATGTCTTATTTGTTCCTGTGTCGGTCTTTTTGCTTCACGCAGCTATAACTCCACAAACACTGATCATCAATTCCATTTTTCATCCAGCAAGAAGGCCTCACGGACTTTCAAGAATGCCGCGCACCATCGTCGGCCTAAAACGGCCGCGCCGATGGAACAGCCGAAGCCCGGACAGCCTGCGCATCAGAGAGAAGCGCGCGCCTCATCCGGAGTGAAAATAAAGTCCCACGCGAAGATACGGCGTCACGACACCAATCTTCCGATCGGCAAACTGGGATTCGTTTCCGCTACTGAAATTCCGACGGGCGGAGCGGTCCGCGACCCGGATACGTGGCTTCCATACCAAGCCGCCAATGGCGACTTTAATGGAGATGGCAAGCCAGACGTGGCCACCATCGTGGGGAATTACGATTCCGAGAACGACATATACACCTATGCGCTGTCCGTCGTTCTAAGCAATGGCAATGGAACCTTTAAGAACCCAGTCTTAACAGCGATCACCGACAGCTGTGGCGCATTCGCGGTGGGCGACGTGAATGGTGACAAGAAAGACGACATTCTGGTCATCCACGTTGCCTACGCCTGCGGCTACACGAGCTCCAGCTTCGATGTTTACCTGAGCAACGGCGACGGAACGTTCACGCAAGGAAATAGTTATCCTGTCAGCGCGAATGCTCTGGTGGGCGGCGCCTTCTATGTCACAACCACAAGCGGACATCTCGATGTGGTTGCAGTAGACAACCCCGAAGACGATTCCACTCCCTCGAGCGTGATCACAGTTTTAGGCAACGGCGACGGAACTTTTTCAATGACTCCGAATGCGGTTGCGCTCTCCGGAGAAATCTTCAATGCCGTGGTGGCCGACTTCAGTGGCAATGGCTTTGTTGATGTCGCCGGCCTTGACTGGGACACAAACGAGCTCACTGTTTATATCGCGACCTCGGCTACAACCTACGCGGACCCGGCCTGGTACGACACCCCCGACGAGTACTGGGATGCGTCGAACGTGACCGTGGGCGATCTGACCGCGGACGGCAAACCAGAAATTGTTACGGTGAACGAGTACTACGAGGACAACAATCTCACCGTGTTCGTGAACAACGGCGACGGCACGTTCCAGACCGGCGTCTACTATGACTCGGTGCTGAGTGGAGACGCCGACAACACCGGCAGCAACCCCTTCCCGCTGGCAGTTTCCATCGCGGACGTAAATGGTGACGGCAAGGCAGACGTGGTCGCTACCAATGCCTACTCCTCGGACATAACCATCCTGCTCGGAAACGGCGATGGAACCGTCAAGATGCCGACGATCGGCTATGCAATCGGAGGTTGGGCAGCCATGACACCGGCTGTGATCGCCGATTTCAATGGCGATGGGTATCCCGACATCGTGGTCACAGACGACGAATTCAGCCTCGTCTTCATGAAAGGATACGGTGACGGCACATTCCGTGCCGCTCTCGACTACTACGAGCCAGTGGGAGACCTCGGTTGGGGATGGAACTATGGCGTTGCCAGCGCGGACCTCAACGGCGACGGCATTCCCGACTTCGTCGTTGGCGGATGCAATATAAATGGCAGCATTACAGTTTTTCTGTCGCGTCCTGATGGCAGCCTGCAACCGGGCGTGATGTATGGAGGCACTGCCGGATTGGGCCCCTGCCTCGAGTATGTCGCCCTGGCAGACTTCAACAAAGACGGCAAGATCGACATCGCCACCACGAGCCCCGACACGAACAATGTGTTGATTCTCGCGGGCAATGGAGATGGAACGTTCACGGCCGGCCCGGCTTTTTCCACCGGCGGTTCTAATCCGTATGACCTGGTTGCCGCTGATTTCGATGGCGACGGCTATCCCGATTTGGCCGTCGTCAACTATAACGGCGGAAGTGGGTCCACCGTTGGCGTGCTGATCAATGACAAAACGGGAAATTTCCCGGTGCCTGTAACCTATCCGCTTTCTAGTTGGGCACAGCACGGAATCGCAGCGGGCAACCTCGGAAACGGGGAGATTGACTTGGTGATTCCGTACGCCGGCGGAAACGCAGTGGCGATGCTTCTGGGTAATGGTGACGGAACGTTCCAGTCCGAGACCGACGTCTCAACGGGATCGTTGAACCCGCAAGCAGTTACTCTTGCCGATCTCAATGCTGATGGAAAAATGGATATCATTGCCACGCTCAACAACGGCGGCGGCCAGGATATCGCGATCCTTTGGGGTGCGGGCGTAGTCAGCGGCGTTCCCACCTTCAATCCGACTCTCACCTTCCTCCCCAGTTCTCTGCAGAATTCCACGCTCGACGCGCCAGTCCCGCAATTTGTACAGGTGGTGGATGTTGACAGTGACGGTAATCCGGACCTGGTCTACACCAATACCGAATACGGAACGCTGGGAGTGATCTTCGGCGCAGGCAGCGGCAGTTTCTACGATCCTGTCGAGTACCCTGTAGGAGAGACTCCATTCGGTTTGACAGTTGCAGACGTCAACGGCGACGGTGCCAAGGATGTGGTTATCGCCAGCGACGATTTCGCCGGCGTAACCGTGTTGCTGAACGCCAATGGCAGCGGTACTGTGGCGAACTACACCATCGCGGTGGATTCCAAGACCACGACGGTCACTGCCGGTTCCGAAGCCACCTTCACTTTCACCATCACACCCAGCAACCACTACAACGGAACCATCACGTTCAGTTGTGGGACGTTGCCTTCGCTCGCGACTTGCACCTTCAATCCCACCTCAGTCACGCTCGACGGCAGCACTCCGGTAACCGTCACGCTCACACTCTCGACGGCAGCGGCATCCACCCCCTCGAACTCGGGCATCCGCCGCGGCGCAGTTATTCCACGCAAAATTTCCGCGGTCCTGCTTCCCATTGGCATCGGCCTGTTTGGACTCATGTTCGTCGGAGGCTTGCGGAAACGGAATCGTTGGTCCGGAGTGGCGCTCGGATTGATTGTCGTCACCGTGCTCCTCTGGGTAGCTTGCGGAGGAAGCAGCAACAACAACACGCCTCCCGGCAAGGCGGCCACGTCCACCGCGTTAGCCTCCTCGAGCAGCACCGTATTGGTTGGCACGTCCGTCACGTTCACCGGAACGGTGTCGGCCAGTTCGGGTACGCCGAGCGGAACCGTGACCTTCATGGATGGCACAAGCACGCTGGGAACGGGCACGCTCGGCTCCGGGACGGCAACGTTCCAAACGTCGAGCCTGACCGCCGGGGTGCACAACATCACGGCAAGTTATGGCGGCGACTCGAACTTTGACGTCAGCACCTCAACCGCGCTAAGCCAAACCATACAGAATCCCGGCACGCCGGCCGGCAGCTACACCGTCACGGTGACTGCCACGGGCACCGCCGGAACGAACAATGGCAGCACCACAGGTCATCCGGTCACACTGAACGTGACCGTGCAGTAAATCTTTCTTGGCGTCCCACCCTACGCGCTCCTCGTAGGGTGGGCTTTTCTATAGCGGGTCCCTGGTACGCCGCCATGGATATGTTCCTGCAGGAACACAATGTCATGCCGTTAACGGGCATACAATAATGTCATGACAGCTAAACCGAAGAAAGCAAAGCGGAAAAAGTCCCGCCAGCGGCCGGTGAAAATGGGTGATATTCGCGCATCGGTGGAAGACGACTTGCTATCGCTGGCAGATGAGGAAACGCAGGTGGAGTCGCGCTGGAGCCGTCCCCGCAAGCAGCGCATCTCGCTGCGCGTGGATGTGGAAGTGGTGGACTGGTTCAAATCCAAAGGCCCGGGCTACCAGACACGTATGAACCGGATCTTGCGAAGAGTCATGCTGGAAGGAAAGAAGCGGGAGGAGTAGAGGGAACGTTCCGTCTCTCCCCATGTTTCCCAGCCGGATCAAACTTTCGCAATATGCTTACCCGAGACGATGACTTATGCCTGCGCCGGTGGCCGTACTGGCAACGTTTCCAATAAGACTTCCAACTGGCTCAACAGTTCGGTAAAGGCATAAGGGTCTTTCTCATCGTTGATCCGAGCGCACAAAGTTGTCACCATCTCACGTTGGTGCTCAGTCATTTTGGTCTCCGTACCTTTCTCTGCACGTAGCTCACC
Organism: Candidatus Sulfotelmatobacter sp.; assembly: GCA_035946775.1. Classification (GTDB taxonomy): domain Bacteria; phylum Acidobacteriota; class Terriglobia; order Terriglobales; family Acidobacteriaceae; genus Sulfotelmatobacter. The sequence goes on along the minus strand of DASYZA010000308.1, from coordinate 26,025 downwards.
GTCTGACAGGCGGGTCCTGGGAAGCCACGGAGACCTGCGCTTTGGTTTCGCGATAATGAAAGACTTACGCGATGCTTTTCGGGTAAACACTGTAGAACCAACTACAGTCTGTCGGTCATCCTACGAATGCCATTTCCATGTAATGCTTACATCCATCTCCCGCATGTCATCCCCTCAGCGCAGAATCGAGGACCGAATTCGCGAACTTTGTGCGAAGACCATGGCCGCAACGGAGGATGATCTGGAACCGGCTCTGCAAGAGCTATCGCAACTCCTGCGTACGACGATTGTGCACATGAGGCAAAGTGCACACAAATTGTTGGTGGAAGGGACACCCTTACCGGAGCCTAGACGGCGAGCAAACGACAATCAAGGTGAACAGGCGCATCCTCCGCGCACTGTGCGCCTGTAACGTGGGCCGGTCGTAGCAGGGAAAACCCAGGACAGGGAAAACCCTATGTTTCCTGTTCGCGGCGCCGAAACTGTGGGTGCCCCGCTCTCGCGTCTTTTTTGCGAGGGCGGGTACGATGCTGTGGACCGCATGAGATTTTGATCTAGGCCACACGGCCCCGAAACGAAATCTCTCCCCCACCCACCGTCACCTTCACCGGACCGCTTGCATCGATTAGATAGGGACGATAACTGCTCCAGCGCCATTGCTCAGCAGGCTCCACCGGTCCGCGCTTCACGCGCCGCGGAGCGGCGGCATGCGTTAGCCCAGAGCCTGCCCTGAGCGCAGTCGAAGGGGCGTAAGTGCTGGGTGCAATGGACGCTTTGGCCGGAAGCCCCGGAAAGGGGCGAAAGAACAATTTCGTGACAGATCACCGGGAATCGCTAACGCCACGATCCCGTGAGGCCGCCAAAGTAATTGCGCTTCGTAGTGCGATACAGTCCGCTGGGCATGAAAACTCAAATGGTCGGCAGCATCGTACCCGCCCTCGCAAAATGCGCGAGAGCGGCACCCACAGTCGTGGTAGCGTTGGCATGAAAGGCCGGGCCTGCCGGCCTTCGGGAGTTCCTGAGCGAAGGGAAATCTCCGTTTTCCCTTGACTCGTACTTATCATGGATGTCCCCAGTTTTCAGTTCACACCATCATACTGGCCCATTTGGGCGATTGTTAAGATCGCGCAGGGTGTGTGATTATGCTCGGCTGTGAAAAAATGCAGGCTGCCTCATGAAAATTTACCTATGCCTCTGTTTGCTTATTGCGTCGGGCTTTTGCCAAACGACGATCCCCGAGGTTAAGGGGCATCGGATCAACGAAACCATCGACCAGTTCCTGTTATCCGATCAAGGCAGTATCGACGGGGTGACGTGGTTCGCTCACAGTTTCTGCCCAGAGTATCTGGCCAACCCCAAGAATCAACGAAAGTACGCACGAACCACTACATCAAGCGAAGATGAGGATCTCCGGTTCCGGGCCCGGTTTGAGAAGTGTCAGGCTGTAAATACTATCGAAGCTGGTAATCGTGGAGCGATCCGAGATGGCCTTCAGACATATCTGTTCGTAGACCGGAAGCTCGTCATGATTCAGCTAATCATCCCTGACGACTTCTCGAAGGTTACGCAGGATCTGGCCTCCAAGTTTGGTGCTCGCCCAGATGCGACGGAGATTGTGCGGTATCAGAACGGCTTCGGCGCAGTTTACGAACATCCCCGCGCTACCTGGAACACGCTGAAGGACGTGATCATCGTGGCATCTGAAGAGTCTTCTCCAGTGACAGGAACTGCCATCTTTCCCATTTCCGTGGTGATCGAAGATAAAGGCTATGCTGACGCAATCGTGAAACAGCAAAAGAATCGACCGAGCACTTTAGATTAGCGCTACTGTTCTTCCGGAATGCCCCTGCGTGCGCGAATAAATGGGAACTCGATAAATGCCGCTCTCCTGGCCGATGCCGAATGGAAAGCGCTGAAGGGTTCACGATTGCTGCGAATGCCTTGTTGCGACGCGCTGGCGTACCCGCGGACCAGCCGACTTGGAACACGGCACTTTGCGCATTCACCGGGAAATCATTGCGGGACTGAGGGCGAGAGTGCTCAACACCTTGCTGCGAAGGCAGAGATTGTTCGTGCGTGCAGTGAGTTGGGATGGTCGGCGACCTCAGAGTTTGACGGAGATGGTTGGAGGGCAGATGTCCTTGCGACTAAGGGCAGTCATCGATTGGTCTTTGAGGTTCAACTCGCACCGCAGACGCTTGAAGAAACGAAGGAACGGCACGCTAAATACGGCGACGTTAAATGCTGCTGGTTGTTCAGGAAGATCCCCTGCGATAGAAAGCCGGGTCAGGATCATGCCGGGATGGTTCATCACGCGAAGTCCTTTTCGGTGGCGGAAACGAATCTGCCGATGTTTGTCCTCTCGCATTCGGATTCCAAGTTCGAAGTAACCGTAGACCAGAAGCGAGTGAGTATCCGGGAGTTTGTCAGTGCCCGATTGCGGGGCCGGATTCGCTTTTCTGAGTACAGACGCTTCACAGTTTGTCGGCTGGAGCTTGTCGCACCGCAGGTAGAATGCCGGAGATGTCATGGCCGATATCACGTCCTTTATACGCGCCGATTCATGCGGTCGGATTGTGGTGCGGAGCATACAGTGTATCCGGGTGAGGAAATCGAACCGGAGGGCGATCCATACAGGGCAAGTCGGAACTTTCATCTCGCGCAGAAGCATTTCCCCACCGAACTGAAACAGTTGCGGTTACGTTTGGAGTGGCGATACAGCGAAACTCTCAAACGTTCCTATTGGTGTTTCTGTTGTCCACGCTGCCGCACCTTTATAGGGGCGCACTTCTTCGGTGATGTGATCGGTGAAGCGGAAAGCGTGCCGCTCGCAGCTTTTTGTTCCGTGGAGCTGCCATGCCGGGAACAATCACCCGATCCTCACTGGTGTTTCGCTCAGACCGGCCGTTATTGCGGTACTGAATGAAGCCTGTTTACTTTCGATGGCAGCGCTGCTAGGCTCTCCGTCCATGAGCGGCAAAGAACCGCGCATCTCCCTAAACGCCCTTGCCGAAATCGAAGCCGCACTGCGCGACTACTCGAAAGAAGTGCTAGGAGCGGGTCTAGGCGAATTCGCCACGAATATATACATCGACAAGGCGGATTACTTCGTCCGCTGGCTCAAGCGGGATTTCGAACCGGGAAGTCGAGCTTACGGGCAACGAAAGCCAGCGGCAACGACCGCGCACAGAGATACGCTCCCATAAAACCGCATCCCCCATCCTTTCGGGCTCTTGCGAAAGGGTGGGCATTCCACAACTGTTCGCCGGGTGCCCCATCCTTTCGCGCTTTTTGCGAAAGGGTGGGTATTCCAGAACCTCGACCTTTTAGGATTTTGATTTATTCCGACGTGCACGCCCAGCATATCGGCGCGCAGGATGGCCTCGATGCGAAGAATCGTGGAAGAATGGAGGGGCAGACGGGAGATTCACCAGTCCTCCAACCTACCGCGCACAATCACAGCTCCCTGTGATCCCAGTCCTAGCGATCCACAATCGAAAAAGCAGACCCTTACCAAGGCGGTAGCGGTACACGCAGCGAGAAGCCCACAAGAGCTAACTCCTTGCGGCTCAAGATTTTACCCGTAAGTTGTTGAGCGCCATAGATTATTTCGCAATTTTCCGCCAAGTTGATGATTCCACTAGACCGGGGGGAGGGGGGATACCCCCTCCCCAACCACAATTTCCCAATTCAGAACCACTGATTTTGCGGCTCTTACTTCGGCAGCAGCGCGATGCCGAGCGATTCTGAGCTCGCGAAGGCCGATGTCGGCGGAACGGTTCGCGACAGCTGATCGGCCGCGGCCTTCGCTTCGTGGATTTGCTTGCTGGTCATGCGCGGCGAGAGCTTGTCGATCTGCTGTGCAGCGCGATGCTCTCCGCGATCGAGCGCAGCTTGATACCACGTGTACGCCTGAACGTAATCCAGCGAGACACCTTTGCCTTGCTCGTAGAGATAACCGAGGTCGACTTGCGCGCGAGCATCGCCCTGTTCGGCGGCGCTGCGAATCCATCGAGCCGCTTCAGAGAAATCAAGTGCCACTCCAGTTCCCGTGTAATACATCCAGGCGAGGTTTTGTTGTGCTGGCGAAAATCCGTGCTCGGCCGCACGGCGAAACCAGAACGCTGCCTGCGCGTAGTCGCGGCCGACTCCCTGGCCGCGGAAGTAGAGCGATCCCAGATTGCATTGCGCGGTGACTTCTCCGTGATCTGCCGCTTTCTGGTACCACTCCGCCGCTTTGCGCAGATCTTTATGAACGCCTTCGCCGCGTTGATACATTCCTCCAACATTGTTCTCCGCGATAGCAACGCCGTGATTGGCCGCCGCTTCGTAGTTGAACCGCGCCTGGCGATAGTCGCGCCGCACTCCGCGGCCGTGTTCATAGAAGTAGCCGAGAGCGACCTCTGCCTCAGGAAAATCCTGCTCCGCCGCCTTTCTTAGCCACTCGACGGCCTGCTTGTCATCCGCTGAAGCGCTATTCCGTCTTATGTATGTGAGCGCGAGCTGGTATTGCGCTTTCGCGTCTCCCTGCCTGGCCCGTTCGGCAATCGTAGGACTCTGAGCAGGCAGTGGCGAAACAATAGGTGTGGGTTTTCCGTTATATAGAGGTCTGCTGCTTGTTGTGCGTGCGAATGTGTAGAACCACGACGTTGCCGTCAACGTAACTGCAAAGAGCACTCTCGAGTTCACTCTCATGTCCTGCCCTCTCTCTGTCGCGTCCACAAACTTTCTGTGGATCTCTGACCGAACTTCCGTCAGTGGGACCATTTCGCGGCAGATCGCTTCCGCGGACAATGCAACACGGCACACGGCTACGACACGTCTCGATCACCAATCCAACTTTGTGAGCGGATTCCAGTTACGCAGCAGATCACGAGGCAGCCAGACACGTTCTTGTGCGGCCTCACTAACTTCAGCGATGCGCAGGCGTCTAACGCGGAGGTGGGGAAATGGCTTCGATTCAGTTACCCGCTGCAACGGTCAGGTTTGATGTCTTTGAAGTCGATCTTCGGGCCGGAGAGTTATATAAGGACCGCCGGCGCATCAAGCTACAAGAACAACCGTTCCGTGTTCTGTCTCTGCTGATCCAGCGTGCTGGAGAGGTGGTTACTCGCGATGAGTTGCGCGAGCAGCTGTGGCCCGCCGACACCTTCGTCGACTTCGATCATGGATTAAACAGCGCGGTCGGACGCTTGCGGGAAGCACTCCGCGATTCTGCTGACAAGCCGCGGTTCATCGAGACCGTCGCCAAGCGCGGATACCGATTTATTGCTCCATTGCAGCCGGCGGAAATTGCGCCGCCCGGAGAAGCAACTGCGGCCGCTCATCAGGCAAGAAGCTGGAAGGAGCGATTCCTTTCCCGCCACATTTGGATTGCGGCGACGATCTGTCTGGCATTGTTGTGCGCGGCTTCGTTGCGAGCCCTGTATCGTCCGGCTCCAGATACACAGTTATCGAAACTGGAAGTCGTTCCTTTGGTCGGGCTGCGGGGATTTCAGGCCACGCCCGCGTTGTCTCCCGATGGAACCCTTGTAGCGTTCCGGCAGAGCGATGGTGCACACAACACGGGAATCTATGCCTCGGTGGTTGGAGGCGATAAGTCGATCCAACTCACCAAGGATGGAGGAGATTGTTGCCCGACGTGGTCTCCCGATGGAAGCCAGATCGCTTTTAGTCGGTATGCCGACAATACGATTTCCATTTTCGTCATGCCGGCACTGGGAGGCACCGAGCATCGAATTTATCGCGGCCCCGATCACCTCGGCGGAGGACTCTCGTGGTCGCGCGACAGCAACCTGATCGCGTTCACGGAGAGTCGCGAAAGCGATCCGACCCGCGCCTGGATTTCGATCTTGTCGTTGGCCGATTCCAGCATTCGGGTGATCTCTTCTCCGCCTGCGGGATGGATCGATCGGTCGCCGATGTATTCGGCCGATGGACGGCATGTGGCATTCATCCGGTCGAGCGTTGCCGGAGTGAGCAACGACATCTGGGTGATGGACGCGAACGGCGGGCACGTGAAGCGGCTGACGTTCGACAATCGTCCGGTTGCAGGATTGGCTTGGACCAGCGACAGCCGTGAGATTGTATTCTCGTCGGCTCGCGGAGCCGAGTTGGGATTGTGGAGAGTCGCAGCTGACGGATGCATTCCGCGTCCCGTGGCGGGGCCCGTCGGCGAGGCGGCATGGCCCTCCATTCCCGCTAAGGGAGAAAACAGCCTGGTGTATGAGCAAGGACTGGGCAAGGCGGACGTGTGGCGGCTCGACCTGAAGGATGCGAGACATTCGCAGAGATCGCCTGTTCCGCTGGTTTCGGAGAAGGGAGACAAGATGCGGCCGGAATTGTCTCCCGACGGCAAGAAGGTGGCGTTCGAATCCGATCGGCTGGGCTTCTGGGATATATGGACGTGCAACGTGGACGGAACCGGGTGCGATCAGATTACGTCGCTGCACGGAACTGCGGGGCGGCCACGGTGGTCGCCGGATGGGCGGCATATCGCGTTCGAGTTCCATCCCAATGAGCGCAGCGAGATCTACGTGGTCGAAGTACCAGGAGGAGCACCGCACCTGCTGAAGACCATCCCCGGTGCGGACAATCTTTCGCCGAGCTGGTCGCGTGATGGGAAGTTCCTTTACTTCGCGTCGAAGCGGGGGGCGGAAGCGTTCCAGGTGTGGCGCATGCCAGCGCAGGGCGGAGTTCCAGTGCAGTTGACGAAGCACGGAGGAATTTCGCCGGTGGAATCGGCCGCAGGCGAATATCTCTATTACTCCAAGTATGAAAAGGGCGGAGTGTGGCGGATGCCGCTCGAGGGCGGCGCCGAAACTGAGGTGCTTAGCGATGTCGGTGGTGGAGGATGGCCGAACTGGGCGCTTGGCGCGGAATGCATCTACTTCCTGAAGTTTGGGAGATTTCCTGAGGCCGCGATCGCGATGCTCGATCTTCATACCGGCAAGACGCAGGTGCTGTATGGGCTGCAGAAGAATCCGGGCTGGGGGCTGAGCCTGGCCGGGGATGGAAGATCGATCATCTACGTCCAGGAGCAGTATGAAGAATCCAATCTCATGCTGGTCAGAAATTTCCGGTGAGAACATTGTTTATCAAATGCGGGGGGGGCAGACGGTTGAAGACAGCCGCCTGCCCCGCATTCCGGAATCGGCTATTTCTTTTTCTGAGCTCGCTGTAGGGCAAGCGGAAGCGGCTGCGCCGGTCTTTGCGCGGCCAAAACCGGAGGAACTATGACCGGGCGTGGCTTCTCCCGCTGCTCCTTGATGCGTTTCATCATCTCCGGATTACGCGCCCACTCGATCTGTTTCTCTTCGGGAGCACCGTAGAGCTCAGGATGGATATAGAAGCCCTGGGTGCGCGCATCCTTTTCTTCTTCCACTACGAGCGGATGCGCTTTGGCGTAGGCGTCCTGGCGCACGCCGGTCACTTGCCATGACACTTCCACATTCGGTGCATTCGTCCGGATCGTGAATTGATGGTTCGCGATTTTGCTCCCGACGATCGCCTGCGCGAAGGTTCCGATGACCGTGAGTTGATAACGAAAATCGGTGTTGAGAGTTTCAAACCACTCCGGCAACTTGACCGTAGCCAGGCCTTGCCCATCGGTGGTTACGTTGCCGGTGTAGATGTTCATCATTTCAGAGGATTCGACCGAGGCGTGAACCAAATATTTATTAGCGGGATCGAGCGGATGGTCGATCTTGAAGTCTTTCGTGCCCGCGGTGATGGCACCGGTTACATAGATGTCGCCGTTGAAATATCCTGCGGTTCCGTAACTGCCAGATCCGGATGGAATTCCTCCCTGTGCGAAGATTCCTTCCCCGCCGGACCCATTAGTTGCTAGAGAAGTCCCTCCTACAAACGTTCCGCCGACGCCCGGAAGGGTTCCGTTCCCACCATAGCTATCGATGCCATCGCCGCTGAATGTTAGGAAGCCTGTGGGATCGCCGATCCCTCCTGTGCTGGATATTCCCGCCGTGCCGCCGGACCCCGAACCGGTGGGAGCGGTATATCCAAAGAAATATCCACCATACCCACAGCAGACATATGATTCTGCCAATATCCCGGTTTGCCCAGCTCCGAACAGGCCCATTCCAGTTGCGCTGAATCCATATGTGCCAGGATTGCCGGACCCAACCACGCCGGCGCCGCCTTGACCGTAGACGCCATATCCAAAGCTGCTGTCTATGCCGGAAAGCGCATATCCTCCAGACGTGGTCGAATAAACGCCGGTCCCGCCCGTCCCATTGTTTGCAGCCCAGATGCCGTATCCTGAAGCATCATTAGTAGACGCCAGAATTCCTACTGCCTGCCCGGAAGTTGCCTGGTTGAAGGCTACAAGTGCCCTGTAGCCAGGGTTCGTGGTTATTAGCGCCAAAGCGTCGGTGTTGCTCACGCTATTTACAACGGATTGGTTCACCGTGAATATGTTGGCCGCAGAAAGCAGTGGCACTGCAGTCGTGTCGATACTCAGGGTTCCGCTGGTGCTGATGGGTCCACCAGTCAACCCGAGTCCGCTGGCGACGCTCGTCACCGTGCCCGTTCCCTTGGCTGTAGTACATACCCAAGCGGACCCACTCCACGAAAGAATCTGTCCCGAACCGCATGTATTGGTCAGGCTGAGATTCAATGACCCGCTCGTTCCCCCGCCACTCAGCCCGCTGCCGGCACCGGTGACGACACCAGTAATGGTCCCCTGTCCGGGGGTAAACACGACATCGAGTTCCGGCGGATGGCTCGTTCCCGTGTTTTCCTTGCTGTCAAAGGTCATATTGAGCGTGCCATTGGCCACCAGCGCGATGCCATTGTTCGTCTCGCTTCCGTTCAGCCATGCCTGCAGTGCCGAAGTCACGTTGATCAACAGATATTGGTTCTTATCCGCCGTGACGACCGGAACGCTGGCGGCAATCGTGCCTCCCAGGGGAGGCTGGTTGCTCCAATCAATGGTCGCCTCGGACCATGCGACGTTCACATAATCCACGTTGAAGCTGCCGGTCTTGCTCACGGTGTTGACGTAAAGCTTCAGGGTAGCCTGAGTGATGCTACTACCAGATGGGATTGAGCCCAGATCGAACTGCATGTAACTGATCTGCGACGCCGCATCAACGTCGAGCAGAGTCTTGGCCCCGAAATTCGTGGTGGGAGTAGCGCTGTTGGTGTAGGCGTCGCCGCTCGGGGTAATCTGCGCCTGGGCGATGAGTGAGGTCAGAAGCAGCAAAAACACAACCAACCACAGTTGCAGCGCTCGCGACTTGCGCGCTTCACAACTCCTACGCCCAGAGGACTTCTGCACGAAATATCCTGCTTTCATTTTGCTTGTTCTCCCAGTCTTATTGAGTTTTGAAATTCGCGCCCGTTTCCCGCTAGCCCTTGCGCATCACCATCCAGAGGCAGCATGCAAGAAGGATCAGCCCGGTCCACAGAAACATTCGGAAAAGTGCGGACCAGAAGGAACGATTCATTGGCGCCCCCAGCATCAGAGCGGTCCTGGTTGGAGCCGCCTCCCCAGTCGGCCCCAACCCGAATCGGTCTTACGTTCAAGCGCGGTGCAGCATGCAGTCAGTCGGCGGAGAGGTCAAAGGAATTGGTTCTTACTCCACCCTGACCCGGGAAAGCATTTACTTGCAGTGGCTTACGACCCGCGCTGACTCGCTGAAGAACCCATGGTATGATTCCTGCCGCTTTGTGGGTTCTGGTGCATGAAGCCGTCAGTCACTTCGGGGCAGGTTTACAGATTTGGATTGTTTGAGGCGGATGTCGCTCGCAACACGCTGAGGCGCAGCGGTGCGCGCGTCAAGATTCAAGATCAGCCTTTTCGTGTTCTCGTCGCGCTTCTCGAACGTCCCGCAGAAATCGTCAGCCGCGAAGAATTGCGCCAGACCCTATGGCCGGATGGAACGTACGTCGATTTCGAAGGCAGCCTGAATGTCATCGTGAAGAAGTTGCGCGCTGCCATCGACGATGATTCCGAGAATCCCCGTTTCGTCGAAACCGTCCCTCGCCGCGGTTATCGCTTCATCGCGCCGGTCGTGATTCTTCACCCAGAGGCGGTCGAAGCGCCTCCGCAATCGAAGGCAGAGATCGATTCTCGAGCTTCAAATTCCGACTCATCTTCCGTCAACTCTCCGGCAACAAAACAACGCATCCTGCTGGCCGTCTCAGCCGTGATTCTTATCCTGGCTGGCATGGCCTGGCGGTACTTCCTTCGAAATCACTCTGTTGTTCAAGCTGCTCCCAAAGCCATCGCAGTTCTGCCATTCGCCAATGAGGAAGCCGGCCAGGATTTCGATTACCTGAGTTATGCCATTGCGAATGATCTTGTCACCGATCTCAGCTATGCGCACAAGGTCGCTGTCCGCCCCTTTGCTGCAACCGCCAAGTACAGTACGCATTCGCAGGACGCGGTCGGGGCTGGACAAGAGTTAGGAGTCAGCCATGTGCTCTCCGGCGCCTTCCTCAGGGATCATCAAAATCTGCAAGTGCGATTGCAACTCATAGATGTGGCACAGAATAAAGCGCTCTGGAAAGGGCAACTCGAGTTTTCGCCACAAGAACTCGTTGGATTGCATCAAAAACTCGCTGACCTCGCCATAAGCCAGCTGCTCCCGGCCATGAACATTTCAGATGCCGCCGGGGATGAGATACCGTCTCCTAAGAACGAAGAGGCCTTCACTCTTTTCGTGCACAGCACGATGGTGCCGCTTGATCCGGGCCCTAATCAGATGGGCATCCAGAAGCTGGAGCGATCTGTATCGCTGGATGCGGGATATGCGCCAGCCTGGCACCAACTGGCTTGGCGCTACTACATTCAGTATCACTATGGAAATGGCGGTGACGCCGCCAAAGCGAAGTCGCTGGCGGCTTATAAGCGTGAGCGTGAGCTCGACCCGAATGCAGAGCCGTGGGTCAGCCTTCGGGTCGAAGAAGGTGATCTGCAAGGTGCTTACGACGAGGTCTCCGATTTTGTTCGCAGGCATCCCTCCGATCCCCTGAGTTTTGACCTGGCTTACATATTTCGTTATGCGGGGCTTCTGGACGAGGCTCGTAAAGAGTGCGAGGCCGCTTTCGCTGAAGATCCGGTCCATGGATACCGATCGTGCGCCACTCCGTTCGTTTTGGCGGGTGATTATTCGGGCGCGGAGAAATACATAAACCTTGACCCAAATTCTGGGTACGCGGCCCTTTTGCGCATGGATATTGCTCTCCGGAAGGGAGACACTCCCGGCGCTTCAAGCGAAGCGGGCAAGGCCGCTCAGCTGGGATACAATCGCGCCGCGGCCGACCTTGTCCGGGTCTGCTTGGCCCAGGCGCCGCAGCCGGAACTGACGAAAGCGGTGTCGCAGGTGGAATCGGACCCAGTTTCATCGGGCGATCCCGAGTGGTTGTATCGAAACGCGGAAGTTCTCAGCCGTTGCGGCCAGCGTGAGGCGGCCATCGACCAACTACGAAAAGCGATCCACGGGAAATACTGTTCTTATCCAGCAATGGACAACGACCCCCTATTTGATTCCATCCGACAGGATCGCGAGTTCGCGCATGTGCGCTCCGATGGTATCCAGTGCCAGCAGAGTTTCCTCGCTCACCGCAAGCAAACAGAAGGCGGATTGCGGGTAGCGCGCTAGAATCACAGAATCCAATCTCATGCTGGTCAGAAATTTCCGATGAGAACTAACAACGTCAATGAAGCGTAAGGCCGGGATGGCGCAAAGGATGTGCGAATTCATTGCGCTGCGTGACGCTCCGAGGCGTTCGGAGTCGTGGATTCAAAATCGCCATCCTGTGTCTCCGCAGAGTTCGCGCAGATGTGTGAGTCATCCCTAAATCGTAGATATTTGCGATTCTATTAGGTGTGTGCATGACGGACTGCAGTGGATTTGGCTTGCCTGAACCTTCTTCCGCGCCCTGCTGAGTGATTTCCGGCATACTTTCCAGCTCAAACGAGATTTATTTTAGGAACAACACCGGGGACTGGGGTAAGTAGTGGGGAGAAAGACGAAAAGGGTTCGTGTGCTGGTTGTGGACGACAGCGCAGTTGTGCGGCAGCAGATTTGCAAGCTTCTTCTTACGCAAGGGGATATCGAGATCTGCGAGGAGTGCGGCAACGGCGCAGAGGCCGTAGAAAAAACCAGGTATCACCGACCGGATCTGGTCCTGATGGATGTGAGCATGCCGACAATGAACGGGATTGAGGCTGCCAAACTCATCCATGCTGAGGATCCTGCCATCCAGATTGTCGTTCTCAGTCAACATGATTCGTCGGGATTCCTGAAGGAAGCGTTCGGGGCAGGTGTCTCCGGCTACATCCTAAAGAGCAATGCGGTTGCGGACTTGATTCCTGAAATCAGAAGACAGCAAAAGCAGCGTACTGCAGCGGAAAATGATTGATCTCGCTTTTCTAATTCGACGCGGGAAACTGAGGTAAACACCTCACCTTCGTTCTGGTGCTAGTGGCTCCTGCTCGACGGAGGCTTTGACGGGATCGCAGGCTTGAGTGTCCACGCCTGGAGCCGAGCCAGTTCCATTAGGTGCTCCGAATGGAAGCCTTCAGGCAAGATCGGCCAATCCCATAATTTCACGGAATCTTTAGCGACGTGCTCGGCTGCGGCAAGTTCAGCGGGGGCGATGGTTACGGTCTCGGGAGGATTTTCGCCGCTCAAGAGGCCGGTGCTGACTCGGGCGAGAGCGACAAGGTAGTCCTCGGGCGGAACGGGCGTGCTGCCCAGCCAAACGGCTGCGGGTAGCTGATGGTTTTTCATCACAAAATCACGGACATCTAGAACGGTCGAAGAGAACTGCTGCCAGGGAACGGTAATTTCCCTGTCGAGACCGGGCGGTGCGGAACTCGGACCATAGGTGGACTGGGTTAACCGGAGGTGAGTGGTGTCGTTGTGCTTCAGCGGCGATTTCGCAACATAGGAAGTGAGCAACTCGAAGACTTCTGCGGCAGACAGGGCATAGTCGCCACGTTCCTGGAACGAAACTCTTGATGTGACAGCTTGAGCCATGGAGACAAGATCGGCCGTCGAGAAGGCGCGTGCGTAGGCCTTATCGGGATAAAGCTGCACGGCCTGTGATCCAGTAATGAACTGCACATTGGGGAAGGTCTTCATGTACTTTACGAGACCTTCGAAGTAGGCGAATGTTTGCTTTTGTTGCTCGGGCGATTTTTGCGGGGGCTGTTTCCACTGATCTCGGGACGGATCGGCACCATGGGCGAAGTTCAAGTCCCAGAAATACTGATGGATGAATTCACATGGATGGAAATAGAGGCTGATCAATCCGCCGCCTGGCTCCGCACTCATGCGGGCATAGATCTCACGGAAATGTGTTTTCGATTGTTCCAAGTTGTCCCAGTTCTCATTGGGGCGGAGTCGCTCTCCATCCGCGGTATTGAAGATGTTCAGCAGGCCGCCATACCAGAATGGCTTTCCATCAAGGCCCACCTGGGAGCCTTCGTCAAGGTAGAGCTTCACTCCCCAGTTGTGAAGTGCGCCAAAAGATTGCGGCGCCCATGAACTGCCGGGCTGGCCGTAGCAGCAAGGGGTCATACCGAAGATCCGTTGGACATCTTCGAAGCCCGGATGCTCGCGGCGCGTAAATTCTTCGACTCCGCTTTCCCAGTCGAGAGCCGATTCGTATTCGGCGGGCGTGGGGTGTTGGCTATGCGTATTGGCGTGATATCCGATGTCGTGCTTGCGGAGAGAGGCGATCACATCGCTGCGGCCGCGGCGTTCGAGGGTTCGCGCCTTTTCTCCAACGACTTTGAAGGTCGCGTGCACTCCTTCGGCGGTGAGGAAGTCGGCCAGCCTTTTCGCGGCGTCATCGCTGGGCGGGAGGATGTAATCTTCGGTGTCAAACCAGATCACGATGTAGACGGGATTGTGTCGAGATGGTTGACTCCAGGCTAGGCTGGAAAGCACAAACAGCAGCAGAACACCGGCTAGCTCGAATTTGGTCGTGCGTCGCATAACTCAGAGATGCATGATTGTTCGGCATCATAGCACTCCATCAGACAGGGAGTTCCCGGCTGCTACCGCAGGGTGTATGCGGGATTCACCCGGTTTACAACCCTCCCGAATTAGTGCAGATCTGAGAGGTACTCCCCGCAGGTGATATTTTTTTTTGGAGGTTCCAAGGTGTACCGGTATCCCACGCTCGTGCACATCTCTTGCCTGGCGTTGTCGGTTTTTGCCACTGCGTCCAGTCTGCATGCTGAACATAATGTCTTCTACCTAACGACCGGCTCGACGATTACTACATACAATGTAGATGCGACGACCGGAATCCCCACACAGGCCGGTACGCCCGTAACGATTGCAGGGGCGCAGTTCATCTCGAACGTCATTCCGACTCCAAACGACCATGTCATTTACGTATTCTGGTCGAATACCAGCAACAGTTATTCGCTCTGGGTGTACGACACGAATGGTTCCGGAGTTCCCGCGAGCACTCCCGTGCAGAAGCTTTCTGCGCAGGGGTGGTCGATGATCATCCACCCCAACGGGAAATTTGCGTATGTGATGAAAACGACCTCGGGGTCGCAAGGATACTCCGAGACTCTGTATCTTTACGACATTAATCAACAGACCGGTGCTCTCTCCAATGGAACAGTCCAAGCGAAGTATGGGCCGGACTATTACTATGAAGAATCTCTGGTGAGCTTTAACAAGAGCGGAACGCGCCTGTACGATTTGTGGGGCGTATCGTTTGATCACGAAAACAATTATTACTACAGCTATCATCCGGTGAACACGTCGACCGGCCAACTGAGTGCGGACGTAGGTACTTACTTTGCGGCGAGCAATTACGACGGCCTGGATGAGCAATACTTGACGCCCAGCTACATTCTGAATCTGCACGGGGATGGCGGCTACGCGACCACAGAGCTCAATGTGTTCCAGAACATAATGAACCCGCAGAAGCCGCTGTTTACGTGTACGCAATCGATGCTGGATGCATGCGCCTACTCGTATCGGTACTGGACCAGTGCGGATCAACAATACGTCTTTCTGCCGGACAGCAATACGAACGAGACGGTGATCGGAAAGATCGAAGGCTCAAGCAAGAAGATCGTCGAGACGGGATTCATTACGGGCCTGCCGTTTCTGTATGTAGCCCCTCAGAACCAACTGATTTATGGAGTGAACAGCTCCGGGAACTCGGTGCAGGTGTATCTCTTCGATGCAAGCAACGGTACGGCTACATCCGGAGGTTCGGTGACATTCAGTTCATCGAATGGATACGGGCTGTTTCCGGCGCACCATCCGTAGAAGTTCTGTGGCGATGGATGTTCCATCTTGCTGCCAGGGCGAGAAGTGGGCTTTTGGCTGAACCGTCCGTGGGAATGGGAAGCGCTGGGCCGTGTGCGCCAGTGAGAAGAACGGCGTACCTTGGCGCTTGTGTTCTGTTGTGGAAGGGCTAGGATTCGGACCGGCTATCCAATCGGCGAATAGGGGCAAACACTCTCTCGCATTGGAGCACGTCGCGTGCCTGCAGGAGACGCGGGCACGCGCCGGACAGGTGGACACCACTCCGCCCGTATTCCGAGATGCGGTGCGTGCCGTACGAGAGAGGATATGGGGTCGAGCGCCTATCGCACGACGAGCGCCGCGCCACCCGCGAGAGGAGTGCGCGGCGTTCGCCGTGCAGCGCACGAAAATTCCCGGCGTTATGACCCCAGTCAAGCCAAATTCGGGCTTAAATGGGCCACCCTCCTTCATTTGTTTGAGGCGTCGAACCTTGCGGCACCATCTTTGAAAGTAACCACTTCAACATCACCGGAGTTGCGATAGCTTGCCAGTTGTGCCATCTGTTCGGAAAATTGGGCTACGGTGACGGGTTCCCATCCGTCTTTGTCGTCTCCGATGGCGTGATAGGTCAGAACGTGCCAGCATCCATCGCGCAGCCAGCCGGTCACGTCCTCTCCCTGGGGCGAGATCTGGCGGCAGTCCACATTGAGCTTGTCGATAGAAGAGCCCGTCAATAGCGGATAGTACGACGCACTGGGCACGTAGTCAGGAGCGATACCTCCGCCGCGAGCCTGCCTGTATCCGGCACTTTTGACGGCTGCGCCAAGATACTGATGAGACCAGTAAAACGGGTAACAGAATGAAGTGATTTTGTAGTTGCCGAGACGATCTTCGATCAGTTGCCGGGAAGTACACACCTCAGTTTCAGCCTGGTCGGGCAACTTCAGAGTGACAGGGTGATGGCTGATGCTGTGGCTGCCGATTTCATGGCCATCGTCGATTACTGCGCGAAGCATCCGAATGTCATCGTCGCGCCAATCAATCTTCCACCAATCATGGGTGTGGCCGGACCAGCGATCGTGGTTTGAGTCCTGATTCGCGGGAGGAAGAACGTGGCTTTCAGCGAGTGATGATCGAGAATGGGCAGGGCTTTTTCGAACTGGCAGCGAAGTCCGTCGTCGAAGGTGATCGAGATGAGGGATGGCATAAGGGGATTTTAGCTCTGTGATTTCCTAACTCTTCAGAAAACGCTAATAAGTGGACGATCCTCCGAAGACCCAGATTCCCACTCAAGCCAACTTCGGGCTTGAATGGGACACCCAAGATTTCCAGCGCTTACAATTGCCGCATGGATACGTTAAAGAACCGCGTTGCGCTTGTGACGGGCGGGAGCAGGGGCATCGGGGCCGGAGTGGCGAATGCGCTGGCGCGCGCCGGTGCAGATGTTGCGGTGAATTACCGCGAAAGGGCCGACGCTGCGAAGCGAGTTTGCGACGAGATCACGGCGATTGGGCGGAAAGCGAGTGCGGTTCAGGCTGATGTTTCGGTCAGCGCCGATGTGAAGCGCATGATTGCAGAGATCGAAGGATCCCTGGGAATGATCGACATCCTTGTGAACAACGCGGCGATTGCGCAGCCGCGGAAGTTTGAAGAGATCTCCGAAGACGACTGGGACCGCATGCTCTCGGTCAATCTGAAGTCCGTATTCCTCGTGACGCAGGCAGTCATTGGAGGGATGCGAAGACGCAAGTGGGGCAGGATCATTAATGTGTCTTCGGTGGCGGCGCAGACGGGCGGAGCCGTTGGGGCGCATTACGCCGCTTCGAAGGCTGGAATGATTGGGATGACGCACTCCTGCGCCGCAGCATTTGTGAAAGAGGGAATCACAGTCAATGCGATCGCTCCGGCCCTGATCGAGACGGATATGGTGACGAGCAACCCAAACGCGAGCGCGGCGTTGATCCCAATGGGGCATTTCGGGAAGGTGGACGATGTCGCGTCAGTTGTGGTGATGCTGGCCCTGAACGGATACATCACCGGCCAAACAATCTCGATGAATGGCGGCTGGTATTTCACGTAGAGTGCTGCACCAGGACTGCGTGCGTCAGGTATTAAGCCCTTAGCTATTTTTCTTGCTCTGTGGGAAGGCCAGCTTCCATCCAACCCCGTTTCCCCTCGGGATAGTGCGCGACGTTCTGGTAACCCATGGCCGCCAATGCACGGGCGGCGTATTCACTGGCGTGTCAATGCGTATTGCTGCAATAGGTGACTATCTCGGCGGCCTTGTTGGGGAGCAACTGCGGGGCGAGTTCAGTGATGCTGTCGGGCGGAATATTCAGAGCTCCGGGGATATGGGCTTCGCGATAGCGTTCGGGAGCGAGCGTCTCGACAAGCGTGATCTGCTTGCGGTCCAGCTTGGTTTTGAGGTCCCTGGTCGAGATTGTGTTTTCCATGGAAATCTCCTGGCAAAAACGCTCTGGCTTGGATGCGGAAAACGTGTGTAGCGGATCTAATCGGGGCGCGCCTCGAAAGAGCTACAGGGGAAATTCCGGCATGGCTCCGAAAACCATAGTAATGGGCAATGTGCGGCAAATCACCGCTTTGGGACGCATTCTGAAGTGGAATAGATGTGGGGGGATTCATGCGCCTCGGAAGGATTGCGGCGGTGTGTCTGGCGATCAGTACATTCTGCGTGCAAGGTAAAGCCGAGTCTTTTGTGCTGTTTCCGAAGGCGGAGCGGTTGGTTTCTCCCGACGGGAGGTTTGAAGTTCGCGATGCCGGCCGTCCGGGGGCAGCAACGGACTTCGTCGGATCATTTCATTCTCTTTGGCTTACGGATCTGAAGAACGGAAATGCGCGCAAGTTATGCGATTACATGGGCATCGCAGCAGTGGCGTGGTCGGGGAATGATTTTCTGGTAATCACCCAATATGTCGGGAAGAAGACGTCGCGGGCGCTGGTTTTCGCGACCAGTGGGGCCCAAGACCCATTCATGCTGGATAAGTCGACGATGATCCAGTTACTACCAGTCGAGATGCGGGAGGCTCTGCGCGGGAACGACCATGTGTTCGTCGAGGCTTCCCGGCTGGAGAACGATAGGTTTTACTTCCGGGTATGGGGATACGGCCAGCACGATCCGAACGGTTTTGGCTGGAAGTGCCAGTACGAGTTGCGCGCGGGCAAGGTGAACTGCGGCGGGGCGGGCGAGACTACCTTTCAACACTGAAGTGCATCTTAGGTGCACTCCGATGTGCATCCGCAGCCGTGCTGTCCCAGTCTCTGTGTTGAGCCTTTTCCTGTTGTGCGTGGCTGGTTGCGGAGGCGGAAAGGCTCCGAACTCAGAACCCGCGTCACCCCCTTCCAATGAGCAGCTTACAGTCACGGCGCCCAGTGCGGGGTCGGGGACAGTGACAAGCACGCCGAAGGGGATCAATTGTCCGACGACATGCACGGCGAATTTTGCGCAGGGCACAAAGGTGCAACTTAGCGCAAAGCCCGGGAGCAACTACTTTTTTGAAGGCTGGAGCGGGGCGTGTTCAGGAGACGCGGCCTGCACGGTCACGATGAGCGGGGCGGAATCGGTGGGAGCGACGTTTACTGCGGGCGAGACCCTAAGCGTGAGTGTCGGAGGGAACGGAACGGGCAAGGTGACGAGCACTCCGGCCGGGATCACCTGTCCTACCACTTGTACCGCGACATTCCCCCAGGGCACGCAGGTGACGCTTACGGCGTCGGCTGATTTGAATGCTGTGTTCAGTTCCTGGTCGGGAGCTTGCACGGGCAGTGCGGACTGCAGTGTAACGCTGAGCGGTTCTGATTCCGTGGCCGCCAACTTCAATACAAGCACGGCTGGGGGAGATGGGACCGCAGCCTTCGTATATGTGTCGAGTGCGGTGAGCGGAGGGAACCAGTCGCAGATTGAGGCTTATGCGGCCGATTCGAATGGAGAGTTGACGCCCGTGGGCGGTTCTCCGTTTGCGGTGAACATGGTTTCGCTGGCTGTAAACGGTAATTTTCTCTTCGGTTCCGATGGAACAAACCTTTTCTCGTATGCCGTGGGGAGCGATGGGTCGATCACGCAATCGGATTCCATGGATGTGAAGCAGTACAATAATCCCGAAAACTGCAGTGGTGGACCGTCGTACCTGTTTCTCGATCGGACTGGCTCGACTCTTTATAACCTGGATTACCTGAGTGACTGCGCGAACAACTCGTATCAGGCAAGCGGGGTGGATGCGAGTTCCGGGAAGCTAAGTTATCGGGGAATGACGGAGGCGAGCAGTCCGGTGTTCGAGCGAATTCCGTCGTTTACCGGGGACGATCAATATGCCGTGGGCGCGAGCTGTTATCACAACATTCCTGAGGTGTACGTGCTGAAGCGGAACGGCGATGGCACGCTGACGCTGGTGACCAAGTTGGGATCGGTGGCGCAGCTTCCATCGGGAGGAAGCTATTGCACCTGGTGGGCGTCGGGGGACGGCATGAATCACTTTGCCGTATCGGTCACGCCGATTGATGGTGCGAGCGGACAGCAGAGCGGGAATCCGCAACTCGCCGTGTACACCGTGGACGGCACAGGTCATGCGACGACGACCAGTACGTCGGCGAACATGCGGGCGATCACGGGAAATGTGGTGAACGATCTGGGGGTGTCGCCGGCGGGGAATTTCGTGGCGGTGGGGGAAGACTACGGACTGCAGATTTTCAGCTTCAATGGGGCAAATCCGATTGGCGGGGGAAGCGGGCTGCTGACGACCGATCCCATTGATGAGGTGCGATGGGACAACCAGAATCATGTGTACGCGCTCAGCATGAGCACGGGGAAGCTGTATGTGTTTGTGGTGAGTTCGAGTGGCACGACGGCAGCGGCCGGGTCGCCGTATACGATTCAGGGGGCTGGATATTTGGCGGTGTTGCCGAAGAGTTAACCACGATTTCCGCAGGCCGCTTTCTCGCGAGCGCATCGGCCCGCTATTTTTAGGTGTAACTCTAGCTGCATTAGCGCATTTCTAGAGAGACCAGATCGCCGGTAGCGCCTGCGCCCGGTTTGTAGTTGGCGGTGATTTCGCGGTTCCTCCACCCGCAGGAAAAATCGTCAGCTCCGATCAGAAGTAGAGATTTGTAATCGGCTGCGCGGAGTTTCAGAGTACCGGAATCGGAGGCGATGGTCAGAATTGCGGCGGGGGCCTTCGAACAGTCCACGGTGACGAGTCGTCCTTTGACGAATTTGGTGACGCGGGTGTCATCTGCCGGGTTCTGATCGGCGCGCTCGGCGGCATCACGTTTTTCCGCATCCTGGTCGAGCACATCGAAAGGCGACTTCTGCGCTTCGTATTTGGGAGCAGAGGCCCCCCCGGTCGAATTCATCGCGATGCCGTATTTGCGTTCCGTCCCGGCTTGAGAGAGCAGGTCACGAGCCTCGGCGGCGATCTGGGGATCGCTGCTGGCCTTCAGTCGGTCGAGCAAGGCGGTTGCCGCGTCCCATTTTTTGCTCGCAACGTAGATGTCGGCGAGGTGCATGACATAGGTCTCGTTGCGAGGGCTGAGATTCATGGCGGCACGCTCGGATTGCATGGCGGAAGTGGGGCTGCCTCCGGCATTGCGCGCGACGGCGAGCAGATCGTAGGCCTCGGCCAGTTCCGGATACCATTCGATGACAGCCTTGAGGTCGAGCATCATGTTGGCAAGGCCCATCATCTCGGCGTGTTTGGTCTGGGCCATGCGATATTTCGCGATGCAAAGATAGAAGCGCACCCACATGTCGCGCGGATTTAGTGAAGCGGCGTCACCGATTTCGTTGTAAGCCTGTTCAAATTCACCACGCTGAATGTAGTCCCACGCAAGAATGCGATGGGCGAGCGGGTCGCCAATCGCGTCAGCGGGAAGCTGTTCGGCATCCTCGCCCACCCTTTTCTTCGTCGTCTTCACTTCTGCTGCCTTCTTGTCAGCTTCGGTCGGAGTGGTGGCCAATTGATTCAGTGTTTGCAGGCCGACGTCCCGCCGCTCGGGGATGCGGGCTTGAACGCCGGCGTACAGGGCGCGGGCATCGGATTCGGGCAACGGTTTGGTGGTGACGGTGACATCGTTCTCGGTGACCGGCGCTGGAAAGTGATCGGTCTGACGCGAAGGCCCGGCATCTGTCGGATCAGGAGTGGTCTGGCGTGCGGTATCGAGCGATGTCTGCAGCACGGTTTGTGCGTGAAAGTAATCCTTCACTGCCTGCTCGAGTTTTGCGGAACTCATTCCGTAGGCCTGCTGGATGGCGTCTTCCACGGGAACATGCTGGTTGAGAACAAGGCCGAAGTAGGCGCCAGTCTCGGGCAGCTTGTTTTGATGCAGGAGATAGTGCATGACCATCCACGATTCGGCGTAGTAAAGAGTGTGATGAGTGCCTTCATTCTTGGTGGATGGATCGTGCTTCATGCTGAAGAGGTCCGGTAGAGAGAGCCATGTCTGGGCGGCAAGTAATTCGGTAAGGGACTTTGGAGGATGCGCATCGAGTTGGTTACCCAGCAAGTCTTCACCGACAGTGTCCTGGAGTTCAGGATCGGCGCCGATCTCGACCTGGCGGTTGTCGACGCGAATCGAACTGAAATATTCGGCGAGGCCTTCGTCGAACCATCCTTGTGCCGGAGGGTAGTTAAAGCTGAGAAGGCGAAGAGCGAAGTCGTGGGCGACGGCACGCCACGGTTCCTGCTCGAAAAGGTTGAGAACGATGAAATCCTGATCGTAGCCGGGTAAGTAGAAACCCGGGACGGTGATCGGCTGTCCCTGACGCAAAGGGGCGATCTGGTAATAGGACTTATCGTTCTTGAAAGCGAGGATGGTCAGCGGGCGCGACTCGTTGAGGTGATCTTTCGTCAGGAGCGTGGTGAACACCGAGCGCATCTGCTCGAAACGAAGGGCGACCTCGCGGCCTCGCTTTTCGCCGGCGTCGGTGATGACGGTGTAGTGAACGGAATGCAACTCCAGCCACGGAGGCTCGGCAGCGCGAGTCGGAAGCGACAACGTGAGAAGCAGGAGAGCGAGGTAATGCGGGATGGCACGTGCGCGGATCATCGCTCGGTAACCGCCGGAGAGGCTCTCACAAAATGCTAACACGACTGTTGCCCGCGTATATAATGCCCGGTTCATGTTTCGTTCTTACCAAATCGTTTTTGTAGGGATCATTTCGGTATTTCTGGGTTGTCCGGGAGCATTCGGTTCGTCGTGGAATGGCGTATTAGCGGACGGCGCCGGCAAACCGGTGGCGAAGGCTACCGTGACGGCGCACGCGGTTAAGGGCAGTCGCGAATATACAGCCAGGACCGCTGAAGATGGCAAGTTTGCGTTCCCGAGCATTGAGCCGGGAACCTATCAGGTTTCGGTGCGGCGGCTGGAGAAGGAGTGGAAGTCCGCAAAGCCACTGGTTGTGAAGGAGGCCGCGCTCGATCTTTCACTGCAAATTTCCGTATCGGGCGATTTGCTGTTGAAGACGGCTGGGCAGCTCGCGGAAACGAGTGCGCAGGCGAGCGGCGGAGAGCATCTTTCGAGTACCGAGGTGTCGAGCCTACCGCTGAATGCGCGAGACTTCAGCAAATTGCTTCTACTTGCCGCCGGTACAATGACCGACACCAATGGCGCCGCGAACTTCACGCAACAGTTCGCGGTGAATGGGCAGCGCGGGGTCACGACTGTTTTCGCGACGGATGGATTTGACACGACCGATCCGGAAATGGGCGGAGCCACTTTTTCTAATTTCAATGTCGACGCGATCCAGGAAGTACAGTCCAACTCGGGCGTAATGCCCGCAGAAGTCGGGCATGGTGCGGCCAGCTATACGAATGTGGTGACAAAATCGGGAACGAATCAGCTGCATGGCAGTATGTTTGAGTTTCTCCGGAACGCATCGCTGGATGCGCGGAATTACTTTGATCCATCGCCCGCCATCAGCGGCCACAGGATTCCTCCTTTTCAACGGAACGAATTTGGATTCGCGAACGGCGGCCCGGTGATTTTGCCGGGAATATACAACGGGAAAGACCGCACGTTTTATTTTGGCGAGTACCAGGGATTCCGACAGGTGCTGGGGACGACTCAGGTGATCCCCGTGCCAACACAGGCGGAGCGGCAGGGAATCGACGCCGTCACTTTTCCGGGCGACACGCTGACTGTTCCGGTCAGCCCTGAAGTGGCCGGAGTGCTGAATGGCTATCCGTTGCCCAATGAACCAAATGGCCCGTTTGGGGACCGGACGTATGCGGCATCCTCCAAAGTCGTCACGACCACAGATCAATTCTCTATACGCATCGACCATCGAATCTCGGACAAATCGTCGCTGATGGGACGGTTCAGCTTGAACCAAGTAACGGGGCCGCTGACCAACCCCGATCAGACAATTCTGAATCCGACATTCGGAATTCAGTTCTTTGATCATCAGCGGAATGCTGGCGTTCATTACGCGAGAGCGATTTCTCCGCACATGACGTCGGACACATCGCTTGGCTACATCCGGAGCACTCCGTTTTTCCCCACACCGAATCACACGCAGCCGGGGATCACCTTTGCGGATGGTCTCTTTCAACCTTTTAACCAGCCGGCCGGATCGATCTTCGGTTCTTACGGCAATCTTTATCAGATCAAGCAAGACTTTGCCTGGACGCACAGTTCGCACGTGTTTAAGTGGGGAACCGAGATTCGCATTAATCGCGACTCCACGATTTTTGGCGTGAATCCGAATGGACTGTATGAATTTGGCGGCGGGATCGTGTATTCGCCAGTGAATATTACTTCGGCAAGCGGTACCCATGACATTCACGTTGGCGATCCGCTCCCTGATTCGTTGACAGGAATTCTGACTGGAACGCCCTATTCCTACAACATCATGTCGGCGGCCAGCATTACACCGGTGGGCGACAAGTTCAACGAAGCGGGGGTCCGGCGGGAAGCCTATAACTTTTATTTCCAGGATGCGTGGAAGGCGACCTCGAAGCTGACGGTCAACTACGGATTGCGCTACGAGGTGAACAGCCGGATTCATGAGGCGACCAAGCGCACGTCGCTGCCAATATTCCTTGGGCCCAATGGGCAGAGAGTCGGCTATTGGGATCGTTCGGCCAGGCAGGAGGTGTTGATCAATCCTCAGCCGCCATACGATCAGGATTGGAACGGCTGGGGGCCACGTCTGGCGCTCGACTATGGGGTGAGCAAGCACACAGTCTTCCACGCGGCCGCGGCGATCACGACGCTGATTCCGAACCTGTGGCAGGACAATGCTTTGACGGCGGCGATTCCTTTTGTTTTTGCGCCGGCGATTTATGCGCACGCCGGGGAGCCGATCAACTTCCGTAATACTTTTGTTCCGCTGAACCTGCCGACGGCTTACAACATTCAAGGACAACCCATATTTGCAACGGGCAGATCGCAGGATGTTCCGGCGAACACTGTGTTCGACTATGCGCGCTTCCAAAGAGACCTCGATGCGCTTGCGCCCGGGAACGTGCAGTTGCTCAGCATCTATGGGATTGCGAAAAACTTTGGGAACGGTTACATCGGAAGCTGGACCACTGGTGTCGATCACGATTTCGGTGACTTCCACTTCAACGCGTCCTACGTCGCCACAGCAGGAATTCATCTGCCACGGTTCTATAACCCAAACGGCTATGGTGGCGCCTGTCAGGGATTTGCGCCGTTCACACAATTCGATACGGAATGCCACGCGACGGGCGGATTCGGTCCCGAGACCATCATGACGAGCGGTTCGCATTCGTCGTATCACGCTCTGCAGAGCAGCCTGTCGAAGACTTCTCCGCGCCTCGGGCTTGGCTTGCAGGCGAGCTACACGTACTCGAAGTCGCTCGATGACACCAGTTCCGTGCTGGGTGGGCTTCTCGGCGCGTCGGGAACCGTGCTGCAAACGGGGCCGCAGGATCCGTTTGACCCCTCAGCGGAGAAGGGGCCGTCGACGTTCGATGTCACACACGTATTCGCGGGAAGTGTGATCCAGGTGCTGCCGCTCGATCATGTGGGATTTCTGCGGCCACTCGGGAGTAAGGTGACGCGCGGTTGGCAAGTTCTCAACATCACGACCCTCACTACGGGCTCGCCATTCACGGTGTATTCGGGCGTGCAGCAGACCGGCGCGGGACTGGGTGGAGGAGATCGTCCGGATCTGGTGGCGATGCCGCATGTTTCGACAAGCCGCGCGGTGAGGGATGATTACTTCGGGATGGGGGCGGATGGGAACCGGTCATTCTTTTATATCCCTGTTGATGTTCTGGGAGGCACTGGTCCGAATCAGGGGCGATTCGGCACGCTCGGAAGAAATACGTTTCGCGGGCCTGCGTATCATGACTTCGATATCGCTGTGATCAAGGACACTCCATTTGGGCATCGCGGGAATGCGGAGTTCGGAACTCTGGAGTTCCGCGCCGAGTTCTTCAATATCTTCAACATCGTGAACTTCGGATTGCCGTCGAACATTGTGAGCGGCAGCGGGTTCGGGATTATCAGCAGGACGAATGGTACTTCGCGGCAGATTCAGTTCTCGCTCAAGATCATCTACTAACCGCAAATCCACCGAAATTCCACCACGGAGACACTGAGGCACGGAGAAGAAAACCAGCTTCTCACGCTTCGGCGGTGATCGAAATCCTGTTGTAGCAACGTGATTCTGTCACCCTAACAGCAACGTGAAAGTGTCACCCTGGCGGAGCGAGGGTGTGTTGAAGTTTGGTCTCGCCATAGTAGAGCGAGATACGGCCGTCGAGAGCGTGATAGAGGTTTACCTTGG
>DASYZA010000307.1:0-2381 GCA_035946775.1 Candidatus Sulfotelmatobacter sp. | reverse complement strand
TTGAAGCGCCGGCTGATAAAAGGCGCTGTTGGGAATTGCGGATGTAGTGCCGTCCTGATCGCCAAGTTTCGCTCCCTGGCCCGTGGAAATTGGCGACGCGCCGGGCGTCAAAATCAGGAGCTGGGTGAAGTTTCTTCCGTTCAGGGGCAGATCATGCACCGATCTCTGGCCAATTACCGAGCCAAGTTCGGTGGTCGTGGGTTCGAGAAGCTGCGCCGTACTGCTGACCTGCACCGTCTGGCTCACCGCACCCACCGCAAGACTCGCCGACTGAGTGACTGTCTGGCTGACGCCTACGGCAAAAGAGGTCGTCCAGGATTTGAATCCGGCCGCCTCAACGTGCAGGCTGTAATTGCCGGGAGTCACATTTACAAAAATGAATGCCCCAGTTGCGTCCGTCTGTACCTTTTGCTGAACATTCGTGTCTGTGTTAACGAGGGTCACCGTAGCTGTCGGAATGACAGCTCCCGAAGTGTCGGTCACGGTTCCATTAACTGCGCCGGTGGCAGCCTGACCTAACGCGACGGTACCCAGCACCGTCATAAGAAGCATGCCCAACAAAGTCGCTGCTAGTTTGCGCATCACAATTGACCTCCTCGTCGTTACACACGCTCACTAATGCTCCGAGCGCACGCATGTGGTTCCGTATACACACCAGATCAACTCACTGATCGAATGACCAAAAGAGCCAGAGGTTAATCGAATTGGTAAGAACCCTTGCAGTTTGCGCGACCTTCGCGCCAGATACAGTAAAGAGAGGTCGCATAGCCAACGAGGAAATCGGGGAAGGTCAGACTACGCAACATCACGCTAGGGGCTGCTCCGTTTCTTGCCAGTTCTTCAGAGCAGGCGATCTAAAATCTGCTTCGAGCTTTGGAGCGTTCGTCCCTTAAGCGTTTACGTCGGCGATAAAAATAGGACAATTTCAATTTCTCTGTCAAGAGAAAAATCAAAACTTCTGCGAATATGTGCCACAAGCCTTTGCCAAAGATTCAAATCTGGCTTCTCGGCGCCTGTCCAAAGCACTGCAAGCTCCTCAACAGAATGAGTGCGACCCGCTGATCACCTGCTCTTAGAACCTGATTCGGAAAGAGCCAAGAGAGCACGCCCTACGCGGAAAGAGGACAGTAGTCTTGGCAGGCGCAGGGATATGCGCTCCTTCCCGCCGCCACTGGGACCACCACGACCGAGGTCAATGCCATAAGGGCCTAGTACGGGCCTGCAACATGTCTTCTTATGCCTGCGGGGAGCGCCAATGTTCCAGTTCGAGTGAGATACCATCACGGTGCAACGCAGCTTAAAGAAAATCGTTACCTCGGGCTCCCATCACGAACAGAAAACATGCCAGTGAGGACGATCACACCGTCAATTACGAACTCGCCCTTATCATGCTCGAATCAATCCCACTCGAAAGCGATCTGCTGCGTGCCAACCTTCGGGGGAAGGTTTGCCTGAGGAGCTTTCGGGTTCCCCGTTGCTGGTGACCCCGGCACCGGCTGTGTAGGAATGCCCGCCGCGAGCCTGGGCTGTTGATGGGTTCCGTCGGGCTGGTCCATCGCAGAGGATGTGGGAGCTTGAAGAGGTGGAGCAGCAACTGTTTCCGCCGCCGCCACCAACGCCTCTCTTCTCGTTCGACGAATCGGGGTGGCCCGTAGATGAATCGGGGCGCCCTTTGAAGGGGTACGAGATCCGGCTCAGGGAAATGGCGAGAAGATGAACCCGCAAATGGGCAAGATTCCATAGCAAAGGGACAGGTAAGCATCCCCCGGCAGAGCCGGGGGCCTTATTGTGTGAGCCGCTCAAAGCGGTTTGAGCGGCTTGCGGACTCAGCTCATGCGATGCCAGACGTGACGCTCTATCTGAGTATTTGCATCGAGGGCTCGGACGAAGACATTGTCTTCGATGTGGTTGTGGAGGAACAGAGTGCCGTGGTCCGGCAGCTTGATTGGCCGACTGCAATGGATGGTTCGCAAGTAGACTTGACCGTTCTCAGCAACTCGCGAGGAAATCTTCTGCCCCGCAACTGGCCTGAAGTGTACAGTCCCATTCGCGTGAAACTGCCAGACGGGCGGCTCGACCCGAAAGATATCTCTGTAGTACAGAGCAATCTAATTGAATGCTGGTCGATGTCTTGGTGGGGTTTTCAAAAGGGCGATGCCGCAATGATGTTGATCGTAGAGACACCCGATGATGCCGCCTATCAATTCGACCATCCTCCGGGTGGCCCGACTACAATCGGTCCGCGCTGGCGCCATAGCTTAGGTCGATTTCGCTATTCCCGACGATTGAGGATGTGCTTCTTCCGCAAGGGAAATTATGTGACACTCGCCAAACGATATCGGCGATACGTTGCGAATTCTGGCAAACTCGTGTTGCTTAAA
>DASYZA010000306.1:0-37615 GCA_035946775.1 Candidatus Sulfotelmatobacter sp. | reverse complement strand
CTCGAACTGAATGATCCAGACAGTCGGCGCGGAGCCGTGTCCGAAAATGCGTCCCCCTCGTGCTGTCGCATCCCTCGGCACATAGAAAGCCTCATCCCACTGGTTCCTGCGACCTTGCCGGCCCAGTGACCACTCGTCCCCGCGATCGAAATCAGGTTTGGTGAATTAAGCAGGCTATACGACTTCTCTCCACAAGCAAGAGCTATTCCGCATTCTCAAGTTCCTGCGAGAGTTTTTCCCATTCCCCGACCAGCACGGCATGAGAAGATTTGTTGGACCCCAGTTCCTGCGATTGTCTCTGGCTTTCTTCCGCACTGACAAAGCTCTGCAATGCCATTTCCAGACGCGCTATCTCCTCCTCAGCCCGGTTGATTTGTTCCTCCAACTCTGAAACCCGGTCTTCCATCTGTTTGCGCTTGAGCGGATTCAGCCGCTTCTTCGGAGCTTCACTTGCAAGCGGCCGATGATCGCCGTCGCCATTCTTCGACAGAGAAACTGACTCGCGCTTCGCGACAACAGTTGCCACTTCGCCTATCAGATCCAAGCCGGGAACGTCGTCTAGCGTCGGCGCGACATGTTGGCCACCCTCCTTTCGCCATAAATAATCTTCGTAATTGCCAGGGAAGATTTCCACCTTGCCGCTTCCTACTTCAAATACCCGCGTTGCCAGCTTGTCGATGAAATACCGGTCATGCGAAACGAAGACAACCGTGCCCGTATATTTCATCAGCGCCTCAAGTAGGACATCCTTGGCGCGCATATCAAGGTGATTCGTGGGCTCGTCAAGCAGCAAGAAGTTTGCCGGATGGAGCAGCAGCCGCAGCAAAGCGTATCGCCCACGCTCGCCGCCGGAGAGCACTCCGATCTTCTTGAAAACATCATCCTCAGAGAACAGGAAACAGCCTAGCAGGCTACGCAGTTCGGTCTCGGTCGAGCGTGGAGACAGCGCGCCGAGGTCGTCGATAATGCGAGCGTTGGCGTCGAGCTCTTTGTACTGGTCCTGCGCGAAGTAGTCGGACTGCACGTTGTGTCCAAGCTTGAATTCGCCATGCGAAAGTGGCTCAGTTCCAGCGAGCAGCTTGATCAAAGTCGATTTCCCCGCGCCATTCACTCCGACCAGAGCAATCCGATCTCCCTTCTCGATCATGAAGCTGACGTCGCGAAACACCTCCTTCGGCCCTGACCCATTCCGTCCTGGATAAGCTTTTGCAACACCCTGAAATTCCGCGACAATCCGCCCACTCGCCTTCGGCTGCGGAAAAGAGAAATGAATCGTCTTCTCCTCCGGCGGGACCTCGATGCGCTCAATCTTCTCGAGTTCCTTAATGCGGCTCTGCACCTGCTTAGCCTTCGTCGCCTGATATCGGAACCGGTTGATAAAAACTTCCAGTTGTTCGATGCGATCCCGCTGGTTCTTGTACGCCGCCTGCAACTGCTCGTTGCGCTGCGTCTTCTGCGCCAGGAACTTGTCGTAGTTGCCGGTATAGAACCAGAAACGCTTGTTCCAGATCTCGGCAATCTTGTCGACGGTCACATCTAGAAAGTAGCGGTCATGCGAGATGAGCAGGAACGCGTTCGGGTAATTCTGCAGATATTCTTCCAACCAGTTCCGCGCCTCGAGATCCAGATGGTTCGTAGGCTCGTCGAGCAGCAGCAAATTTGGTTTTTGCAATAGAAGTTTGGCCAGAGCCAGGCGCATCTGCCATCCGCCGGAGAACTCATCGGTCTGCCGCTGCCAGTCTTCCTTGCCGAAACCCAGCCCCATGAGAACTCGCCCAACTTCTGCCTCGATCGAATATCCGTCACGTGCGCGGAATTCATGCTCCACCCGTTGATACCGGTCGGCCACCGCTTCGTACTGCGCGCTCATATGGTCAAGCTCGGCCATGCTGTGCATCAGCGATTCGAGCTCCTTCTCCATCGCGCGCAAATCGTCGAACACCGACATGCATTCGGCGAACACGGTGCGACCGGAAAGCGTGAGCCCGTCCTGTGGCAGATATCCGGCGGAAGTCCCTTTCGCGACGGTCAGCGACCCGTAATCGAACGTATCCATCCCCGCCAGCACCTTCATGAGCGTGGATTTCCCCGTGCCGTTGCCGCCCACCAGACCGATGTGGTCGTGATTGGTAATCAGCCAATCGACATTTTCAAATAGAAGTTTGTGGCCGAACCGTTTTCCGGCCCCGGAAAGCTGAATCATGAGCTGGAAGTATCGTCTCACAAACCAGGGTGAGCTATAAACGAATGGGTTTCGAACTGGGTTGCGCAGGAACTGCCGACGCTGAATGCGGTATTGGCGAATGATAGTCTTTTGGGGCCACTTCTCGCGCCGAGCCATGAGTGATGCAGACAGGCAGCAGCGAGAACACGAACTTGGGGAGCGAATCGCCAGGCAGATGCGATCCATCGGGCAGTCGGCCGGGAAACCGGTCACGGCGGATGAACAGCAGAAGCTTAAGGCCGCGGCCTCCCGGCTCGATCAAATGCTGAAGACCGTTGCCGATGCTGACAAGGTAGCGCTGAAAGACGCGGCGGCACGCCTGGATAAACTGCTGGTGGACATCGCCAAAGGCAAAGATTTCTCGAATCGACTCAAGCGGGGCAGCGATAGGAATCGATAGTCTTTAGAAGCTGATGCGTCGGGATGACAAGATTACGGCCACACAGCTTCCGCGAGCGGCTCGCGGGAAGTTAATGGTTTCCGGACTCCCGGATATGCTCCCCAGAGTTCGCTGTGAAACTGAATGCGCTCCAGCGCGCGATCGATCACAGCCTCCAGTTCGTGGAAATATTTGACCTCGCGACCCTTGGCCAGCCGCTTCTTTGCATCTTCCGGCGAGAACCACGTGGGTTTGCGATTTCCCTCATCGGGCTTTCGCATCTGATGAATTTCCATCAGAAATGCCTTGACCACAAACTCCTGCACTCCGGCTGGCTGCCAGAACACGCCCTTCGAGTGAATGTAGAGATGAAAGTGCCGTGGTTCGATCGTCCCGATTGCACCGGCCTCTTCCGCCGCTTCCCGCTCGGCCGCCTGGCTGTGCGAGAGTCGCGGATCGGTTGATCCCTTGGGGAAAGTCCACTTACTGCCGCCGTTTGTATTCACCAGCAGGAACTCAACCGCCGATCCCTGTCGCCGATAGCACACCGCGGCTACCTGCAGCGGTAAGGACTTCGCAATCCGGGCTGAACCCATGAGTTCCTCCTAAAAACAGGTTACAAGGAAGATATTTCAAGAGTGTTAACGTGCAACATAAATTGTGCAGCCACAAGGGTTACGAAAGGGTTACGTACCCAAGCTAAAGGCCTTGCCCATAGACGGGAATCACCGCTCCAGTCACATCTTTTGCAGCATCGCCCGCAAGCCACACGATCAGACTGGCGATGGATTCTGGTTTGACCCATGTCGACGTATCGGCGCGGGGCATGGCGGCACGGTTCGCCCTAGTGTCGATGGTCCCGGGAAGAATCACATTCGCCGTGATTCCGACATTCTTGTTTTCGATCGCAACCGTCTGGATTAGCGATACGAGCGCGGCCTTCGACGCGCTGTACGCTCCCACCATGGCGCCCGGGTCTTCCGCTGCCCGGCTGCCGATCGCAACGATTCGTCCGGCATGTGCATTGCGCATTGACGGCAACACAGCGCGCAGAATGTGAAAGGCACTGTTCAGGTTCATGTCAAACATGCGCTGGAAAGTTGCATCATCGGTGTCGGCGATCGTCTGCCCCCCGGCGAAGCCTCCGACCAGATGGGCGAGCAGATCGATTCTGCCGAAGTGAGCGATGACCGTCTCAACCGCCTTCTTCGCCTCTTCAAGACTGTTCAATTTGGCGGGAAGCGCCGTGAAGTGTGGATGATCGAAATCGTGTGGCTGAATCTTTGGAGCGAGGCCCGTGACGAGGAAACCTGCATCAAGCAGTGCGTTGGTAACGGAGACTCCTAACCCACCGTTAGCTCCGGTAACGAGTGCGATCTTGCTGGTCATTCCTGGAGCCTACACAAACTGCGGACTCACCGTAAAGCCGCGATCAATGCATGTTCGATTCGGTCGATGTCGCCTGTAGGGTTTTCGCCAGCCACGGAATGATCACCTGCTTGAAGATGAGCGGGTCCGGCCAGACACCGACCTGCCGGCCCAAGTGGCCGCCTTTCGGATTGATCCATGCATCCTTCGGCGTGTCCCCTTTGCTCAGCAGCAGGTAGTCATCGGCGATCGGAACCTGCGTATCGAGCACGCCCGCGATGACGAGCATCGGCGCCATCGGCTTGCCGAGCAGTCCTTGGTGAACCAACGACATCTTGGGCAGATAATCGCCCATTTGATCCAGCGTCTGTACACCTTCCAGGATGTTCATCAGCGCCGGAACCTGGTCGAACAGATACTCGCGGTTTCCGAGCAGATGATTCATCAGGAAATCCTTTTGAAAGAACTCATCGATTGGCGGCGACTGAGCACTTGCCCCACGCAGGCGGCCGCGCTCCACAATCGCCATCTTCGTAGCCCAGTACGCGCCCCAACTGACCCCGTGCAGCGCGATCCGATTCTTGTCGACCTCAGGCCGTGATTGTGCGTAATCGATTACCTTCGACAACATGCGCTCGGAGTTCTCGCTGACTTTGATCGGTGCTTGTCCGGTCCCCGGGCCGTCAACGGCGAGGTAGCCAATGCCGAAGGGAAGGATCGCTCCAAAACTCTCGGTCAAATCCTCTTTGCGGCTGTCGAGTCCATTCACGGCGATCACCAGCGGCACAGGTCCGCTGGCGTTTTTCGGCAGCCGAAGATAGCCGATAATCTCTTTACCCTCGAAGGGAATGTGCACAATTTCCAGCGGCGGATTGAAGAACTTCGCGTGATCAAGAAATGCCTGGATCGCCTTTTCATAGGACCGCTGCTTTCCGGGAGAAGCGGGAATGGGCCAGCGTCCGAACGAGTACAAGCGCCACGCGCGCACATAGTCGGCATTCGCCTTCGTCGGATCGGGTTTCTCGATCGATTTCGCTTCGTTGAAATAGCGGTCGCCCACCTTCATGAATCCTGCAGCCCATTCGTCCTTATCCGCAGTGTGAATGCTCTCAAACGCCTCTTTCACGTCGGCCGGATCAAGTCCGATCAGCGGATACTGTCCCACCTCAGCGCGGTGAATCGCTTCCGTTTTAATTTCATCAATTGTGCGCTCGCGACGCTCTTGCGCGTGCACGAGCGCCCACGCAAAAACGACAACGAAAAGAAGAATCACTTGTTTGTGGATCATGAGTGGAAATTCCCCGTCCAATTGCGTTCGGTTCATGAAAGGCCAGATCCGAAATAAATCCGGCCTATGCGTCGCTACGATGCGATTTAAAAAACGAACTTCGCGCCAAGCTGAATCGAGCGTGGCCCGCCGGAGCCCACCGCCGGATTCGCCGCAGCCACATCGGGCGTCGCACAGCCGCACCCAAACGGCTGCACCGACGGATCATTCAGTCCGAATCCGTTTTGCCCTCCATAGGGATTGGCGAAGTTCGGATGATTCAGGATGTTGAAGAATTCTGCTCGGAATTGCAGCCGGTATCTCTCACCGAAATGAAAATTCTTTCCCAGCGAGAAATCAAAATCTCGGAATCCATTATCGGAGAACATGTTGCGTCGCATGTTTCCGAAATGTCCGAGTGGAGGCGCCATCATGACCGAATTACCTTGCGCATAGCAGCCGAACAGATTCAGCGCTGCGGTTTGCGCTCCGGGGACACTGCCATCGACCGCAGCCGCAGAAGCCGCACACCCGCTTGGCATATTCGGATCACCCGGCCCATAAAACGGAATCCCCACACCGCGCCCCGCTTTGAAATCTGAGGGATTCCCCAGACTTGCAGTTCCGGCGCGATAGAAGCTCCAGCGAATCGGCTGCGTAGCCGGAGGACTTACCGGGAGTGCCCCTGTTCCAGCAGCATCAGTTCCGAGATCGATTGGACCCCAGAACTGCGGGCTCGCTAATGTTGTAATGGAGTTGACCTCCCAGCCATCGAGCATCTGTCCGTAGCCCTTGCGTCCAGGAATGGCATAGGTCAATGACAGCGTCAGCCGATGGCGAATATCGAAGTCGCTGTTGGCGTACTCTGCTCCGAGATTGTAGGAGTCTTGTGGAAGCCCTGATCCATAGCCGAAGTCCCAGTTCGCACCCACATCATCCATCGCATGCGCGTAGGTGTACCCCGCTACCATGCTCAGGCCGTGAAAGTTGCGAGCATTCAAAGTGACCTGCAGGCCGTTGTAGTTCGAGCGGTAGACGTTGCCCATCTGAAAAATGTTCGCGAGATAAGGAAACTTGTTCGCGTACGGGCGATTGGCTTCCTCTCCACCGGTGCTGTCCGGGGCGCAGTTGTTCGGATCTGTATATCCCGACGCGATACAGGCAGTGACTGCGGATGCTGGCCATCCCGAGCCGACCGGCGCTTGATTGATGTCGCGGATGCCCGTCAGGTGCGAACCGTGATTGCCGACGTAGGCCGCTTCAAGCGAAAGGTTCTGCGTAATGGCGTGTTGCAGGCTTAAGGTCCAGTTCCAGACATATGGCGTGGTAAGTCCGCGATCCACACTCATGATTGGACATGGGCTCGCGTTGCAATCAATGGTGCTGCCTCCATATAACGTGGCGTTGGGAGAATCCCAGGGAACGGGGTTCAGGAAATTCTTGACCGTAACGTTTCCCGCGGTAATCGTGCCGCCCGAGGTAGTGCCTGCGCCATCAATCGGAGCTCCCGTCGGCACGCTGCCCGGACCAAAAGCATTGTTGAAAGCGATGAACGACTGCCAGTTCACAGTTTCATAAATCAAGCCGCCACCGCCGCGCACAACGGTCCGCCCGTTCCCCATGATGTCCCACGCGAAACCTGCCCGCGGACCGAAGTTCTTGTGATCTGGCTTGTATAGACTGCTGATCTGATGTCCAACCTGCACCAAGCCGACGTTCGGATCGAAGTTGCCCAGCAGATTGTGCGCTTCCTGCGGCACGGTACTGAATTCGTAACGTACGCCGAGGTTGAGAGTCAGATTTTTGGTGATGCGCCAGTCGTCCTGGAAGAATCCGGCGTAAGCCCAGTTATGTAACTGGAGAGTCGGATTGCCAACCTCCACCGACGACTTGAATGGCAGGCCCGCAAGAAAGTCCTC
Source organism: Candidatus Sulfotelmatobacter sp. (assembly GCA_035946775.1). GTDB lineage: Bacteria > Acidobacteriota > Terriglobia > Terriglobales > Acidobacteriaceae > Sulfotelmatobacter. The sequence goes on along the minus strand of DASYZA010000306.1, from coordinate 30,458 downwards.
GAGTGGCGTTGACCCCGCTCCTGCTCCGATAGCCACGCCACCCAGGAATGTGATGCTGCCACGCGAATTGCCGTACGCAGCATTGCGGACATTGTCATAATGCATTTCTCCGCCAAACTTCAGTGAGTGCTTGCCCGCTGTGTAGGACACATTATCGATGAACTGCGTAATCGAGTCCGGCCCCTGGAACTTCGGCCACTTGAAGCCGCCCAGTCCCGGGAAGAAGTAACCGCCGAAACCAATGCGCGGAAGGCCGCCTGTATAGGCGCCACTCACGCCCGTGTTCAAGCCGTAGTCGGATGCAGGAGTATTGAGGTCGCCGGGCAGCGTCGGCTGGTACAGGCGGTTGTAACCCACCCGCATTTCGTTGACCCAGTTCGCGTTCGGTGTGTAGATCCAGTTTCCACCTACCACCTGAGCTCGCGTGTGAATATCGGAAAGCCATTTTTGCTGTAGCTCGGGAAAGTCTTCTACTGTTCCTGAGTTGTTCCCGAAGAAGTATGTACCGCTGATGCTGTGTCGCTCGCTCATTGTGAAATCCAGCTTGGCGACAACGTTATCCACGTGCACATTGTTGTTAAATCCGTTGGCAATGTTGATGTTCTGCGTATTGTTCAGAGGGAAGCCGGATCCATTGCACGTTACTGCACCGCCAGAGATCGCACAGCCAGCAATCTTGAGACTGGCAGCATCAATCGGAACACCGTTCGCCTGAAGATCTGAAATTGCATTGGGAATGCTGTCGGCGCAGTCAAGAGTACCGAGTGTTGGCGCGATACAATTCGAGGGTGAGCCTGCGGGGAGTGTGATCGAAGCCATCGATGGGCTAGTCACTCCGCCGAACGAATTGCCGACGTTGTAACGCTGACCCTCATATGCTCCGAAGAAAAACGCCTTGTCTTTGATCAGCGAGCCGCCGATACTGCCGCCGAACTGCTCTAGTGTCCGGGTCAACTTCGGATTAGGCGCCGTGTTGAAGAAATTTCTTGCATCCATGATGCCGTCACGGCCAAACCCAAACGCAGTGCCGTGCAGAGTGTTCGTGCCCGATTTTAATCCCACGTTTACGATCGAACCTGGCTTCCAGCCGTACTCCGCGGGAGGATTCTGCTGGACATTAAACTCCTGAATGGAATCGATTGGCAGAATCGTCGCAGAGTCACCCGCGATGCCCGCCCCATTTACGATCGCCTGTCCCGAGTACGGTTCGCTGTTAAACAGTCCTTCAATGAAGTAGGCGTTGTCTTCTGCCCGCAGACCGTTCGAACTGGTAGTAGAGAACCCGCCACCTGGATAGCGCATGATCCCGGGACGCAACTGCAATAGATTCTCGTAATTTCGCCCGTTCAGCGGCAGGTCATTAATTTCCTTGTTACTCAGCGTGCCGCCCAATGTGGAAGACGTGCTGTTGATCAAAGGAACTTCTTCCGTGATCGTCAACGTCTCTGTGACTTGACCCGGCTGCAGCGAGAAATCAGCGCGAACGTCGCTGGCTACCTCAACCTGTACATTCTGCCGCTCGACCGTCCGGAAGCCCTTCGCTTCCACATGGATTTTGTAGGTTCCAGGCTGCAGGTTGGGTGTCGCGTAATTACCGCTTTCGTCCGTTGTCGCGCTACGCGACGTGCCGCGTTGCAAATCAGCGACGACCACAGTAGCACCTCCGACCGCAGCGCCGCTTTGATCTGTCAGGGTTCCGAGAATTCTGCCCGAGGTTGACTGGGATGCTAGAGGAAGAGCCAGGGACAGGATGGTAAACGTGACGAAAAGCAGCCGCAAGGCTGCAGTGCTCCGTCCGTCGTGGGACGTGACCGCGCCGGATCGCATAGAACCCCTCACTTTCTGGTCCGACAGCCATACCATTATCGTTGAAAGCGTGTCAAGGAAATTAATTCCAGGCTTGTTGTGGAGGTCCTTGAAAAATACGCTACATCGATGGAGGATGCCAGTGAAAGTGCCCAGTTTAGTTCCGGCTCCGAAAAAAGCTTGCCTTTGAGATAGCAGCGTTGTAGTATTCGGTCCTACCACCATACCACTGGCCCAAACGTTGGAACAAACACCTCACAGCAAAGCGGATATGCGGTATAGTAGCCGGACCAACGGCGCTTCCGCCGTGTTCTCTCATTATCCCGCGGGGGACAGGGTAGTGTATAAACTCGTAAGAACATGCCGGTTATACGAGCAAATCGTCCAGCAAATTGAAGAATCCATTGTCAAAGGTGATCTGAAGCCGGGCGACCAGCTTCCCGCAGAACGTGATTTGGCGCAACGATTCGGCGTCAGTCGCACCGCAGTGCGCGAAGCCGTCAAGGCGCTCCGCGAGAAAGGTCTCGTGGAAGCCTATTCCGGCAGAGGGACCTTTATCACGGACGGAACCACGCAGGCGGTCCGGCAATCTCTCGACCTCATGGTCAAAATCGGGCAGCCGGAGGGATCCACTCATCTTGCCGAGGTCCGCGCAATTCTCGAGCCTGAAATCGCAGCACTCGCCGCCTCTCGCATACACGAGCCGGAGTTGGCCACGATGCGCGAAGCAGTTGCTCAGATGGACCGAGCTGGAAAAGATCCCGATGCGTACATCGAGGCAGATCTCGATTTCCATTTAGCGCTCGCCGAAGGCGCTGCAAATCCGCTGATCTTATCCTTGCTCGACTCAATCGTTGGCCTGCTCCGCGAGCAGCGGTTGCGTATCTTTCGAGTGCCCGGCGGTCCCGATCGCGGGCAGATTCACCACAAGCGAATCCTTGATGCTGTCGAGAAACATGACCCGGAAAAGGCGCGTGAGGCCATGCGCGCTCACCTGGCGCAAGTGAGCGACGACAGTCAAGCGCCGGCGGCAAAACGAACGGCGGGCAAGCAGAACGTTCATTAGAAGTTGAAGTGAGAAAGCGAGTCGGAGGCCACAGGGGATGGCGAAAGTCGGATTCATTGGGTTGGGAGTGATGGGCAGCCAGATGGTGAACCGCTTGCTCGGCAAGGGGCACACCGTGACCGGCTACAACCGCACGCGTTCGAAAGCGCAATGGCTGGTTGAAAAAGGAATGATCTGGGCTGACTCGCCGCGGGCCGTGGCGAGCGCATCGGATTACGTGTTTGCCATGGTGACCAATGCCGCCGCAATTCAATCCATCACCGAAGGACCTGACGGCATGCTTGCCGGATTTGGAGCAGGCAAAGTTTTCATCGACATGAGCACTGTTTCCCCAACCGTGAGCCGCGCTTTAGCCGTGAAGGTACGCTCCGCAGGCGCCGACATGGTGGATTCTCCAGTCTCAGGCAGCGTGATCACTCTTCAGGAAGGCAAACTGTCGGTCATGGTCGGCGGTCGCAAAGAGACATTTGAGAAGGTTCGGCCTCTGCTGCTCGACATCGGCCCAAAGGTCACCTATGTCGGAGATAACGGCCTGGCCCTTTCGATGAAGATTGCAACCAATCTAAGTCTTGCCGTGCAGATGTTGGCGTTCTCTGAAGGTGTGTTGCTCGCCGAGAAAAGTGGGATTGCGCGCGATGTTGCCGTTGACGTGTTGACTCACAGCGCGATTGCTTCCCCCATGATTCAATACCGCGGGCCATTCGTGCTGCAGCAGCCGGAGGAAGCCTGGTTCGACGTCAACATGATGCAAAAGGATATGGTCCTGGCCATGGATCTCGGACGCCAGCTCGACGTTCCACTCCCCACCACGGCCGTGAGCAATGAGTTTCTCACTGCTGCTCGCGGCATGGGCTGGACCAAATACGACTTTGCCTGCATGTTCGACGTTTTAGCGGCGATGTCGGGCGTGAGCACGCCAGTGACGGCGGGAGGACGCAAGCAGTGACACCAGTTACGTCCAAGCCTGAGGCGAATGCGCAGGCTACCACCGACAAAGAAAAATGGCTTCGCGCATACCGCCAGATGGTGCGGATCCGCTTGTTTGAAGAGCAGGTGAATGAACTCTATACCCGAGCTCTCATGCCGGGTCTGGCTCATCTTTACAGCGGGGAAGAGGCAGTCGCGGTTGGTATTTGCGAAGCTCTGCGCGTTGACGATTACATTACGAGCACGCATCGCGGTCACGGGCATTGCTTGGCCAAGGGTGCTTCTCCCGATCGCATGTTCGCTGAGTTGCTCGGGAAAGAAGCCGGATACTGTCGCGGTAAAGGTGGATCGATGCACATCGCGGACCCCGATACCGGCAATCTTGGAGCCAACGCAATCGTCGGTGGTAGCGTAGGGATCGCCACAGGTGCCGCGCTGGCTTCGAAGCGTCTCGGCAATGGCCGCGTCGCGATCTGTTTCTTCGGGGAAGGCGCATTGGGGCAGGGATCGCTGTATGAAGTGATGAACCTTGCGCAGTTGTGGAAGTTGCCCGTCATCTACGTCTGCGAGAACAACCTTTACAACGAATACACGCACTTCAGCGAGACCACAGCGGGAACGATTCTCGGTCGCGCTGCAGCCTTCGGAATCGAAGGTAAGATCGTGGACGGCCAGGACGTGCGTGCCGTGAACGCTATCGCCGAGCGCCTGGTGAAGCGAGCGCGCGCAGGCGAAGGCCCCGCGTTCCTGCAGGCCGATACGTACCGTTACAGTGGACACCACGTCGGCGACATCAATCGGGAGTACTACCGCTCCAAGGCCGAAGAGCACCACTGGAAGACTGAGCGCGATCCCATCAAGCTGCACGCGGCATGTCTGATCGGACACGGATATGCGAATGCCGCCGAACTGGATCGCATCAACTCAGAAGCCCGTTCCGAGATGGAATCCGCGGTGAAGTTCGCGATCAATGCTCCTTATCCGAGCGCTGATCAGGTCGCTGAGGACGTCTATGCCTGAGCGCGAACTTACATTCGCGCAGGCTGTTCGGGAGGCCCTCGCGGAAGAGATGCGCCGCGATTCGAGCGTATGCATTTTCGGGGAGGATGTCGCCGAAGCGGGAACGCCCTTCAAAGTTCTCTCCGGTCTCGTCGAAGAATTTGGCGCCGAACGTGTGCTCGATACTCCAATTTCAGAAGCGGGCTTCACTGGCATCGGCGTGGGTGCGGCAATGACCGGACTGCGCCCCGTTGTCGACATCATGTTCGGAGACTTCCTCACTCTGACTATGGATCAGATGGTGAATCAGGCGGCGAAAGTGCACTACATGTCCGGTGGACACTGGAAAGTTCCCATGGTCTTGCGGACAACTCTGGGTGCTACGCGCCGTTCCGCTGCTCAACATTCACAATCCCTGCAGGCATGGTTCAGTCATGTTCCGGGGCTGAAAGTTGTTCTTCCGTCCACTCCCTATGACGCCAAGGGGCTTTTGAAAACTGCTATTCGCGACCAGAACCCGGTGGTCTTCTTCGAAGACAAGATGATGTACAAGCTGAAGGGGCCGGTTCCCGCGGAAGACTACACAATCCCCTTCGGAGTCGCGGACATAAAGCGTGCGGGCGAGGACATCACCATCGTCGCTACCAGCAGCATGGTTCAAGTGGCTTTAAGCGCAGCAACTCTGCTCGAAAAAGAAGGCATCAGCGCCGAAGTGGTAGATCCGCGCACCACCTGGCCTTTGGACGAAAAAACAATTCTCGATTCAGTGAAGAAGACTTCGCGAGTCATTGTCATGGACGAGGGCTATGGGCGATACGGAGTGGCTGCGGAACTCGCCGCTGTAATCGCCGAAGGCGCGTTCTACGATCTTGACGCCCCGGTTAAGCGCATGGGGGCAATGCACGTTCCAATTCCGTTCTCACCGCCGCTGGAAGACGTGACCGTTCCGACAGAACAATCGGTGTCTGAGGCCGCCAGAGAAATGTGCAGCAAAGGCTGACCCAAAACCCGCACGGGCGCTGTTGCGCGAAAAACTTTCGCCCATGCACGGGAAAGCTTGCAGATAGTAGCTAGGAGCTTAGGAGCTGATGTATGGCACTGAAAACCTACGGCACGATGGCAGTCGATTGGGAGAACCGGATTGACTTCGACCGGCTCCGCCGCGAACGCCTGCAGAAGGCGAAAGATCTCCTCGCGCAGTCCTCGATGGGATCATTGCTCTGCTTTGACATGAACAACGTTCGCTACCTGACGGCGACGCATATCGGGACTTGGGCGCAGGACAAGGCAAATCGCTTCACACTTTTGCCGCAAAATGATGAGCCGATCCTCTGGGACTTCGGCTCCGCTGCCAGGCACCATCAGCTCAATTGTCCTTGGCTGGGCGAGCGTTCGCGTCCCGGAATTTCGATGCTCCGCGGCGCCATGACTCCCGAGATGGGACGCGCCGAAGACGTCGCCAAAAAGATCCGTATCGAGCTCGAGAAGCGCGGCCTGCACAAAGAGCCGGTTGGAATCGACATCATCGAATTACCCGTGCTGTTTGCACTTCAGCGCGAGGGCCTCCAGGTTGTTGATGGCCAGCAACTCATGTCCGAAGCTCGCGTCATCAAGACGCAGGACGAGATTTCGCTACTGAACCATTCCGCGATGATGGTCGATGCCGCGTACGATGAGCTCTACCGTTCAATGAAGCCCGGCTTGCGCGAGAACGAAGCCGTGGGCCTGGTCAGCAAAGTTCTCTACGATCTCGGATCTGAGTACGTGGAAGCCGTCAACGCTATTTCGGGCGAGCGTTGCAATCCGCATCCCCACGTCTTCTCCGACCGTGTTCTGCGGCCCGGCGACCCCGTGTACTACGACATTCTTCACTCCTACATGGGATATCGCACCTGTTACTACCGGTGCTTCACAGTTGGCTATGCTTCCCACGCCATGGTGGACGCTTACAAGCGATGCCGCGAATATCTGGATGCCGCGATCGAACTCGTGCGTCCCGGACGTACCACCGCGGAAATCGCTGCCGTTTGGCCCAAGGCGCAGGATTTCGGCTTCCCCAATGAAGAAGCCGCTTTCGCCTTGCAATATGGACACGGAATCGGTTTGGCGATCTGGGAGAAGCCGGTCATCAGCCGTCTGGTTTCATTTGATCATCCAGTCGAGATCAAGCCTGGAATGGTATTCGCCCTCGAAACGTTCTGGCCATCGACCGACGGCTGGAGCGCAGCACGAATCGAAGAAGAAATTGTTGTTACCCCAACGGGACACGAAGTGATCACTCGTTTTCCCGCCGAAGAGCTCTTGGTTGCCGGAGCACACTACTTCACAGTGAACGGTCCGCTTCCTGCAACCAGAGAAAGTGAATCTCCTGCCAGCGAGCGCGTGCTCGACATGATCGAAGCGAGCGCTAAAACCGAACGCGTAGGAGTTTCAGACTGAAGGCCATGATTGTGTAGAACGATCGGCCCTCCCCAACTTACGACTATGGCCTTCAGCGTTGTCATGCCCGCTCTCGAGATGGCCCAGGAAACCGGCAAGCTTATTGCTTGGCGGAAAAAAGAAGGAGACCGCGTCTCCAAGGGCGAACCTCTCCTCGAAATTGAAACCGATAAAGCCGTCGTGGAGGTCGAAGCTCCTGTCGACGGTGTGCTTGCCGGGATCAAAGCATCCGAAGGAGCGGATGTTCCTGTCGGACAAACGATTGCGTGGATCGTTGCTCCCGGCGAAGCGCCTCCACCTGATAGCGGGCCGCAAGCTCCGGCTGCGCGCGCGGGATTGTCGGCAAAATCTGGCCAGATTTCCACCACCAAACAGCAGCCTGTAGTCGTGGCTCAGTCCTCGACTTCGCCGGCGAAGATCTCCCCAAAAGCGCGACGATTAGCCAAAGAATTAGGAGTCGATGTCGCGAGACTGCAAGGCTCCGGAGCGGGTGGAGAAATCCTTGCTTCTGATGTAGAGGCAGCCGCTGCACCCGCGACTACTTCTGATGTTCCCTCCCAGAGCGTGACTGGTGAGATCGAACTCCCCAGTTCGCTTGGCCGCATCATGGCCGAGCGCACTGCTCAGAGCTGGACCACTGTTCCTCATTTCTTCGTGACCCGCAATGTCGATGCCAGTACCCTGAACCAATATCGGGAAAGACTCGTTGAAAAAGTCGACTCGAACGAAAAGATCCGCATCACTCATACGGATTTGCTGGTTGCTCTCGTCTCCCGTGTTCTGCTGAAACATCCACGTCTGAACGCCAGTTGGGGCCCAGAGGGGATTCGCCTCCACAGGCACGTAAACACGGGCGTGGCAATTGCGGTTTCCGATGGAGTCGTTGCCGGCGTGATCCATAATGCTCACTCTGCGAGCATCAGCGAGATTGCCATTCAGCGCCGCGATATTGCCGAACGCGCCCGTGCCGGGAAGCTGCGCCCCGCGGACATTGCCGATGCGACCTTCACCATCAGCAATCTTGGCATGTACCAGGTCGATCAATTCAGCGCGATCATCACTCCGCCGCAAGCAGCGATTCTTGCCGTGGGAGCAATTTCAGATCGGGTCGTCGTTGTTGGTGGCAATCCTGCAGTTCGACCGATGATGACGCTCACCCTTTCCTGCGATCACCGCGTCGCGGATGGTGCAAAGGCCGCAATGTTCCTGAGCGATGTAGCGCTGGCGTTGCAGGATCCCGCTAACGCGCTATCCTAACGGCTACTGCTGCAAAATTTGTCCAGGATTGGGATGAACCTGCTGATCCCTAATCTGGCTTGAATCCCATCCGCCGCCAAGCGCTTTCACCAGATACACCGTATTGACCATCTGCTGTCCAAGCAGTTGCGTCTCGAGACGTTGATTGCTCAATAAAGTAGTTTGTGCCGTGATTACGTCGAGATAGTTGGTAACGCCGCCGACGTATCGATTGTTCGCGATCTCCAGCGCCTTGCGGGCATCTTCGACAGCCGCTCCCTGGGTTGAAAGTGCCTGAGAGAGCGTGCTCAGATTGCTGATTCCGTCCTCCACTTGTTGGAAGGCCGTAAGTACGGTTTGACGATAATTCGCCACGGACTGATCGTATGCCGCACGAGCTGCGGCAAGATTTGCACGATTTCGTCCGCCTTGAAGAATGGGCTCGAACGCATCAGCCCCAAGAGACCAGAACAAGCTCGGTGCGCTGAAAAGAGAACTGAGCGCCGCGCTTTCCAGACCTCCGGAACCGCTTAAGGTTATGTTCGGGTAAAAGGCGGTCCGTGCCAAACCTACCTGAGCGTTCTCGTATGCCATTTGACGCTCATATGTAGCGATGTCCGGTCGACGCTCCAGCACGTCGGACGGAACACCAAGCGGCACAGACGGTGGAGTGGTTTTGAGCGGAGCCACCGGCACACTGAAACTGGAAGCCGGCTGGCCTACCAGTACTGCGATGGCGTGTTCGTATTGTGCGCGAGATTCCTCTACGAGGGCCGCCTGCGAAATCGTCGAGTCGAGCAATGTCGCCTGCTGCGCCACTTCCAAACCGCTGGCGATACCGCCGGCATGCCTGTTATTTAGAAGGTCCAAAGCCTTGCGCTGCAACCCAACCGATTCCTCCACGACCTGATACTCAGCATCGAGTTCGCGCAACGTAAAATAGTCAGCCGCGAGTTCTGCCGTCAAAACCAGTTGAACATTGCCCAGATCCGCTGCGCTCGATTGCAGGGAAGCATTCGCGGCCTCGACATTCCTTCGCACGCGCCCAAAGAGATCCGCCTCATAGCTCAGTGAAAATGGAATGGTGTACACGCTTTGGGTGTAAGGCAGAACCGGCTGAGTTCCGGTGGCCGTAATGATCGGCCCTCCATTCAGCGGACGGTTTCCCGATCCTCGTTCGCGAATTCCATTCGGGTCGGTCGCCACCTGCGGAAAATAATCAGCAGTTGCGACCCTCGCCAGGGAACGTGCCTGATTTAGCCGATCGCGCGCCGCGATCAGTGACTGATTCGCTTGCAGAAGTTGCTGCTCATACGTGTCCAGGGCGGGATCCTGGAAAATCTGCCACCATGCCCCTTTCGGAACAGAATCTTTGGGAGTTGCCTGCTGCCAAGGCGGCTGAGTTTTCCATGCATCCGGTGCCGGTGCTGGAGCAGAGGGTCTAGCGTACCGGGGGCCGACAGTGCATCCCGAGGTCAACGCCAGCAACAGCAAAATCCACGCTCCAGAAAATGACCGCTTCACTTCTGGCTTCCTTTTTGGCTGCCGGCCGGCCCCTGCCGGCTCCGATTTTGCTGTCTCGGTTGGCCTTGCAGGTTCTGCTGCTGCCGCTCCGGTAGATTTTCTTCCTGGCGAGCGCCCTGAGGATACGCAGGCGTCTGAGTGGGAGATTGATTCCCGCCCTGTCCCGGCGATGATTGCCCAATCATGACCTGCTGACCTTCTTCCAGGGAATCCGGAGGATTGATCACAACCTGATCTTCCGTCGAGACGCCAGCCAGGATTTCAAGAGTTGTTCCGTAATCTTTACCAATCGTGATGGATCTCAACTGAATCTTATTGTCTCTTCCAACAACTGCAAGCTGCGCACCTTGCGAGCGGAACAGCATTGCGTTGACCGGTACCGTGACCTTATTCACGTTCGATCCCACAGCGAAGTGCACTTCGCCGAACGAGCCGGGCAGGAGCTTCCCATCCTTATTGGGTACGTCAACCTCGGTCAGCAGTGTTCGAGTATTCGGGTCTATGGCTTCCGCAGTCCGCGCCACCTTGGCCGAGAATCGCTGTCCCGGAAATTCCTGCAGAGTGATGTTCGTGGATTCGCCCACCCTGACAAAAGGCGCGTAAGCTTGCGGCACGCTTGTATACACGCGAAGCGGATCCACGCGAGCCATGTCGAACAGCTCGCGGCCCGCGACGCCAGCCCCGGCATTAATTAATGCCCCCGGATCGACAGTGCGTTTCGTGATCACACCAGAAAATGGAGCGTATACCCTCTTGAATCCTTCGAGTTGTTCCAGTCGGCGAACATTCGCCTCCGCAGCTGCCAAGTTGGCCTGTGCCTGGCGATAACCGCTGGTCTGTTGGTCGGCTTCCTGGGCTGATACCGAATCGCTCTTGCGCAGGTTCTCCCACCGCTCAGCGCTGATTTTGGCCAATTCCAGTTGTGCGACGATCTGCTGCCGTGTGGCCCGAGCCTGATTCAGTTCCTGATCGATTTCTGGAGTGTCGATCGTCGCCAGTAACTCGCCCTCCTGCACGCGACTCCCAATATCTCTGTACCAACGGACAAGATAGCCATTCGTACGGGCGTAAATCGGCGACTCTTCAAACGCCAGAAGCGAGCCCGGTAATACCAGTTCCTCGTCAGGTTTCTCTGCGAGCGGATGGACCACTGCAACGGTAGGAATCGTCTCCTGTTCAGTTTCCTTGGCCAGTGCGCGTTCGTGACTCTCGCGCGTCATCAATGTGATTGCGCCAGCAACGAAAAGGATGAGCAGAGCCACTCCCACCACCATGAGCGCACGCTTCGGCGGAGCGGGAGCAATTTCCGGTGGCGCCTGAATCGTGGGCGGCTGGTGGCGTGAATGCTGTTCCAGAGCAGCGATTTCTTCATCTATTTCTGCCCGGGTGGCGTGATGCGATTCATCGCTTGGGCGCCCATCGTGCCCGCCACCTGTTTGCCGCTCCTCGTACTTTTTCTCGTTCTCCACGTTCATTCTCACTCCAAGTCTACAGAACCCAATCTCCTAGCTGCCGAACTCTTGCTCTCGTGCTCGCCGCGCCTCCCGCCGGCTATGAAATATCGCAAACACGCTGGGCACGAAGAACAACGTGGCAATGGTGGCGAACAGCAACCCACCAATCACTGCCCGTCCCAACGGCGCATTCTGTTCCCCACCTTCTCCCACACCTAATGCCATGGGAACCATTCCGATGATCATGGCGAGCGCTGTCATGAGGACGGGTCGTACGCGCGTGTATCCTGCAGCTACAGCTGCCTGCACCGCTGGAACGCCTTCGTCCATCTGCTCACGAGCGAAACTCACCATCAAAATGGAATTCGCTGTCGCCACTCCCATGCACATGACCGCCCCAGTCAGTGACGGCACATTGAGAGTCGTATGCGACAGCAACAGAAACCAGCAAATTCCTGCCAACGCACCCGGCAACGCTGCGATGATGATGAAAGGATCCAACCACGATTGGAAGTTAATTACGATTAACAAGTAGACCAGCCCAATCGCGCCGATCAGCCCAACACCGAGACCAATAAATGATGAGCGCATGGTGGCAACCTGTCCCCGCACCACGATGTGCGTGCCGCGCGGTAGTTTGCCATCGAAGGTTTTCAGTACCTTCTCCGTGTCCGCCGCAACCGCTCCTAGATCGCGGTCCTGCGTGGCGGCATACACGTCCATAATCGGCTGCACGTTGTAGTGGTTCACCGTCGCCGGGCGAACGGCCGGACTGATCTGTACCAGGTTCCCCATTAACTGAGATCCCTGCTGCGAGATCACCGGTATGTTCATCAGATCCTGCAGGTCCGTCATGCGGTATTGCGGAGCTTGCACCGCGATCTGGTACGTGACTTCGTTATGAGGGTTCAGCCAGAAATTAGGTGCCGTTTGGAAGCTGCCTGATAGCGACACCAGTGCGCTCTGGGCAACATCGCGCGCCGTCAGTCCTACTTGCGCGACGCGCGTGCGTTGAATGTCCATCTGCAAAGTCGGCAGTGACATTAATTGCTGGACGTGAACATCCGCCGTTCCCGGGATGTGCCGCATCTTGCCCGCAATCTGCTGGGCGATCATGTAATTGCTCTGGAGGTCGGTGCCGACTACCTGCACGTCAATCGGGGCGGGGAGTCCGAAATTTAGAATTTGCGTCACAATATCGGCGGGCTGGAAGAAGAATTCCACTCCCGGAAACCGGTGTGGCAGAAACTCGCGCAAATGGCGAGTCAGGTCTGCCGTGGGTACATGCTTTTCAGGATTAAGCGCGATTAATATCTCAGCATCGCTTGTGCCAATCGTTCCATTCGAGCTGTACGACTGGTTGATGCCTGAATTGGGCAAGCCGATGTTATCGAGGATCGTTTGCAGTTGTCCTCGTGGGATCTCCTGCCGTAACGTGCTTTCGATCTCATCGCAGAGTCGCGCCGTTTCCTCCACTCTCAACCCGGGGCGCCCCCTCACGTGAAGCCTCAGCAAGCCCGCGTCTACTTGCGGAAAGAAGTCCTGACCGAGGAAGTTAAACAATCCAAGAGAGAGGACGCAGAAGATCAGGAAGCAAACCACAAACAACCCGCGATGCTGGATCGTGGTCTCAAGCAATGCTTCGTAGCTCCGGCGGAAATCCTCGAACTTGTGCTCAAACCCGCGCTGGAATCGTCCAAGCATCGACTTCGGCGTTTCCGCACGATGTTCGTGCCCGCGCATGATGTACATGACCAGGGTCGGAATCAGCGTTCGAGAGAGCAGATAGCTGGCCAGCATGGCGAAGCTAACGGCTTCGGCCAGCGGCACGAACAAGAACTTGGCCACGCCACTCAGGAAAAACATCGGCACGAACACGATACAGATGCTGAGCGTTGAGACGAACGCCGGTACCGCAATCTGCTGCGCACCGTCGAGAATCGCCTGCCGCATCTCCTTGCCCATGGCAAGATTGCGTTCGATATTTTCAATCTCCACCGTCGCATCATCGACCAGGATTCCGACCGCAAGCGCGAGTCCACCCAGCGTCATGATGTTGATGGTCTCGCCAATCGCACCCAGCAGGATGATCGATACGAAGATGGAAAGTGGTATCGAGATTGAGATGACAATCGTCGGCCGCCAATCGCCCAGGAAGATCAGAATCATGCAGGCAGTGAGCGCTGCAGCAATCAGCGCTTCGCGAATCACGCCATAGATCGACGCGCGCACAAACAGCGACTGATCGAACAGGTGCGAAATCTTCAACTCTGGAGGAAGGGCCTGGGCGGCTTGGTCGACGATGCTCTTAACACCAGCGACGATCTGCAGCGTCGAGGCCTTGCCATTCTTGTAAATCGACATCAGCGCGCCGCGGTTTCCGTCCTGGCGGACGATGTTGGTCTGGGGCGCAAAGCCGTCGCGGATGTGCGCTACATCCCGCATGTACAGCGTCGATCCGTTCGTCGTCTTTACCGGCAGGTCGTTGAGTTCGGAAATCGTTTCGGGAGTTCCATTCATCTCAACGTTGTATTCGAGAGGCCCCATCTTCATCGTGCCGGCGGGCAAGATGATGTTTTGCGCATTCACGGCGTTGACGATGTCGACGGGTGAGAGGCCAAAAGCCTGTAATTTGGGCAGATCAAGATCGACCTGGATTTGGCGCATCTTACCGCCATAGGGATACGGCGTCGCCGCCCCTGGAACTGTCGCCAGAAAAGTCCGCAGAAAGTTCTGTCCGAGATCGAAAAGTTGCTGCTCTGGCAACGTCTTGCTGCTCAAGCCCAGCTGAATAATCGGAGTCGTCGACGCACTATAAGAAATGATCAGCGGAGGTGTCGTTCCGGGAGGCATTCCGCGAACCGCGGTCTGTGAAATCGCCGTGATCTGCGCAACCGCGCCTTGAACGTTGGTCCCGGGACGGAAAAAAACCTTGATTACTCCCAGTCCGTACACCGACTGGGATTCCATATGTTCAATGTCGTTGACCGTTGTTGTAATTCCGCGCTCGGAGTTGGCCACAATGCGGTCAGCCATATCCTGTGGCGACATCCCGGTGTAGAACCAGACAACGGACACTACCGGAATATCTATGTCAGGAAAGATGTCGGTCGGAGTCCGGAGGATGGTGATCGGGGTCAGAATTAAGATCACGATCGCCATCACGATAAATGTGTAAGGACGCCGTAAGGCTAACGCAACAATCCACATTCGAAATCACCTGCTCCGAAACGCCAAAGAAGAAACAATCTCAGGACGGTGCTACCAGATGCGAACCCATCAATCATCACTTAGATTCGATACTAACCGTATCGGATTCTAAATACATGTGATGAATTATATGGTACCTTATGGCTATGCGCCAGAGAGCTTGGGCAGTAGCGTACGCCGGGAACGGAAATGGCCACGGAAATGGCAAGAGGCCGCCCGGACGCCCGCGTAGCGAGAAGGCCCGTCTGGCGATTCTCCAAAGCACTCTCAAACTCCTCGAAGAGATTGGTTTCGCCGATCTCACGATCGAGGAGATCGCCGCCAGGGCTGAGGTCGGCAAGGCTACCGTCTACCGCTGGTGGCCCGATAAGGGCGCCCTCATCGCCGACGCCTTCGCCAGCAGCGCAACCAGACACTTGCGTTTCCCTGATACTGGTTCACTCTACAAAGATATGAGCCGGCAAATGGGTCAATTGGTAAAAGTGCTTCGCAGCCGGAAAGGAAGGATCGTATCTGCGATCCTGGCGGCCGGGCAGAGTGATAAAGATCTGATCGCCGCTTTCCGCGATCGTTTCCTGTGGCCGCGTCGCCGCGATGCCTATGAGACCTTGCAACGCGGAATACGCCGTGGCGAACTCCCCAGAAACACGGATCTGGATCTCCTGCTCGATTCACTCTACGGGCCGATTTACATGCGCTTTCTGATTCGGCACGACCAGTTGAGCGCGGAGTTTGTTGACCGTCTGTGCGCGCTCATCCTTCGCGGAGCCCGAGCAGGGCACAAAGGCCTGGAGCGCCGCAGGCATGTTCACAAACCTAAAGCTCGCTTGTCCTCGTTAACGCGCACACCTCGTCAGTAGCGATGGCATCTTGCCGGTTGCCGCGTGGGCGTCTCGCCCACGCACCCTCCTGTCTCTCAACCATCTTAGGTTCCTCATGCGGGCGGTCAGATCCTTAAGATATGCCCAATTCGATCACATCTGCGATTCACAGCATTTCAAAGAAAACAGCCTTCCCTGCAGGAGCCATCTAATACGTCAATGGCTTCGACTGGGAGTCCTGAGAGGATGCTGCGCCTTCTTCTCAGAAATCAATGAGCGTAATGGGGTTCGGCGTGGAACTTCGCTGGAGCGTTATTGCGAACGCGGCTGTTTCTGCATCGATGCTGTTGATTATGGCGATGTCCTCCTCGGCCAAGGCCCAGACGGGTGCAATCGCTCAACCGGATGTCGCCAGCATCATCGCGAAATCCGTGGAGGCCAATGATCGTGACTGGGATGCCGAGCCGCAATACGACTACACCGAACGAGATCGCGATGCGCACGGGCCTGGTACCAAGACCTATGCAGTCACAATGGTGCTTGGCTCACCGTACGAACGACTCGTTGCCATCAACGGTAAAGAATTGAGTTCTGCGCAAAAAAAGGAAGAACAGAAGAAGTACGATCAGATGCTCTCTGCGAGAAAATCCGAGTCTCCAGAGGAAAAAGCGAAGCGCGTGTCCAGTTACGAAGCGGGCAGACGGCGCGATCACGAGATGCTGACCCAACTTACGAAGGCGTTCGATTTCACTCTCGAAGGCGAGCAGACGCTTGCTGGCCGCCCGGTCTACGTCCTGAATGCCACGCCCCGTGCTGGATATCAACCACCCAACCGCGATTGTGAGGTCCTGCCGGGAATGCAGGGTAAGCTGTGGATCGATGAAGCTAGCTTCCAATGGGTCAAGGTCGAAGCTCATGTGATGCGCCCCGTGAGCATTGAGGGCTTCCTCGCGCAGGTTGAACCGGGAACGAAATTCGAGTTGGAAAAGACCCCTGTAAATAAAGACATTTGGCTGCCTAAGCACTATGCGATGCGCGCCTCGGCCAAAGTACTCTTCATCGTGCCGCACCACTCGCACGAGGACGAAACCTACTTCAATTACCACCAGAGCCAGTCATCCTCGAACACTTCGCAGTTAAGATCTCAATCTCAGGCCCAATATGCCAATTCTCGACCCGCGAACCCTTAGGGTGGCGCGGACGATCTTCGTTTTGTTCATTGCCGCGGCGTTCATCTATGGCGCGCGCCACACATTGCTCGCCTTCTTGCTCGCCATCTTCTTCGCTTATCTCGTATCTCCTCTCGTTTCCTGGGTAGAAGGCTGGCATGCGGTCTCGAGAGGCTCTCGTGCTCTGGCAATCACCGAGGTGTATGTGATTCTGGCACTCGTCATCACAGGAATCGTGCTCGGATTAGGCCCTTACATTGTGTCGGATGGGCGTCAACTCATCTCTGCTGCTCCCAGCTTGCTGCAAAAGCTGGGCTCCGGAGAAATTGTGCACCAGATCGGATCGACCCGTGGATGGAGCTATGAAACTCAGGTCCGCGCCGAGCACTTCCTGGCGGAACACAGACACACCGTCCTGTCATGGATCAAGCAGTTCGGACTGCAGGTCGGGGCTGTTCTTGCACAATCGTTCTGGATTCTTCTCGTCCCGATACTTGCGATCCCTTTTCTGAATGACGCGCCGGAGATTGTCGAATTTATATTCCGTACGGTGCGCCTTCGTCCGAATGCACGAACCTTCGCAGAGGTCGTGCTCCAGGACGTTCACTCCATGGCAGCAAACTACATCCGCGCGCAAATGATTCTTGCCGGGTTGGCAATTGTGGCCTACACGGTCGTTTTAGGCGCTTCCGGCGTCCAATACGGCATCGCTCTCGGCGTGACGGCAGGCATTCTGGAGTTCATACCTATGATCGGTCCGATCGTCGGAGCAGCTCTGATCCTTGGAGTCTCATTCCTCACGGGCTTCCATCACATCCTGCTGCTGGTTTTGTTCCTTGGATGTTGGCGTCTTTTGCAAGACTATTTCAACTCGCCGAGGCTCATGCATGACCAGGTCCAACTTCAGCCTTTCGTGGTTATCTTTGCGGTGCTCGCCGGCGGAGAGATCGCCGGTTTCCTTGGCGTATTCCTGTCCATTCCGATTGCGGCCACTGTACGCATAGTCTGGCGAAGCTGGCATACCTATTACGAACAAAGCCAACTGAAAAGTTCGCCACCCAGCAATCCGCAGATTCGGGCCGCTTGAGGGAATTCGCCGATCACTTTTCGTTGTCCTTAGTCGGTGAGTAGTATGGCCATTATTACCAACCCTCGGAAGCTCACCGCTCGATTGACGGCTGAGAAGAAACCAGCGAATCCTGATGCGATAGGATTGCAAGGTCGTAAAGGTGGGATACAGATGGGCCAAAAGATCCGGTTCACGGTCTTTGTCCTGACAGCCTGCGCTGGGTTTGCCCAGAGTCGTCCCTCTCTTCCGGGCGAGACTGCGCTCAAAACCCAGTTCGTCGAGGTTCAGCCAGATGTAAGGCTCGAAGTGCTCGACTGGGGAGGGACCGGGCGCAACCTCGTACTTCTCGCAGGTCTCGGAAACACAGCCCACGTTTTTGACAGCTTGGGGCCGAAGCTCGCGGCGCATTATCACGTCATCGGAATTACGCGACGCGGCATTGGACAGTCCTCCGCGCCTCAAACCGGGTATGACCCAAAGCGGCTCGGAGATGATGTCGTCGCGGTTCTTGACGACCTGGACATCACTGATCCTGTCCTCGTCGGGCATTCGATCGCAGGGGAAGAATTGAGCGCCATCTCCACCTACCATCCAGGGCGCGCCGCAGGACTCGTTTACCTCGATGCCGGAGCACCTTTCGCTCTCTACAATCCCAAGCATGGCGACTACACACCGGCCTTGGCGCAGCTCAAAGACGATCTTTCGGCGCTACAAAAGAACCTCTTCGATGACGGCCTCGTATCGAAGACATTGACGGACATGGCGCTCTTTCAGGCGAACCTTGCCGAACTTCGAGGCGAACTCGAATGCGGAACGCCCCCCTCTCCCAAAGCCAGTGACCTTGCCAGTATTTCTGCCTTACAGAGCTACATGAAAGGCTACTTCGGTGGCATCATGCCCGAATCGGAGGTGCGCCAGGATTTTCGCATTGGTGAGGACGGGAGGGTCGGCGAGTGGCTGGGGCACGGATACGCAAACCAATCTGTGATGCTCGAAGAAGAACGGTTCCACTCCATCGAAATGCCCCTCCTGGCGATTTTCTCCTATCCTTCGGCTCCCTCTCCAAGCCAGACGAGCGACCCGGCAAAACTCGCAGCCTGTCGAGCCGCCGAAACCAACCGCGAAGAAGCGCAGTTTGCTATCTTTCGAAAGCAGCCGCACGCAAAGGTGATCGTGATTCCAAATGCCACGCACTACATATTCCTGTCACGCGAGGAGGAAGTGATCTCAAACATCACAACCTTCGTGAATAGCCTTCCTGAGAATCGCTAACCCTGAGAAGTGCGAGTCTGCGCCCCGATCGTCACCGGTTCTATCTGCCAGAAATCGACCTGTCAGCAGATGCCATCGATCGTTGCAGATCGGTCCCCGTTACTAACAGAGGTGGTCTCGGCGTGAAGCCCAAGGCAGAGTAGAGGGATGGATATTCACCCGAGTTGCTGAAAAAATCAGGTCTCGGGAACGGACAGTTTGTTATTGGTCGGGGCGATAGGATTTGAACCTACGACCCCCTGCGCCCAAGGCAGGTGCGCTACCAGGCTGCGCTACGCCCCGACTGCGTTCAATTATAAATGAGTCCTCACGCATCTCTTGCCAGCCCGAACTCTCCACCTCTGTTCGTCAGAACGAGCCGCAGCATTCCAAATTTTGCACGGGCGGTATAATTCCTGTTCAGGTATGCAGAAGCGCCGTTACGCCTTGGTGGCCTATGTTAGAAGTTCGGCAGGAGAGTTCGTAGAGAACCTTCGAAGGGAACTCCACCCAGACCTGCCTCAGCTGGCCGCCCACCTCACCATCCTCCCCCCTCGCCCGTTGCGTGGAACGGAATCGTCCGCCTTGCAGATCCTCGAACGCATTTGCGGCGAGGAAGAACCTTTCGAGGTTTCCTTAGGAGCCGTCGAGACTTTCGTGCCGGTGACTCCAACCGTGTTCATTCGTATCGAGACAGCGGCCCAGCGAATGGCCGACTTGCACCAGAAGCTCAATACCGAGGAACTGACATTTTCTGAAGAGTGGCCCTACATCCCTCACCTCACGATCGCGAAGATGGGTGCCCAGCAGTCCGCGGAAGAGGCCTTTCAGACCGCTCGCCAGCGTTGGGACGACTACTCCGGCAGCCGTCGCATCTTATTGGAAAGACTGACCTTTGTTCGCGAAGAATCGCCCAACTGCTGGGTTGACCTCGCTCCCGTGCTCCTCGGGCGCCGCCTCGTTTCCCGCTGAAAGCCTATTCCTCGCCCTCTTCCGGTCAGTTACGTCGGTCAGAGGGACATGGCTCGAGGTACATCTCCCTCCCGTGCGTTGAAAAGCGCATTCCGTCTCTGTAGATAAAGAGTAGGGCAATCGTCTGGATGCCCCGCCAAAAGCCAGTTCTGGCAAGGGTTCCGGCCCACCGACGGGAGACAGCACATGCAGATCGGGGTTTACGGTTCGGGGTATCTGGGAACAGTGATTTCCGCCTGCCTCGCAGATTTCGGTACGCCAGTCTCCTGTTGCCACCCCGACCGCTCTCGCATGGTGGAAATGGCCCAGGGCAACATCCCGTTCTTCGAGAAAAATCTAAAGGAAATCATTCGCCGCAACGTGCGTGCCGGACGCTTGGCTTACTCCACCGACATCGAATCTTTCGCCCGTAGAACAGGCGTGATTTTCCTTGCCGAGGATAAGCACGAGAGCTTGAACGATGTCGCAATCCGTATTACTCGTCTCGCGCCCAAACCCCCCATCCTGACGATCGTCACGCCCGCCCCCGTCGGCACGGCAAACACTCTCGAGAAGAACATCAAAGACCTCGGACTGCAGGCCACGATCGTATCTCAGCCAATGTTTTTCACCGATGGCTGCGCGGTCGAAGATTTCAACTGGCCCGATCGCTTGATTCTGGGGGCCACCTCCAGCGAAGCCGTGCAGATCCTGAAGCAGATTTTCCATCCGCTCGTGATGCGCGGCGTTCCTGTGATCGTCACCAATCAATCGACTGCCGAACTGGTCCGCGAAGCCGCAACTGCTTTCGTCGCCACGAAGATTTCATTCATCAACGAAGTAGCCACGCTCTGCGAACGGGTCAATGCTGACGCAGTAAATCTCGCGCTTGCTCTGGGACTCGACAAAAAGATCGCCCCTCGCTGTCTGCAGCCGGGCGCAGGCATGGGTGGAGTGTTCGCCGAGTCCGACATGGACTCTCTTGTCCAACTCGCCCAAGCCCAGGGCGTCTCGCTCAAGGTTCTGAACGCCGCCCGTGATGTAAATACTCAGCTCGCGGATCGTCTGGTGGAAAAGGTCTCTGCGGTCCTGAACTCTGTCGAAAACAAAGAGGTTGGAATCCTCGGCCTTTCGTTCAAACCCAATACCAACTCCGTTGCCGGCTCTTCGTCTCTCCGCTTGGCAGAAACGCTCGTATCGAAAGGCGCACATGTCCGCGCCTACGATCCAGTCGCGATTCCCGAAGCCAAGACGCATCTCAACAGTGCTGTCCGCTACTGTGACTCCGCTTATGCCGCGGCCGAAGGTTCTGACGCTCTGGTCGTCGGTACCGGCTGGCCCGAGTTTCGCGCGCTCGACTTCGACCGCATCAAGCACCTTTTGCGGAAGCCGGTCATCGTCGACACCAAAAATCTGCTCGACTCGACCCGCCTGCGCGCACTGGGATTCGAATACGTCGGCATCGGCCGTGTGTAGACCGGTTCGCTTCTTACTTTCAGTTCGGTAATATCTCTTCGTGGGCTGGACCATCTTCACCGCAATCGATCTGTACGTCGGCGTAGTCATGCTCGACTTGATGGCGACCTCGGTTGCACCCGAAAAACTCCCGCGCTTGCGTGTCGCTCGCAGGATGCTGCTCATCATGCTGGCAATTTCTATCTCGGTTCTGATCGCGCAGTTCGCTCGCAGTCACCAGTGGATCCCACGCTGAACAACACAACTGCTGACATCGAACAACTGAGAACTGACCTCCCTTCCCTTGCTATAATGAAGGTCCTGCGGTGGGAATAGCTCAACTGGCAGAGCACTGGACTGTGGCTCCAGCGGTTGCGGGTTCGATTCCCGTTTCCCACCCCAAGTTATTGCCTGAATTGCTGTAAAACAGCCTCCTTGGCTGCTGGTCGAGCCAGTCTCGACTTCTGTCCTCTCTGACAAACGGCCCCGTAGCTCAATTGGATAGAGCATCAGTCTTCGGAACTGAGGGTTGGGGGTTCGAGCCCCTCCGGGGTCGCCAGCCTCAAGGCTGCTCGAATAGTCCTTCATTCGTAAGGTTTCTCGATCTCCAATGGCGTATAACTGTCTGCGCTGGATGGAGGACCCATGGCTCAAGGTTTTTCGCGCCGGGATTTTCTGAAAGCGACGGCCACGGGGGCGACTACGCTGTCATCGCTCCCCTCGTCGCCTTTGTTAGGCAGGCTTATTCCGCAAACGTCCCCCGATTCCAATCGATCTGGTCGAATCCTTGACTGTCATGTTCACTTCGACGACAAGAATCCGAACTTCGTCGAAGAGCTTATCAAGCTATGTACTCGCTTGAACATGACTGCTTGCGTACTCACTCCGTATGCCAATCGTAAGATCACTGCTCAAGCGGCTCAGCGTTATCCCATCGAGATCGTGCCGATGGGCTTTGTGGATCTCGATGCGGCTGATGCGACGCAACAGGTCAAAGACTTTCATGAGCTCGGATATCGTGGCCTCGGAGAACTGGAATTCGTAAAGAACCCGTTCACCGACCCCGGATACTTTCCGGTCTACGAATTGGCCAACGAGTACGGCTGGACCGTTCTCTTTCACACGGGGATTGTGCTGCGGAAAAAATTTGACGAGCCAGAAAATGTCGCGTCGTACCGAATGCGCGCTTTTCACCTGGAAGAGATTGCTCGTCGCTATCCCAAATTAACGGTAATCGGGGCGCACTGCGGAAATCCGGAATATGACTGGGCCGCCGAAGTCGCACGCTGGAATCCGAACGTATTCTTCGACCTGAGTGGATCGACTCTTACGAAAATGAAAGATCGTCTCACCGACTTCCGCCAAATCTTCTGGTGGTCGGGCAGTGAAAAGGGAACCAAAACACCGAACAACGATTCGAGCGCATTCAGCAAGTTGGTGTTCGGGTCCGACACGTCCCTCGACAGCATCGAGGGCGTAATCAGCCAGTATCGAGGATTATTTCAAGCGTGTGGAGTCCCCGAATCCACCCAACAGCTGATTATGGGAGGAACTCTTTCAAAAGTCTTTGGACTTACGCGATGATGGCAGGGAATTCGTGGTCGACATCTCAGCACGAATGTGACCGCTCTAGAAGTTCACTCTCACTCCCAACTGCGCCGCAAACGGAATTCCCACGGTAGTTCCGGGTCCAAAGAAATCTCCCAGAGCTCCCGCCGGAAATAACAACTGCTTCTGTGGATTCGTAATCGGAACCATCGTGCTGCAGTTCGGATTGCCGCAGATCGCTGTCGCGTTGCTGAGATCGTTCACCGGATTCGGAAGCGCAGAAATATCGGTAACGTAATTGGCGCCCGGATTGTTCCGGTTGAAAAGATTGAAGAACTCGGCGAACGGTCGAACTTCTACTCGATCTCCCAACTGAAAAGGCCGGCTCACCCGCACATCCGCTTGAATGAACGGAGTTCCTCGGAACTGATCCAGTGAAGTCTTTACCCCGTTGATCACAGCCCGGTCGCCGACCGGCGTGGTCAACGTGATCGGACGCGCCGACTCGGCCTGAGTCAGCGTGCTCAATTCCAGGCCGCCCGGTAAATGCAAAGTTCCTGCGAGCACAAACCGGTGCGTCACATCTTCTCCTGACGGCCCGTAGTCGCCTGGGCCAAACGGACTCAGTGGATCGCACACGCCATTCACGTAATCCCAGAGTTCTCCTAACACGCAGCCCCAGGTGTTGGCGCGCGATAACGTGTAGTGCGCGATCAGATTAAACCTCTGGCTCACGTTACCCTGCGCCACGATCATCAGGGCGTTGTAGCTCGACCGATTGTCTGACTTAAACAGATTCAGATTCGGCACTACGCTCTGTTGGTCGGCGGCATGGTTCGGATCAGACGTCGGGATCAGCGGCGTGAACAAGTTCGCGCCGCTCGTGAAGCTATACCCGCGGTATCCGTGATTCCCCTCTTCATGCGTGAAATCGGCGCTCACTGTCCACTTACGGTTGAACGCGTGCTGCGCGCCCCCGGTGGCGTGAATCCCATAAGGCGTTTTGTAAGCAGCGTCGATCAGGTTTCCCGTGGCGCCTGCGCCGCCCTGCAGACATCCTGGTCCAGCCAACGAGTAACTTCCACTCCCGCCTGTCAACGTGCAGTTCCCGGTCGAAGCATTTGTGTTATTTACGCCCTCGAATGCAGTGGCCCAGCCATTCTGCGCCAGATCGTTGTAGAACAATCCGAATCCCGCTCGAATGACCGTATTGCCGCTACCCCCAGGCGAGTACGCGATACCAAGCCGCGGGCCGAATTGCTTTCGATAATCGTGCGGCACACTCGTCGCGAAGGGAATCTGCAGCGCCTTCAGCGTCACAAATGCAGGGTTCATCTCTTGACTGTGTCCCGATCCGGTGAACAATCCCCACGTAGTCTGCCAACGCAGTCCGTAATTTACCGTCAAGTGCCGCGTCGCTCGCCAGGAATCTTCCGCGTACATGCCCAGCCTCTGCACGTTTTGTGAAAAACTGCCGTCGCCCGCTGGCGTGGTCGATGCTCCAGCCGCATAGTCGCTCGCGAACTGTCCGGGATTCGTCAGGTAGAACGTCGGATCCTCAGGGAACGAGTGCAAAGTCTCTTGATTTCCTGGAAAGGCTCCGCTGAGCACCGGCTCGTGAATGAAGTTCACGCCAAATTTCAACGAGTGATCTCCGGTCGCGTGTCCGAGATCGTAGCGGAATTGATACTTTTCTTGGTTTCGTAGTGATGGAAACAGCGTGATTGGAGTTGCGAACTGATTATCGCCGTACGTCTCGAATCCTGACACCGTCAAAGACGTTGCACTGAACGGGAAAGCCAGCGCAAACCCCAGAGTCGAATTGCGAGCCTGCGTCAGATGCAACGTGCTCGCGTCAAACACAAATGTCCCCAGCCAGTTCGGACTGAACGCAAACGTATTGCTGAGCACTCCATTCCAATAGTTGTTGTGAGTCGTGAGCCCCGTCGAAGGTAGCGTCGCCTGCTGCACCAGATTGTTGTGCGTGAGATACGTGTCCTCAGAAGCCCGGACGAACCATTGCGACTTGGTTGATTGTGCCCAGTCGAATCGCAACGAACCCAGAAAATCACGGAATGGGATCGAAACCGTGTTTGGCACATCGATGGAGGAAACTCCCGGAATTAGCCCATTGGCTGCCAACTGCGACAGAGCATCGAACTGAGTAGAACTCGCTGGACTATACGCGATGCTCGCATCCTCGTGCACGTATTCCAACGATGAAAAGAACCAGAATTTGTCCCGCTTCAAAGGGCCGCCCAGCGCGGCTACATAGTTCTGCCGCGAAAACGGCTGCTTCGGGTTATTCACACACCCATTCGCGTCGCACGTTCCAGCCGGATTTTCAATCGGGAATCGTGCATTCAGCGCTGCAGCGCGCTCGTAGAACGCTCCCGTTCCGTGCCAGTCATTTGACCCGCGCTTGGTGGTGATCACGACCGAACCAGCGGTTGTGCCTCCCGTGTCGGCATCTTCGTTTGCCGTCCGCATCGCAAATTCCTGAATCGCATCGGGCGAAAAGTTCTGCAAGAAGCCGCCGATCCAGTCGTCGGAATTGTCCCCACCATCGACAGACAGATCGTTATTCAGCCCTGAACTGCCTCCGGTCGAAACGGCCGTGATGCGCGCCTTCGTCGGGTCTGAAGGTTCCACCGGCTCCGTGCCAGGCGCAAGATAGGCAATGTTGGCAAAACTGCGCGACGCAAGCGGAAGACTCTCGAGGTCTCGGCTGCTGATAATTCCCTCATGCACGGCACTCGCCAGATCGATCGGCTGCGTTGTGATCGACGATGTGTTGCTTTGTACGCTGACCGTCTCGGAAGGTCCGACAGCTTTCAGAGTGACCGTGATTTCTCGGACTGAACTCAGCGCGACAGAAACGTCGGCCCGCGCTTCCCGGAAACCCTTGGCGGTTACCCTGATCCGGTAATGACCTGGCTGTAAGTCATCTACCCGAAACTCGCCGCGGTCTTCGCTTTTTGCCTCCCGACGCGTTGACTCGTCCGTGGATTGAACGACGATAGTTGCATCCGGAATACGTGCCCCCGTAGTGTCTTGAATCGCTCCCCTTAGCGAACCATGGGCGTTCTGGGCCGTAACAAGTGTGCCCAAGACGAACGTGCACAAAAACAGCTGAATTAGCTCTTTGTGAAAAGACATTTCTGTTCCGAATGGCCAAAGAGGGAATCCGCGCGAGCGCAGATAATTGGCCGCGTGGGGACAACGGCTTCAGTTTACTACGGTTCGCCGATTAGCTTTCGTTTGAAAACCTGTCTAATCCGACCATCGCTGCGGCTTTCGATCCCACCGATGCTTCTTGAGTTCGGCCAGCAAGGCCTTGTCGAGCGGGCCTGCATCACTTGCGGCGATGTTCTGGCGGACGTGATCGACCTTGCGCATTCCGGGAATCGTCGTACTTACCGCTGGATGCGACAGTATGAACCGTAACGCCATTTCCGGCAGCGACATACCGGCGGGTAAAACCGTCTTCAACTTTTCGACGCGGCGAATCGTCTCCGGTAGATTCTCCGGCCCGAAGTACCCCGCGCGCCAGTCGCCCGCAGGAAAGCGCGTCTCCAGTGTCATTTTCCCGCCAAGGCTGCCCTCGTCGAATGGCACACGCGCAATCACTCCGATGTTCATTTCCCGGCAGACGGGGAATAACTCATCTTCTGGGGATTGGTCAAAAATGTTGTAAATCACCTGCACGACATCGACGAGCCCGGTCCGAATCGCCTTGATTCCGTTCTCCGGTTCCCAGCGGTTGATGCTGAGACCAAAAAAACGAATGATCTTGTCCTTCTTCAACTTCTCGACCGTCGAGCGGAAATCCGGTTCGTCGGTCCAGCTGTCATCCCATACGTGAAATTGCAGTACGTCGATGCTGTCCGTCCGTAGCTGCTTGCGAATCAGGTCGGCGTATTTGAATACGTGTGCCGGCGAAAATACATCGTTGTACTTGTACTCCGGCGTGGCTGGCCAACGATCATTTGCCGGCGGAATCTTCGAGGCTGCATAAAGCCGCTTGCCTCGATTCCGCTGCATGATCTCGCCCAACAGCCCATCGCTCTTGCCTTCTCCGTAGGCCCATGCCGTGTCGAAAAAATTGCAGCCCATATCGACGGCCAACTGCATCGACGACAGCGACTCCTTGTCATCCGATCCTGTCCACCCACTCATCCCCCACAGACCATCGCCGATCTCACTAAGCTCAAAATTCGTGCGCCCAAGCTTCCGATATTTCATGATTCCTTTCAGTAGCGCCGGCGTCCCGCTGGCTGTCCGCCGGGCGACTCGCCCGCCGCCTTGATATCAGATGAAATGTGCGTAGTTCCTGTCAGTTAGTCCTTCGATTTTTTTGATAGCAGCCATCAAAATTATTGCGTCCGCAGACCAGCCTCGGAGGTGTTTAATAAAAGTAGCTCATAAGCTGAAGGAGTCGGCCCATGCAGAAATCCGAATACCCTTATACTCCCACACCGGGTAAGAAAGAAGATCGTACGGTTCCTCCTTCCCGCTTCATCGACGAGAAGATCTCCGATGAATCGGGCACGGAAACCAAGGCTGACAGCGCGCTCGCGCCTGCCGGTTTGAACAATCCCTTCTGGAACTAACCTCAAAAGCGCCGGTCGACTTAGACGGCCGGCGCTCTGTTTCTTCAAAGCAAGTCGGCTTTTCCTAACCGATCAGCGAAGAATCGGCAAGCATAGACACGGTCTGAGCGAGAAATCCAGTCCTGACATCTCCTCCATCGCCGGATGCAGTTGCGAATCACGGCAGGGTTCAAGCGTGATCACAAACGGCAGGGACGACTTTTCAAAGCCCGGTTTCTGGAGCAGGGAATCAATGTTCAATCGGTGCTTCGCCAGGATCTGCGCGAGTCCTGCGACGATCCCGGGTTGATCGCGCACAAAGAACCGCAGATACCATGCAGTCTCGAAGTCACAACTGATCTGCGGCGAAGACACCTGGTTTGCCGCTGTCTTCTTCTTCCCTGATAATCCCTCGGCGACAAACATCACGTCAGACACGACAGCCACTGCGGTTGGATCGCCTCCGGCGCCGGCGCCGAGGAATGCCATGTCTCCGCCATACTGGCCGGAGGTCAGGACCAGATTCAGGTTGCGTTGCACGCGGCCGAACGGAGAATGGGCTGGAACCAGGCATGGCCCTACTTCGGCAAGAAGCGTATCGCCATTCAATTCTGCTCGCGAGATCTGCCGGATTGTGCAGCCCAACTCCGACGCGTAATCGAAATCGACTGCGTCTACAGGCCGAATCGTACGTGCGCGAACTGTTTCCGGCGCAACCTGCGCGTGCAATCCGGCGAGTGCCAAAATGGCCAACTTGGCCCGCGCATCTCCGCCATCGAGATCTTCCGAAGCATCGGCC
The DNA here is from genome assembly GCA_035946775.1 of Candidatus Sulfotelmatobacter sp. Taxonomy (GTDB): domain Bacteria; phylum Acidobacteriota; class Terriglobia; order Terriglobales; family Acidobacteriaceae; genus Sulfotelmatobacter. The sequence continues at coordinate 2,142 of DASYZA010000306.1, read as the reverse complement.
TCGGCATAGCCCTTCGCTTGCGCCTCTTCCAGAGCCTCGCTGAAAGGAACCCGCGCGCTCTCGATGCGACTGAGAATGTAATTGCAAGTTCCGTTCAGGATTCCGGCGATGCCATGCAACCGGTCACCGCACAATCCCGTGCGCAATGCGGGAAGTACCGGAACGCCGCCAGCCACGGAAGCGCCGAATTCCAGCTGAGCGCCGTGCTTGGCGGCCAGCCGCAGCAGTTCGGGCCCGCAACGCGCAATCAGCTGCTTGTTCGCCGTGACCACCGATTTGCCGGCCTCCAGCGCGCGCCTGACGATCTGCTCGGCAGGGTTCAGTCCTCCGATCAACTCAATGATGATGTCGGAGTCAGAACTCAGAACTGAATCCACATCCTCGGTCCAGATCACATCAGCTGGAACCCAGTCCTGCTTTTTGCGCGCGACGTTCCGGTTGCAGATGTGGGTGAGCCGGATCAAATCATCATTGCGTTCGCAAAGGATCCTGGCAACAGAGCGTCCTACAGTTCCGAAGCCGATGAGCGCGACGCGGCACACGGAACTGGCGCCGCCTCGCGTCAAGACAGCCGATGAACTCTCGGTTTGGGACGTCTGCTTCATCACGCTATCACCTGCGTGGAACTCGAATTCTCTATGATACGTGCGACCAGCCATTCCGAAAACCACTAATCGCTGGCGACTGACGACTGACTTGGGCGGCTGCACGGGCGGACATCGCATCAAAGTTGGTAATATGGTGCCTGCCTGCTGCGCGTGCAATCACGGCGGGACCAAGCGGACACGCTCTTTCCCAGCGCTTCTCGCGTCGAGCGTCACACCGCAATCATGCCCGGCAGCGGGAGGAGAATGAATGATTCGAAAGTTCGCAGGGGTTCCCGGTCTCAGGCTACTGGCGGTTGTGGTATTGAGCCTGGCGGGAATCACGACAGTCCAGGCGCAACAGACTCCGGCAGAGCAGCAGCCATCCGGCGACCAGACCCAGACCTCCCAACCTGACAACCAGCAGTCCAGCAGCAGCCAGGAAGCTTCGCCGGCTGAGCTCGGGCGCGAACGCAGGCCGAAGACGAAGGATTACAAGAATTGGACGTTCAACGTGGGCGGCGGCGCGAATCTGCCGAATGGAACTACGCGGGAGTTCGTGCGCGGCGGAGGCCCGGTCGCCGCAGCCGGTGTGGCGCGCAACTTCGACAAGCATCTGGGATTACGTCTCGATTTCCAATTCGACAACTTGCCGTTGCGCGCATCGGCGTTGCAGGCTGGGCAAGCAACCGGAGCCACCAGTCACATGTATTCGCTGATGTTCGATCCGATCATCAATTTTTCGGTCTCGAAGAACTGGGGAGGATACATTGTATTCGGTCCGGGCTTTTATCGCCGATCGGGCAAGCTCGACTCTTCTAACGCAATTCCCGGCTACGCGTGCAATCCGTTTCAGGTCTGGTGGGGACACTGCTACAACGGGAGCCTGTCGATCAACGGAGACTTCCTGCATATGAGCCAGAACCAATTCGGCTACAACTTCGGCGGAGGCGTTACGCGCAAGCTTCGTCCGAATATGGACCTCTACGTCGATTTCCGCTATCTCCACGGCAAGCACAACGGAATCACGACTGACACGCGGCCGATCACGATTGGAATCCGCTGGTGAGAAAAAATAGAGAAGCAAGAAGTCCGAATGCAGAAGTGAGAATCTAGCCTGACTGATTGGGGAGCGTTCTCCGACCGGAGAATGCTTTTTTTTCAATGACTGAAGCGGCGGGAGAATCCCGATTTGGGGAAGATTACTGGTTGGTAACGCCACCCCCCCTCCCCCCGGATCTCTGGAATCATCGAGTTAGCGGGAAATTGCGAAATAATCCATGGGCTGCAACAACTTAGGGGCAAAAGCTTGATTTCAAAGAGCTTAGGAGCGACTCGGAGCCAACTCGTTCCCAAATCGGGACTCGACCGATCCCATTGGCATCCGGGCCTCCGCGATGATGGCGTAGCGACGGGGTTGTGCGCAAGGTCACGAATCGCGCCATTCAAAATGTAACCCGAGGGAAGGCTGTCGAGACACCTAAGATGTAACCCGACTCAGAGAATCAGGGCAAAGGAGATCGGGTTTGGAAAGCGAAGCGAGGTGGGAGTATTTCCG
>DASYZA010000305.1:0-100909 GCA_035946775.1 Candidatus Sulfotelmatobacter sp. | reverse complement strand
CCGCAATCTATGACGTAGGCAGTGTTGTTCCTGACAATGACCTGAGCGGAAGCCGATCTCGCTTTTCGTGGTCTTGGGCCTCCACCGGTTCCAAGGAGAATCAGCCGGGTCTTCCCGCTCGCGCCCTCCCCAACTGAGAGCAGTGGGGCGCCAGCTACAGCAATTGAACCTGCCAGGAAGGTGCGTCGGCTTAGAGGTTCCACGGTCGGCTCCGAATCGAGCTTTCATTGTATGGCAACAGCGAAAATGCCAGTTTCAGCGGAGAGAGCCTCTGGATATATCGTCGGCGATTGGGAGGTTGGCTTCTGGTTTGCCCGTCAATTTGAACAATGGAATCAGAGGCGTTCGGCGGGAGGGTCCGATCGCGAATCAGCGCGAGGGGTGAATGCATCGATGGACGCAGAGGCTCAAAAGGCGCCAAGCTATTTGGGTTGCAACTGCGCTGTCCAGTTCTGAATGAGGTTCAGCGGCAGCTTGCCCGCGTCGCCGGTCGTGATCCACAGAAATCGCTGCCCGTCCCGGGTGACGGTGTACTGCTGTCCGGTCAGGTTCGGGGATTGATTGTTGATGTGGAACAGAGTACGCACTTCACCCACTTCAAAACTGCGCCCGTGTCCGTTGACATCTGCCTCCAGGACGCCGCTATCGCCGGACTTCTCAAAATAGATGGCCTTGCCATCTCCACGCCAGAGAGGCTCGAGGCCGTCACCATTCGACACCTGCCACTTCGACCCTGTCCACGGAAAGGACGCCACATAAACCTCCCAATGCCCAGAGTCGTCAGAGGCGTATGCGACCCAACGGCCGTCGGGAGAAAATTGCGCGTGCATCTGATTTCCGGGCGCGTTGATGTAGGGAAATGCTTTGCGATCCCCAAACAGGGGCAGAACCCAAAGATCCGTACCCGACCCGACAGAGGCAGTTCCCGTCGTGAAAAGAATGTAGCGCCCATCAGGAGACCAGTCGCATAGACCTTCCTGCAGTCCGATGGTGCGGCCCAGGTCCATCAGTCTCTGTTCCTCGCCCGAGCCATCGGCCGCTTTGGCCAAAATCGACTCATTGCTCAGCCCGCCGTAGGCTCCCTGCATATATGCTATCCGCTTGCCATCGCGCGACCAGATGGGACTCAGATGAACATCCTTGCCGAAGGTGAAACGGGTACGAGTGTTGTGCTCAGCGTCATAAATCCAGATGCCATAGTTGGCGGTACCGACTGCAGCCGCCGCTTTTTTGCCATCCGGCGAAAGTTCGACCTGATAATAATCATCCGGCCCGCCGAGTTTTCCGGTTTCTTTCCCATGGATGTCGAACCAGGTTAGCTGCATGCCGGGGCCTGCCGCTCCCGGCTGGTAGATCATGGTCCCGTTCTCCGAAGCCGAGAATGTGCCCCGCCAGACCGAATCATCCACCTGCGTGTCGTTGTTTAAGACGGTTCCCTGTCCTTTCAATTCACCGGATGATAGATCGAAGCGCTGCGCCGTCAGCGCACCCTGCTGGACATAGAGCAGATATCCGCCCGCGTAGATGGCATTCGAAGGACTCAACATCACGAGCTTGTTCTGCTTGCCATCCAGCGATGCCCAAAAGACGCCAGTCTCACTGCTGGTGGGAGCATCGTGACTGGCGGCGAGGTAGAGAAAGTGCTGGCCATCGGGCAGGAATGCCGGCCAGCGATGGGTTGTATATTTCGGGGTGAGCTTGGTGACGGCTAGTGGCGTTCCGCCGGTTGCAGGCAACTGATAAATCGGCGCGCTGAACTGCGGGGAAAACAGAATCGTTCCGTTCGAACTCCACGCTCCGCCGCGTCCGACGGGAGCGTCGCAAAGAATCACCGCCGGGCCGCCGCTGATGTCCATCCGCTTCAGTTTGCCCTCGGCAAAGAAGCCAATGGAGCGGCTGTCAGGGGACCAGAAGGGAAAAGTCGCTTCATCGGTGCCGGGAAGCGGCTGGGAATTGAGAGTGTCGAGCGAGCGCAGAAAAAGCTGTGTCTTGCCCTGCGCGTGAGCGGAAAAAACGATATGCGCCCCGTCGGGCGAGATCACCGGAGGTCCGCCGTTGTCACCAACGAAGTTGAATTCGAACTTGTCAGACGGCGCGATCTCAGTCCGCACCAGCGGTTTCGGCTCGCGTTCCACAAAGTGGAGCACTGCCAGCGTGACCGCCGCACTCAAGGCGACAGACGCAACCACCCACGGCAGCCGAGCAGCCTTCCCGGGTGGGCTGCCTGCCGTGGACTGCATAGTCGTGCCGGAGGCGGCACCCTCAGCAATCCACTTCAACTCGCTGGCCAGATCTGCTGCACTTTGCCAGCGGCTATCGGGATCTTTCGCTAGACATTTCTTGATCACGCGCTCGAGCGGCGGAGGCGTGACTGGTTGCACGCTTCGAATCGGCTCCGGTTCTTTCTCAAGAATGGCAGCGGCGACCGACACCAGCGTTTTGCCCTCAAACGCGCGCTTGCCGCTGATCATCTCGTACAGCACGGCCCCCAAGCTGAAAATGTCGCTACGTGCGTCTGCGTCCTTGCCTTCGACCTGTTCTGGCGCCATGTACTGGAACGTACCCACGATCGTGCCCTGCTGGGTTAACGGAGTGGCTTGCGAACTGGTCAAGGTGGCTGTCAGCTCAGCCGAAACAGGCTTTGCCACTGACATTCCCTTGGCCAATCCGAAGTCCATCAGCTTGGCACCGGTCCTGGTCAGCATGATGTTGCCGGGTTTCAAATCACGATGCGCCACGCCGCGGCGGTGGGCAGCCTCCAGACCTTCTGCAATCTCGGCGCTGCAGCGTAGCGCCTGGTCAAGCGGCATGGGGCCGCGTCGCAGACGTTCGGCCAGCGTCTCGCCTTCCATCAACTCCATGACGAGGTAACGCACGCCATGTTGCTCGCCGACGTCGTGCAGATGACAGATATTGGGATGATTCAGAGAGGAAATTGTGCGAGCCTCGCGTTCGAAGCGTTCTGCGAATTCCGGCTTCTCGGAAAGATGAGCCGGAAGAATTTTCACCGCGACGCTACGATCCAAACGCGTGTCTCGCGCTCGATACACCTCACCCATGCCGCCAGCACCGAGCGGCGATTGAATTTCATAAGGGCCAAGTTTGGTGCCCGACGCGAGTGGCATTGGCGGTCATTATAGCGTGCTGAGATAAAGCGCCCGGTTTTAGGGAGCGATTTCAGATTCCATGTTGGCGGAACCGAGGTGCTGGTTTTCAGAGGGCTTGCCGCGGAGCGACAGTATGCGCTCCGCACCCGGTGCTTCTGCCCAGCATTGCCTGACTACCTGGATCCCTCGTTCGCGGAAGGCCAGTTCGATTTATGGTCGGCTACGGAAAGCATGCCTTAGTTAATGTTGGGCCTAATTTTCGTCAACCCCGGGCTGGGCGCCCGGGGCTAGACGAACGGAGCGGGCTTATTTCTTTGGCTCTGCGTTGGACTTGTCCTGCTTTGGCGGCATGGCTCCCTGCTGCTCGCTGGTGGGAGGCACGATGCCCTTGATGCGCATATAGGTGACGAGATTCCCGTAATGCTCCATGTTGTGGCTGACGCTGACGTTGAGCACGGCGAACTTGGGCAGGTTAGTTCCGAAAAAGCTCACCGGTTGGGTGGCGGCCGCATCGGTCATGGAATCGTAGACCTTGTCGCAATAGGCGAAGGCATCTTTGAGGGCGGCGATAAGATCGGCCTTCGAGGTTTTGGTTTTCTCGATGTTGAGCCCGGGATTCTTCTCGCCGGACGCGATCGAGCAGAACAGGTACTGGGCGTCGGCAAGGTGTCCGATGATCTGGCCGTAGGTGCGAACGGTGTCGGCCGGCTTGAAGCTGTAGTTCTCTTCGGGCATCTTTTCGGCTGAGCGGATCAGGATTCCCTTGCTTCGTGCATACAGGTTCTTGTTGATCGTGCTGAAAGGGTTGGCAGCGGAATTTTCCTGGCAAAATCCAGTGGCAGCGACCAAGCACAGCAAAATCGTGGGCAGCAATTTTCGCATGGAGTCTCCTTTTTTCAGTGTGGAAGATTAGCAGAAAACTGGGTTTCGATTGTTAACGCGCAGCTTGAATGCTGGCTTTGCATGGGGAAGGCTGTGCAAACGACCGAGAGTGGGGGTGCAGCAGGCAAGTTGCATAGGTCCCTTCGGCTTCACCTCAGGGCAGGCTCTTCGTCGGGTAAAAATGCGCCGCCTCAGGATGACAACGCAATATGTTTTCCATTCGAGAGAAAGGATGACAGGTGGTTTAAAGGGCTGATGAACTACTGTGGTGTCGGATCGGAGGCGGGGGCGCGCATTCCTTGTGCGTCGAAGACGAAGCTTTTGGCTTCGGCCTCGGCGCCTTGGGCTGGGAGTTCTTGTCCATTCCAGATGAACGTGACTCCGGCTGCGTTGCCGACTCGAACTACAAATTGGCGAGCGGCGTGATAGCTGGTCGCGGCAGGAGCGATGAGAGTCTCTTGCGTGACGAGTTGTCCGTCGGCGGTGACGGAGATCCAGGAGTTTTCGCTGGCCCGGATCACCAGGGTGAGCTTGGGGGCGGGCTTCTCGGCGGGAGTCTTGACGACATCGGCCGGTGCGTTGCCGAATGAACGGATCGTTACATCACCTTTTTTCTCGACTCTGACCTGGCTCATCTCTGGCGGGGCGGGACTTGCAGGCGACGTCGTGGTCGCATGCGTTGCCGCTACCTGAGGCGCTGGTGACGTCTGAGCAACGTGAGTTTCCGGATGTGGAGTGGAGCTTTGAGCCGGAGCGCTTGAGTGCGGCGCGTTTGCCGGCGGTGGTGCATTTGTTGTCGCAGTAGGTGTGGCTGCTGCGGCGACAACCGGAGCGGCTGGGGTTGCCGACGCAGTCTGCGGCAAGCGGGAATGACGCACCCAGAGAATTGCGGCTGCGATCACAACGATCAGAGCGAGAGCGATGAGTGTCCAGGGCGGTCCCGATGGGATGCGGCCGAGATACTCTTTCTTCGATGGACGAATGTCTTGCACGCGTGGAAGCTGGAGCTCAGGGAGTTCTTCCTCTTCGACCTCGACGGAGGTCTCCATTTTGGGAGGTGCCGCCTGAGGTCGTGCCGCCTGAACGGCTGCGGGTTTTGCAAGCTGCGGTTGAGTGGGCTTGGGAGCGTCCCATCCCTGGTGCGAATCGATCTGCGCCTGGCGCAGGCAGGCGAGGTAATCATTGACGGCTTCTTCGGAGTCCAACCCGAGATGCTTGGCGTAGGCGCGAATGAATCCGCGATTGAAGACACCGCCGGGAAGCTGATCGAAGCGTTCCTTTTCGATGGCTTCGAGCATGCGAGCGCTGATCTTGGTGACGTTGGAAACGTCATCGAGCGAGAGATTCTTGCCCTCTCGCGCCTTGCGGAACTTGTCGCCGAAGTGGCCCATGAGACACGACGCCCCAGGATCTGTCGCAATCATAATAGGACAAGGGGCGTGGGCTGGCTACTGTACAGAGACACCGGCGTAACTTGCATCATGTGGGGACCGATCAGAGCCCCAAGAATCCCACCACAGGGAACACAGGGTTACACAGGCCAACATTCAAAGTACTGCTAAGGTTGTTGCTGTTCCGTGGACTTGCGGAGGACGACCGGGAAATCGGCATTGCAGGTTGAGGATGGATCCTGGAAGGCGTTTCCGGTACGGTCGCCTTCCGAAGCCTGATAGTAGAGGCCGCCGCGGGTCTTGGTGGGGAGTCCTGTAAAGCGGGCTTTGCCGTCGATGTTGGTGCTGACCTCGAGATCCATGCGGTGGAAGTGTCCGTATTGCACGCGAACATCGATTTTTGCGCTGTAGACGGGCTTGCTGTCGGTGCCGGTGATGGTGAAGGTGGCGGAGCACGGGCCCAGTTGGGCGTCTACGGCGGGAATGGAGTGCGGGTCGGGAGTTTGGGCGAGGGCGGCGGCAGTGAGGACGAAGAAGATCGCGAGTCGTTTCATCGGAAAAGATTATAGAAGGATCCGGCGATCAATGAAGGGAGAGGCAGCCAAAGGGGCTAAAGCTCACTTTATTGCGCCGCTGAGGCGGCAGCTATTATCCGTGCTCATTGCGCGCCTTTTGGCGCGCAACCCCGGACGGGGCGTCCAGGGCTACATGGACCGTCATGGAACATATTGGTGTGGTTGGCGTTACGGGTACGGGTTACTAACGTTCATTGATGGTTGACGAAAGTGGACCGTATAATTTTTCAACGCCACCCCTATCACTGAGGAATGACGGGATATTCATGCCTGAGGCCGGCACTCAATTGACTCGCCAAAGCCAGGAGCTGACGATCTTCCATGACGTGGCCAAGGCGCTGACGTCATCCCTGGACCTGGACTCGATTCTGCAGACCATCATGGAGAAGATGGCGGAATATTTCCGTCCAGATACGTGGTCGTTGCTGATGGTGGATGAGCCGCACGGCGAGCTGTACTTCGCGATTGCGGTGGGAGATAAGGCCGAAGCGCTGAAGAATGTTCGGCTGAAGGTGGGCGAAGGAATTGCGGGGTGGGTCGCCAAGCATGGCGAGGCGCGGATTGTGCCGGATGTGCATAGCGATCCGTATTTTGCGAGCCGTGTGGACGACACGACGAAGTGGCAGACGCGATCGGTGATCTGCGTGCCGCTGCGATCGAAGCTGCGGGTGCTGGGCGTCATCCAGCTGGTGAACGTCGATATGGAACGGTTCAAGGATGCGGAACTGTTCTTCCTGCAGTCGCTCTGTGACTACGCCGCGATCGCGATCGAGAACGCGAAATGGGTGGAGAAGATACAGGAACTGACGATCACCGATGACTGCACCGGCCTGTACAACGCGCGTCATCTATATAAGACTCTTGAGACCGAGGTGTACCGGTCGTCGCGCTTTGGATATGAGTTCAGCGTGTTGTTCATCGATCTGGATCATTTCAAGTCGGTAAACGACACGCACGGACACTTGATCGGAAGCAAGCTGCTGGCCGAGATTGGATACCTGATCAAGGCGCAGCTGCGATTGATTGACTTTGCATTTCGATACGGCGGCGACGAGTTTGTGGTGCTGCTGCCGCAGACGAGCAAAGATCAGGCGCTGGTTGTGGCGAAGCGGTTGCGGGATGCGATGCGGGCGAGCTGCTTCTGCAAAGATGAAGGATTGAACCTGAATGTGCGGGCGTCGATTGGCGTGGCGACCTATCCGCATGATGCGCGGTCGGCGCACGACGTGATCCGGCAGGCCGACGGGATGATGTACATGGTGAAGAACTCGACGCGCGACAATATCGGGATTGCGCAGAGAGGGATGTTGAAGGACGAGGAGTAGGAACAGTTTTCCAGTTTCAGGTTTCAAAGTTTCAAGGTTTCAAGGACCCTTCCACCAGGCCTACCAACCGAAACCTTTTTCACCACAGGGAGCACCGGGTTTCACAGGGGAACCCGCGGCTTTACTGCTAAGAAAAGCACACAAACGGATCCGCATTCGTTCAGTTCGGATTTGAGGATGCGGCTGGCGCTGGATTTGCTGTTGGCTTCAGGTCTGGCTTCCAGGGGTTTGAATTCGCGGGAGCTTTTGGGTTGACGCCGAAATCCCAGACGTAGAGGTTCATCCCTTCTTTTTCTGACATTTCGACGATCGCGTATTCGCCGGGATCGAGGCTCTGGGTAGGGCTGAGTTTGAGCCATCCACCGCGCAAGCCGGTGATCGTAGTTTTTACCTCTTTTTGTTCGTGTGAGATCTTGCCGGTGACCTGGCGCTTCACGTCGCCCACGATGCGCTTATTGCCTTTCACTTCGACGTGAACAATTCGAAATCGATTGAATGGGACGACGGGCTGCTGCGGCTGTTGCGGCTGCTGCGGTTGTTGTGGCTGGGCGGTGCGCGTGGAATCGGGTGTGACGGAGGGCTGGTTCGATTCGTCGGGACTTGCGTCGACATTCAGATAGAAGGTCGGAACATCGACGTGAGATTGAATGGCGGCATGGGATTTTTCGAGTTCGATGGTCTGCTTTAGGCCGGCGATGGGATTGATGGCACCACGAAAAATGTTCGTCTTGGTTTGGCGATTGACGTCTCCGGCAGTCTGGTTGATCTCGAGAAGCTGCGGTTGTCCCTGGAAGTTGTCAAGCAGGAATACGCCATTCGTTTCGGGAATGCGGAGTCCGGGCGCGACTTGCGGCAACTGCGCCTCTTCGATGTCGCGAGCTTCCTGGAGCTCCTTGTCGAGTTGAACCGCTTCGGGGGACGATGCCGCCGTGGCGCGCTCCTTTTCCAGCTTGTTGGTGGCCGGCCAGTCGACCAGGGAATCGGGCAGTTCCTCCCATTCTTCGCGTTCGGAGCTGTAGTAGCGGACGCGGTCGCCTTTGACTTCATACTTGGTGACGAGCTGGTAGGAGCCATCTTTGAGGATGAGGCGGTGAGGAGTGTCCTGGGCGAGCACGGTGACCGCGCAGGAGAGCGCGGAGGCGAGCACGATCAGGAGGAAGCGTCGGAGCATTGAATTCATTATCGTCTCGAAGAGCGGGCGGAGTCGAATGGGCATTTGGTTGGAAGGGCGGGATGTAGGAAGTGGATGTACGCAGCAGTGAGAACATCGATGCTATTCGCTCCCATGGGTGCTAAAAGCCCGTTTTCTCTTCGGCTGAACGCGGCGCTGAAGCGCCGCTCTTCCACGGTGGCGCTACGGTTCGATACAGCGCTCGGGTGTTCATCTGATCCACTCCGGGGTGGGCCTTGTAGTATGCTGATGGGCTTGGGTGCAAAGCTCGAAACAATGAAACGCAATCTTCTGATCTCTCCCGGTTTGTATATCAGCTTGATCGCGGCGGGGATGGCGCAGTCGGGTCCGGCGCCGGTGGCCGCTCCCGCGAATGGCGGTCAATCCGCGCCCGTGTCTTATGCTTCCGTCTCCCAACTGAATGGGCTGTTGTCGCAGATCGAGGCAACGTCGCAGACCACGCAGGTAGACCTGGCGAAGTTGCGGATCGAGAAGTGGAAGATGAGCGGGTCCGACAAGAAGCAGGCGCTGCAGTATGTGGATTCAGTGCAGCGCAACCTGCAGGGAGCGCTGCCAGAGATCATCGGGCAACTGCGGAACGCGCCGGAGGATGTGCCAGCTTCGTTCAAGCTGTATCGGAATCTCGATGCCCTCTATGACGTTTTGAACACGATCGTCGAAGGAGCGCAATCGGTTGCGCCGAAGGACGAATCGCAGGCACTCTCGAACGATCTGAATGGATTTGAGCAATCGCGCAAGCAACTGGCGGAGAGAATCGAGAACCTGTCGGCGTCGAAAGAGCAGGAGCTGAACAGGCTGCACACGGAAGTAAAGACACTGCAGACGCAGGTGGAAGCCGAGCCTCCGAAGAAAGTTGTGGTCGACGACACGGAGCCCGCGAAGAAACCGGCGACTACAAAAAAGAAGACGACGAAGAAGCCAGCCACGGATTCGAAGAAACCTGCCGCGGGAGCGACTGCTCCGAATAGTTCGCAGCAGCAACAGAGTAAGCCGCAGTAAAGACGGCTTTCCGGCTTTCGGCTTCCGGACTGGCGCCCCCTTCCGCTTGCGCTGCAGTTCACTTCACTATTTACTCCGCGCGGACAAATTTGCTCAGATCGGGATCGTTTCAATCCGCTGTCGGTTATAGCTGCCATGGTGCCGGCCAAGAGCAGATTCCTCGCGCCAAATTCGGCGCTTCGGAATAGCATTCAGGGTTTGATTCGCCGATCGGTACCTGGGGTGCGTGAAAGTAGCCACTCTGGTGGTTGATTTCAGCCAGTTGTGGCAGTCTGCCAGGCAACGCTGAAAGCCGCGCCGGATGCGGGAAATCGTGAAGTTCCTGATTGACCCGGTCTGGAACCTGTGATTAGATTCGGGGAACAAAGTCGCGGCTCAGCCCTGGAGTCGGACCGAAATCAATGGGCGTGCGACCGAGGTGAAGTATGAAGTGCAGGTTGCTGTTCACCTTCCTTGCAGTATCCCTTTTTGCTTTCACAATGAGCGCCAGCGCACGCGACGTGGTCGTTCCCGCGGGTACTCTATTGCAGTGCACACTGGATGAGCCCAATTTGTCTTCTAAAACTGTGGATGTCGGAGATCCCGTTCTGTGCCATCTTCGCGGGATCACGGTTTTCGGCCAGCAGGCATTTCCTCGCGGAAGCTACCTGGTTGGACATCTCGACGCTTCGAAAGATCCCGGCCACTTCTGGGGCAAGGGATATCTGAAGCTGCAATTCGATCGCATCGGGGTGCCGACGGGCGATCTTCCGCTGGAAGCGAAGGTTGTTTCCACGCGCGGTTACAAAGTCGACAAACAAGGGAAGATCGATGGCAAAGGACATCCGCGGCGCGACGTGATCGAATGGATGATTCCACCACTCTGGCCGTGGAAAGTGATCACGCTTCCGGCGCGCGGACCGCGTCCTGCGCTGAAGGGGGAGACGGTGCTGAGCTTGCGGCTGATGGATGACATACAGATTCCGCAGCAGGTCGCGCAAACCTACGGTCCGGGCTGGCACTTCTTCAACCGGATGAAGGAGCAGATGTTCGGCGATTCGGAGGCGAGTGCGAGGCCGCAACTGGCGACGCGTCCGGCGAATGACGGGTCGATGGCGCAGGCAACCTACGCGAGCTACGTGACACGCGGGTCGAGACTGCCCGCGAATGTGCAGACGGCGCCGGGAATGCCGGTGTTCGTGCTGAACAATGGCGCAGTGCTCGCGGTGAGTGGCTACGGCTATTCCGATAGCCGCATCACTTACACGCTGGTGGGTGGAGGCAGCGGCGTCATCAGTACCAATGACATCGACTGGACGACCACGACCAAAGTCAATAACCAGCGGGGCGTGCGCGTGACGTTGCACAGCGGAAGCGCGAATCCGGTTATCTCGGCTGCAGAGCCGGGATTCTAGTTTGTATTGACATTTAGAGCCGCCGGATTGCCCCGGCGGCTTTTTTGCGAGCCACGGATTCGCACGGATATTCCAAGGATTCCGTCAAAATCCGTGCAAAACTGCGGCCTCGAACGCTGTCACCACGCTGGTTGCTTCGTCCTCCCTTATGGCGTAGTCTGAAGTTGTCAACTACACATCTCTCCGCCGCGCCTCACGGCGTCGGTCTCTTGTGCACTTGATTGAACTCGACACAGGAGGCCGATATGGCTATCAGCCGAATACTCTCTACAAGGGAACAAGAGCAGCCACCGCCCGAGAACTTCACTGCGAGGTGTGGTGAGTTATTGCGCGGAATGGAACAACAGAAAGCACTGGCGAGGGAGATGGTCGAAACGGCGCGCCAAATGTGCGATCGAGCGGCCGAGATGAGAAAGCCGCCACGCATTATTCGCCCTGACGAATTGTTTCCCACACTCAGTGTTGCGAATGGCGGGGTTGCGGTTGTCTCCGATGGCGTGCAAGAGTGAGGTCGAACGCGTCGATATGCAGCCGAAGCCCGAATTCGGTCACCTGCAGAAGCAGTTCATCGCGGCGAGGGCCGGATTCCTGCGGGCCGAAGTGGAACTTGGGCTGACCTTTGCACAGATCGCGATGGACGCTGGCGATTCAGAGAAACGCCGACGTTGCGCCCGACTGGCTCTGGAAGCCCACAATACGATCGAGAGGTTCATGCGGGAGATTCCCTTTACGGAATTCGAAGAAGTCCAAAGTGTGAAGCCGGGCCTTGTGCGCTTGCAAACGAGCCTGCAGATGCTGGGCGTGGCTTTGCGTGAGGACGAACTCAAGGGGTCGCGGGAGTGAGGGGACTCTTTCGAGCTCGCAGGTGCGGCGAGAGAGCGAGTCGTCGAACGCGAGCCCAGTTGTTATCGGCGAGTGGCCGGAACGGCGGTGCCGCGCGCCGCTCCGAGAAGGGGGGCAACTTGGGTTCGGAGCGGCGAATGACACCGTGCTGTCGGGCGATCCCAGTAAACGGGATTTGCTGCGTACATGAAATACGGTGGTATATGTATAAGCTTATAGGTATAACTCTGGAGTTACAGAAATGCTTCACGCGCGCCGAGTAAATGGCGCAAGTTGGCAGATTGCAGCATTCGACGTGAGTATCGCGTGGTGCAATCTTAAAAAAGTTCGAGTGGAGATCCGGGGTTCTTTTTCGCTCTTGTCGTTTGGCTGCACCGCCGCGGCGTGCAGTGTTAATCCCACGCTTCGCGGAATGCGAAGCGCGCGGCGTCGCAGCACAAGATCAGTTCCGATGCAATTGATGAACTGCGGTAGATGATCCGGCAATGAAATAGCTGCAGTGCTTTCCGACACTATTCCCAAGTTGGCGCGGAATTGCGAGTGATGCAGTGCTGGGTTGGTCAGGCAGAGCGCTTCCGATTGCCGTCGCGATGGTCGAGGTTATCGCAGAGATCCTGGACGAGCTTTAGAAGCTTTTGAGGGTCCTGCTCTTTCGAAGCCTGTTCTGCGAGCGCGCGCCAATCCTCGGTCTGGGATGAGGAAGCTATTGGTTTGGAAGGCGTGCCGGCATCGCCGGACATGTGCGACTCCTTTCTGTGCTGGCGCGGGGCCCAAAAATGACTGGAAAGTTACAAAGATGTATTTACGCTAGCGCATGACAAAGCGGGGACACAAGGAGGAACGCGCGCTGGCGCAAGTTGGCGTGGTCCAACAGTCACGCCAGCGTCAGACGATCGGCATCAAGTGGAGTTCAGCGACCGAGGGCGTTTTCTTCGTTGTCTTCCTCGTCCATGTGGTCGACATAGCACCGCAGGTGCGCGGCTTTTCCGGAAGGGAGGCGCCGGAAGGGGCGCTGCTCCTCAGTGATGGGCTTGTTTACTGCGGAAGATCAATACGACTCGGGCAGAGAACTCGCTCCGGAAGTGCGACGTTCGCATTGCGGACAAGCACATTGGAAGCCCGGGTCTTGCGGCATGGCGTTATGGCCGCAGCTTTCACATTGCAGCCAGCCCTCGGCACGGAGAATCATCGGGCGAAAATCGGTACCTACTGTGCAGTAGGGGCACCGGATGGTCGACTCGGCGTGTTCTGGCATCAATGGCCTGTCGAGGGAAGACCGCTCACACGCGCATTGGGCAGACGACGGGCGTTGGCACTGTGCGGCGGTTTGCGGGCCATGAGCCGAATTGATTCCGTTGCGAGCGCCAGTTTCAGAGAGTAACAGTGGTCGTGGACCGGAAGTCCCAGTTCATCGGTGGCGCAGGTCTCAAGGGGAACATCGTTGCCACAAATCCAGCACGAATGAATGTGCATATGGCTCCCTTCGCTTTACAAAGGGACCAACTGCCCTGGTTTCACTGCAGCGGCCAGATGCAAAGTTGTTGCCAGATTACCGGACCGGCAGGGGTTGTAAAGCGTCAAGATGCGGCAGCGGAGTGACAGATAGCGATTGCGTCAGGCTGCCAGCAGTACATTCGACCAGTGCACTGCGAGATCTCATAGAGTGCAGTTGCCCTGACTGGTGCGGCGGGCGAGATGCCCGCCGGACAGCCGCCAGGACGGCCGCGCTACGGCAGATTCTTTGCGACTTTTCTTTCTTGCTCACAATCGGAAGGTGCATGAAAGTCAACATTGCCGAGAAGTTCTCGAAGGTTTCCGAATACTGGAAGCCTTATGTGGTTGCCGAATTGAATGGGCAGCAGGTAAAGCTCGACAAGATCAAAGGAGAGTTCGTTTTCCATCATCACGATCATGAGGACGAGTTGTTCCTGGTGGTGAAGGGCCGCTTCCGGATGGAGTTTCGCGACCGTCCGCACGAGTGGGTGGAGGAAGGTGAGTTCATCGTGGTGCCGCGCGGCGTGGAGCACAAGCCCGTGGCAGAAGAAGAATGCTGGTTTCTGCTGTTCGAGCCGGCGTCGACGCTGAATACCGGCAACGTGGTGAACGAGCGCACCCATCGGGAGTTGGAAAAAGTCTAGAAGCAGGGGTTAGCGATCAGGGATCAGGGATCAGAACTCGGGAGCAGTGCTCAGCGGGCCTCGTGTGGGCAGTAGCTGGCTTGGTTGCCTCAGGGTGAAAGCGCGCTGTTTCTGGCATACAAAGCGGCTCCCGAGCGCTTTCAAATCGGAGTGGATGCCTCACGAGCTCGCCCTTAGTCCCTAGCCCCTATTCCCTCACACCAAGCAGTTCAGCCATTTCTTCGTAGAGGAAACCTTCTTCGGGACGGTACGGCTGGACCCATTCGCCGTCGATCACAAACTGCGGAATTGCCCGCTTGCCGGTGCGGCGCACGACTTCTTCCGCCGCGCCCGGAGTGGTCTCGATATCAATCTCTTTGTAAGGAATGTTGTGCCTGGCGAGGAATCGCTTTGCTTCGCGGCAGTCGGGGCACCAATAAGCGCAATAGACGGTTAACTCCATTGGAAGAATTCTAAGGCAAGGCCCGGGGATTAGGCGATAGGAGCTAGGATCAGAGGACCGGGGGGCAGTGCTTAGCTCTGAAGGTCAGCGCCGCGGGCGAAAAGCTCGCCGGCGCTACTAACGCGCTCGAACGTAACCCCTGTACAGCCCCTTCGGTACCGTGGCCAACAAGGGTGAAACGGGAGAAGATATCGGTCCAAGCTGCCTTGTTTGGAAAGATCCTGAAAGACAAGGACTTGGAATTGAGTAGCGAGCGCCACATCGACACTCATGGCCGATCATCTGATTGAGAAAGCGGAAGTTCCCGCGTCCGACCCCTTGCCTGAACAACACGAGGCACAAGAATCCAATATTGTCTGCGACTGCTGGCAGCAAATGATCCAGGGAGTGCTCGGGGTCCTGATGCTCATCGGAGCGCTGGCGATGATTCACTATTACGCGCCGGTTGCGGTCGAGGGCGTTCCTCCGGATGACCTGCAGAAACAAGTTCACGAGCTGACGGCGGAGGTGGAGCAGCTCAAGCAAGAGCACTCCATGCCCGCCGTGGTGCTGACCCGGTATCGGAATTCGATTGGATATATCTCGGGCGTGTACCAGGTAGGATTTGCGAATCATCATCCGCAGATTCGCGCGCGAGTTTCGGGGACGGGATTTCTGCTGGGCGACGGCCTGATCGCTACGAACCGGCATGTGGCCGAGCCGTGGTTTGGAGATCCTGAGGCGGAGAGGCTGTTGAACCAGGGAGCAATGGCGACTCTGGAAAGCCTGGTGATTTTCTTCCCGGGATCGCCGACGCCGCTGGATTTGAGTCCGGCATCAGTGTCGAAGACGGCGGATCTGGCAGTGGTTCGAGCGCAGAATGCGGCGGCGGTGCGCAATTTGCCGGCGCTTCCTCTGGCGAAATCTCCGGGGGCGGCGGGGCAGCTGGTGACGGTGATCGGGTATCCGATGGGCATCGCGGGGATGGTGGCGAAGTCGCCGTCGGACATTTACGAGCGGCTGGCATACCGGCATAACGATCTGAGCGCGGCCAGCGAACTGGCGGCGCTATCGTTGATTCGTCCGTCGACCACCTGCGGACATCTTGGGGACATGGTGGGAGACAAGCTTATCTACGATGCGCCGACGGCGCATGGCGGCAGCGGTGGGCCGGTATTCAACTCCAACGGCGAAGTGATTGGCGTGAACGCCGCCTATATGGACGGATTCAGCGGTGGGACGCTGGGGATATCGGTGGAGGCATTGAAGCCGCTGATTCGGGAAGCCGCGAATACCCACTAGTGAATGTAGGGGCGGAGGCCTCGTCCGCTCCGAGTCGCGCCGCGACGAGTGACGGCAGCTTGCCGCAGTTGCGGTCACACTCGGCAGGAATGCTCCTCGACAGTTTCATTGCTCTTGGCGCAACCCCGGACGAAGCGCCCGGAGCTACATCGTTGGGGCCATCTGTGCTGTAGAGTATCTGCATGCGCCATGTCCGGTTGTTGGTAGGGGGCCCGGTTTTATTCTGCTACGCGTTTTTTCTTCTTCTTCGTGCGCCCGCTGATGCTCCGAATCAGGCCACGCCTTATTGGGCATATTGCGTGAATCCGCCGGCGAGCGGGGCGGCAAAAGCTCGTGACAATGGTCCGCAGCACGTGCCGGGCAGCAGCGCGACGTTCAACCTCGCGCAGATTGCGGATCTGTTCAGCGTTCCGGACTGGCATGCTGCGGGGCATCCAGCGATGCCTGATGTGGTGGCGCATGGAAGCAAGCCCGATGTGTACGCCTGCGGATATTGCCATCTGCCCAATGGGCTCGGCCGGCCAGAGAACGCGAGCCTGGCGGGGTTGCCGGCAGGGTATATCGTCCGGCAGTTGGCGGATTTCAGGAGTGGAGCGCGCAAGAGTTCGGAACCGAAGTTTCTTCCGGCGACGAACATGACGGACCGCGAATGGAAGGCGAGCGATCAGGAGATTGCGGCGGCGGCCGACTATTTTTCGAAGCTCGAACGCAAGCCGTGGATTCGCGTGGTGGAGACGAACACGGTGCCGAAGACGCACGTCGCGGGATGGATGCTGGTGGCGGATACTCCGGCGGCAACCGAGCCGATTGGGCAGCGGATTATCGAGATGCCGGAGAACCTGGAGCGCACGGAGTTGCGCGACGACACCTCCGGATTTGTGGCATATGTTCCTGAGGGCAGCATCAAGCGCGGACGTTTTCTCGCAAGCGGCGGCGAGGGGAAGGCGCGGGCCTGCGCGAGTTGCCATGGACCGGGACTGCGCGGAAGCGGTAACGTGCCGCCGATTTCTGGACGTTCGCCGAGCTACATTGTGCGACAGTTGTACGACATACAATCGGGGGCGCGGCACGGCACGCAGGCGCAGCAGATGCGCAAGCAGGTGGAGAAGCTCTCGATCGATGACATGATCGCGCTGGCGGCGTTTGTGTCATCGCTGAAGCCGTGAGAGCGAACCTTTTTTTCCAAACCGCCCTTTTCGCAATCAAAGAATTACTTCGTGGCTTCTCTCCATTCCTGCTCGCCGCGATGAAGGACCGAGTCGTGATCTTCAGGCAGAATCCAGCGCTGTTGAATCAGATCGTCTAAGGCTTTCGAATAGCGGGCCATGTAATCGTCGTGACCGGCGTAGCGTTCCGCAATGGATTTGCGCGGGTCGCCGTATTTCTGGCGATCGTCGGCCGTCTTCGGGAAAGCTATATACGAGGCTTCAAATGAGACTCGCTGATCGGGAGCGCCGATTGCGGGGTCGCGAAGGTTCCAACTGGCATACGTAGCAAGCGGGACGGTGATTTCGGGCAGACGGACTCCGTCGCGTTCATTGCCATCGGCATCCACCTGCGGAACCAAAACTGGGAAAGGTTCGCCGACTTTTGGCGGCTCGATGCTCAGAATCCCGTCGCGCCAGTGCGGGCCGAAGTCGAGACGCTGGCCGGCATTCGCTTCGTGCGGCAGATTGACGCCGGGAATCTTCGGAAATGAATAAGCGCTGAGCGGGACCAGAGTTCCATCGGCAATTGTGGGATAGCTGCTCGGTGGCGGAAGCGTGTTGTTGCGGACCCATGCGTCCATGTTGGCGATCATGGAGCGCCAGAAGTAGCGGATGGGCAGAAAAGATTCAGGTTCTTGTCCTGCGAGGTCGCCGGCGCCTTTGGCTGGCGGCCACGGGCCGGGGAAATGCTGCTCGCCGGTGAAGTGGTAGATGCGCACGTTATCGGAAATCGGCATGTCGTGCTTGCCATCGGCGGTGGTGTGGATGAGAGCGCAGGCGCGTCCCCAGTATTCGTAGGAAGTATTCGAGAAAAAGATTTTGGGAACGACTTTGTCGGCGATGGCGCGATCAAGCAAGCCGCCGGACTCGCCGGTCACTGGATCTTTCTCGAGTTCGTCGGTGAAAGGGAAGATATCGGTGGGGAAGAAGACGGAAGAGGTGGGCTGGGCATCGCGTGAAGGCTGCGCGAAGCGGTAATTGAAGTCGCCGCGTCCGGCGCCGGCGACGTGGGCGAGGATGCCGTCGAGAGCGATGTGTCCGTCTTCGTCGGCGTTGAAACCGTCGTAGAGGAAGTTGCGCAGGAAGCGTCCGTTCTGCGATATGCCTTCTGCGTAGACGCGCTGCACGGGCGTGAGAGCGTCTTTGGCGTGCTTGGCGTAAGCAGCGAAGTCGCGAACAGCGGCGAAACCGAGGCCAGCGACTACGGGATCTTTCACGACGTATACGTATTCATAAATCTTTCCAGGATGGAACCCGCCATTGAGGTGAATATCGTGATCGCTGGGAACGAGTTTGCCATCGACGGTGTGCGCGAATTGCCACTCGGAGCGCGGGAGGATGGTGCGTGGAGCGTCCCGCGAATCGCGGACCGTGAGCACGTTGCGGGGATCGTCCGGGGAGGCGACCGGATATTCTTTCCCGCCAATATTCCCCATGATCAGATGGCCGAGCGGAATCTCGGGCATGTCCTTTGAAAGCATCAGGTCGCCCCGCAGCAGTCCAGTGATGGTCTTGCCATTTTCTTTTGCGATGGGAGCGTAGAGGCGGAGGGCGTCGGCTGCGGCGGCGTCCCACTGCCATCCGAGACTGACGACGGTGAAGCCGTTACGCAGGAGCCAGGCATCGCCGGCGTCTTTGGAGAGGTCCCAATCACCGCCGTCTACGAGTGCGATGATGCGTCCGTGACCGCGATTGGGATTTTCGAGAACCATGGAACCATTGCTCTTGTGCGGATCTTTGGGGCGGATGGCCATGAAGTCAGCAGAAAAGTCGACTTCGCCGTGATCCAGATTCACCGCGTTCTTGAGGTCAACGATTCGCGCGTTGTGCGGGTTGGAGACGGATACCGAAAAGTAGACTCGGCCCGTTATGCGCTCGTAGGGACCGACATCGCCGAAGGAGTTTCCATTGAGAACATCCTGGCGCGAGGCGATCTCGACGCGAACAACGCGCGCGCTGAGGGAGATGGTGAGGAGAAGCGGGAGAGCAGCTAAGCAGGCCAGCCGACGCATGCGCGGAAGGATAACACGCGGGTTCGCCACCTTCGTACCATGCGCAAAAGAGGGTGATCAGAAATGGAGTGCAGGATGGGAAGTCTATCCGGCAACGGCCACTGCTTCGTTCACGACTTCGACGCGGGCGAACTCTTCCACACGGCGCGTTTTCAGCTTACTGAGAACGTAGCTGAGAAGCGGACCGTCGCCACGGCGAATCTGCTGGAACTCGACACCCATGGCGAGATTGTCGACGAGATACTTCACCTGTGCTTTCACGGCTAGGCTGACATCGAAGACGTTGAGCGTAAGGCGGAAATCGGTGCCGGGCCGGAGCGGGTCGATGGCGGCGAGGCGCGCACCGCACTCCGAGATCTGCTGCAGCTCGCCGGCCAGATGTTGCACTCCGTCGATCACCTCGGCCTGCCCTTCCACATAAAATCTCGGACGCCGGCGACGATTCACGTCGCGGCGAGTGAAACCGGAGGAAGAGCGGCGGCTCAGGCCGTCGAGAAGGACGGGCTGGAATTGCTCCTGCACTTGCCGGAGTTCGTCGTCCCAGGGCGTCTTGCCTTCGACGCACCGCACGCTGAACTGGCCGCGCAGAGGTGAAGCCGGATCCGCGGACCAGACGACCTGGCAGATAGCCTTGTTGCGTCCGCGCTCGACCAATAACAGGTCCCCGACGTTCACCTCTCGCGAGCCCAAAAGCCTCGCACCGTGCGGGTGGATATCGTAAGTGCAGGCTACTTCTGCGCCACCGCGACCTTCCTGGCCCAGGAAACTCCAGCGTACCGCCAATGCCAGGTGCACGACTTTGGTCGTAAGCAGCCCGTCTTCCGAACTCTTGAGGTTGTTCCGCACAGCGTCGTTCCTGAAGAAAAGTTAGCAGTACATGTCCGGGTGGGCAATGTACGGGCGTAATCTGCGGCGTGGTTACTGGGGTCAGGAAGCAGTAGTCAGTAGTCAGTGGCTCGTTCATGTGTTTGGGATTGGTTGCCTTGGTGGAAGCGAAATTTCTTGTGTTCTGGATTTGGAGCAGGAAATCTCTGCTTGCATCCTTAAGTGGTCTCGTTGAAGATGAAAGTAACTCTTCGGCTCTGTGATGAAATCTCCCGCCTTGAAATCGCCCTCCGGACGTCCACTTTCACCTTCGGCTGCGAAGCTACGACTGCTGAAACGGCTGCGCTGCACGCTGCGGTACGAGAAGAGAGCGTGGGCCGCCGGTGCGCAGCTGGTCGCCGGCGTGGATGAGGTCGGTCGCGGATCGTTGTTTGGCTGCGTGGTGGCTGCGGCGGTGATTCTGAATCCATCGTACCGGGTACGTGGATTGCGCGATTCGAAGCTGCTATTACCGGAACGGCGCGAGGTGCTGGCAGAGCGGATTCGGGAACATGCGGTGGCCTGGGCGGTCGCTGCTGTGGACGCGGCGCGGATCGATCAGATCAATATCTATCATGCGTCACGTGCGGCCATGAGGGATGCGGTGGCGCGGCTCGCGCCTGCGGCGGATCATCTGCTGATCGATGCGGTGAAGATTGAATGTGAAGTTCCGCAGGATGCCATTATTCATGGGGATGCATTGTCGGCTTCGATTGCGGCGGCATCCATTCTGGCCAAGGTAGAGCGGGACCGAATGATGCGCGAATGGGACACGGTGTTTCCCGCATACGGTTTGGCGTCCCACAAGGGGTACAGCACGCCGAAGCATCTGGCCGCCTTGCGGGAGTTAGGGCCTACGCCGCTGCACCGGCAGTCGTTCGCGCCGGTGTGGCAGAATCCGGTGCCGCAAGAGGCGTTCGCCTTCATGAATGAGGAGGTTGAAGCGGTGATGGCGGAGGAGGCGGTGGTGGCCGAAGATCTCGCCGGCTAGCAGCAACGTAGAACTTTTATTTGTACAACAAGGTTTGCAAAGAACGACAGGTAAGAGATGACACGAAGACAAAGACTTGAAAAGAACGAAACATCGGCGCGAGCACAGACATCGGGAACGAGGGCCTCGACAAACCGGAGCAACAATCGGCGAACCCACGGGAAACGACCAAAGATGCTGAACACATCGCGTTCGAGCGATGCGAAGAAGGGACTGGGACTCGACGCGGAGAAGATCTCTGAGCTTTACCGGCCGCTGAAGAGGCCGGTGACGCTGCGGCTGGATGCCGATGTGCTGGCGTGGTTCAAACGGGAGGGAAAGCGGTATCAGACCCGCATCAACCAGGCGCTACGGCAGTTGATGGAGCGGGAGATGAAACAGGCGAGGTAGCGGCGTTCCAGGTTGATTTCTGTTCACATTACTTCCGGGCGCAGGAGAACTGCCCCGAAGAGCGCTCAAAATTCTTTCTTCCTGAGCAACATTGTTGCTCCCTGAGTCTCGCCTTGCGGATATTCCTCCGCTCAGGCGCGGCGCTTTCCTGAGTGTTTTCGGTCACTGACTCATTTCTGGAGCGTTCGTACAAATTGCGCGGGAGTGATGATCATGAAACGGATCCGTCTATTGCTGGCCTGTGCGGGTGTCCTTCTCTGTTCAACGGCACTTTGGTCGCAAGAGAAGCCGGTTGCTTACGACCTGAAGGTAACGATTGAGCCGAAGCAGGGAAGTTTGCACGTTGCGGGGAAAATCGATGTGCCAGTCGAGCCTGGAGCCAAGAACTTGCAGTTCGGGCTTCATGAGATGTTCGACATAAGCAAGCTGAGGATCAATGGACAGCCAGCCGAGTACAAGTCTGAAGCAGGAGAGCCAATCCCGATTTTTCCCACCAAAAAGAATGTAATCGTGAGGCTGCCTGCAACTGTACCGCCCGGAAGAATTCTGCTCGAGATTGAATACGGAGGGAAGCTGAAGCAGCTTGGGGAGTTTGGAGCTGAGCCTGAGCAGAAGTTGTCCCTCGACGATCAGATCAACGGACGTATGGTGGAATTGGCGACTTATTCGTCCTGGTATCCGGAATTCGGCACGTTCGGACATCCGATCGATACGGTATTGGAAGTCTCTCTGCCCGGGGGATGGATTTCAATCTGCTCGGGAAGGAAGATCGACGAGCGGGAGAAAAGCGGCCGGATCGTAACGCGATGGTCTTCTTCGCGCGATACTGACATCCTGATTACCGCAGCTCCCAACTACAAGCGCAAGGTCATCCCACTCGCAGAGGGACAGCTCGAAATCTACTACACGCAATTGCCTGAAGCGTTCATCAACGAAGAGGGCCAACAGATCGCTGCGGTGATGGATTTGTTCACGACCGGGCTGGGGGAGACGACGATTCCTTCCGGGACGGTGAAGCACGTATTTTCTCCGAAGCGGAAAGGACAGGGGCGGGCCGGGATCTCGCGGCCGGGCATGATCGTGACATCTGAGGGACGGATTCTCGATCAGCTGGCAGCGGATCCCAAATTCTCTCTGCTGCAGGACATCGCGCATGAACTCGCACATTTCTGGTGGAACTTCGGGGCGGGGCAGGGAGATTGGATCAAC
Source organism: Candidatus Sulfotelmatobacter sp. (assembly GCA_035946775.1). Taxonomy (GTDB): domain Bacteria; phylum Acidobacteriota; class Terriglobia; order Terriglobales; family Acidobacteriaceae; genus Sulfotelmatobacter. The sequence goes on along the minus strand of DASYZA010000305.1, from coordinate 78,666 downwards.
GAGGCATTTGCGGAGTATTCGTCGGCGGTTGCGGTGGAACGGATTGTGTCGGAAGAGCAGTTTCAGAAAGTACTCGAGGGCTACCGCAGAGAGGTGAAGGAACTGCCGTCCGATGCGCCGTCACTCGCGAAGGTGCCATTTGACGGCTCCGGATTCGGTGTGCGGTACTGCAAAGGATCGCTGATGCTGGATTGGATGCGGCAGAACATGGGAAGCGATCAGTTCTATGCGGCGGCACGCGATTTCTTCCAGACTTACAGAGGCAAAGCGACGGGAACGGCGGAGTTCCGGAGCTTCTGGAAGCAGGAGTTAGGGGACAAGAAGGATCTGCTGGATGTGTGGCTGGATTCGCCGGGTGGAGTGCCAGAGTTGCCTGTGCGGAATTGAACGTGTCACTAGAACCCCAGAGGGCACTCGTAGGCGGTTGAAATCCGGAACCTAATCCGATAATTCTGGAACATGATTGCTGGGCTGATCGGCGCGCTGGCGTCCGTGATATGGATCGTGCTGGTCATTGGCTGGGGGCGCTTTTGGCGCGTGGTGACCCTGCCTGGCGGACTTCAATTGCGATCGGACGCGCCGCGAGTGGCTGTGATTGTTCCCGCACGCAACGAAGCCGATGTAATCGGGCGCGTGATCAGTTCGCTGCTCGCACAGGATTATCCCGGGCCGTTGCGGATTTTTGTTGTGGACGATCACAGTACCGACAGTACAGGAGCAATTGTTGCTGATGCGGCGAAGAATGCTGCGGATCGGGTGACGGTGGTTGCAGCGGCGCCGCTGCCAGCGGGTTGGACGGGGAAGATGTGGGCTCTGGCGCAGGGAGTGGAGCGCGCGGCGGAGTTCTCTCCAGAATATTTTCTTTTTTCCGACGCCGACATCGTGCACGCGCCGGGAAGTGTCACTTCTCTCGGCGCGATGGCGCAGGCTCGCAGTCTCGACATGGTGTCGCTCATGGTGAAGTTGCGGTGCGTGTCGTTTGCGGAGCGAGCGCTCATGCCGGCATTCGTATTCTTCTTTTTCATGTTGTATCCGCCGGAGTGGGTGAACGACCGGCGGAAGAAGACAGCGGCGGCCGCGGGGGGAGATATTCTGGTGCGGGCCGATGCACTAGCGAGAATCGGGGGAATTGGGACGATTCGCGGAGAACTCATCGACGATTGCGCTCTGGCACGGGAAATCAAGCGGGGCGGCGGGATATGGCTGGGGCTGACAGACGACGTGGAGAGCGTTCGGACATATGACACGTTCAGCAATGTCGGGCGCATGATCTCGCGGAATGCGTTCTATCAATTGCAGCATTCGGCGTGGCTGCTGATCGGGACCCTACTCGGTCTTGGGATTACGTATGTTGCGCCCGTGATCTTGTTGTTCTTCGGAGGATGGCCTGCAATTCTGGGGGCGACGGCGTGGTTGCTGATGAGCATCAGCTATTGGCCGATGGTGCGGTTCTATGGGCTGTCTCCCTTGTGGGCCTTCTCGCTTCCGATTGTTGCTGTCTTCTACGCTGGCGCGACCGTGCATTCTGCCATCGAGTATTGGATGGGGCGTGGCGGGGAATGGAAGGGCAGAGCTCAGGATCGTGCGGGCTGAGAAGCGTTCACCACAGGGGACACAGAGGACCACAGGAAACCCACACAGAATAACCGCTAAGAACGCGAAGAAATACAAGCGCCAAGATCGCAAAGAACTGCAACCGGTGAGATCGCCAAGAACTACCTGAACACTTCTTTCGCCGCGACGACTGTATTGCTGTGGATGCTGACTGTATCCTCCACGTTTTGCGCATAGCCGCCTGCGTAGGTAACCATCACCGGAATATGCCGTGCGCGGGCTACGTTGAAGACCAGTTCGTCGCGCTTCTTTAATCCTTCAATCGTCAGGCTCAATCCGCCTAGTTGGTCTTCTTTGTAGGGATCGGCGCCTGCGATGTAGCAAATCAGGTCGGGCTCGAACTGGCGAAGGCCGGAACTGAGGGCGTTGTCGAGCCAGGCGAGGTAATCGTCATCCTCAATGCCGTCGGGAAGGTCGACGTCGATGGAGGAAGGCGGTTTCCACAGCGGATAGTTGTTGTGCTGATGGAGGGAGATGGTGAAGACGTCTCCGGCATGGGCTCCGCGCATTTTGCCGAGAGGAGCGTTCTTCGGGTGCTCCACAGTCGAGACGGATGACGAGGGCAGCAGAGCGCTGGCCGTGCGCGTTCCGGCGAAGATGGCGGCGGTGCCGTTGCCCTGGTGGACGTCGCAATCGACGGTCATGGCAGTGTGGATCTGGTCGTCGCGCTGCAGGCGGCGGATAGCGACGGCGACGTCGTGGATCATGCAAAAGCCTTCGCCGTGATCGGGGAAGGCGTGATGGAATCCGCCGCCGAGGCTGATGCTCACTCCGTCTTTGAGAGATTGGCGAGCAGCAAGGATGGAGCCTCCAGCGGCAAGCCAGAAGGCATCGGCGAGTTCTTTGGAATAAGGAATCTCCATTTCCATCTCTTCGCGTTGGCTCAGGGTGCCGGTCTTGAGTTTCTGTACGTACTCAGGTTTGTGGACGAGCAGGATGTCTTGATCGGTGGCGGGCTGGGGTTCGAGGAAGTCGGTTGCGTCGGCGACATTAGTCGAAAGCAGGCGGTCGTGGACGCGGCGGTATTTCTCGGCGGGGAAGACGTGGTTGCCGATCGGGAGGTAATACTTGTCGCTGTAGATGAGCTTGAAAGCGAGCATTCTGAGCTTGGCCTCAACACGGCATCGCGCTGAAAACTTCATATGATACGCGGAATTGATTTAGTTTCGTGCCAGGGCGGACGCCTTCGTTCGCCCCGAGTCGCGAACCGACGAGTGTAAGCTGTCTCAGCTCGGACGGCTCTTGCCTCAATGGCTGGCGTCTCCTCGATCCGGATCACAACGATATGCGACCGTGCTTATGCCTGCAGCGGTTCCGCTGCACGCGAGTTGCACAGGTCCTTCGCTTTGCTCAGGATGACATCACTGTGAATATGGACGCAGCTCAGTGTTTCTTGTTGTTCGGTGGCTGCACGGTCACCATGGGGCGACGGACTGGGATGATGGCTCCTTTTGCCGGGTCGGCTGCGGCGCTCGCCCTGGTCAGGACTTCCTGCTGGATGTATTGGACGAATTCCTGGATCTGGCGCTGCATTTCTTCCATGCGCTCGCGCATCTGGAGGATGATCGCCATGCCGGAGATGTTCACGCCGAGGTCGCGGGCGAGCGACAGGATGAATTCGAGGCGCTGCAGGTCTTCGTCGGTATAAAGACGCGTGTTGCCTTCGGTGCGCGATGGCTTGAGCAGTCCTTCGCGCTCGTAGAGGCGGAGCGTCTGGGGATGGATGCCGTACATCTCAGCAACGGCCGAGATCATATAAGCGCCTTTTGATTTGCGTTTCGTCATGGTTCCGGCTTGATTTTAGAGCAGGCGTCCGATTTCTTCCTAGTCGCATGGCGTGGAAAACTCACGGCGAGGCCCAATTCCGCTCCGGGGCGTGGGCGAGACGCCCACGCTACAGCCGGCGGTACGGTGGCGCTACGGATTTCGTCCAAACCTCGCGGAATGCGGTTGCATCGAAGCGTCGGAGGTTAAGAATGGATCAAAAAGATGCTATCGATGTGCTGGAACATCTGATTGAGCGTTGCCGGGACGGGCACAACGGATTTCGAGAAGCCGCCGAGAAGGTCAAGCGGACCGATCTGAAGACTTGGTTCAACGAAGTGAGCCTGGAGCGCGGGCGTTTTGCCGAAGAATTGCAGAACGAACTGGTGCGCGTGGGAAAACCCGACAAGCGAGTGTCAGGTTCGACTGAGGGAGCGCTGCACCGAGCATGGCTGGACACAAAACAAGCTCTTGGCGGCGACGATCACACGGTGCTGGACTGGCTGGAACATGGCGAGGACGTGGCCAAGGACGCGTATCAGAAAGCGATCACGAGCGATCTGCCGGAAAATATCGCGCTGATTGTCCGCAGGCAGGCCGACAGTGTGCGGCAGGTGCACGATCGGGTGAAGATGCTGCGGGATACGGCGAAGGCGGCTTAAACACCGGCTTTGGGCTTCCGCAAATCAAAAAAGGGACCGGTTTTCCGCGGTCCCTTTTTTGCTGCACAAAAATCTTTCACCACAGGGACACAGGGTTTCACAGGGAAAACCTATGCCGCGGGTTGGGGTTTGCTTTCTGGCGACTCGGCCCAGCCTTCGGGCCTGACCGCATGGTTCACGAAGTAGGCTACGAAACCGGCGGCGATCAGGATCAGGCCGAAGGCGAGGGAACTCATCCCGAGGATGGATTCGTGTTCGCTGCGGATGACCGAGAAGGCTAGCAGCATGACCGGTGGGATGCCGATCGCGATCGCTCCAGGCAGTCCTCCGGGGACACGGAACGGACGCTTCAGGTTCGGTTCGCGGAAGCGCAGGACGATCAGGGCAAGGAACTCAAGCGCGAGGCTGCCGCCATAGAGAAGAATGTCGAGTGTGACCAGGCGGGCAAAGCCGAGGCCCAGGCACATCGCCCAACAGATTGCGAGGGCGACGATTGCGACCCAGGGAGCTTTCGATTTTGGATGGAGCTTGCCAAAGACTTTTGGCAGCATGCCATCCTGAGCCATGGCCAGCGGCAAGCGCGAGTAGCTCATGACGAGCGCGTTGAACATTCCGAAGCCGCTGATCATGCCGCCGAGAACGACTCCGATGCGGAGAAGGGGACCGCCCATCAACCCGGCGATGTCAGCCCAGGAACCGGTTTCCCACGCGGTGGACTTCAGCCCGGTTGCCCACATCGCAGCGAAGGGCAGCACATAACTTACGGCCACGATACAGACCGCCACGATCATCGCTCGCGGATAGGTGCGCTGCGGACGCTCGACTTCCGCGGCAATAGTCGAGGCGTTGTCCCACCCCATGTAGTTCCACATGCAGATGAGAAGTCCTCCGAGGATATCGACGGTGGAGGTTGTTGGCGTGGTGATGGCATTGGCGAGCGCTCCGATCTTGAAGGGAGTGAGCAAGACGACCGCCGCGAACGGCGCGGAGAGAGCGACGAACAGCCAGAGCGATGTCAGGGAGACGACCTTGACTCCGGCGATGTTCAGCAGAGCGCAGGCGAGTACCACGGCCAGTGCGACCCACCATCCGCGATTGTTCACTTGAAACCAGGGGAACATGCGGGTGAGATAGGCGACGAAAAGCGTGGGGTAGATCGCCATGTCGAAAATTGACGCAACGAGCGAAAGCCAGGCTTCCTGAAATCCCCAGAAGTTGCCCATCGCGCGGCGCACCCATGCGTAATATCCGCCTTCGTGCGGGAGTGCGCTCGAGAGCTCGCCGATCATGAACGCGGTCGGGAGGCTCCAGAGTAGAGGCGTGATGAGCAGGATCAGGATGGCGCGTCCATAACCGGCGCCGTGCACGATGTCTTCGGTGCCATAGGTTCCGCCCGACACCATAAAGAAGGTGGCAGCGACCAGGGGCCAAAGCGTGAGGCGGACGAATTTCTTCCGGTTGGGGAAGACGGCGAGGCGGGGACCTTCAAGTTGCTGCTGGCTAGCTGTTGCCAATTTCTATGTCTGCCTCCGTAAGCGACTCACTCTCACCACCGCGTCTCCCTTGAGTCTTCTGAAGAAGACATTCTGCTCGCGGCTCCCGGGTGGCTGCGTTTTCCCGGGCATTTCGGCGGAGTTAGTTCGCATGTGTGAGATTACGGGAAATTTCCACAGATGCAATAGTTTTTTGCTGTATTTTGGGAAATTTTTGTAAGCGGGAGGAGTGGGACCGGGGTAATACGAAGCAGTGAGCTATGAGCGGTGAGCAATGAGCTATCGAGTTCTCAGACGCCGACTAGAACTCCCCCGTTCGTTCTCCGCAAACGTCGTGGAACTCGAGTTCGTCGCTTTTCGGGTCAGGTATTGCGCCCGTGGCGAGCAGCTCAGCAGGTTTGTCCGCTTCCGACGGTGCGACCCACGCGACCGAGTAGGCGGTCGGCTCGTCGACGAGTACGCGGCTATCGAGATGCCGCCGATAGATACGCCAGCGACCGGTGTCATCCGGTTCCACGAAGATGTGCGATGTGCCAGTGTTGTCGATACCGGTCAGAGTCAGAATCAGGTAGGCTCGCTTGTGCTTTCGCCAGTGGTCCCATAGAAAGCTGCGAGCCTGCGCCATGGTCGGATTGCCGGTCATCTCCGAGAAATGGTGCGGCTCCGGATCTTTGAGGGCGAGCTTCTCATATCGGCCCAGATTCCTGCCCTGGGCTATTTCGGGGCTTGTGAAGCCATTCTCTTGCCATTGAGAGTTCGGATCGCGACTGACTCGGCCGCCCAGTCGGATCAGCCAGTCGTAACTGCTTTCTGCATCCGGCGGAGGCGTCAGGCACTCAGATCGCTGGACGCCGGGAGGGACAGTTGGATGGGAAATCCGATATTCGATGGCCGCAGGAATCAGCAGAAGAACGATAAAGACCGCGCACGCGATGGTCCAGGTTCGCATGATAGCGCCCCTTTTGGAACGGACACCACGAACGGCACAGACTGGGAATCAGTCTGCTTGAATCTTAACTCCGCGCGGCGGAAGTTCAAAGTGGCAGGGTCCGCTCGGACTGGGGTTCGGACCAAGGCACTCACCACAGGGAACACAGGGCTTCACAGGGAAATCAAGAGCTACACCTTCGACCAGAGTTCTGCTCGCGGATCTTCCGGGTTCAGCTTGGCTAGTTCGCGGAGGAGTTCTTTCGTGCGCTCGTCACGCGGCATAGGGACGTGGACTGTGATTTCCACGATCTCGTCGCCTCGGACGCCTTCTCTTGTGGCTGATGGCACGCCCTTCTCGCGGAGGCGCAGCTTTTGGCCGGACTGCGTGCCTGGAGGAATCTTCAGCAAAGCGCGACCGTCAATGGTCGGGACTTCGATCTTTGCGCCGAGAGCTGCTTCCGTCGCGCTGACCGGAACGGTCAAAGATATGTCATCGCCATCGCGATGAAAGATCGGGTGGTCGCCGGTGCGGATGATGGCATAGAGATCTCCTGCCAGGCCGCCGTGGGTTCCCGCGTTTCCTTTGCCCGGAAGCCGAATGCGCTGTCCGTCGCGAGTGCCGGCCTTGATGCGAACCTCGAGCGGTTCGGTGTGCGTCACGGTGCCGTCACCGTGACAGGTGGGACAGGTCGTCAGATTCTTGCCGGTGCCGTGGCAGCGCGGACATTGCACGTTGAATTTCATGCGGCCGCCGGTTTGGGTGATCTGTCCGGTGCCATTGCATTCCGGACACTTGCCCGGAGCTTCGAGCGCGCCTTGACCGTGACACTGGGGGCAGACGTCCTGGCGCGTGATGTTCAGGTGCATGACGCCGCCGCGGATTGCTGTCCAGAAAGGTACGTTGACCTGATATTCGAGGTCACTGCCGGGCTCAGGGCCTTCTTCTGCCGCAGCGGTGCCGCGTCCGCCGCCGAAAATCCCGGAGAAGATGTCGCGGAAGCTGCCACTGCCTGCTCCGGACGGCTGCTGCTGGCCGCGTTGGGCATTGTTCACGAAGTCGGAGAAATCGAATCCGCCGAAATCGAAGTGAACGCCGCCCTGGGTTCCGGGCGCTCCACCGGCACCGGGGAATCCGCCGCCGGACTGCCCGGCGCGGGCATAGGCTTCGGCAGTAGCGGGGTCAATGTTGTCGGAATAGAAGCCGACCTGGTCGTAGATCTTGCGCTTCTTGGGATCGCTGAGAACTTCGTTCGCCTCGGAGATCGATTTGAACTTTTCCTCCGCAGACTTGTCGCCCGGATTGACGTCCGGATGGAATTTGCGGGCGAGCTTGCGGAAGGCTTTACGAATGTCGTCGGCGGAAGCGCTTTTTTTCACGCCGAGGATTTCGTAATAATCTTTTTTGGTTGCGGTCGCCATTTTTCTGGTTAATTCACGCTAATTCTTCGCGCTTGCTGCCTGTATACAGATACTATACACTATACGGGTGATAAAGAGCTTTCGCCATAAGGGAGTCGAATTGTTCTTCCGAACTGGGTCGAAAGCGAAAATTCAATCCAGTCATAGTGAGCGCTTGGGCAAACAGCTTTTCGCTCTCGACAATGCCAGGTCGCTGGAGGACATGAATGCTCCCGGCTGGCGACCGCATCCGCTCCATGGAGATTTGGAAGGCCACTGGTCGGTGGCGGTCAGCGGCAACTGGCGACTCACCTTCGCGTTTGAAGGTGAAGACGCCGTTTTCGTTGACTATCGCGACTATCATTAAGGAGTTCCAATGCGCATGTACAACCCACCTCATCCGGGCGAAGTGCTTCGGGATTATCTCGGCGCCATCACCGTAACAGAAGCGGCCCGGCACCTCGGCGTGACACGCGCCAGTTTGTCCCGGATCCTCAATGGAAGCGCCGGAATTTCTGCCGAGATGGCGTTGCGACTGTCCGAAGCCATGGGAACCAGTCCGGAACTGTGGGCAGGAATGCAAGCCCAGTATGATCTTTGGCAGGCCTCGCGGCGAACCCGCAAGAAAGTTCCACGACTCGCTGCGGCCGCAAGAGCAGCAAGCTGAAAGTCTTGGAATGTCGGACGCCTCGTTCGGATTGTGATCCAGAAACTATTCATAGCCTTGATGGATGGACGCGGGCGAGGCGCCCGCGCCACACGTTCAGTTCACGATCTTGCGACGATGCTTGTCTTCGACCAGCACCGGTGTGTCTTCAGCATATGGTAGATCCTCGTACACCGGGATCGGGCGAACTCCGGTAGGAGTCTGGGCAAAGACTAGCCATTTGCCTTCTTTGTCGGGCAGGTCGATAAAATACGTTTCGTTGTTCACCTCGAAATCCAATTTGCATTCCCCCTTGAATAATCGGGCCACGGATTCACACGGATTTTCACGGATCTGTTTTTATCCGTGTTGATCCGTGCCGATCCGTGGCCGCGAGATCATTCGCCTCGCTCAGGACGACAATCCTGACGGCGTGGCTGACAGCTTATTTCTTGTCTTCGACGTCCACGTACTCGGCGTCGATTACGCCTTCATCTTTCTTCTGCCCCTCCCCGTCGGCTCCGGGTTGAGGACCGGCTCCTGGACCGCCCGGAGCACCCTGCGTTCCGCCTGCCGGCTGTGCAGCCTTGTACATCTGCTCGGCCAGTTTGTGCGAGGCAGTAGTCAGGTTCTCCCGGGCCTTTTCCATCTGCGCCTTGTCGTTCGACTCGAGCGCCTTCTTGGCATCGGCCAGCGCGTTTTCGACGTCGCCACGTTCGGAGCCGGAGATCTTGTCACCGTGCTCCTTCAGCATCTTCTCGATGTTGTAGACCATCGAGTCGAGCTGATTCTTGGCTTCAATCGATTCGCGAGCTGCCTTGTCCTCGGCCGAGTGCGCGTCGGCTTCCTTCGCCATGCGCTCGACCTCATCCTTCGATAAGCCGGAAGACGACGTAATCGTGATCTTCTGGTCCTTGCCCGTCGCCGTGTCTTTCGCAGTGACGTTCAGGATGCCGTTCGCATCGATGTCGAACATGACTTCAATCTGCGGCACGCCACGCGGAGCCGGTGGAATCCCGGTCAGGTGGAACTTGCCGAGGGTACGGTTCTGCGCCGCCATCGGACGTTCGCCCTGAAGAATGTGGACTTCCACCGAGGTCTGACTGTCGGCCGCGGTCGAGAAGGTCTCCGTCTTCTTGGTCGGGATCGTCGTATTGCGCGGAATCATTGGCGTAGCGACGCCGCCCAGCGTTTCGATCGACAACGTCAGCGGAGTGACGTCGAGCAAGAGCAGATCTTTCACTTCGCCCTTGAGCACACCGCCTTGGATCGCCGCACCAACCGCGACGACTTCGTCAGGGTTGACGCTCTTGTTGCCTTCCTTGCCGAACAGCTCTTTCACAAGCTGCTGGATGCGAGGCATACGAGTCTGTCCGCCAACCAGCACGACTTCGTTGATCTTCGAGGTGTCGACTCCCGCATCTTTCATGCACTGCTTGCAGGGGCCAACCGACTTCTGAATGATGTCCTCCACCATCGACTCGAACTTGGCGCGGGTCAGCTTCTTGACCAGGTGCTTGGGACCGCTGGCATCGGCGGTGATGAACGGCAGATTGATTTCGGTCTCCATCGTGGTCGAGAGCTCGATCTTGGCCCGCTCCGCTGCGTCACGGAGGCGCTGGAGGGCCATTTCGTTGCCCTTGCCACGCAGATCAAGACCTTCGTCTTTCTTGAACTCGTCAATGAGCCAATCGACCAGGCGCTGGTCGATGTTGTCGCCGCCAAGGTGCGTATCACCGTTGGTGGCTTTCACTTCAATGACGCCTTCGCCGACTTCGAGGATCGAGATATCGAACGTTCCACCGCCGAAATCGTACACGGCGATGGTCTCGTCCTTACCTTTGTCGAGCCCGTAGGCGAGAGCGGCTGCCGTGGGCTCGTTGATGATGCGCTTTACTTCGAGTCCGGCAATCTGCCCGGCGTCTTTGGTCGCCTGCCGCTGCGCGTCGTTGAAGTACGCCGGCACGGTGATGACGGCTTCAGTGACTTTCTCACCCAGGTAGTCTTCCGCAGCCTTCTTCAGTTTTTGAAGAATCATCGCCGAGACCTGAGGCGGGGTATATTCCTTGCCCTGCGCCATGATGGCGACGTGATCGCCCTGCCGGACGACTTTGTATGGGACCATCTTCATTTCTTCGCCAACTTCGTCATAACGGCGACCCATGAACCGCTTGATCGAATAAACCGTATTCTCCGGATTCGTGATTGCCTGGCGCTTGGCAACCTGACCGACGAGCCGCTCGCCTGTCTTGGTGAATCCGACTACTGAGGGCGTCGTCCGCCCTCCTTCTTCGTTGGAAACGACCTTGGGCTCGCCACCTTCCATCACGGCTACGCACGAGTTAGTGGTTCCGAGGTCGATTCCGATAATCTTGGCCATACGACTTGCCTCCTAAACTTGATAAGTCCTTTGTCAACAACGTTTACATCTACCAACTGCTTTATTATCAGCCAGATGATATGACTTGAGTGAATTGTTGTCAAGTTTTAGATGAGTTGAGAAGGCAGAAGGTTGCGGAATCGGTTGGCCGACTTTTGGGGTCTATACCCCTTTTTTCACCATAAGATAGGAGGGTTCTTCCGCATGTCTCGGATTTCGTAGCCGGCAGGAACCTTGAAGAGCTCAGGGTCGGGTTCTACCGCGCTCAAGTCTGTGATTGTGAAGTTTTGCTTTCCTATCATGGGACCAGTGCGAATCGAGAGCAGATTGATAGCAAGTTCTTGGGAATGCCAAGTCTCATTCGTGGCTGTGAGGGGCTGGTCGTTACCCATCACGCCGACATCGATCGTGGTGCTTTCGCGGCGGCCTACCGTGTCAACGCCGGCGATGTTTTTAGTTCCGAGATCCTCGATCGTCAGGTGATCTTGCTGGAGCGTGCCATTCGGGATGGGCTTGCGTGGTTCCGCGGCGGCGAGTTCGTGGGTGGGATCGTAGGTCTCGAGTTCGCAGATTTTCTTATAGACGGCGCAACTGTACAAAGTGTGACGGTTGGGATCGGCAATCTGCAGCAACATTCTCTGCGACTTGACCTTGCTGAATTTTGGCACGAGTGCCCACCGTTCCTGGTAAATGCGCCCTTTGCTATCACGGACAATTGGGCGCTCATTTACGAGAGTGACGGTTCCTCCTCCACCGGCGTATTGAATCCATTCAGTCTCCAGCGTGGCCGAAAACGGATGGTTGGGAATCGGTGGGATGACAATGCTCTCTAAAACCGTTCGGACGCCGCCATCCTGTTTCGGCGGAGTATCAGATTGTATGGTTGGTGTTTGCGCCAGAGTGGCGACGGAGAACAGTAAGCAGAAAATCCCCGGGGGCGTAGTACGCATGGAACCCCTCCGAATTGAAGGAATGTTATGCCGGTCGGGGAGGGGCGTCAATGGTTTCCGAACTGCCGCGAGCCACAACTGTAGGGATCCCGTCCGTGTCCGCCTGGCTTCCGTTAGTCTACTTCCATCTTCCACAGCGGGCGTCCCCCGAGCGAGTGATAGAAACCCCAGGCGGTGATCGCCAGGACACTTAGCAGTGCGAGGACAGAAGTCGTCATGTACCAGGCCGAAAAGTCGGAGGAGAACGGGAGGTTCGCCGTTAGATTAATGGTGAAAATGGCAACGGCAAGCGGAACCAGGCCGAAGCGAATGACGATGAGCACGGCGATGGCATACACCAGTGTGAATGAGGTCAGGTCCAGCGCCAGGTGAGAGCTGGAAAGAGCTTGCGGCAAAGCGAAAATCGCGACAAAGGCGATAGCGGCGAGCCACTGCTTCCTGAGAAGGGCCTTGAGTCCCATCAGCAGCAGGAAAAACATGAGCGTCGTTTGGATGGACTGCGCCCACTGGCGGAGCCATGCGCCGAATGCGACGCGTCCGCCCATCAGAACATCGGTATCGCCCAGGCCAGGGCTCGCGCCAAAATGGATCATGAAAAGGTAACGAATATCGAATACCGAAATCCAAACCACCCCGAGGGTAACGCCGAGAAGGATGTCGCGGCAGACGACCGGGTCGCGGAATTTGCCGGACAAGAGACGTGTCCAGGAGATGATCGTATTCGGCCACTGCCGCCGAACCCATGGTTCGATGGCCATGTAAAACATCCAGATTGCGCCTGAAGTAAAGAGCGCGGTGCTGATGGCGATAATCGTGAGACCGATGCCGTCGCCGATCGCCGCTATATGTGCGCGGCAGAAGAAGAGGGCAATCTCGAGTACAAAGATCACGATAGCGATGCGAAGGGCTCCGTCGCGATCGCCTCGGCCTCGCAGATAGTTTCTGCGCGCCAGGAAACCGGAGCCGACAAGAGCGCCGATCAGCAGGAGGATTCCAATGATGCGCTGGACCTTCTCGGACAAAGTTTTTTTCTCGCTGCTAACCATGCGCTGGGGCTTGGTCCAGTCGCCAATCAGCTGGAAAAACACGGGCTTGCCCTGAAATGAAGCGGCTTCCACGCGCAAAGGCCGATTCGAGCTCGGCCAAAACCCAGTCCATGCGGCGCGGGTGTCGGAGGCAGCGAGCGAATTCCACATGGGCGATGTCGGCTGAAACCTTGAGGGATCCAGTCCGGCCGCGCCGAAAAGAATGTTCCAGTCGAATGGGGTGGCAGCCGGTGCTGTCGGTGCGTTCGGAATCTGCTTGCCCGCATCCAGCTTTTCGGCTGGTATCGCCTGGAAAGAAATCAGCCGTCCCTTCGGATCGAGTTGAACATTGATCATCCCTGAGAGGATTGTGGGCGGATCGGTTTCGGTTACGACGCCGGGTGTGAGCAGATTGTCATGGAAATCATTTGCGACCAGAGTGTCAGGACTCTGTCGGTACCAATATTTCAGGAGCGATGGCCTGCCGGAAAGCACGGCATCCCAGTCCGGACGTGGCTTGTCGTTCTTCTCTACCCAATCCTGGAAGTCTCCGTTAACCTCGAGACCGTAGGAGCTATCGGCAGGCTTACCTTCGTAGCCAAGGCGCGTGATGACTTCTCGTGCCTTCTGTTGAAGCACCTCTGGTGTTAGGTCGAGGTTCATGCGGTCATACCCGTTGTAGCGAACGGAGAGATACATCATGAAGGCCAATCCGACCAGCACGCCCGCCAGGATGGCGATGGCAGCTTTTGGACGAAGCCCTTCGGTCTCGCCGGAAGCCGCGACTAACTCCGGCGATGGCGTTTCTCCAGCGGCCAATGCCGCAGCCAGCGGATCTCCCCCAGGCAAAGCTGCCGAGACCGCGAGTGCGTTCGGCGGCCGCGAGGCTGGATTCTCCTCCAAACACCGAAGGATGACCTTCTCGATGACCGGATCGAGGTCTCTTACGACCGAGGAAGGACGGCTCGGAGTTCGATCGACTTCTCCATGCAGAGCGCCGACAGATTTCTCGGCGAAGGCGCGCTTGCCGGTGAACACTTCATAGAGCACGAGTCCGAGTGCGTAGATATCGCTGAGCGTGCTGACTTCTTTTCCCGCGAGCTGCTCGGGTGCCATGTAGGCGGGGGTGCCACTGCGAACTTCGGGGCCGCGAATATCATCGGCGATGCCGGCGAGGCCGAAATCGGTGATCACGGCCTGGCCGCGTCCGTCGAGCATGATGTTGGCGGGTTTCAGATCGCGATGGAGCACGCCTTTGGTGTGGGCGGCAGCGAGGCCAGCGCAGAGCTGTCGGGAAATCTCCACAGCCTTGTCTTGCGGCAGGCGCCCGATGCGGCGAAGCAGGGAAGCCAGATCTTCGCCGTCGATGTATTCCATTGTGAAAAAGGATTGTCCGTCGACTTCGCCAACGTCATACACACGGCAGACGTTCGGGTGGGAGACTCGACGTGCGATGCGGACTTCCTGGCGAAAACGCTCGAGCAGGTCTTCATTGCTGGTTGCCTCATCCGGCAGGAATTTCATGGCTACGGCCTGTCCGAGCGTGAGGTCGTCCGCTCGGTAGACTTCGCCCATGCCGCCTTTCCCGAGGAGGGCGATGATGCGATAGCGTCCGGCGATCAGGCGGCCGGGGAGAAATCGTCCTTCGCTGATCAGATATTCGGCGACCGCAGAACTCCGGGAGGAAGACTTCGAAGAAGTTGCTGATGCCGGGCGCTGAGGAGGTAAGGGGGAAGAGTACGCCGCGGTAGCTTCGTAATCGATGGTGGCCATCTCATCCGAGCCAGATGGCAGTTTGCTGCTCGTAACCGGCTTACCGCAGGCGGAGCAGAAACGAACGTTGGCCGAAAGTTCGGTGCCGCAAAAAGAGCAGTACGCCATGGCTGGAGAATTCCCCGTACAGGATAAATGAGGACGGCTTCCGGCGTCCGGGGCCAGATCCCGTACTTCAGACCTTAGACCTTGGACCTCAGACATGCCAGGCAAGAAGGTGAGTCCCGAGGCCCAAGGCCGGGAGCGAAAAACCGAGGCCGAAGGTCCAAGGTCTGAGATCCGAGGTCCGGTTTGCTACCATCCAAACTGATGACTTCTCGCGTCGGGGAGTGGTTCCGGAATCCGCTGTTTCTGTTGTGCCTCACGGCGGGGCTGCTCGCGTTTGTGGTGCAATCCGGGGAACTGGGCAGCGCCGACACGATGCATCGGCTGCAGGTGACGCACTGGCTGTGGACTTCTGAGCCGCAGGTGTTTCCGAATGAGTATCCCGAGTTCGGACTGCACGGACGCGGGGGAAAGATTTACAGCTGGTATGGAATTGGACAGTCTCTGCTCATGTTTCCCGCCGACTTGCTGGGAACCTGGATTTCGCACTGGCATATTTTTTCTGAGTATGAAGATGACCCGGCGGTGCGCAGCATCGTGGTCAGCTACAGCACGAACATCCTAGTCAATGTGTTGACAGCGCTCATCGCGTTCCGTTTCCTGCGGCAGCTGCAGTTCAATGCGAAAGAGAGGGTGGCGGGGATTCTGGCGCTGATGTTCTGCACCACCCACCTGCATTACACGCAGAACATGATGGAAAACAACTACATCATGCTGCTGACGCTGGTCGGGATGTCGTATCAGTACGAATGGCTCCGCAGCGGGAATCGGCGCGCGCTGTTTTGGGGATCGGCGGCGCTCGGGCTGAACTTGTTGACGCGGGTGACGACGGCGATCGATTTGATTGCCACGGGCGTTTTTCTGCTGCTGGTGCTGTGGTTTGAGCACACTGAGGGGCGACGGATCTGGGATGAGTTGCTGACCTATAGCAAGATCGCAATTCCCGTGTATGTCGTGTTTGCGTTCCTGGAGAGGCTTTACAGTTTCTATCGCTTCGGATCATTCACCCAAACTTATCTGCCGATCTTTGCCCGGGAGGCGCGCGCGCAGGATCCTTCGTTGCCGGCGAATTTCCCCTGGAGCACGCCGTTTCACGAAGGTGTCTTGGGAGCGTTGTTCAAGCCGGAAAAATCTATTTTCTTGTTCGATCCCTTATTGATATTGGTGCTGCTGCTGTTCGTGTTGCTCTGGCGGAGGATGGACAGCGATGTTCGTGCCTATGCGGTTGCCTCCGTTGTGCTCTTGCTGGGGTACATCGCGTTCTATGCGAGGTACACGTACTGGTCGGGAGATTTCGCATGGGGCGACCGCTATGTCTGCACTGCGGTCCAAATGGTCGCGCTGCTGGCGTTGCCTTTGCTGCTGAAGTACCGTGCAAACTTGGGAAGGTGGGTCTGGCCAACGGCAGTTGTTTTGATCGTCGTCAGCTTCGTGATTCAGGTTGCCTCGCTGATGTTCTGGCTGCCACTGGAGATTTATCAGATGGAGACGCTGGGGCATCCCACGTTTGTGATTGCCCTGCGCTTCAAGAACATTGTGGCATTCGCGCTCGGAAAAATGAATGCGTGGGGCCTGAACAACGACGAAATGGGATATGACTCGTGGGATTATGTGCACATCACGACCTGGAATTTCCTGCCGTTTCTGTTGCGCAGAGTGGGTGCGGCGCCACGCTGGGTCGTGGATCTGGCATTCGTGGTGTGGGGCGCTGGACTGGCGGCGCTGTCCGGCACGTTGTGGAGACTGAAGCAAAGCCTGCGGACTTCTAGGGATTGAGCTCCTTTATCTCGGTGGCCTTCTGGAGTATCGTGGAAGCCGCTTTCTCCGGATTCTTCCTTTGAGGTGATTGCCGTGAGTAATCTGCGGATAAGGTCTCTCCGTGTTTCCCGCCTTTTTCTAATCAGCACAATTCTGATGGGTTTGGCCGCTGCCGATGGCTCCTCTCTGGCAACACAGGAACGAAGCGCGCCAGAACGAGTAGCGGCAGACACCCCGCGCGTGACGCCCGGTGGCGCTACGTTCAAAGTTCCTGCCGGGTGGTCGATTGTCACCGGCAAGGACATCGTGATCCTCGAAACTCCGGAACCGGACACGCACATCATCATTTTCGACGCGCAAGCGAGCGACGCTGCCGCGGCTGTGACTGCGGCCTGGTCTGAATACAAACCGGAATCGAAGCGTCCAGTGAAGCTTGTGACTCCAATTCCCGCGAAGGAGGGCTGGGACGAAAGGAAGGTTTTCCAGTACGAGACTTCGCCAAACGAGCGGGCCGCGGTGCAGGCGCTCGCCTTGCGCGCTGGAACCACTTGGACAGTGGTCATTCTGGATGGCACCGATCCTACGGTCGAGAAGCGTGCGGCCGCAGTCGGACTGGTTTTCGAAAGCTTGCGGCCCAAGAGCTACAAGCGTGAATCCTTTGCCGGGCGCCAGGCGCATCCGCTCGATGCGGAGCACATCGCGAAGCTCACGTCCTTCATCGAGAGTTCGATGAAACAACTCGGGGTCCCTGGCGTTTCCTTGGCGCTGGTGGAAAAAGGCAAGATCGTTTATGAAGGCGGTTTCGGTGTCAAAGAACTTGGCAAGCCGGATCGGGTCGATGAGAGCACGTTGTTCATGGCGGCCTCGAATACCAAAGGCATGACGACGCTGCTTTTGGCGGAACTGGTGGATCAGAAAAAGCTGCGCTGGGATCAGCCGGTCATTGAAGTGTATCCGTCGTTCAAGCTGGGGGATGCGGAGACCACCAAGAAAGTCCTGGTCAAGAATCTTATCTGCGCGTGCACCGGACTTCCGCGGCAAGATCTGGAATGGCTTTTCGAGTACAGGAACGCGACCCCGGCGTCGGAACTGGCATTGCTAGGGACGATGCAGCCTACCAGCAAGTTCGGCGAAGTCTTCCAGTACAGCAATCTGATGGCGGCGGCTGCCGGATATATTGGCGGGCATCTGGTTTATCCGGACAAAGAGCTTGGCGCGGCTTATGACCTCGCGATGCAGAAGATGGTTTTCGATCCGCTCGGGATGAAGTCGACGACCTTCGATTATGCCAAGGCATTGGCGGGCAATCATGCAACGCCGCACGGAGATGATGTGGACGGGCATCCCAAGGTGGCTAGCATGGATATCAACTATTCGATCGTGCCGGCGCGTCCTGCGGGAGCGGTGTGGACGTCCTCGGCTGATCTGATTCGCTACGTCGAGTTGGAACTCACGCAAGGGAAGCTGCCCAACGGGAAGCAACTTGTATCGGCGGAGAACCTACTGATGCGACGCGCTCCACAGGTGCAACTCGGGGAAGACGCAAGTTATGGCATGGGACTGATCTCGGATCACACCTACGGTGTGCAGGTGATCAGCCACGGCGGAAGCATGTCGGGATTTAAGAGCAACTGGTTTGCTCTGCCGGAGTACGGAGTGGGGGCCGCGTTGCTCACCAACTCCGATACCGGCGGGATGCTGGAGGGACCTTTCAGTCGCAGGCTGCTCGAAGTTCTTTTCGACGGCAAGCCGGAAGCGGAAGCTGATATTGCGTCACGCGCGAAGGCGCACAAGGCGCAAGTTGCCAAAGATCGTGAGCGGCTGGTTGTGCCTCCGGCGCCGGAAGCGGTCGCAAACCTGGCGAAGCATTATTCGAGCATGGAACTCGGAGAACTGGACGTTACGTCCAAGGATGGAAGCACGATCTTCGATCTAGGGGAGTGGAGAAGCTCGGTGGCTTCGCGGAAGAACGATGACGGAACAACGTCGTTCATCACGATTGATCCAGGGACGGACGGATTCGAGTTTGTAGTGGGGGAACGGGCAGGGAAGAGAGTGCTGGTCATCCGCGACGGGCAGCATGAGTACACGTTTACGGAGACGGCCTGAGGGTTTCGTCAACCGGATGGTTGAAGTGGTAGAACAGTGTGGTAGAATGGTAGAACATGAGCCTGAACATCAAGAACGAGGAAACCCATCGCATGGCCAAGGAATTGGCGAGACTTACGGGCGAAAGTGTGACGCTTGCGGTTGGGGAAGCTGTGCGCGAAAGGCTAGAGCGAATCAGAAAAGATTCGAGACAAGGGCTCGCAGAAAAGTGGATGAAGATCGCTAGAGATTCCGCCCCTATGTGGAAAGAGCCGTTCCGTTCCACGGATCACGGTGAGTTGTTGTACGACGAAAAAGGCTTGCCAAAATGATCGTGGATACGTCAGCGATAATCGCGGTGTTGCGCAACGAACCCGAAGCGGCTTCGATTATGGAGGTTTTACAGCGGGAGTCAGACTGCCGGATGTCTGCGGTCACGTACGCAGAAGCAGGGATCGTAACTGACGGTAGTCGTAACCCGGTTCTGAGCCGGCGATTGGACGATCTTCTCCGTGATTTCGGAATTCGCATCGAGTCAGTCACGCCGGAGCAAGCTCGACTTGCGCGTCAGGCTTACTTCGATTTCGGTAAAGGTCGCCACAAAGCTGCGCTTAATCTTGGGGATTGTTTTGCGTATGCACTCGCGAAAGAGGCCAACGAACGGTTGCTTTTCAAGGGGGATGATTTCCGGCAGACGGATATTGAGTCGGTGCTGAGCTGATCTGTTACTCCACTGTGACCGACTTCGCCAGATTCCGAGGTTGATCTACGTCGCAGCCGCGACGGACGGCGATGTGATAGGCGAGCAACTGCAGCGGAACGATCTCCAGAATCGGCGAGAGCTCCTCGGGTGCGGGCGGAATGTGCAAAACGTGATCCGCGGATTCCTTGATCTCTTCGTCGCCTTCCGTTGCTAGCGCGATTACCACTCCAGAACGGGCCTTCACTTCCTTCAGATTGGAAATCGTCTTCTCGTAGCGCAGCATGGAATCGGGATTATTGCTGTCCCGTGTGGCGATCACGACGACAGGCAGATTCTCGTCGATCAGGGCGTTCGGGCCGTGCTTCATCTCCCCGGCGGGGTATCCCTCGGCGTGAATGTAGGAGATTTCCTTCAGCTTCAGCGCGCCCTCGAGAGCGATGGGGTAGTGAATGCCGCGCCCGAGGAAAAGGAAATCATGGACTTTCTGGTACTGCCTGGCGAGATCATCGCAGGCCTTGTCGTGCGAAAGAATTGTTTCCAGCTTGGCCGGCACACGGGTGAGTTCGAGCATGGAGTCGCGGGCCTGCTCAGCCTTCATCACGCCCCGCACCTGGGCGAGATACATCGCAAAGATATAAAGCGCGGTGAGTTGTCCAGTGAAGGCCTTGGTTGAAGCGACACCAATTTCGGGGCCAGCGTGCGTGTAGATCGTGCCTGCAGCTTCGCGGGTGATCATTGATCCGACGACGTTGCAGATGGCGAGCGTCTTCGATCCTTTGGCTTTTGCTTCACGCTGCGCAGCGATGGTGTCGGCTGTCTCACCGGATTGCGAGATTACCAGCGTGATCGTGTCTGGCTCAACGATTGGGTTTCGGTAACGCCATTCGCTGGCATAGTCGACTTCAACCGGTACGCGCGCCAGAGACTCGATCATGAACTTTCCGGCGAGTCCAGCATGCCAACTGGTTCCGCAGGCGATGATGTTGATCTTCTGGGCAGCGCGGAACTCGGCCTCGGTGATCTGCATTTGATCGAGGAAAATGTGTCCGGTGTCCTGCGAAACTCGCCCCAGAGTGGTGTCACGTACGGCGCGGGGCTGCTCGTAGATCTCCTTGAGCATGAAATGCTTGAAGCCGCCCTTTTCCGCCTGGATAGGATCCCAGGTGACGTGCTGGATCTGGCGAACGACGGGTTTGCCATCGAAATCGGTGAGTTGTACGCCGTCGGGAGTGACGATGGCCATGTCGCCATCGGCGAGGAAGAAAATGTCGCGCGTGTGCTGCAAGAGGGCGGGAACGTCGGAGGCGACGAAATATTCGTCATTCCCCAGTCCAACCACTGCCGGAGGGCCGTTCCGGGCGGCGACGATTTTGTTCGGTTCGTCGGTTGAAATGACTGCGAGTGCGAAAACGCCGCTCAGTTGCTTCACGGTTTCGCGGACGGCATTCTCGAGAGAAGGACGCTTCCCATTCGATCCAGGAGCGGAATGCTTCTCGACGAGATGCGCAATGATTTCGGTATCCGTTTCCGTCGTAAACTTGTGACCCTCTTCGGTCAGTTTCTTTTTCAAGCTGAGATAGTTCTCGACGATGCCGTTGTGCACGACGACGATGTGTCCGGTGCAGTCACGGTGAGGATGGGCGTTTTCTTCGGTGGGGCGTCCGTGGGTTGCCCAGCGCGTATGGCCGATACCGTAAGTGCCGCTGAGCGGCTTCTGGCGGATGGCTTCCTCAAGGTTGCGGAGCTTGCCCTCAGCCCGTCGAATTTCAAGGCCCTGGCCGTTGCCGCACACGGCGATTCCGGCAGAGTCGTACCCGCGGTATTCCATCTTGCGTAAGCCTTCGATGATGACGGGAACGACACTTTTCTTGCCGACGTAGCCGACGATGCCGCACATATTGGGACCTCAAGGGACGTGCTCTACTCACCCAGGGAGAAACGGAATTCTTCAATGACGGGATTGGTCAAGACCTCACGGGCAATCCGCTCGACCTCAGCTTGAGCTTCTTCGCGCGACAGTCCTCCGTCCAACGTGAGCTCGAAATACTTGCCCTGCCGTACACTCTCCAGACCCTTGTAGCCCATTTTCTTGAGCGCGCCGTGGATCGTTTTGCCTTGAGGGTCGAGAACACTCTTCTTGAGAGAGACGTACACGTAGGCGGTCATGGTGGTAAGAGGGTATTATACGTGACGGAAGGACCTCCGACTTCAGACTTTGGACGTCAGACCTCGGGAGGAGTTGCTCCGTATTTAGAGTGCAGTATCTGCCCGTGTGGAGGATTACGACTGGAACTTGCTGAGCTTCTCTTCCAGATCCGCGAGTGTCTGTTGGAGCAGTTTCCGATGGCGTTCGTTCTGGGTTTGCTCCAACTGCTGAAGCACGCGCTTTCGGGCAAGCCGCACGTTTTCCTTTTCTCGGGCGCGCACGGCGGCTTCGGGAGTGAGCTTCACGCGCGCAGACGTTGACTTTTCGGATGCCTCAGCTTGTTGAGCCTCGACCGATTTACTCTCCCATCCGCGAGCCATCTTCTGATTATAGTGCGGCTTACCAGCACAATCCGGTGCGTTGGACGCTCAACGCCATGCGTGTTCCGCAAACTATGAGAAGCGAAGACACAGATGAAGCTCTTGACAGTGTGGCTATAATTTCGTTTGCTCGGTTCGTGAGTTCGCCTTGAGGGGGAGGCGTGTATGAGGGTTGGTATAGGTGTTCGCTGGCACGTTGCTCCTCTTCACGAGTTGCATTTCTGATCGAGAGACTTGCAACCCACCATATCTGAATTGGCGGCACAGAAGCAGCCGCCGAAATCCCGCTTTCGAATTCCCTGAGAAGCTCTCGTTTCCCACTGTCACTTCATTCGAATTGAAGCGCATTGTCGGGGCCGGCGCAGACCGGAGTTGCGTTGGAGCGTAAGCACAACCTTGAACAGGTGCTGGCGCAGGCACAAGAAAGGCTGCGGAGTGAATCGGAACGTCGACGCACGATGCAGCAAGTGTCCGATTTGCTGTCAGCTAATTGGGATGTCGCCGAGGTGTTTCCGCGGATCTCAGCCAGTATTCGACGTGTGCTGCGGCAAGAGTTTGCCAGCTTCGTGTTGCACGATCCGAGCACGGGCCTCCTGGTGCGGCAAGCCATGGATTTCCCTCTGGGGCGGGGAGTGATTGCGACCCAGCAAGTCGTCAGCACGCAGAGTCCATCTGGACGGTCCATGCAAGAAAGGGCCACCAAGATATTTTCCAGAGAACAACTGGAGGAGTTTCAAGAGGAAGTGGCGAACAGCTTCCTGGCCGAGGGGATGCAATCGCTTTGTTGTGTTCCCCTAATTCGGCCGCGAGGCCCACTGGGTGTGTTCATGGTTGGGAGCACGCGCAACGAGGCATTTCAGTCCGACGATGTGGCCCTGCTCCGGCAAGTGGCGGCACAATTGGCGCTTTCGATTGAGAACTACCGGGCTGCACAGGAAATCGAACAACTCAAGCGTCGGCTGGGCGAGGAGCGAATTTACTTGCAGGGAATCAAACGTCCAGAAGGAGAGTTCCCTGAAATCGTGGGCGACAGCGCAGCTCTTAAGACCGTACTCGATCAGGTCGCGACCGTCGCCCATAGCGATGCCACCGTCCTGATTCTGGGGGAAACCGGAACCGGGAAGGAACTCGTCGCCAACGCAATCCATCGGATGAGCCGTCGAAAAGATGGACCTTTGGTCAAACTCAACTGCGCCTCGATCCCCACGGGATTGCTGGAGAGTGAACTCTTCGGGCACGAGAAAGGAGCATTCACCGGAGCCATCAGCCGGAAGATCGGGCGCATGGAATTGGCCGATGGCGGCACGTTATTTCTTGATGAAGTCGGCGACATCCCGCTGGAACTGCAGCCGAAGTTGTTGCGAGTGCTGCAAGACCAGGAGTTCGAACGCTTGGGGAGCAACCGGACGGTGCGCGTCAGCCTGCGGCTGGTAGCAGCGACCAACCGGAATCTGGCACAGCGCATTACGGACAACGAATTCCGCTCCGATCTCTTTTACCGTTTGAACGTATTCCCCATCCGGATGCCTGCGCTGCGGGAACGGCGAGACGACATTCCTCTGCTAGTCCGCCATTTTGTCCATAAATTTGCCCCACGTATGGATCGATACATCGAGATTATCCCCAAAGAGACCATGAGAACTCTGTCTGAGTATCATTGGCCGGGCAACATCCGAGAACTCGAGAACATGATGGAGCGGTCGGTGATCCTTAGCTCCGGGAACGTGCTGCAAGTACCGCTGCCCGAACTGCGGGTTGAGCCAGCCTCGAAGGGTGAGCCAGAGAGCAGCTTGGAAGCTGCAGAGCGGGAGCACATTGTTCGAGTACTTCGGGAATCCAACGGAGTGATCTCCGGTCCGGCGGGGGCGGCGCAACGGCTCGGATTGAAACGGACCACCTTGCAATCGAGGATGCAGCGCCTCGGAATCACTCGCGAAGACTATTCCGCTCCGGTAGAAGACTAAATTCTGGCGTGTAACTCCGCTGCCGATAATTCGGCAATTGCCGAAAAGCCGTCAATAGAGCAGAGACGTTGAACCTGCTCCGTTTCGGAACTTGTTCCATTCAGGGAACTTGCGGGCCTGCGGATTCCGTACCATTTCGGAATCAGGCGTGCTTAATTGATAGGGTCTTCTGCCTCTGGCCGGCTTACTACTGGGGTCTGCCTTCGCGGAAGTGGCTCCACAGAATTCATATATTCATCATCGCGGGACGACCCAGTCCCGTGAAGCGGAGTTGTTGCGTGCCACAACTTAAGAAAGTGACGACGCTCGGATCGAGCATTCCGGTCAGGAGTGACGATCCCCCCATCTTCGGCCGGACACGTCGCTGCCGCGCCCTGGAAAACATTAATCCTCATGCTGGGCAGCGAATTCCTCCGGCTCCAGCTTTGGCAGACCTTACGAATGCATTCGTGCCACTTCAGAATCTCAATCGCGCGGTCGACGAAATCGACCCTCTCTATCTCTTCGCCACCTATGTCGAATGGGAGCGCTCAGAGGAGCCGAGCGCCGCGTGGGAATTGATCGCGGCGGCACGCAGTTCTCATTGCGATACGCGCGCGCATGCTCGTGCGTTGCTCTCCAGCGCGCGCGAGTTTGGCGGGTCAGGGCTCAGTGCACCTCAGGAGTTCACAGCTGCAACGGAACAAATCACTGTGGAGGATGAAATGAAGGGGCCTTACGGGCTGGAGATCAACGACAATTGCGTGGAGTGTACCAGCCTGAATTCCGGGTTTTATTGCCAGTTCTCTCAGCCCGTTCTCGAGGCGCTCAACCAGGTTAGCCACAAATCAACTCTGCCGGCCGGAGCCATTCTCTTTGTTGAAGGTCAGGCCTCGCGGGGCATGTTCATCGTCTGCTCCGGGAAGGTACACCTCTCGACGACTTCTCGGGAAGGGAAGATCCTGATTCTCAAAACTGCACTGGCAGGAGAAGCTCTGGGTCTCAGCGCTGCCGTTTCGGGAATGCCATACGAAGCTACGGCCGTCGCGGCCACACCGTGTCAGGTCAGCTTTGTGGAACGCAAGCACTTTATGGAACTCATTGAGGTTCACAGTGAGCTTGGGATGCACACGTCGCAGTGCCTGAGCCGGGAATACCGCTCGGCGTATCGCGACATTCACGATCTGGTCCTGACGCGATCCTCTTCGGGCAAGTTGGCAAGATTGTTGCTGTTAGAATCCATAAGGCGGGTGAATACGATCGACAACTACGCGGTCACGCCGATGACGCATGAAGAAATGGCGCAGCGCATTGGTGCTTCTCGCGAGACCGTGACTCGCCTGCTGAGCGACTTGAGAAAAAAGCGGCTCATCTCGCTGGATGGGCCAACTCTGGTCATTCGAGATCGCTCTGGATTGGAAGCGCTGGCGGTTTAGCCCTTCCCCCTGATGCCGGAGGACAGTTCCTTCGAATTGTCCTCTGGCATTCCGAATGGCAAACGTTTGGCCGGGAGAATTGATGTACACAGGCACGATGATTCGAGATTTGATGCGCGCAGCAGAACGCGTACTGAAAAAGCCCACAAGAAGTTCGCGTGAGGTTGGAAGCCGTTCGAATATTACTGCGTCAGGCCCGAACGATGGAGAGCAAGTCTCAGAGCCCGAAAAGCTCCCGCAGTCGCTTGGTCTGGGCGCGGCTGACCGGGATCTCGGTCTGTTTCTTGTCGTCCATCCGTAGCTGATAAGAACTCTTGAACCAGGGCACCACCTCGCGAATGCGATTGATGTTCACAAGGTAAGAGCGGTGGGCACGCCAGAACATGTTGCTGTCAAGGCTTTCCAGCAACTCCTCGAGGGTCCGGCAATTGGATTGTCCTTCCATCCCCGCTGCGCCAGCAGTCACAACTGTGATCACTCCGTCCTCGATCCACGCATAGCAGATGTCTTTCTGGTCTACTAAAAACATCCGACCGACGGCTTTCAGCAAAATCTTTGACGCGGGCTGTTTCTGAGACTCCAGCATCCGAACAAGCGTCTCGAACCTCTCTGCCGGAGCGCTGTCGGAGTCCTGCTGCGCACGGGCCTTATGAATGGCCTGCGCGACCCTTTTCTTGTCAAAAGGCTTCAAAAGATAATCGACGGCATTCACTTCAAACGCCTTGACGGCGTACTGATCGAACGCGGTCGCGAAGACGATTTTGGGCAACGGGACTTTCTTATCGAGAAGTTTCTTGATGACGCCGAAGCCATCCAGTCCGGGCATCTGGACATCGAGAAAAACCAGGTCGGGATTGTGCTCCTTGATCAGATTGACCGCTTCCAGGCCGTTCTTGCCCTGAGCAACCACCGTCACATCGCCGGTATTCTTCAGCAAATACGCAAGCTCGTCCCGTGCTAGTTGCTCGTCGTCGACTATGACTGCAGACAAGGACATCAGCGGCTCCAGAGTTGCACAAGACCTGACGAGAGTATAGTGGCGGCGGTTTTCCGGGCGCAATCCAGAGATGTACCTCAAGAACTGCCGATTCCGATAAACGGAGGCGTTACACTGAAGTTAAGACAAGCTTGCAAGTACTGCCTGGGCTCGTGGGGAAGAGGCCGATCGGATGAAATGGCGTTCGCTGGAAGACTCGTCGAATACGGCGGACTCGCGTCCGCTCAGCCAAATCTTTGCCGAGCGGAAAGACCTGATCGCGAAGTATGTGCCTGCGCAGACACAAGCCGTTCATGAACAGGCAATACAGGAACTTAAGGCACAGGGCATCGCGGGTAAAGCGCTGCCGGTTGGGGCTAAAGCGCCTGAGTTCGAGTTGCAGGACAACGATGGGAAAATCGTCCGTTCTTCCGACTTGCTGGTTCGCGGCAGGTTGGTGCTGTCGTTCATCCGGGGGCGCTGGTGTCCCTTTTGTGTCGGTCAGTTGGAGGCAATGAACTTCGTTATCGAGCAGATCGATGAGGCCGGGGCGGGTTTCGTGGCGGTCTCGCCGCAAACCGTGAAGCAATCGTATTTCATGCACGATCAGCACAAGCTGAAGTTTCCGCTGCTTTCAGATGCCGGCAACAACGTGGCGCGGCAGTTTGGACTGACGTACCGCGTGCCTTCCGCGCAGGAGTCGGTGTATCGGAGGGCATTTGTGAACCTCCCGTTCACGAACGGAGATGACAGTTGGGAATTGCCGATTTCTGCTACGTTCATCCTGGATCGTGATGGCACGATCCTCTTTGCTTCGGTGAACGAGGATTACACGGAGCGGCCGGAGCCGGGGCAGATTATCGAGTTCCTGCGACACTAGTTCAGGCATAGGCATCTCGCGGGCGGGGGCGCCCGCGCCACAGTTCACTTTCTGTACACTGATAGTTCATGCACTACATCTATGGAATCAACTCGGTGACCGAGGCGCTGAAGGCGCGTGGACGCGCTTTTGAATGGGTGGGTATGGCGAAAGAGCGCCATGACATCCGGTTGCAGCGGTTGATTGAAGACTGCCGCAAGATCGGGGTGCCGGTAAAGTTCCTGCAACGCACCGAACTCGACCGCATGGCGGGAAACGCGGCGCACCAGGGAGTGGTCGCCGTCACTTCGGCCAAACAGTACAACGATCTGGAAGATGTTATCAACGCGAAGCGCGATCAATATTCCCTGCTCGTGGTGCTCGACGGCGTTGAGGATCCGCACAATCTTGGCGCGATCCTGCGTACAGCCGATGCCGCCGGCGCGAATGGCATTGTCATCCCCGAGCGGCGCGCGGCGGCGGTCACCGGAACTGTCACGAAGGCGTCGGCGGGGGCGAGCGAGCATCTGCCGATCGCGAAGGTGACCAACATTTCCCGCACCGTCGAAGAGCTTAAAGAGAAAAACATATGGACTGTCGGCCTCGACGAGCGAGCCGAGCAGACCTACGATGCTCTCGACTACAACATCGACTGCGCGCTGGTTCTCGGCGGCGAAGGCAAGGGCCTGCATGACCTCGTCAAGCGCAAGTGCGATTTTCTCGTCTCGATTCCCATGCTGGGCAAGGTTCCATCACTGAATGTCTCAGTCGCGGCCGCAGTCGTGCTGTACGAGATCGTGAGGCAACGACGCGCAGCACACGCCTCATCGGAACCAGAATGAACTTCAAATTGAGGGCCCTGTGTCTCCTCTGTGCCCTCTGTGGTGCAAGGTTTTGTTTTTCGCTGGATCGCGAAGCCTTCTCCATTACGACATACGACCTGAATGTGCAGATCGAACCGGAGCAGCACCGTCTGGGTGCGCGGGGCAAAATTACGCTTCGTAACGACACATCGGCTCCGCAGAAAATTGCAGTCCTGCAGATATCATCTTCTCTCGATTGGCGCGCGATCCGAACCGCGGGCAAAATGCTGCAATTTGTGACCCAGCCTTACACCTCAGATATCGACCACACCGGCAGCCTGTCGGAAGCGCTTGTGACGTTGCCGCAGGAAGTCACGCCCAAAGGCACGATTGATCTCGATATCGCCTACGAAGGTGTGATTTTGCTCGATGCCACACGGCTCACGCGCATCGGCGCGCCAGAAGACGCGGCTCGGAACACAGACTGGGATCGCATCGAGAGTGATTTCACGGGCGTGCGTGGCGCCGGATATGTGGCGTGGTACCCAATCGCCACTGACGTAGCGAATTTGTCGGAAGGGGACAGCGTTTTCGAAGCGCTGGCGAGGTGGAAGGCGCGGGAAGCGGGTGCGCAGGCGCGCTTTAGCATCAAAGTGTCAAGCTTCAGTGGGGAACAACCCCCGCAACTCGTTATCGACGAACCTGCGTGCGCAGCCATCAATTTACAAATGTCGCGTTTCCAACAGGAGTCAGTGGACTGCACGTTTCATGCTCTAGGCGATATCGTCCCATCGTTTGTGATTGGCCGGTTCGGAGCCGTCAATCGCAAATCGATAACCATCTATGATTTGCCGACCCATGCCGCCGCTGCCGAGGCCTATGCGGATGCCACTGAGAAAATAGCTCCGCTGATCGTTGACTGGTTCGGGCCTCTTCGGCAGAAAGCCGTGACCGCTGACCTGCCGGATCCGGACGCCGCTCCGTTTGAGAGCGGTGCATTTCTGGCGACGCCTCTCAGCAGCGACTCCAAACTGACCGGGCTGGTAGTCGCACATCAGTTGACTCACGCATCCTTATCATCCTCGCGTCCGTGGATTAATGAAGGCTTGGCCCACTTCGCGCAGGCGCTCTATCTCGAACAGCAGAAGGGACGGCAGGCCGCCCTCGACTACATGACCGCGCATAGGGCGGCATTGAAATCGTCAGATACCTCCGGCCCGACCGCTCAACCGGAAAATGACGCGGCTCGCTCGTCCCTGATCAATACAAACAACGAGCAGTTGTTGCGCAGCAAAGCCCTGTGTGTCTGGTGGATGCTGCGCGACATGATCGGCGATGCGGCGCTCAAAAAAGCGATCCAGGCTTACAGGCCGGAGCAGGACAAGGATCCTTCTTACATGCCTCGGCTGACCGCTGCGCAGACCCAGCGCGATCTCGATTGGTTCTTTGATGACTGGGTGTACCGCGATCATGGATTGCCCGACTTCAAAGTCGAGTCAGCGTTCAGCCGCAAAACGCTGAACAATACGTATCTGCTGACCATCACTCTAGAGAACGCCGGCACGGCCGGGGCGGAGGTTCCGGTAATCATTCGAATGCCTAAGGGCGAGTCCGTAAAGCGCATCGAGGTGCGGGCGAAGAGCAAGACGACGGTTCGAGTCGAGACGCCCGCCGCTCCACAGGAGATTGTTGTCAATGACGGCAGCGTTCCGGAGAGCAGAACAGGCGACAACACCTTCAAAGTCGAAGCACCCCAAAGCTAGCGTTAACCGCGCCAATGACTTGTCATTCCGAGATGCGAAGCGACGAGGAATCTGCTGTCTCTCGGCATAAAGCAGATTCTTCATGGCCCAAGAACGGCCATTCGGAATGACAATCGCTGCAACGAGCCAATCAAGCAATTCTCGTCCGTGGTAACTTAGTCGGTCGCGCGGAGGGTCGTTTGGCCTACATACAATTCCTGGGCGCTGCCGGCACGGTCACAGGCTCAAAACACCTCATCAACACTGGAGACACTTCGGGCAAGAGCGGATTTCAAGTTCTTATCGACTGCGGGCTCTTTCAGGGCCCGAAGGAGTGGCGAGAGCGCAACTGGCGCGATACACCGGTGCCCGCGAAGGAGATCGATGCCGTCATTCTGACGCACGCTCACCTGGATCACTGTGGATGGATTCCCCGGCTGGTGAAAGAAGGATTCCGCGGGCCCATCTACGCGACCTCTCCGACGATCGATTTGTGCGGCATCATCCTTCCGGATGCCGGCCATCTGCAGGAAGAAGACGCGCGATTCTATAACAAGACGAAAAAATCGAAACACGATCCCGCATTGCCGCTGTACACATTCGACGAAGCGCAGAAATCTTTGCAATATTTCAAAGCTGTTCGGGTCGGCGAAACAGTTCAACTCTCTCCCGAACTCTATTTCCGATTCGTTCGTGCCGCGCACATTCTCGGCTCCTGCATGGCCGAGGTTTCTCTGAAGACAGACGGGCAGTCTCGCCGTTTGCTCTTTACGGGCGATATTGGCCGCGTGCATGACCACAAAGTGGCTCCCGGCAAAGTGGTGCACTCTGGACCGACCGAAGGCGAAACGGCAGACCTCGTGGTCATGGAATCCACGTATGGCAACCGGCTGCATCCCAAAGAAGATCCATTACCGGAATTGGCCGAACTGATTACGGCTGCGGCCAATCGCGGCGGAAGTGTCATCGTCCCGGCGTTTGCCATCGAACGCACGCAAAAATTCGTGTTCATCCTCAAGCACCTGATCGAGTCGGGGCAGATTCCTCGCATGCCGGTGTTCTGCGACAGCCCGATGGCGATTAAGGCAGTCGAAATCTTTCTGGAGCACGATGAGGAATACAGCGACGAGACTCGCGAGATGATCCGCAAATACGGTTCGCCAGTCGAGTGGCCCGGATTTACCTTCGCCCTGACGCCCGAGCAATCGAAAAAGATTAACGACGCGAGAATGCCCTCGGTAATTATTTCGTCAAGCGGGATGGTGACCGGCGGACGCATTCTTCATCACTTGGCGCAGCGGCTGCCCGATCCGCGAAATCTTGTGCTGTTCATCGGATTCCAGGCACCGGGCACACGCGGATTCATCATCAAGAGCAAATCAGATGAAGTGAAGATTTTCGGTGACTACGTGTCCATCCGCGCCCAGGTCGTGGCGCTGGAGCAGTTCAGCGATCACGCCGATCCTCCCGAGTTGCTGCAATGGCTCCGAACATTCCGCAATCGGCCGTCGACCACTTATCTAGTACACGGTGAGCCCGATGCTTCTGGGCACCTGCGGGACCTTATGACACGGGAACTGGGATGGAACGTGCAGGTGGCGCAGTATCAGGAAAAGGTAGAAGTTCGATAATTCTTCAACCACAAAGGGCACAAAGGTACACGAAGGAGTTCCTTTGTGTTCCTTCGTGCCCTTGGTGGTTTATTTGTTTTCCGAACTAAAGCGAACCAGAGCATCGAGCTTCGCGGCGGCTGCTCCGGAATCGATCGACTGCGCCGCAATCGGGACGGCTCCGGCGATGTGATCTGCTTTGCCCGCGGCTACCAATGCTGCCGCCGCATTCAGCAGCACTACATCCCGCCGTGGAGACCTCTCCCCTTTCAAAACTGCGCGGATGATTTCCGCATTCTCTTTGGCATCACCCCCGGAAATTTCCTCCAAGGTTCCCCGTTTCATGCCGAACTCTTCAGGCTCGACTTCATAGGACCGCACATTGCCGCCGCGCGCTTCGGCGATTCTGGTCACGCCAGTGATCGTGATTTCATCCAGGCCATCAATTCCATGTACGACAAGAGCGCGGCGCAGTCCTAACATGCTGAGCGCTCCCGCAAGTTTCTCGACCAGATCCAGCGAATAGACGCCAACGACTTGCCCTGAGGCTCGCGCCGGATTCGTCAGTGGACCGAGCAGGTTGAACATGGTGCGCATGCGCAATTCGCGGCGGACGGCCTGCACCTGCTTCATGGCGGGATGCAGGTTGGGCGCGTAAAGAAAGCAGATTCCAACTTCGTTCAGGCATTCGGCCGAGCGTTGCGGTGAGAGTTGGATGTTCACGCCCAACGCCTCCACCACATCGGCCGATCCACATTTCGAACTGATACTGCGGTTGCCGTGCTTCGCGACGCGCACGCCCGCACCTGCGGTAACCAGCGCGGTAGCGGTGGATATATTGAACGTTCCGCTGGCATCGCCGCCGGTTCCGCTGGTGTCAATCAAAGACGACTCTTCGAGCGGTTCGTCCAGCAACGCGTCCCGCCCGGTACCGCTAACGGCGAGCGGATCTAATTCGCTGCGTTCAATAGGCAGAGGCGCGGCAGCCGACCGGATCGCTTCGGCAAATCCCACAATCTCTTCGACGGTTTCTCCTTTCATACGGAGCGCAATCAGGAGTGCAGCGATTTGCGCGTCCGTGCATTTTCCGCTGAGCACGTCGGCCATGACGGCGCGAGCTTCCTCCCGGCTGAGCGACTGTGTCTGCTCGGCAACCGAGGGGTTCGCAACTCGATGGAGAGCGTCAAGGATCATTCAGGCGAGCATTTTACGGCATTGAGGCTTCGAGTAGGTGTTCAAGGGTAGAAGCTTCCGTGGCTTCCGAGCGTGGCCCGCTTGCGCGACAGGGGCTGGATCAATCTGCGACCACTGCCGGTCCGGCTAACCTCTTCCGGAAATGATCCCGCCAATCTTCCGGCAACGCGGAAGTCGCGATGGCTTTCGTTAACAACTCCTGATTGTAGATATCTTCGGCGAATACATGATTCATCTCGGCAATCGTGATCGCCTCCGGCACCTGGCTCAGCAACTCGAATGACTGTCCCGCCTCGACTGTCCCTTCCACCTCAACCGAGAAGTAAAGTCCGCTGCGGCCGCTCCTCAGAAAGCGGGCCAGGATGTCCTTCCGTTGGAATTTCACCGCCAGCTTCTGGCAAGGGATGCGTGGCTGACGTACGACAATAATCGCCGACCCGATCCGCAAGCGATCTCCGATGTGTAAGTCGTTTTCGAAGAGGCCTTCCGTGGTGAAGTTCTCGCCGAACATGCCCCACGGAAGATTTGTGCCGGGCAGTTCCGCGCGCCAAAACTCGTAGTGCTCTGACGGGTACGCATAAACGGCCTTGTTCGGGCCACCATGCACCGCGAGGTCCGCCTGCCGGTCGCCATCGAGATTGAGTGTGCGCAGTGCAATCGGCCCAGAGACGAAATGCTTGAAGATCCCGGTGCTATACGTCTCGCCTCGGTACGAAGCCAGGCGCGGCCGCGCTACATTGATCGAGATTAGCTTCATCGCGAGCTCCTGCGATTTGGGCACGACATTATCCTCAACAATCGGCTTTGGATGCAGAAAAAAGATTGATCGCCTCACGATCTTTCGATTCGCCTTATTTGGTGAGGCTTTTCTGCTCTCCCAAATTGAAAATCCACGGCGAAATCCAGGCGTCCGCGTTTGCTCAACCGTCGCTTTCTTCTATAAAATCAGAAGTTTGCTGCCCGCAGTGCGACGCCGCAAGCAGGGTCCTACCGATTTTTTGACTGAAGAGCATTCATTATGAAAATTCATGAGTATCAGGCAAAGGCAATCTTAAGGAAGTATGGTGTCAGTGTACCGCGCGGATCGATGGCCACTTCCCGCGAAGAGGCCGAATCCGTCGCCAAAGAGCTGCTGGATTCCGGATCGACCGGCGTAGTCGTCAAGGCCCAGATTCATGCCGGAGGCCGCGGTAAGGGCGGTGGAGTGAAGATCGCGAAATCGGTCGACGAGGCCGCCAACCTCGCGGGCAAGATGCTGGGCATGAAACTGGTGACGCATCAGACCGGGCCCGAGGGACGGATCGTCCGGCGCCTGCTGATCGAAGAGACGCTGCCCATAGAGAAAGAACTTTACCTCGGAATTCTGGTCGATCGCGCCGAAGGCAAGCCGGTGTTCATGGCCTCGGCCGCCGGTGGCATGGAGATCGAAGAAGTTGCCGCCAAGAATCCCGACGCGATCCTGAAGCAGCACATCGATCCCGGCATGGGTCTCGAGGCGTTTCAGGCACGGAAGATTGCCTTCAAACTCGGACTCGGTGCGAAGCAGATCGGTCCCGCCGTGCAGTTCCTGACCAGCCTCTATAAGGCGTTTCTTGAGACCGACGCCTCGCTGCTTGAGATCAATCCGTTCATTACGACGACCGATGGCCGGCTGTTTGCGCTCGATGCCAAAATCAACTTCGACGACAACGCGCTCTTCCGCCATGCCGATCTAAGGGAACTGCGTGACATTACCGAAGAAGATCCGCTCGAAGTCGAGGCTTCGAAGTACAGCCTGAACTACATTAAACTCGACGGGAATGTCGGATGCATGGTCAACGGTGCGGGCCTGGCAATGGCCACAATGGACATCATCAAGTACGCAGGCGGAATGCCCGCGAATTTCCTCGACGTCGGCGGTGGCGCGAGCTCCGAGCAGGTGGCGCATGCTTTCGAGATTCTGCTCAGCGACAAAAATGTGAAGGCTGTTCTGATTAACATCTTCGGCGGCATTCTGCGCGTGGACACATTAGCGACCGGCGTAGTCGAGGCCGCCCGGAAGACGAATATCAAATTGCCCATCGTGCTGCGGCTCGAAGGAACGAATGTGGATGAAGGGAAGAAGATTCTGATGAACTCGGGATTCAACTTCGTCGTTACCGATACGATGAAAGATGCCGCGGATAAAGTCGTGGCGGCGGCCCGAGGCACGATAGGCATGACCGAGTGGCGATAGTCGTATTTCCCCTGTGGACCTCTATGTTGTGGTGAAAGATTTTGAACCTGGCAGTTGCGAGGTACTTTTCATATGGCAATCCTAGTCAATAAAGATACGAGAGTGGTGGTCCAGGGCCTGACCGGACGTGAAGGCACATTTCACGCGAAAGCCAGCGCCGCATACGGGACGAAGATCGTTGGCGGTGTGACGCCGGGCAAAGGCGGCACGACCCACGAAGGCTGGCCGATTTTCAACACGGTGCAGGAAGCCGTCGACAAAACCGGCGCAAACGCGACCGTGATTTTCGTTCCGCCGCCGTTCGCGGCCGACGCCATCATGGAGGCGGCCGATGCCGAGATCGACCTGATCGTCTGCATCACCGAAGGCATTCCGACCCTCGACATGGTGCGCGCATGGGAGTTCTTGCAGACGCGCCGCTCGCGCCTGATTGGGCCGAACTGCCCGGGAATCATCTCTCCGGGCAAGTGCAAGATCGGCATCATGCCGGCCTCGATCCACAAAGAAGGAAACATCGGAATCGTCTCGCGTTCTGGAACACTTACCTATGAAGCGGTCCACCAGTTAACGCAGCGCGGCATCGGACAATCGACGGCCATCGGCATCGGTGGCGACCCGATTATCGGCACCACGTTTGTGGACGCGCTTGACTTGTTTAATCGCGATCCCGAGACCGAGGCCGTGATCATGATCGGCGAGATCGGCGGCAATGCGGAAGAGACCGCTGCGGAATTCATCAAGACTCATATGAAGAAGCCGGTGGTGAGCTTCATCGCCGGACAGACTGCACCTCCGGGACGCCGCATGGGACACGCCGGTGCCATCATCTCGGGCGGGAAGGGAACTGCGGCCGAGAAGATCAAAGCGCTCGAAGCGGCAGGAATCAAAGTGGCAAAATCGCCCGCGGCGATTGGAGAAACTCTAGCCGCAGCCATCGGAGTGAACGCGTAATCGCAAAAGATCTGTTCTCTCCGCACTGGTACTTCTCGTGCGGGGTAAAAATGACAACTACAACTGAGAACCGAGAACTGAGAACTTAATTCATGAAGACGCTCCAACGCACCCTGACCATCGTGAAACCCGACGCCGTCCGAAAAAACGGTGTCGGCGACATCATTGAACAATTCGAGAAGAACAGCTTCCGCATCCTCGCCATGAAGATGCTACAAATTTCCAAGCATCAGGCCGAGCAGTTCTATGCGGTGCATGCCAGCCGTCCCTTCTATAACTCGCTTACGGATTTCATGTCGAGCGGCCCGATCGTCGTCTTGGCGCTCGAAAAAGAAAATGCCATCGCGGATCTTCGCAAGCTGATGGGCGCCACCAATCCGGCCAACGCTGAAGAAGGCACCATCCGCAAGAAATGGGC
Source organism: Candidatus Sulfotelmatobacter sp. (assembly GCA_035946775.1). Taxonomy (GTDB): domain Bacteria; phylum Acidobacteriota; class Terriglobia; order Terriglobales; family Acidobacteriaceae; genus Sulfotelmatobacter. The sequence goes on along the minus strand of DASYZA010000305.1, from coordinate 42,704 downwards.
GACTAATATCGAGTACAACGCGATCCACGGATCAGATGCCGAAGACACCGCTCGCTTTGAGTTGAGCTTCTTCTTCGCGGGATACGAACTGGCAAAATAGTTCTCAATTCTCGGTTCTCAGTTGCTGAGAATCGAACTTTTACTGAGAACTCACAACTGGGAACTGAGAACTTCTCTCATGCCTCTGGTTCAAATCACCATGCTGACCGGCCGCACGGCCGACCAGAAGCGCAAGATCGCCAAGCGCATCACCGACGCTCTGGTCGAAGAGGCGGGAGCCCGCCGTGAGGCCATAGTCGTTGCGTTCCATGAAGTCTCGAAAGAGAGCTATGCTTCCGGCGGAGAGTTGATGATCGACAAGGGTCCCCCGAAGTAGTTACGCCCGAACCTTCCGGATTACCCCCGTAATACATCCCTCGCGCGCGTGAGTGGGTATACTGCGCTCGAAAGCGAGGTTCGATCATGAAAACGTGGACAGTGGCCGCTGCTCTGCTTTTTGTGGGTACGTGTGGTTTTGCCCAGACGGCGCAAACAGCTCCGGCAGCGCCAACCGCAAGGAAATCCTGCGACGATCTCAAAGCTGAAATCAGCAAGAAGCTCGATGCCAAAGGCGCAGTGGGCTATACCCTCGACGCGGTCGATAAAGGAAAAGAAGGCGACGGCAAGGTAGTTGGCACCTGCGATGGCGGCACGAAGAGCCTGCTATACACCCGTGGCGGTTCCCCCGCCGCCAAGCCGGCAGACGAGAAGAAGTCGCAATAAAGACTGGCAACTAGGAAACTGGCTCCTGGCAACTGGTTTATCCCAGCGGCTCGAACAAATGTCCCTCCACGCGGTCCGCGATCTTGGGCAGATCCTTTTTCGCGTGCTGCAGGAAGTGCGGAGCGGTGCGGTGGGCTTCGAGCGCGGCGTCGTCCTTGTATTGCTCGTAGATAAAGAACCGGCGAGGCTCGGTCTTGTGCCGATGCACCTGGTACATGGAGCAGCCAGGCTCCTTGCGGGACTGCTCGGTCAATTTTTCGAAAAGTGCTGCGACGTCAGCTTCGCGCCCAACTTTCGCCATCCAGGTGACAGCTAACACCACCATCGCTTGCTCCTTGCCCGGCCGTGAGCCGGGAGCACATTTTAGGCTTTCTTCGCGGCGGCCTTCAACTCTGTAATAAAGTCGTCGACAAGGATGGTATGGTCGCGGTCCGGCCCGGTCGAAATCATGCCGATCTTCGCCCCAGTTTCTTTGGCCACAAATGCCAGGTATTCCTGCGCCTGTTTCGGCAACTTTTCGTATTCCCTAATACCCTCTGTGGAAGATCGCCAACCGGGCAGCTTCCTGTAAATGCACTCAATCTTGTCGAATCCGCTGGCTTCCGCGGGAGGCTCGTCGGTCTCTCTTCCGTCGATCTTGAATCCAATGCACACCGGAATTTCCGCGAGCTCATCCAGCACGTCGAGCTTTGTCACGACCAGCCAGTTCGTGCCATTAATCATTCCCGAATAGCGCAGCAGAGGCATATCGAGCCAACCCGTGCGTCGCGGACGTCCAGTGACCGCACCGTATTCATTGCCGCGCTTGCGCAGATTGTCACCGAACTCGCCCTTGTCCTCCGTCGGGAACGGGCCTTCACCGACTCGCGTGCAGTAAGCTTTGGTAATACTAATTACGGAATTGATCGCGTTCGGAGCCACTCCAGTTCCGGTCACCGCGCCGCCGGAAGTTGCGCTCGAAGACGTCACAAACGGATAAGTGCCATGGTCAATGTCGAGCATTGTTCCCTGAGCGCCCTCGAATAGGATCGACTCCCCCTGGTTCAGCGCGTTGTTGAGCAGCATGGCCGTGTCGCAGATGAATGGTGCGATCTTCTCCGCTGCCTGGGCGTACTCGGCATACATCTTGTCGGCATCGACCGGTTCCGAGTTGAACAGCGCGTGCGCGATCATATTCTTTTCGCGCACTGCGTTTTCGATGTGCTTCTTTAAAAGCTTCAGATCGAGCAGGTCGGCCACTCGCAGCCCGCGGCGTCCCATCTTGTCTTCGTAGGCCGGACCTATGCCGCGCGAAGTAGTTCCAATTTTCACGCGCCCCGGAGCATTCTCGGAAGCCAGTTCGATCATCCGGTGATAGGGCAGGATCACATGCGCGCGATTGGAAACGAAGAGATTGCCGTCGACCTTCACCCCGGCCTCCCGCAGGGAGCCGACTTCCTTCAGAAACGCCAGCGGATCGAGAACGACGCCATTCCCGATGACGCTGCGGCACCCCATGCGCAGCACCCCGCAAGGCACAAGCTGGAGAACGAACTTCTTGCCATTGATGATCACGGTGTGGCCGGCATTATGTCCTCCAGCATAGCGGGCAACCACCGAGAAGTTCTCCGACAACACATCAACGATCTTCCCCTTGCCCTCATCGCCCCACTGGGCGCCAACGATCACCGCAGTCTTGCCCTTTTTCAATTCCTGCTCCGTCACAAAGGATGGCACACACGTACTACATTCGTGCCGCGTTTGCACACGTCTCAACCGCGGAAACATTGCACAAGTTACTGGGAAGAAAGCGGAGAAGAGTGTACGAGGTATCTTATCGTGCCAGCCTGTCGAATAGCAACGCGTCGGTAGCTAGGTTCCTCTGTGACACCCTGTGATCCCTGTGGTGAGTCTCGTTTCTAAGGTTTACATTGTTTGCGATGCCTACTTATTTCACGCCCGAACTCTTCCGTTTTCTTACTCGTCTGAAGCGCAATAACAATCGTGACTGGTTCCAGGCTCACAAACCCGACTACGAAGCCCATGCTCTCAACCCTGCCGTGCAGTTCGTCGCCGACTTTGCCGGCCCGCTCTACGACCTAACTCCGTATCTCGTGGCCGATCCGCGCACGTCACGTGGATCGCTATTCCGCATCTACCGCGATACCCGCTTTGCCGCCGACAAGCGCCCGTACAAGACACACATTGCGATGAAGTTTTCGCACCGCGGCAAAGACGTGCACTCGCCGGGCTTTTATCTGCACCTCGAGCCCGGCGGATGTTTCGCGGCATCCGGCCTCTGGCATCCCGACCCCCCCACCCTGCTGAAGGTGCGCAGCGCGATTGTGGGCCGCTGCGACGAATGGCGGCCGATTCGCAAGCTTCTCAACTGGGACGACGCTACCAAACTCTCCCGCCCTCCTCGCGGCTTCCCGTGCGACCACGAGTTCGTCGATGACCTGAAGCTGCGCGACCTCGGCACGGCAATTGAGTTCACAGACGCCCAAGTCTGCAGCCCGAAGTTCATGACGACCTTCGCCAAGGCATGCCGCAAAATGTCGCCGCTCGCAAAATTTCTGAGCAGCGCGCTCGGCCTGCCATTTTGATCGAATCGTGTGAGGACAGCCGCTTCCGCTGTCCTCGGCCGAAGCTCGGCCTTATTGCTGCTGCCCCTCCTGCTTGTGGATCTCGTCCAGCCGCTTCTTCAGATATTCGCGATATTCCTTCTGAAGTGCCGGATCCTTGGGCGAGCCGTAGATCTCCGATGATTTGTATTTTCCTTCATCAAATTTCTTCCTCGTCCACTCATCGTGCACGTGGATCTCATCGGCATGGTCCAGCATTTCTTTTACGAACTGTGGCGGGACGAAGTAAACGCCCTCGCGGTCGCCAACCACCAGATCACCGGGCATCACGGTCACGCCCCCGATCCTAATCGGCACGTTAATCCCAGTTAACATCACATTGCCGATCGGAGTGGGATCGGCCGCCCGGAAATAGGCCGGCATGTCCATGCCTGAAATCCCATCCAGGTCACGAATGGCGCCATCGACGACTAGGCCGCCGCCCTTGGTCGCCTTCATCACGTAATAAAAAAGATTGTCGCCGACGATCGTGCCGTCAACTTTCTTCCCGAACAGATCGACTACCAGAACGTCCCCCGGCTGTAACATGTCGATCGCATACTGATTGGTGAGCTCAGGCATGCCTTTCTGCTTGGCCTTCGCCTCCGCCACGTCGTTCACGTCGGCGCGCAACGGCATGAACTGCACGGTGAAGGCGCGTCCGACCATAGTCTTCCCCGGGTGCAGAACGTGGAATCCGTCGGCGTACTGGTTCCGGAAACCTTTTTCCCCCTCCAGGGCGGCCCACACTTCCTCTGACGAAAGACCGCGGGCCCGCTCCATCATCGAATCGGGAACTTTGGGGCGTCCGTCAGGCAGTCGCTCAAACGGCGATTTTGCCGTGTAGTCAATTAATTCCTGTTTCGAGAAGGTGAACAATTGCGCCTGAGCACATGAGACAAGAAGTGCGACGACAAAAGCTGCTTTGCCGAGGTTCGATAGCGCCAAAGCCGCTTTTAGGACTCGTATCATTTCGTAATCTCCTCATCCGCTAATTTTTCGAATCGCCCGCTTGCCAGCGAGCTTACAATTCTATGTCGCAATCCCAGCTGTGCGTGCGACAAATCTATTTTTTGTTCTAAATACTCTCGTCATAGGTAGGGACAAACGAATGACTGAAAAGAACTGGGGCATGTTCGACCGTCGTGAAGTTCTCAAAAGTTCTGCTATGGCGCTCGGGGGAGCGCTGCTGTCCGAACCCGTCGAAGCCTATCCCAAAGGCGTCAACACCAACTCCAGCCCATCCACACTGAAGATCACCGATATGCGTGTGGCCAATGTGGTGAAGCCCGGCCCGAGCCCGTGTCCAATTATCCGCATCGATACCAACCAGGGTGTCTACGGACTCGGTGAAGTCCGCGATGGTGCGAGTCCCACGTACGCCTTGTTCCTGAAAAGCCGCATTGTCGGCGAGAATCCGCTGCAGCTCGACAAGATCTTCCGCAAGATCAAGCAGTTTGGCGGCCATGCGCGCCAGGGCGGCGGTGTGTGCGCGATCGAGATGGCACTCTGGGATATAGCGGGCAAAGTCTACAACGCCCCCGTTTACGCCATGGTCGGAGGCGGCAAGTTCCGCGATAGAGTTCGCGTCTATGCCGACACGACCGAAGATAAAGATCCGAAGATTTACGCGCGACGAATGAAGGAACGCAAAGAAGTCATGGGACTCACCTGGCTGAAAATGGATCTTGGTGTCGAGATGGTTGCTGACACCCCCGGCACAGTGACCAACCCTTCGGACATTGACCAATGGCAGGCGAACCAACTTCCGCACCCGCTCCTCGGAATGGAAGTTACCGACAAGGGAATCGCCATGCTCGAGCAGTACGTCGCCGCCGTCCGCGACGCGGTTGGGATGGAGATTCCCCTCGGTATGGACCATCTCGGACACTTGGGCGTGAAGTCCATTATTCGGCTGGGAAAGGCGTACGAAAAGTACAACCTGTCATGGATGGAAGACGTGATTCCTTGGCAGTACACCGATCTGTTGAGAGAAATCGCGGAGCAGAGTCCGACACCGATTCTGACCGGAGAGGATATCTATCTCAAAGAACCGTTCCAGGTTCTGTGTGAGAAGCATGCCGTCGGAAAAATTCAGCCTGACCTCGCAACAGCCGGAGGCATTCTCGAAACCCACAAGATCGGCGACATGGCCGAACAGTACGGCCTTCCAATGCTCATGCATTTCGCCGGAACCCCGGTCTCCTGCATGGCCAACGTGCACTGCGCGGCGGCCACGCTGAATTTCCTCGCGCTCGAGAACCACTCTCTCGATGTGCCGTGGTGGTCGTCGTTGGTGGAAGAGGGCGTGAAGACGCCGATTGTGAATCACGGCTGGATCGAAGTCCCCGATCGCCCCGGCCTTGGCGTGACGCTGAACGAAGACGTCGTTCGCCAGCATCTCGCGAAGGGCACAGGCTATTTCGAACCAACTCCGGAATGGGACCAGGAGCGTTCTTGGGACCGCCTGTGGAGCTGATCCACTGCTGCGACAGGATGGGTGCCCCATTTCTCGCGCGCTGTTCGCGCGAGAAGTGGGGATTTTGATTTCCCGGTGCGAACGAGCGAACCCCTCTTCAGTCCACTAAAAATCCCGAATAATTATTGTCTTGACAATAATCGTTATAACGAATATATTGGAACGCAGATGGCCGGAACAGACACCAAGCCGCGCAGGGTCACTTGCCTCGAAGAGGACGTCTTCGTCAGCTTGTTGCGGACCGCGGACCTGCTCTCAAGAAACGTCGAGAAGGTGCTGAAGGCGGCCGATGTCTCGCCGACGCAGTACAACGTGTTGCGCATCCTTCGCGGTGCTCCTGAGGGTCTGACTTGCAGCGAGATCGCGCGCCGCATGATTAACCGCGATCCCGACATCACGCGCCTGCTGGACCGGTTGGAAAAGCGCGCGCTGATTGCGCGTTGCCGGGAGACAAAAGACCGCCGCCAGGTGCAGACCCGGATCAGTTCCGAAGGTTTGCGCCTCTTGGCCGGGCTCGACCGTCCGGTGGCCGAGATTCATCGTCAGCAGTTGAGCCACCTGGGGCGCGAAGGCTTGCACTCCCTGCAGACCTTGTTGCAGGAGGCAAGGCAGAAGGCCAGCTAGGTTTTTTTTGCAGCAATAGTCGTTATAACGATCATCTGTATAAGAGGAGGATCCACCATGACCACACTGACAGTACCCGCAGCGACCGCCACAACCTGGAACATCGATTCGGTTCACTCCAGCGCCCAGTTCAAGGTCAAACACATGATGATCTCGAACGTGAAGGGCGAGTTCACCTCGATCACCGGAAGCCTGAAACTCAACGGCGAGGAGATCGCCGATTCGTATGTTGAGGCCACCATTGACGCGAAAACCATCAACACGCGCGACGCCCAGCGCGACGCACACTTGAAGAGCCCCGACTTCTTTGACGTCGAAAAATTCCCCACGCTCAGCTTTAAATCAACGCAAGTCAAGACCAAAGCAGACGGCGAGCTCTCCGTAACCGGCGACCTCACCATTCACGGCACTACCCGCAATGTGGTATTCGAGGTTGAAGGGCCGAGCGCGCCCGCGAAGGACCCTTGGGGCAACACCCGGGTGGGCCTTTCTGCGACGACACGGATTAACCGCAAGGACTTCGGCCTGACTTGGAATGCGGCTCTCGAAACGGGCGGAATTCTCGTGGGCGACGAGGTCACCATCACGCTCGACGTCCAGTTCATCAAAGCCTAAGTCGCGACTGTAGCGCCGGGGTCTCGCCGGCTGTCGGGAGCGCGTCTCGCGCTCCCGCTTGGATCCAGGATGGAACTCGCGAGCTACTGGTAGGCCCGGCAGGAATCGAACCTGCAACCCTCGGATTAGAAATCCGATGCTCTATCCGTTTGAGCTACGGGCCCAGCGAGCACTAGGCAGGGCGCCCGTTTCAGTATAGCCAAAAGCGCGGATTCCGCATCGTATATGCGATGCCGAAGTCGAGGACCAAGTCGCGCTCGAAGTCGCAGGTTAACCCGACGTCAGAGCCTGAAACGAGCCGACTCAAAGGCTGGAAGCAAATCTCCGCCTTCCTCGGCGAGCCCGCCTCGGTCGCGCAACGCTGGGCCTCGACAGGAATGCCCGTCCATCGCGAGGGACGTTCCGTCACAGTTACACCGGCCGAGATCAACGACTGGCTTGGAAAACAAACGGGAAAACCTGTGCATGTTGTGACGGACGAAACCGATCTCACGTCTGAGTTAAAGCGCGGCCTCTCTTTTCTGCGCAAGAGAGAATCGTAAACGAATTGCCAAAAACAAAGAGCCGGGAAGCGAAGCTCCCCGGCCGGAAAGAATTCTGCTGCTTAGAATGCCCAGCGCAGCGAGAACTGGATCAGCCGCGGGTTACCGTTTGTCTGGACGATCTTTCCGAACGGGCTGTTGGTCGGGCTCGCGAGATAGGCTTCGATATCTGTCACTGTGGGATTGGCAAAGTTCGTATGGTTCCACAGATTGAAGAAATCAGCCGCGAAACGAATATCGTTATGCTCTCCGACCTTGAAGTGCTTCAGGAACGACACATCCCAGTTTTGCTGGAACGGCCCGTGGTAGATGTTGCGCCCGAGGTCGCCGAAGCCCGTCCCGCAGAAGTTGGGGTCGTTTGCGCAATCGGTCGGATCGACCAGCGGAGCTGGTTGGAAAGCCGTGGGCACCAGGTATCCATTGGCCGCTCTTTGCTTCACGCTTCCCCCCGCCAACCCAGTGCCGATGCTGGCTCCGGGAACGAGGCTCGCGCCCAGCAGCGGCGTACTGCCTTGTCCCAGGAATGCCGTTCCCGCACTCGAATCGTAGATGGAGAAGGGAAGCCCGGTCTGGAAAATGGTCACTCCGCTCACCTGCCAGCCTCCCAGCGCCACTTTTTGGAAGCCGCTCGAATGCGCAAAGAACGGCAGATCGTACGCGTAGCTGGCCGACAGGCGGTGCGGCCGGTTGAAGTCTGAAATTCCGCGTGAGGCGTTGATATTGCTTTGATCGTTGTAAGCGGTGTTGAACGCCGTGTTGCCGGTTGAGGTTGCGTCGATGTTCTTTGAGAATGTGTATGCCAATTGCAAATAGCTTTGGCCCCAGCGCCGCGACAGAGTTGTTTGCAGTGCGTGATAGATCGAGTAGGCATCGTTGGCGAATATCTGGTATCCGCTGTACCCGTTCAATCCCGGCGTTGGCGTGCGGGCAATCGCATTTGAAAACGTGTCGGTGGTGATCGTGTAACTGTTCCCCGCGACGTCGGTAACGGTGAGTGGATGCTTCATGGCGTCTACCGACTGAATGCCGTCGCGCGTCTCGCGCAAGTGAATGCCGCGCGTGCCAACGTAACCCACTTCCAGTACCCAACTGCGTCCGAATTCCCGCTGCAATGTCAGGTTCCATTGCTGCGTATTCGGCACCACAAAATGCCTAGGCACTTCCAGCACGAACAGATTCTGAGTGCTGTTTACTCCCGGCCCGCTGCACGAGTTGTACGTGCCGGTCTGGGTGGTATCGGTTGTCGGGTTACCATTGCCATCCACGAATCCAGTGAATCGAGCAAGGCAGGGAAGCCATGCCCCCGAGAGCTGTCCGGCAGCAGGCACTGCATTAGGATTGATCGCTGGAGTTCCCGTGAAGAAGTTCGACATCGTGAAGCCCGGAGTTTGTCCAAAGAACACAATCGGGATGAACGGCGATTGAAAGCTCAGCTGATCAACGGCGCCAATATCTTCACGCACGTAGTAGATACCGTAACCGCCGCGAAGCGTAGTGTGGTGACGTCCGAGCACGTCCCACGAGAACCCGACGCGCGGTCCCCAGCCAGTCGAAACATTATTCTTGAAGGTCGATCCCGCCGCATTGCCGCTCAGTCCCGTTACTCCAAGATTGTCGACGCATTTCGGATAGATGAACGGATACGTGCCCGACTTCGTAAGATCGGATTCGATGTTGCCGATGTGGCAATCGCCATCGGTCCACGCGCCGAGAAATTCCGTGCGCAGCCCGAGATTGATGGTCAAATCCGGTCTGGCCTTCCAGTCATCCTGCAGGAAGAAAGCATAGTTGCTCTGCTTGTAGGCGTGGTTATAAACGCCGCCGCCGCCGAAGCTGAACTCCGGTGTTCCTCCCAGGAAGTTCTGGAAATCAGTTTGCGCTCCGGTGTTGGTGAAGAAGAGCTGCCCGTTGAAGACCTGCGGGAAGAGCTTATCCAGGCGGACCCGCGTGTATTGTCCGCCAACAGTAAAGTTGTGCGCTCCCTCGACCCAGCTCAGGTTGTCGACGATGTTGTAGTTATTCTGCGTCTGTGCCTGGTTTGCCTGCGGCGTCGGACCAAACTGAAAACCAGAGGTGAGCAACGTGAACTTGTAAATGCTGCTGGTCAAATTGCTTGTCGGACGGTCGATTCCAACATCCGATGCCGTTACTGGATTCTGATTGTTCGCCGTGTTGCTGATGTGAACCAGTCCAAAGCGTAGATCGTTTACCAGTCGCGGCGAGAACACGTGTGTCTGTGAGAGAACAAACACGCGATCATGCACCGGCAGCTGATAGGGAAAGTTCAGGTCGGTGCCGCTCGCCGGCGCACCGAGCGATGCCTGCAGTCCGCCTGCGCCAAACGGAACATCGGTTTCGGAATTGGAAAAGAAGAAACGCGCCGCCAGGTGGTCCCGCGAATTGCGGAATTCATGATCCCAGTTCGCCGTCAGCTGGTCATCGGTGAACTTGCCAGGCTTGCTGACCGTGAACTGTACGAGCGAACCCGGCGCGGTGCCCGTCGGCACATTCGGCAAAGGGAACAGGTATCCATTTGCTGGACCTCCGAACTGATTGCTCTTGAACGCCATGAGGCTCACCGCAACCGGATCGGGCGTCAACCCGAAGTCCGCCGCCATATTAGCTTGTGCCGTCGCATCCGTGCCTCGATCCGCACCCGGCACATACGGAATAAACGTACTGATCAGCGTTCCCGGAGAGTCGCCGCTCCGCTGCCGCGTTCCCTGATAGTTCACGAAGAAGAAACCGAGCTTTCCACCGGGGCTTACCGGCCCACCCAGGCTCCCGCCAAAAATGTTCTGCTGAATGACTGGCCGGGGTGATCCAGTCTGCTTGAGGAAGTACTCATTCGCATCCAGCACGGTATTGCGGAAGAATTCATACACGTCGCCGTGGAATTCCGAGGTGCCTGACTTCAGCACCGCATTGATGTTTCCGCCGCCATTGCGTCCCTGGCTGGCATCGTAAAGCGACGTCTGGACCTTAAATTCCTGCACCACATCGGGATTTGGCAGCGGCGTATTCGTCAGTTCGGCAACGTTATAGTCAGTGACGCTGACGCCCTCGATCAGGTAGTTGTTGTTGTCCTCGCGCTGTCCATTCACCTGTATGCGCACGTCGCCGCGGCCCAGGTGAGCCGCCGCATTCAATTCGCTCTGGGCGCCCGTCGAAAGCGTTAGCAACTGCTGGAAATTCTGCGTCGCCAGCGGTAATGCGCGGATCGTTGTGCTGTCAATTGCCTGTCCCGTCGTGGCATCAGTCGTATCGACCGTCTGCACCTCGGCCTGCACTTCGATCTTCTGCTGCACCGATTGTGTTTGCAGCTTTGCCGTCATGCGCGTAGTTTCCGTGACGCGTACCGCCACGTCGGCGACTTTAGCATCCGCAAAGCCCGGCGCATGGATGCTCAACGTATACGTTCCCACCGGCAACAGAGGCGCCGTAAATGCCCCGTCCGGCCCGGTCGTGACCGTTCGCTGCAGAACACCCGTGTCCTGATCTGTGATGCGAACCTCTGCATTGGCGACCAACGCTCCGCTTGGGTCCTGCACCGTACCTGTGATTGCCCCCGTCGCTCCGCCTTGTCCGAAGGCTGCGGCCACCAGGGCCAGCGTGACGACACTAAGAACAATGAACCTGATCGAAGAACCCGCCATGGTCTTTCCCCCCATTGCCCACGTTTTCAAATGTTGTGTTTAACGAAGATTCATGCTCAGAAGACATCGACAAACACCGGCAAAGCTCGGCTCGGCCAGGACACTCGTGGGCCGCATCCCCGCGTGATCTCTGAAAAAAGATCTCTCTTCTGCCATAGCCTTGTGGATACAGCTCTGCCTTGTGAATGCCTTCTTTGGGATTTGGGGAAGCTTACAGAATCAGACCATCAATTTTCAAGCAAAGAACTTGAACAAGGGTAATAATCCGGTTTCAAGGAGGTGGGTTTTGAATCGAAAATCGATTTGGCAGCTCAAAGGCTTGAGCGCCCGAAACTCGAAACTCTTTTCCCTACCCTTCGCCAAATTCCCGATACCGCTCCAGCACATTTCTCTGGGAAATCACGCCTTCCAATTGCCGGAAGTCGGCCCGGCTGACAACCGGCACAATCGGCCAGCGATCCACATACCGCAACGCTGTTTCCAGCGGATGATCCGGATGCAGGAACGGTACCTGCCGGATCGGCAACAGCGTGCCGAGCTTCGATCCGCCTTTGCCCGCGGACAACAGTGTCTCCAATTCCTCTTTGCTCACGCTGTTCCACCCGCCCGGACTCATTCGTACCAGCAGATCTTCTTTCCCACCGCCGTTTAACTCCGCCAATGCCCTTTCTACCGTCACATCGCTATCCAGCACCGGGCCTTGCGGCGGCTTCATCGCATCTTCCACCCGCAGAACGCCTTCCTCCCGCTGTTCCTCCATTGATGGCAGTTCCAGACCATCCTGACGAGTGAGCATGTCAAAAATAGGAGTAGGTTGCAGAGCTCGCGAGATCACATACGCAAACGTATTCGCCACAATGACCGGCACAATAATCGAATAATTGCCACTCACCTCCAGCACCATGAACGCCGACGTCATCGGCACGCGCAGGAATCCGGCAAACAGCACGCCCATGCCGACCAAAGCGTACGTCGCAGGAGACCCCGTCAGATGCGGAAAGAAAATGTGTTGCACTCCACCAACCGACGCTCCCAGCATCGCTCCGATGAACAACGTCGGAGCAAACATTCCGCCCGGTGTGCCACTTACGAACGAAAGCAGTGTCGCCACAATCTTCAGCCCAGCCAGGATCGCCAGGAACTCCCACGTGAACTGCCCGTGCATCGCCTGATCGATGTATTCATATCCGGCACCCATCACTTGAGGCGCACCTAGCACTGCGATGATTCCGATCAACAATCCCGCAATCGCGGGCTGCAAATATTGCGTCCACAGCGGCAGCGCCTTGCATTTTGGACGCAGCGTTCCGATACCGCTCGCGAACGCCACCGACGCCAAGCCGCCCACCACGCCCAACACGGCGTACGCCACAAGTTCCGTCGGATTCTTCAGTTCGACGGCGGGAATCCGGAACAACGGTTCCGATCCCAGAAACAATCGCATCACCACGACACTCGACACCGCCGACAAAACGACCGATCCCAGAATGCCCGCCGTCCAGTGGCCGATCACCTCCTCGATCACAAACAGCACGGCCGATATCGGCGCGTTGAACGCCGCCGCCAGCCCCGCCGCCGCACCTACCGGCGCGATCAGCCGCATGCGGTCTCGCGACATCCGCATCTTTCGCCCCAGTACCGAGGCCAGCGCCGCACCGATCTGCAATGACGGATCTTCCGGCCCCAGAGAATGTCCCGACCCTATCGCCAGCGCGGCCGTAATGAACTTCCCGATCGCGGTTCGAACCGGAATATGTCCGTTGAAGATGTAAAGCGCGGCCTTGGTTTGATTTACCCCGCTGCCGCGAGTCGCTGGAAAGAAATGAATGACCAGAAACGCAATGACAAGCCCGGCCAGTGTGGGTGCCAGCAACATGCGCATCGGAGTGAGCACGACTCCTGTGCCCAACAGGTAGAGCCTTGACCAGTCGATGGCAAATCGGAAGCACACCACGGCCAGTCCGGAAAAGACTCCGATGAACACCGACAACACCAGAAAGAATCGGTCTTCCCGGAATGCCGAGCGCCATAAGAGCCTCGGCGAATGCTCGTGCATCCACGCGGCCGCGGGGTGTACGTGCCCGTTGTCGACGAGCACTTCAGGTTCAGAATTTGCTGGAGAACTCACTGACTTCCCTCGTGCAATGCCGCGATCCGCAACAGCGCCTCGTCCGCTCCCGTTGGCGTCCCACATACGATGCTGGTTTGTCTCTCAATGCGAAAGACTAAATCCATCGCCTGGTCCGCAATGTCTGGATGGCGCCGCAACTCTGCTTCCGACATGTGACGTTTCAAATTCGCCCACTCTTCACCGGGGGACAGAAGTGAGCCGGCGGGGCCTGCTGTGTTTGGCTTCGGCAGCGGGCAGACCTTCAGACGGTCCCCTGCCGTGTCGAACGCTTTTAACACGATCTGGTCGCGGTCGGTTGAACCAATTCCTGGACGAAACGGATCCATGCGTAGCACCATCTGTGTGGTCTTCAACAGGTTTGCACTCTGCGTATCGTTTGGATTCAAGGCGAGAGCGCTTTGCAGATAATGCTCCGCCAGCGGATAACGCCCCAGTTGAAAAGCAGCATATCCGCTTCCGGCCAGCGCCACGGCGTCATGCCGGTGGGTTTTGAGTTCGATGCCGAACGAAGCCAGTGCATGCTCATAGTCCGCCGCGCGTAGAAATAGATTTCCGAGACGCAATTGACCGGCTGGATCGTCTCCCGCGTTCTCCGACAGAGCAATCAACTCCGCTTGCGCCTGCGCCGGTTCGTGATTCCGCAGCAGCAGTTCGACTAATTCCAGCCGTGCATCCGTGCGCTTCGATTCCTGATCTGCCGGCCAAACCGCATAGATCGCATCGTGATAATAACGAACGGCGTCCTGTACTCGATTTTGCTCGTTTGCAATGCGGGCGAGTTCCAGGTTCACGACACCATTCTCAGGCTCCCGCTCCCATAGATTCAGAAGGTAGGCAGACGCCTGTCCTGTACGGTGCTGTCCGATGAGCGCCTCGGCCAGATTCAATTGATAGGAATAATCGTCGCGGGAGTACAGCAATGCAGCCCGAAAATCCGTAACCGCCGCTTCGTAGTTCGCAGCCTTTAGATCGGCAACTCCGCGCGTGTACCAACGGTTTCCCAGGGCTTGCCGCTGCGCATAGTGCACCCGCGAGAGCAGCGCCACGAACAGAAAGAACAGAATCACCAGAACCGAAATTACAGCCAGCATCACCGGCCGTTGCCGCAGATAAAACTTGTATCTGGCAAAACTTTCCGATGCCATTCTTTCTTCCTGCCCGTCGTCCTCTTGCCCGCCGAGCGCCAACACTTCATCATTCATACTATCCACAAATCCAATCGGGAATTCCAATCGACGGGTAGGCGAAATTAGGCGGCCCGGCCAGCGGGCCGCCTCCTAGCTGTTTCCTCAGTGGGCCATCGACACGTGATCCACACGGTTCTGCTGCCAGCACTGCTCGTTGTCTTGCGTGCAGAATGGTTTTTCCTTTCCATAGCTGATCGTCTTGATCCGATCGGCGGAAATTCCTTCAGCCAAAAGCGTCTTCTTTAACGACTCGGCCCGGCTGGTTCCAAGCGCCAGGTTGTATTCCTCTGATCCACGATCGTCGCAATGTCCTTCGAGCAGCACCTTGATCGAAGGATGTTGTGTCAGAAACGACGCGTCGCTTTGGGCCGACGGCGTCTGATCCGTCCGGATCTCCGCCTTGTCGTAATCGAACAAAACATCTTTCACGTTGCGCGCGAACAGGTCCTCATCGGAGGGCTGCGGTACCGTAGCCTGCGCAACCTTGGCGTTCACCGTAACCCGCGCCGTTGCGTCCTGCGTTCCGCCCGGTCCCTTTGCCATCAACGTATACGTCATCGAAGAATTTGGGGTGATCGTCTTTGATCCGGATCCGTTGACCGCGCCAATTCCGTCAATCGTGATATCGGTCGCGTTGTCTGTATGCCAGGTCAAGGTTGTGGATTGACCTTGCTCAATCACCGCCGGATTCGCAGCCAATGTGGCTGTCGGAGCGGCCGGCGGCGGCGGAGAGGGTGGAGTCGCCTTGGCCGCTTTCTTGTTGCAGCCGGCAAAGAACAACACACCCACTAAGAGAGTGGCTAACGTAAATGTCCTACTGCTAAATTGCGTCACTTGAATCCTCCTCATCTGAAATCGAGTTAAGTTGGCAGAAAAACTTGCTCAATCACCGCAGCCCGAAAGACGCAGGCCTGCGGCGCACGCACCTCCACGAAATGCAACTTGAGAGTAAAGAGATTCGGAAGCGACTACAGGAAGGAATCAGCAGCGAAGCACGGAAGCGCTTCCCACTGACATGCCATTGCCTTGGAGTTCAGTCTGATGAAACGCTGCCCAGGCAAACGGTACGACAAAAAGGCCGGCAGCCGTCAGCAATCCGCGCACAGCGTTGAGCCCGGCCCGAACTATGCGAAAACGCAACGAAGCCGCGGCACGAATCGACAACAGCGCCGTCACCGGACCGTGGACCGCCGAATAAGGCCCACTGATACTCGGGAAGAAAAAGACGCCCAGCACACAAAACACAGCCATCACGGCGAGCGCGCAGGCAATTCGGCCAGGAGTCATACGGTCTTTCTATTATATTCGACGCCCGAATATCTCGCGGGGTGGCCTGCGAGCAACCCCTTACGACCGTACAAGTACCAATGCAACTGACCCTTAGTGATCGCAAAGTCCTTCGATTCTTCGCACCTTGAGACTTTGAAACCTTGGAACTTTGAAACCTGTATTTTCAAACACTTGCCGGGCGCCGTCGCGAACGCCACCATCCCTCTTCCCGGAAGTGCTCGTCCCGCAAGCGTCTCGAACGCGCCGCAAGAATCGCCGCCCGGCTCAGGTACCCCACGATCTTCCGCTCATCTGCTCGGTCGACCACGGGCAACCGCCCAACGTCCCGATTCAGCATCTTCGCCGCAGCCTCGGAAACCAACTCATCCGCATAGGTCACTACCAGTTCTGTGCTGCCTGCCTGCTCCACGGTCATCATTCCAGTGGAATCTTTGTCCAGAGCGCGCAGAATGTCGCCGCGCGTGACGATACCTGTCAGCATCCCGTTGCCATCCACAATCAGCATAGCTTCGTATCGGGCAACCGCCGGATCATGCCGCGCAATCCGTTCCGCCACTTCGCCCACCTTGGTCCCGACGGGTATCACTGGCGCATCTTTTTCCATGGTTTCGGAGACGTTCGCCTGCGAAAGCACATCGGCCTCGTAGTCCTGATGGACCTGCAGGCCACGCCGCGCCAATTTCTCCGTCATGATCGAACTGCGCGGCATCAATAGCATGGCGATTCCGTCAGCGATCACTGCGACCAGCATCAGAGGCAGCACCGAGTTGTAATCGCGCGTAATCTCAAACGCAAAAATGATGAACGAGAACGTCGCCCGGGACGCGGCGCCAAACACCGCACCCATGGCCACCACCGCAAACGCGCCGGGCGACAAGTGTGCGTTCGGGAAGATGTGATTGGCAATCATCGCGAACAGCCCGCCCATCGCCGCGCTCCACATAAAGGTTGGGGCGAGCAGGCCACCGGAAGTCCCCGATCCCAGCGAAATGACCAGCGCCGCGAACTTCGCAATCATCACGATCAGCAACAGCTTCCATGCCAGTTCACCGTTCAGGATTGCTCCGATCGTGTCATATCCAACGCCTAGCACGCGCGGCACGAAGTATCCAATGATGCCGAGCGCTAACGCGCCAATCGCCGGCCACCAGAGTTCGTCGATGGGAAGCTTCTCAAACGTATCTTCGACCCAATACAAAGCCTTGCTCAGGATGACTGCCGCAATTCCGCACAGCGGCCCTAGCACCAGGTAAAAGGGAAGACCGCGCGGTATCGCGAAGTCCACCTGTCCAACCTGAAACATCGGTCCCGGCCCCAGCAGTTGCATGTGAACCGCGGTCGCGAGCGTGCTCGCGATGACAAGTGGGATAAACGATCGCGATTTAAATTCGAACAGCAGCAATTCGATGGCAAGAATCACTCCGGCAATCGGGGTGTTGAACGTTGCCGACATGCCCGCCGCCGCGCCGCACGCTAGCAGCACCTTGCGCTCAACCGTGGTCGTGTGGAGTACCTGACCCACCAGCGAACCCAGAGCGCCGCCCGTTTGAATGATCGGACCTTCCGCGCCGAACGGACCGCCAGTTCCAATCGCAATCGCCGCCGAAATCGGTTTCAGCAACGCCACCTTCGGCTCAATCCGGCTACGGTTCACCAGCACCGCTTCCATCGCCTCAGGAATGCCGTGTCCCTTGATCTTCGACGTGCCGTACTTCGCCATTACACCGACGATCAATCCGCCGATCACAGGCACAAAGATCACCCACCACCCGAGGTGATGCCCGCCAACGCTGCGGAATGTGGTCGTGGCCTGATGGAAAAAGAAGAGGTTTGTGAACAATCCGATCAGCTTGTAAAGGACGTACGCGACAAGCCCGGCCAGCAGGCCAATTCCTGCCGCAAGAAATGACATCAGCACAATGCGAAATGGCGCCGGCTCTGGCCGCACCAGCGGAGAAACTCCCGACGCCGCGAGCGGCTCCGTCGGAATCGAAGCACCATTGTTATTGTGATTGCTGGTCATAAAGTTCGTTCGTGTCCTGCATAACGCCTGTGATTTAGATGACAAACGGCAACGATTGGCAGAGGACAAACCTCAGTCGCCATCCCGCGCTACGCAGGATCCCTACCCCAACTCAACTCTCCAAGAACCCCAAGCTCGACAAAACCAAGGTAAGAACAATCCCAGATCGCCACCGGATGACATGGAGCCAGCTTTCAGACCGCCGGTGCTGTTGGAGCTTTAGTATCCACTGTCATCCTGTCCGACCATAACCGGCTTTCGCACAGTACCTTTTCCAGCCATCACCCGCCGCAGCGCCGAAACCAGTCGCGGAGCGGCTTCCAGCAATTCCTCATGATGATGCAGCGCCAGCTCCCCGAGCACCTTTTCACCTTTTTGGGTCAGGGCCAGCAAAACTTCCCGCCGGTCGTCCAGGCCGCGCTCCCGGCGCACATAGCCGCCGGCCTCCAAACGGTTCACCAGTTCCACCGCGCTGTGGTGCTGGATCTGCATCTGCTGCGCCAGGTCGCGAATCCGGGGACGCAGTTCCTGCGGCATCCCCTTGATCGACAGCATCAGCTGATACTGCGCGCGCTCCAATCCCGCCTGCCGTATCGCCCGGTCGCTAAAATGCAGAAACTTCCGGATCTGGTACCGGAATTCGGCTAGAGCCTGATAGTCAGCCAGGGTGAGCTTTTTCATCCCACGATTGTATCGTCTCCCGATACGCTGGACATAGTATATCGTGATGCGATATAAAATGGAACATTGCCGTGAACGGCCGCGACTGCCGAGGGGGCGGCCGCGGCAGCCCCACATCCTGCAGCAGAATTGAGCGCGGGCAGTGGGGCTTCGTTTTTGTCTCGACGTGCCATCGAACGAGCTTCCCCCTGTGTTCCTCTGTGATCTCTGTGGTGAGCGTCTTTGCAGAAAAGGCATCCGGGCCCGCCCGCTAGCCGAGTCCGCGCCCGCCCATTTAGAATCCTCTGTCCTATTCATCCCTAATCTAGGAGCCCGACCGTGATCCCGCGCTATACCCGCCCCGAGATGGCCCGTATATGGAGCGACGAAAACCGCTTCCGCACCTGGCTCGCCGTCGAAGTTGCGGCCACTGAAACTCTCGCCGAAGCCGGACTCGTCCCCAAAGAATCCGCCAAAGCCATCAAAGAACGCGCCGACTTCCGGGTCGAGCGCATTCACGAGATCGAAGCCGAAGTTCGCCACGACGTTATCGCCTTCACCACCGCCGTCGCCGAGATCGTTGGCCCGCACGCCCGCTGGTTCCATTACGGACTCACTTCGAACGATGTGGTCGACACCGCGCAGGCGTTGCTCATCCGCCAGGCATCGCAAGTCATCGCGCAGGATCTCCAGCGCCTTTCCGACGTCCTGGAGCGCCGCGCCTGGGAGTTCAAAGACACGCCCATGATCGGCCGCACCCACGGCATTCACGCCGAGCCGATCACCTTCGGATTCAAGATCGCCAACTGGTACTCCGAGACGCAGCGCAACATCGCGCGCTTCATGGCCGCCGCCGAAGACATGCGCGTCGGCAAGTTTTCCGGCGCTGTCGGAATATTCGCCCACCTCACGCCTGAACTCGAAGAAAAAATCTGCGCGCGTCTTGGACTGAAAGCCGCCGCAGTCTCGTCGCAGGTCATCCAGCGCGACCGCCACGCAAACTATCTCGCCACGCTGGCGGTGATCGCCTCCACCCTCGATAAGATCGCCACCGAAATTCGCCACCTGCAACGCACCGAAGTCCGCGAGGCCGAGGAGTTCTTCAGCGAGAAGCAGAAGGGATCCTCCGCCATGCCGCACAAGCGCAATCCCGTCACCTGCGAGCAGATCAGCGGCCTCGCCCGCGTCGTCCGCTCCAACGCGCAGGCTGGGTTCGAGAATGTTGCCCTGTGGCACGAGCGCGACATCTCGCACTCGTCCGTCGAGCGCGTCATCCTTCCCGACTCGACCACTCTCATCAACTACATGCTGAGCAAGACGGCGAACCTCATCGACACCATGTTCGTCTATCCCGAGCGCATGCGCGCCAATCTCGAGAGCACCCGCGGCCTCATCTTCAGCGGACAGCTTCTGCTCGATCTCGTCGAAAACGGCATGACCCGCGAAGATGCCTACCGCCTTGTGCAAGGCCACGCCATGCGCTCGTGGAAAGAAGGCCTCAACTTCCACGATGAGATCCTCGCCGATAAAGAAATCACGTCGAAAGTCCCGCGCAAGCAGATCGAATACGCCTTCGACCTGCCACGTCAACTGAAGAACGTCGACAAAATCTTCGCCCGTGTGTTCGGCAACATGGATAGCAAGCCGACCAAAGGGAAGAAGCCCGCGGGAAAGAAAGACGCCAAGAAGCGATAAGCACTGCCCTGTGAAACCCTGTGTTCCCGGTGGTGAGGATTCTTTCCCCGATCTTGAAAGCCTTTGCGTCCTTCGCGACTGATCGTTTGCGCCTCGGCTGAATCCCCTAAAGCCTGAACTGTAGGCAACATCATGGAGGCAGGGTCTCCCCCGAAAACCCCGCGACTCCCCCACGAATCGAACCTCCGAGGAGGAACGCATCGATGTCAGGTCTAACGAAGGGGAAGTTTGCAATCACAGTGCTTGCAACATGTTTGGGCGCATATGTCTGCGCACAAGCCAAAAGCGACAAAAACGTCAACGCGAACGACGAATTGACGCGCGCAACTCAGACGGTTCAGAACATTACCAGCACGCCCGCAGACAAAGGCGTACCCAAGGAAGTGCTTTCCGGCGCGAAGTGCGTAGCCGTAATCCCGAAGCTGATCAAGGGCGCGTTCGTGGTCGGTGGCGAACATGGTGATGGTGTCGCCAGCTGCAAAACGGCTGATGGGAACTGGAGCGGGCCTGCACCGTTCTCCGTCTCTGGCGTGAGCTGGGGACCGCAGATCGGCGGCAAGAGCACCGACCTCATGATGTTCATCATGAACGATGAAGGCATGCAAGGATTGATGAAGGGTCACGTCAAGCTCGGTGCAGACGTTTCGGCCGCGGCAGGCCCGGTCGGCCGCTCGGCTTCTGCTGACGCCGGATACAAGGCAGGCATTCTGACGTACTCCAGCAGCAAGGGCGCATTCATCGGAGCATCGCTGAATGGTGCCGAACTGCAGCAGGATAAGAAGCTGACGCAGCAGATCTACGGCAGCGACGTTTCGTTCTCGGACATCCTGCAGGGCAAGGCGCACGCGCAGACCAGCGAAGCCCGCGACTTCGTGAACGCCGTCCAGAACGCAAAAGAGACAGCCCAGAGCCGGTAGCGGCCGATGGCTTTGTGGATGACAGTCTCACTCGCGAATTTGCGGGTGGGACTGTTTTCTGACTGGAACCCTCCCTTCTCTCGATCTTGAAAATCAGCGGGTTAGCAGAAAACCCAGAATAAGTTATTGGCGCTCAATATTTTACGGGTAAAATATTGAAAACGCTTAAGCTTAATGTCATCTGCCTGCAGTAGTTTTTTTTCGCGCTGAGCTTGCAAAATATTGCGGAATAAAGATTTACTTAACTTCTCGATCGTCTTCTCTCCGCAAAATATTGAGCCGCTAGAACTTATAGGTAAAGTATTGTTTTTAAAGAACTTAGATTAGTCCTGAGTCGTGAGTCCTAAGTCCCGAGCTCAGCCACGAATGCCGCGTCAGTGCCTGTCGGCAGCTCGATGATCCGGCGTTTTGGCTGTGGAAGGCAAGGTCAGATGTCACAATCGAGCTGTGGAAATCCCTGAACAGAGGTTTCAAAGTTTCAGGGTTTCAAAGTTCCGTTGGAGAGATCCGTTTCGGTGAGCCGCAGTTTCGGCCCGGAATGCAGTCGATCAGTCGGACATTCGCATCGCGACGGCAATCGCGGCAGATCAAGAGTGGGTAGAACGACCACGGGCCCTAAAGGGCAGCAATCCAAGCGCCCTGACGCGGCACTGAAGGGCCGCTCTTCCACGATGACGTCGTCTCCGCCACGGTAATGTCGTCTCCGCCGCGGTGGTCTCGTCTTCGCTCGCGTGGAGGGACTGTGCCGGCGCATCTAGTCCAGCGGGGGCCGGGCGGAGCCTCCCAGCAACGACGAATTCATGTTGAAGATGTTGTGGTGCCCCTCGGGGCCTCCCCAGGCAAACATCATCTGAATCATGGGGAAGCCGCCCGCTCTCAGGGTGAATCCGGCCGCATAGCTGTGGCGCAGGTGGCTGAAACCCAAATCGCTGCGCTCGACGGCGACCCGACCTTGATCGGCCACGAACATCACGCCGAACGGTCCCCAGATGGAGTGCTCGAAATTCTCCTGGAGCAGCAGCAGGTTTGGCGCGCGGAAGCGATAGTCCTGATAACTGCCCAAGGTGAGAGCGTTGTTGATGTCCTGGCCGCCGAGTGTGGGCTGGAAGTAGAAGGGCACATTAGACGCGGAGTTCATCGACTCCGAAAGCAGGAGCCGCACGCCGACGGATCCGTTCAGATTGCGCGACCGCGAAACTGGCGGACATGTTTGTCCGGAAGGCGCGCACGAGTCAGGCCCTGTCATGTTCGTAGTTTTCGGAGCCGACTCCGTGTATCCGTACAGATAGAAGGTATGATTCAGGTCGACCGTCCATTTTTCGAAGGTGTTCTGCGAACTGGATGGCGCGACGAATTCCTGGAAGGCACCCGAGTAATTGAGTTCCAGGTGATCAGCGATTACTGGCTTGATGCGGACTCCTTCACCAAGTTGAAAGAAGCCGGGCTGGCTTCTCAGGCCGGGGGCTGTGGCGTCGGTGTACAGACTGAGAATCGACGGCACAGATTGTCCGCCTTCACCGCGAATGTCGACGAATCTGCCATTCATTTCCCCGAAAAGCGAGAGGTTCAATTTGCTGATCGAGGGGAATTCGAATACGGGCTTTGTGACGTTTGCGCCGACGATGGTCTGGGTCATGCCGAACACGGAGGCGCCGAGCAGGGAAGAATCGTTGCCCTCGCCGAAATAGTTCAGCTTGTTGAGCGAGATGGACTGCGCGCAGAGATTGAAGACGGTAAAAGGATGAATGCGGACCTCGTGTTTCTTCCGTTTGGACTGTGCGCCTGCAGCCGTTGGGCTCGGCATGGTCACGTGAATGGCCTGAGCGGGAGTGTGGATGAGTTTCAGGTATCCACCGGCGCGCCAGGATCCACTGGTGGCACCGACCGCATCCACGTCCCAGCTCAATCGCCAATTCTCGGTGTTTCGACTCGCGACGTAAGCGAGCCCAAGGCCGAATCCGTTTTGCGGAGGCATGCTGCCGGCCGCGATGTGCAGCGGATGATCGGTGAATAGCGTGTAGGCGCAGCTGCCGATGCTCATGAAGTTGTGCAATGTACAGGCATCGGAGACGCGTTCGGCTTCGCGGCGAAAGTCGGCATGGACCCAGCTTTCCTGAGCGAGAGCCGCGGTCGAAACCAGGCAAAGTACTGCAACGACGGTCCAACGCATCTACAGCCTCCAGATTGCCACTACTTCGTGCGACCTTTTTTCTGCTTTGAATTTGTAGCGCGGCGCTTCCGCGTCCGTACCTTTTTACGCATGCCGCTTTCATCGGCCGCGGCGGCAATCTCGAATTTGCGTTTACTCTTGCGTGCGCGCCGCCTCTTTCCGACGTCGGCATGTGCCTCGTGAATGGCCTCAGTCACGTCGCGAATGTACTCGGCAGCTTCGCCTTCGGTTCTGGCGGCCTTGGCGTAAAACTCGCTGCGGTATTTGAGGGGAAGTTTGCTCTCCGCTTCCTGCATATGCTCGACCTGCGCCTTCAGCAGCGATCCCATATCGCGGTCGGGGTTAAAGGCATTTTTTGGTCTGGGAACGTGGATTAGGGCCATATTCGAAACTCCTTCTGTGCTGCAGGCTGTCCGCCTAGACGTCGAAGTCCGGGCAATCGCTGCGCATCGCAGTCAGCGACAGCAGATTCCGTGCGGGATCGAGATTCCCGTTTCTGGGTTCGATGAAGACGTCCGCATTGATCTCCCGCGGAGAGCGCGGGGAAGCGTCCCCGAGGAAGAATTTCGTTACTGTCGCCGGTATCGATGCGTGGTCGAAGACGCGGTTGACCACAGTTCCTTTCGGAGTCCACGGTGACACGAGCACCGAGGGCACGCGCACACCGAGACGATCGAACTGAAACGGCGCACCCGTGCCGGTGGCGTTGCCGTCAGCGGTAAAAATGTCTTTTGCGCAACTCGGTGGCGGGACGTGGTCGAAGATGCCTCCGTGTTCGTCGTAGGTGATCAGAAGTGCGGTGCTCTGCCAGAGTGTCGGATTGTTTTTGATTGCCTGGTAGACCGACGCAATGAACATCTCCCCAGCTTGAACGTTGTGATCGGGGTGCTGATCGTTGGCGACCTCTTCGCCGCTATCGGTTTCGTGATCGCTATAGTTCGGCTCGATGAACGAGTAGTCGGGCAGAGTCCCCTTATTGCAGTCGTCGAGGAACTGACTGTAGGTTCCGAAGAGTTCGGGCTGGTTCTGCAGCAGGTTCGCGACCTCCATGGTGGAACTGGTGGTGTCGTAGTAGTAGATCTTCGCGGTGTGCTTTGGATTGGCGTTGATCAGGCGCGTGTAAATGCTCTTGATGGTTTCCGGCGGATAGATCGGGTTGAGATCGACGCGTCCGAACGAAGTTCCATAGTGAGCGAATGCGCGGTTGCAGATGGTGGGGCCAGGGATGGAAGCGAACCAGCGATTGAACACGGCAAACTCGAGTGCAAGGGTAGTGAGCACCGGCAAATCGCTCTGCTTGAAGTAGTACATGATTTTCTGTGAGTGGCCGACGTCGCCTTGCTGATTGAAATAACTCTTCACGAAGCCCTGCATGTTGGGCTGGCGGTTGGGGCTTGAATCTCCGCCAAAGATCTGGAGGTCGACCGCGGGAAAGTGATGATCGGGATCGGGCTGCAGCTGCGCCTGAAATTCCGCCAATGCCTGTGGCTTGACTGGATTGCCGGTGGTGTCGGGATTATTGAAGAGATCACCGTCGACATAGCCGTCGATCGCCGAATTCACGGTTTTCAGCGATCCGAGCATGTGGTCGAACGATCGGTTCTCCATCATCAGCACGATGATGTGCTGCAGACTGTCGAGGCCAGTAGGCATAGAAACACTCCGCAATGATCGATAGTGCGACCGGGGCCGAAAACGTTTCTGGGACGCCGCTATTTGGGGGGAAACTGGTTACGAGTCTGAGACAGGATGTTGTGGAAGCGCAAGGGGAATGCGAGATTGTTACGAAAACGGAACAAATAAGAAGGGCATGGCGGTTGCCGAGCCGTGGCTAGCTTGCATGCAAGATGCAGAGGTCGGTCGGCGGACAAATGGCTGCACCTCAGGATGACAGCTCAAGGATGACAGCTCAAATTTCACCGCACCAGGCGGGCGTGGGCGCCCGCCCCACACAACACCCACGTCACTTGCTCGCCGGCGCCGCACTTGCCGTCGCCGTGCCATTGGCTATTTCACCGTAGCGGGTCATGTGCGGAAAGAATGGAGTAATTTCCAGCGGCATCTTGTCGCGCGCCGACGTGATGCCCGCCGATGTTGGCTTGAGTAGTTCAATGCGATCATCCCAGGCATTGAGTTTGACCCGCGCGCCCAGAGGCAGCGCTGAAGTTTGGTCCAACTTGTTGGGATTGAGTGCAGGTGCGGAATTCATCAGTGCAACCATGGCTGTGACTCGTCCTTTATTGTCCATGAGGCCTCGGCCCAGATGTGGAGTGCACAATGCAGAAACTCCGGTGCCCAGGTTCGCAACTTCGCGCAGGAACAGTCCAGGGGAGGCGAGGTTCTGTTTGTAAGGCGAATTCTTCAGGAGTTCGATCGCTTTCGCGTCAGCGGCGGTCTCCTCTGCGGGGACATGCCGAAAGCCCAGGTTGCGATACGTGGATTCGTCAGAGAACAGCAGGCGATCGCTGAACGCGTACCTGCTGCCAACCGTGTGGCCGAGCACAATGTGGCCCAACTCATGCGCGAGTACAGCGGCCAGGCTGGCCTCATCCGGCAAAACGTCGAGCACGCCTCGACTCACAACAATCGTGTACCCGACGCTGAACGTTTCGAGCGGTGAGGTGAGCATGACACGCACGTGCACGGGAAACTGCAAATCAATGTTGTTACTGATCAGCAGGTTGTTGACGACGGTCTCCAGCACCTTATCGGCGTCGCTGGGAGGAGAAATCAGTCCGGCATTCTGCAGCCTCTCGATTACATTTTCCTCTGCTTGCCGCATGAACAGGCGTTGCGCCTGCAAGGGAGAAGGATCCTGCGCCGTCGGACTCTGGTCTTTCACCGCATCGGTCGGGTCCACGATGATGTCAGTGTGATCTCCCTCATTCCCGGCGCGCGGCAAGTCGTAGCCCCAGAGGCGAGTTTGGGCCTTGAACGCGATCCTGCTGACCGAGCTCTCGCTCGAGTCGCCTTCCTCGCTGTAGATGTAGGCCGGCACCCAGTAACCGGGCACCAAGTTGAGCCGCCAGCTGTCCATGTGGAAGAAGAACCGGTTGTGCGGCTCGGGTCCGTAAATTCCATTCAGGCGCACGATGTTGTATTGCTGATCTTCGATCCATACGCGGCCGTGAAACCGGCTGTTGCCCGTGCCCTTCTTGGGAGTCACTTCAAAGACGAGGCAGCGCACATCGCCCAGGAATTCACGATGCGCAAATCTGAAATTGTAGGTTTCGCGATCGAAGTGGTCCCGATCGGCAAAGATCATCCAGGCAAAACCCATCGGCTGGTATTGGATCTTGTAGAGCCTCTCGAACCCGCCTAGCAAACTCTTGCGGAAGCCGCCCTCCTTGGGAAGATAGTTGCGGCGGTCAACGCTGTCTGCGAGGTCCATACGGCCGAAGAAATAGTGGTCGTCGACAGGGATTGGGCCCTCTTGCGGATCGAACTTGAGGTCCTGCAAATAGGTTTCGACCAAAGGAGTGCGCGTCTTCAGCATTTGCATCAAAGCGCATTCGCGCTCGATGGCCCGGTCGATGGCTTGATCGGTAGCGGTGCGGGTAGTGGAAAATCCAGGGCTTACCTGGGCGGCGCAGGGTAAACAAATGAGGAGGACTGTGGCGGTGGCGAGAACGGCTGGTCCAAACCGGAGAGCGGAGACGGGCATAGACACACCTCTTCTCCGAAGTGGCTGGCTACCGCTGAGAGGCACGTGGCCAACCAATGAGTCGTTATAACGGCAGAATTATTGAGTGTGCACAATGAGTGAGTTAGAGAGAGCGGGGATCTGGGTTTCCCGAATCGCGTGGGGAACTGTGCAATCGGTTGCACAGTATGGGCGGCTAAATGCATCTGAACCCTGGTTTTGCCGAAGCGCGTTGCGCCGGAAATCTTCGTACCATGCGTCAGTTTGCGACACTGCGGCGACGACAAAATCTCGGAACTCGTGCGGTGGACCTTCCGACGCTATGGCCTCACGTCAACCCCGGGCTTCGCAATCCCGGCGGCGCATAGTTCGCATCCGCCGCATCGATCACCAGCACCCAGTCGGGGCCGTATGGCGGAGTGCGAAACTCCCGTTTCGACTTCCCCGGCAATCTTCCGATGAGCCGCCCGACTCCCGTGCGCGGATCGTACCACCAGGCCTGCACCTCGGCCGAGCGCAGCGCGGACAAGTCTACTGTGAAGTCGCGATCGTTGTCCGGAACGTACACGAACGCATAAGTGCCTTCCAGATCGCGCGTGGCCTGCATGTGTTCTGCTCCGCTGCCCGGATCTCCCGCGATAAGAGATTGGTCTGGAATTCTCGCGAAGAAAGGGCGGGACTCGATCAACTGACGCAGGAAGGTCATATGCCGTCCGCCTGGCCGATACAGGCCATCGACCCAGTCGCGGTCCACATAATTAATTGGATCATTGCGCGATCCGATAAATCCCCAGATGGAATTGTGCCCGTATGTGACACCGCACGCTCCGGCAAACACCGAGCGGTAAACTTGCTTGCGCACGTCGTGATCGCGGAAAAAGCCGGTCGATGCGTCCCAGCGCGGCCACGGATTGTACGGATGGTCCTCGTAGTTTGGCTCAAGATCGAGCGTCGGCTTCGCTGGACTCAAACCGTAATCGTGCGCGACCCACGACCACACGGGAACGTCGTGGCCGCTGCCGTGTCCACTCTGCATTCCATTGATGGAGAGCCACGACTCGTTGTGCAGGTACTGCGATGACGACACGCCGCCTTGCGGATGGTACGCGATCAACGGAGCCGTCCCGCCGCCTTCCGCGAGACCTTCTGCGAAACTGCGCCAGATCGGAGTCCAATCCTGGTCGGACGGGAATCCGGTTTGCTTCGCAATGCTCGCGAGGTATTCGTTGTCCAATCCCGCGAGGCGCGGAGGACGGTCGCCGCCGAGGATCCAAATCACGTTCGTCCGCATCTTCAGCTTGCGGGCGAGATACGCGGCGTAGTTGCGTGCAACCGGCAGATTGTCGTTGCGAAACAAACGCGGGCCCTTGCCCCACGGCGCCGTAAGCTTGTCCCCCCAGGTTGCGACCAGCGCGACATACAGTCCGAGCGAAGCCGCTTCATCGACAATTTCGGCGACGCGATCGAAGTAAGGATCATTGGGACGAGCGGGATCGCCGTCGTTGAAGGGCACCAGGCCTAACGCACTCGGCTTCAGAATGCCGTCGAACTCCGACAGCACGACCGTCTGGATAACGGTGAATCCCTGGGCGGCGCGCGCATGCAGATAATAGCTGCACTCCTCGCTGCTGGTGGCGTGAATCAGTTGCCACGCGGTATCTCCAAGCCAGAAGAACGGACGTCCGTCTTCGGTCTGCAGATAGTGTCCGCTTTTGTGGACCTGAATTGCCGGCAGTGTATACAGAGAGGTTCGTTCAGCTGGAGCCTTTTCGCCCGCGAAACTCCATTGAGAAGTGGCAGCGACGCCTGCGCCACCCAGCACGGCTGCGGTACTTGATTGTATGAATCCACGCCTCGAAGTTGACATGCGGGAGATGGTAACGCATAGAGGCGGACCTTTGATGTGAGGCTAATCAAGTTCGGCGCCGGAGCGAAAAAGCCTGCCGGTCGCGGGGTCGCTGCTGGCCACCCTTTCGCATAAAACGCGAAAGGATGGGGGCATCCCACTTTGGTAGTGACGTACAGCAGATCAAAGGCGGACGACACACACACACACCCGCCCGCACATCAGACATTTCTAGCTGCAGCCGCTGGTGCTGCCGCAGCTCATGCAGCGGTAGCAGCTGCCGTTTCTGGTCATGATGCTGCCGCAGAAGCTGCAGCTTGGGGCATCACCGAGGTCGACGATGCTGGAGAGCGCGTCGGCGGCGTGAACTGATCCGGCTCCCGGCTTTCGGTTTCCGGCTTCCAGAAGCGGCGTCGATGATCCGTTGAGATCCCCGGCCTCTGGCAACTGGCCACTGACTACTGACGTCTTCGGTCTCAGGTTTTCGAACAGCATCTGCTGCTGGCCCGTCAGGAAACGCATCTGCATCCAGCGGAAGATGTAGTCCATGATCGACTTGGCGTAGCCGATCTCCGGATTGCCGCTCCAGCCGCTGGGTTCGAAGCGCGTGTGCGCGAACTTCTCGCAGAACGTCTTCAGCGGAACGCCATACTGCAGCGCCAGCGAGACGGCCAGCGCGAAGCTGTCCATCAGGCCGGAGACGGTCGAGCCTTCCTTGGCCATCTTGACGAAGAGTTCGCCGGGATCTCCGTTGGGATAGAGGCCGACCGTGATGTAGCCCTCGTGGTCTCCAACCTTGAATTTGTGCGTGATCGACATGCGCTCTTCCTGCAGCTTGTGCCGGACGGCGCGCGGCGGCGCATTCAGATCTTCTTCCTCGACCACGATGGCAGCGGCTGCGGGTTGATTGCCGGCACTTGCGGTCTTCGTCCCCGCTGCGCTGAGAGGTTGCGACTTCTTGCAGCCGTCGCGGTAGATGGCGACCGCCTTCAGGCCAAGCTTCCAGGCCTGGAGATAGGCGTCCATGATGTCTTCGACGCTGGCGTTCTCGGGAAGATTGACGGTCTTCGATATGGCTCCCGAGATGAACGGCTGCGCGGCGGCCATCATGCGGAGATGTCCGGTGTAGTGGATGGAACGCGTGCCCTTCGCCGGCTTGAACGAACAATCGAACACGGCGAGGTCGTCTTCTTTAATGTGCGGCGCGCCTTCGATGGTGCCGGTCGCGTCGATGTAGCTGACGATGGCGTCGGTCTGCTCGTGCGTGTATCCGAGCTTGAACAGCGCGGTGGGCACGGTGTTGTTGACGATCTTGATCATGCCTCCGCCGACGAGCTTCTTGTACTTCACCAAAGCCAGGTCCGGCTCGATGCCGGTGGTGTCGCAGTCCATCATGAAGCCAATGGTGCCGGTGGGCGCGAGGACCGTGACCTGCGAGTTGCGGTAGCCGTGCTTTTCGCCGTGCTGCAGGGCTTCGTCCCAGCAGGCCTTGCTGGCTTCGTAGACATTCGTGGGGACGTTGGATTTGTTAATGCCATTCACGGACGCGCGGTGCATACGGATTACGTCGAGAAATGGCTCGCGGTTGATGTACCAGCCGGGGCAGGCGCCTCCGGGCATGACATTGGAGCCGAGATTTGTTTCGGCGAGAGACTTCCTTGTCGGCTCGGTGGCGGGAGTCAATGGCTCGCAGAGTTCGGCAATGCGGCTGGATTGCAGATAGGCCTCGCCGCACATGATGGCGGTGACGCAGGCGGCGTAGTCGCGGCCGGCGTCGGAATCATACGGAAGGCCTGCGGCCATCAATAGTGCGCCGAGATTCGCGTATCCCAGGCCTAGCGGGCGATAGTCGTGCGAGTTGGACATGATCGCTTGCGTAGGATATCCGGCGTTGTCGACCAGGATTTCCTGCGCGGTGATCAGGATGTCGACGGCGTGGCGATAGGCTTCGACGTCGAACGTGCCGTTGGGCGCGAACTTCAGAAGATTCAAGCTCGCGAGATTGCAGGCGCTGTCGTCGAGGAACATGTACTCGCTGCACGGATTCGAGGCGTTGATGCGAGCGGTGTTCTTCGAGGTGTGCCAACGGTTGACGGTGGTGTCGTACTGCATTCCGGGATCTCCGCAGTGCCAGGTGGCTTCGGAGATCTTGTGTAGCAGATCTTTCGCTTTGTAGGTCTTCACGACCGAGCCATCGGTGACTGTGCGCGTGGAGAAGTCGGTGTCGCGAACGACGGCGTACATGAAGTCGTCGGTGACGCGCACGGAGTTGTTGGCGTTCTGGAAGAAGATGGAGCTGTAGGCGTCGGAGTCAGGATGGGAGCCGTCATATCCCTGAGCGACTAGAGCGTGGGCCTTGGCTTCTTCTTTCTGCTTGCACTCGATGAACTCGACGATGTCGGGATGGTCGACGTTCAGGATGACCATCTTGGCGGCGCGGCGAGTCTTGCCTCCGGACTTGATGACGCCGGCGAAGGCGTCGAATCCTTTCATGAAGCTGAGCGGGCCGCTGGCAGTGCCTCCGCCGGAGAGCGTTTCGCTCGATCCGCGCAGTGGAGAAAGGTTTGTGCCGGTGCCGCTGCCCCACTTGAATAGCATGCCTTCGGTCTTGGCGAGAGTGAGAATCGAGTCGAGAGAATCTTTCACCGAGTTGATGAAGCAGGCGGAGCACTGGGGCTTGCGGTATCCGGTGACGCCGAATTCCACGGTTTGCGTTTGTGCGTTCCAGTGCCAGTTCTGGCCGTCGGAGTTGGGCTCAATGCGGTCGCATCCGACGTTGAACCAGACGGGAGAGTTGAAGGCCGCGTACTGGCGCAGGAGGATGTGAGCGAGCTCGTCGTGGAAAGTGGCGGCATCTTCGTGCGTGCGGAAATAGCCTTGGGCCATGCCCCAGTCGCGGATGGTTTCGGCAACGCGGGCGACGAGCTGGCGGACTCCGGTCTCGCGCTCGGGAGTGTTGAGCTTGCCGTGCAGGTACTTGGAGGCCACGATGTTGGTGGCGGTCATCGACCAGTCTTTTGGGACTTCGACGTCTTTCTGCTCGAAGATCACGTTGCCATGGGTGTCAGTGATCTGAGCGGTGCGGAGATCCCACTCGATTTCGTCGTAGGGTGAGACACCTGGCTTGGTGAAGAGGCGGCGGAAGGAGAGGCCCGGGGCCTTCTTCTTTTGGGCAGGCGGGTTTTGGATAGTCGGGTTGGCAACGGTCGCGGCGGACGATTTCGTTTCGGTAGTGGTCTTCACTTCTGCCATTTCGGGGCTCTCCTATTAGATTCTATGGATGTTGCGGCCGATTCGGGCGTCCTGGTTGGGGCGGGGAACCGGGGTGCAGCGGATATTTCGTTGTAAGAGACCGTTCTTTCGCCCCTTTGGGGCTTTTCCTGCTCGAACGAACGGCTCACGGCTTGCGCCGTGGGCTGTAATCTTTCGCCGCTTCGCGGCTGCCCAGCGGCTAGAAGCCGGAAGGGAATAACGGAGACCTTTGCACGGTGGTGGCGGTGACCGCTTCCAACGGTGCTGTATTTTGAGCGGATTGGTTCAGTGCTGGTTCCGTGCTCGCCACCACCGTACCGCTGTCGGCATTGGCGCGCGTGGGCGCGCGCCCCACACTCGGTTCTGAAGTCAGTTCCAGCGACGTTGCGAAATGGCTGCCGATGCCCGTGGCTTTCTCGGCAGACGAAACGATCCATTGATTCAGGGCGCTACAGATGCTGCGGCGCTGGGCTTGGTCATGGATTTCGACGAAGCGGACGAAATAGCGTCCGGATTCGAGGCGAGGACGCATTGGGTTGTTGCGCGAGAGCATGCGGTCGAGGACAAAGGCCATGTCGTCGTCTTCGAAGAACTGAGTGACGGCAAGCATGCGGCGGGCGGAGTCGGCGTCCGGCTTCTGCGTTCCGGCTTGCGGCACGGGGTCTAAAGCCCCGTTCGCGGTGGCTTCTGACGCGGCCCTAAAGGGCCGCTCTTCCACGGTGACTACAGGCTGCTCTTTAGCTCCAAAGAGGCCGCTTTCCTTTACTTCGTTCAGGGTTCGCGGGACGGGCGAGGCGCCCGTTGCCACACGTTCCGTTTCCAAGTCGGGGCTCATAGCCATGACCTCTTCGGCCAGGGCGAACACCCCGGGCTTACTGGGGACACAGAGGAGGCTGTGATGAGACTCGCAGCGGAACCAGCGCGACCACTGCAGACGACGGTAGTCGAGCGGACGATCGAATCCGTGGCGTGCCATGGACTCAGACACGAGACGAGTTAGCGTTTCCATTGCGGGCTCCTCGATATCCGGATATTGCTTGCACGTGCACGGGGGAGGGTCGGGCACGGTCACCGCACTTTATTTCGGCTTCCGGCTGCCGCTTTCCGGCTTCCGGGAGGTTAACTTCTTGTTTTATTTAGGTTTTGGCGCCGGACTTACGGATCAGGAGCCCGTGCGCCTCCGCCTCTTCTTATATCTGCGGGAGTACCGAGTCACCTCTGGCTGAGCACCCGACCGCAGAACTTGCCTTCACTCTTTCTTTCAATTCCAGCCTCATTCCCGTGAGGTGGAATTTTCGTGCTTGGGATTGCAAAGTTACTCCTGCCCATTGTGCATGTCAAGAGGGAAACACTACAGGTTGTATCCCTAGCAATGACGGCCTTGGTGCGTTGTTGGGGACGGGATTTCCACATAAAGCAGTTTCAAGTTTCCAGTTTCGAGTTTCTAGGACTGGAGCTTTCAGCTTTCAGCGAATTGCGATTCGCCCAACTTTGAAACCTTGAAACTTGAACTTTGAAACCTTGAAACCTTGAAACCTTGTCTTGCCTACATGAGGCTCAGTCTTGCGCCTGTGATCCGGAAGGGCTGAGGTTCTTTGCGAATTCGGGGGAGTCTGTCGTGCGTTGCGGTGCGTTGAGAATCCTGGCCGCGGAGATTGGGTTTGATGCGTTCGATTCGGAGCGTCTCAAAAGTCGAAGCGGTCCGAATGCCCGTTTCTTTTTCTTCTTGCTCAGGATCTGGCCGCAGTGTCACGCCCATGGCTACGTAAATATCTTCGAAGATCTGGCGAGGAGCGATGCTGAGGACTCCGTCACAGGATTCGACGAGGTAGTCGCCCTTGCGTCCGCAATGCTGGCGTCCGAGATGATCGGTAAAGCTGAGGTTGGAGTTGAGTTGTTTGGCCTTGACGAGGAATCGTGTGCGGTATGTCTTCCATTCCAATGATTTCATGACGCGCTGACCCGAGTGCGGCGGTACGGTTGTGCTGATTTGTCCTCAAAGCGGCTTTCGCGGCTGGGACTTTCTGCCTAAATTTTTCGTGAGGGCGAATGTGAATGTAAGTTCGAAATCGTTTCCGGTCAATTCAATATTTTTGGTGCAATTGAGGAAATTCTTCTCCGCGGATTCCCGCGGATGTACGCGGATGAAGAAGAAGGTTTGAGAGCCGTTGCGGAGGTGCTTGATTCTGAGACTTTCTTCTTACGTGCCTCGCGGCGTGAAGAATTTGATAAAGTTGGCAGCCGGGTTGTCCACAGGGCTTGCACAGGAAATGCAGAAGGGCAGTTTTCAGTTTCGAGTTTCGAGTTTCGAGTTTCGAGTTTCGAGTTGGAGGAGCCATGAGGCAAACGGTTGGTTGCATCTTTGTAGCTTTCTTTTTCTTGACGTTTTCTCTCTTCGCGCAGAGTGCTGGCACGAAGACGATTGTTTTACGCTGTGGATCTTTGTTTGATGGGCATTCGGATTTGCTGCGCAAGAATGTTTTCGTTGTGGTTGAGGGCGAGAAGATCAAAGATGTTTCCACTTCTGCTCCTTCGGGAGCCGAAGTCATCGATCTTTCGCGTGAGACATGCCTGCCTGGGTTGATGGACACGCACACGCATGTCCTGCTGCAAGGAGACATCACGGCGGCGGATTATGACGAGCAACTGCTGAAGGAGTCGCCGGAGTATCGGACGATTCTCGCGACCGTGAACGCGCGGCGGGCACTGGAGTATGGATTCACTTCCATCCGGGATCTGGAAACGGAAGGCGCAGGTTACGCCGATGCCGATGTGAAGAAAGCGATCAACACTGGAGTGATCCCGGGGCCCCGCATGCAGGTGGCGACGCGGGCTGTGGACGTTACGGGAGCGTATCCGTTGCAGGGGTATGCACCGAATGTGATGGTACCGCACGGCGTGCAGCTTGTGGATGGCGCCGACAGCGCGAGACAGGCGGTGCGCGAACAGATCAGTCATGGCGCGGACTGGATCAAGGTCTACAGCGACCGTTCGTATCGGGTGCGTGAGGATGGAGTGCTGGACGATATTCCGACGTTCACGATCGATGAGTTGCGAGCGATTGTGGATGAGGCGCATCGCGAGCGGCATAAAGTAGCGTCGCATGCGATGGCTTTGTACGGGGTGCACAATTCGGTGGAGGCGGGAGTGGATTCGATTGAGCACGGTAACTACATCGCCGACGAGGACCTGAAGACGATGGCGTCGCGCGGGATTTATTACGTGCCGACAATTTTTGTGGGAGAGTACGTGGCGCAGGGACGGGCGGCGGAAGGGGCTCCGGTGTGGGTGAAGATGATCCAGATCCATGAAGACACGTTCCGGCGTGCGATGAAGGCCGGCGTGAAGATCGCCTTCGGGACGGATGCCGGAGGATTCGATTGGAAGGTGAATCCCGCGAAGGAGTTTGCGTCGATGGTGAAGTTCGGGATGACTCCGGCGCAGGCGATCAAGTCGGCCACTGTGACTGCGGCCGAATTGCTGGGAGTGAAGGATTCGGTGGGAACCGTGGAGCCAGGAAAACTGGCTGATGTGGTTGCTGTACCCGGGGATCCTCTCAACGATGTCACCTTGATGGAGAAGGTGAATTTTGTGATGAAGGGCGGGGTGGTGGTGCGGCAGCCTTAGTCAGTCAAAAGACTTACCGCTGAGATTGCGAAGAAATGCCGCGGAGGACGCGAAGAAAACCCTTCACCACAGAGGACACAGAGGGCCACAGGGCTTTTCAGTTCAAAGATTTTCTGACTGGTCGCATTCTGCTGTTTCGGGGAGAACCAATCAAGCACCCGATTTTCGAATTCTTTCGGCTGTGCGCTGAATGCTCCGCAGTGATCTGCGTTGGGGACTTCCCACAGAACTGTTTGAGGATCGTGACGATGGATGATGCGGGAATGTCGCACGGGGATGTTGCTGTCGATTTCGCCATGGATTAGCAGAACGGGCACGCTGCTTTGCCTGATGGATTGTTCCGGAGAGATTCTCCACATGGCGAGGCCATACTTCCAGCGGGCACGGAGAAAAGCGATCTCTACGACGGGGCGTAGCAGGGTGCGGCCCAGCCAAGGTCCGGTATGAAACGGCTGGCCCATGCGGTCGTATGCGATTTCGCGAAAATTGGTGAAGGAGGACTCGGCGACTACGGCGCACAGCTTGGGATGCGTGTCGAGCGACTGCAACAACTGCGCGGCTCCCATGGATTCGCCAAGGCCAAAGATGCATTGGGGGTGTACGGCGCCATCGAGGAAGTCCAGCCATTGATGAATGTCGTTTCGTTCGAGGATGCCGTAGGTGGCCAGTTGGCCTCCGCTGGCACCGTGTGCGCGGGCATCGGGGAGAAGTACGGTGTACCCGTGTGCGAGAAGAAGGTTGGCATATCCGACCATACCGAGGCGATTGTCGCCGAGACCGTGAAGCACAATCGCGGCGTTTCCGCTTGTATAGTTTGGCTTCAGAAGCCAAGCACGAAGGGTTGCGTTGTCGGGGGTGGTGATTGAGACATCCCTCACAGTTGTGTTCGCTTCGCGAAACTCGTTGCTTGCCTCTGCAAGATCCGGTTCGGAAAGCGGGCGACGAGTTGGATGCAGCGCTCGATTTGCAAGCGAGATTCCTGCGATGGTGCAGAACGTGAAGTAGAGCAGGAATGCGATGAGAAGACGACGGGCGCGGCGGCTCAGTGTCATTGGTGATTGATAGTACGAAATACAGAGAATCTTTGTTCCGCGCGGGGGAAGCCAATTTACCCGAAGCATGACAAAGAAATACCGCGAAGGACGCGAAGAAACCCTTCACCACAGGGAACACAGAGGGTCACAGGGGATCGCGGGTTAGATTCGTCGCGAAATACTTAACCTCTGAGTTCGCGAAGAACTGCCCAAGGGCCGCGAAGACAATCTCATAACGGAGCACTCTTGGGCTGCGCTCAGGGAGATCTGCTTTCCGCAAGGAAGGGCGAGTCGCCGGCGCTACGACTCGACTCTGTTTGAGATTTACAGGAATTACCCGAGCGGAATGTGGGCGGGGTCGTTTGAGAATTGGCGAAGAGTACCAATTCTTAGGAGTGTGAATTATGAACACGGATCCTGTTTGCGGAATGAAAGTAGATGAGAACAAGTCGCAGCATCAATCGCAGTATGGCGGGCAGAAATACAATTTCTGTTCGCAGGAGTGCAAGACGAAGTTTGATCAGAATCCAGAGCAGTACGCGCGGTCGGCAGCGTAACTGGTTGGCAGTTTGAACGATGTCGGCAGGTAGCGGCGAAACGCGCCGGGACGGCGGCGCTACGAATGAGCCCTTTCGCTTAAGCGATAGGGCTCTTTTCATTTTGCCGGCAGTCTTCAAATCACTGAGAAAACATCCAAAACAAGAAACCCACTTCTCGCGCAAAGTGCGCGCGAGAAATGGGGCACCCATCGTTCGAAAACATCTATCTGTGGGCCATGGCTGGTTCGTGCGCTCCGGCTTTGGAGGCGGCGTAGCGCTTGTTGATCTCGTCCCAGTTAATGACGTTCCACCAGGCCGCGAGATATTCCGGGCGGCGGTTGTTGTATTTCAAGTAGTAGGCGTGTTCCCAGACGTCGTTGCCGAAGATCGGATAGAGGCCTTGCGTGAGCGGATTGTCCTGATTCGGCGTAGTGATGATCTGCACTTCGCCGCTGGACTTGCCCGCGAGCCAGACCCATCCGGAGCCGAATTGCTTGGCGCCGGCATCGTTGAACTTGGTTTTGAAGTCGTTGAAATTGCCAAACGTTTTCTGGATGACCTCGGCGATCGGGCCGGACGGGTCGCCTCCGCCCTTCGGCTTCATAATCTTCCAGAACATGGTGTGGTTGACGTGGCCTCCGCCATTGTTGCGGACGGCGCCGCGGATGTCCTCGGGAACGGCGTTGAGGTCGCGGATGAGGTCTTCGGCAGTCTTGCCGGCGAGGTTGGGATGTTTCTCGATGGCGGCGTTCAGATTTTTCACGTAGGCGCCGTGGTGCATGTCGTGATGCAGAGTCATGGTCTGCTTATCGATCGTGGATTCCAGAGCGTCATAGGCATACGGCAGTGGGGGTAGTTCGTGAGCCATTTTTATCGATCCTCCAGGCTTTTGAGATGACGGGAAATGCGGTTTCGATGCAAGTGTTGGGAACATTATAACGCTGGGAATGCCGCTCTATCGTGACGTGTGGCTAGTGAGAACTTCTTTTCCGCGGATATACGCGGAGTCACGCGGATCTAATGACGGGGATCCTTCTACTTGCGGCCTAGCAGGCGGATCCTTGAGGTGAAGGCTCGTCCCAGGCAAGCCGTGAAGGTTGGTTCGGGATGACTTGCGTCGATGACGCTATTGACGACGAAGGGGTCGCAGCGGCCGGTGATGTTGTCGAAGCCTCCGCGGAGGGCGAGATAGTATCCGAGGAAGTGAAAGCGTTTTTCGAGTTGCAGGTTGAGCGAGAAATATTCGGGGAAGCGCTGGGCTCCGGGCTTGCCGATTAACTGCTGCTGATCGGAGAGCAAGTTGAAGGGGAATCCGGTGCGGGCTTCGAGGGAATAGGCGAGTTCGGTCTGGTGAAGAATGGGAAGCGAAAAGAATGGAACGTATCCCCAGGAGAGAAAACGGTTGGGGGTGTCCCAGAGATAAGGGCCGGGCTGCTGGGCGGCGAGGATGGGATTGTCGACATTGAAGTCGAGCGCCTGATTGGAACGGGCGTGAGAGCGCGTGTAGGCGCCCATGATGGAGTACAGCTCGCGGAAGTTGCGGCGAAGGGTGATCTGCAAGGAATCGTAGTGATCTTCGCGAGTGTTCTGCAGGACGAAATCTCCAGTGCCGGAGTTCGCGCGGGCGTCGTAGACGAATCCGTTGGTACCGCGGCGCTGGAAGTATTCCGCCTTCATGTAAATCGCGGCGGGGAGTTTCTTTTCGAGACCGATGCTCCAGTTGAGAAAGCGGGGAGTCTCCAGATCGGCGGTGTTGGCGGTGAAGCTTGTATTGACGGGGCCGGTAGTGGTGATGCAGTTCGTAGTGCAGCCGGGGGTGGGAAGCGAGAAGAAGATGTCCTGGCGCGTGCCGGCGAAGGGACGGGCGATCAGAAAGATTGGAGTCGCTTCGTAGATCACGCCAATGCCGGCGGAGAGTTTGGTGTTGCCGGAGTTGTCGAGCACGTAGGTGCCGGCGAGGCGCGGAGCGAAATTCTTGTTGTGGACGAGGCTGTCCCAGTCGAACCGAATGCCTGGCTCGATGAGAAGGCGGTTCGTGATGCTCCAGCGGTCTTCGGCGTAGGCCGACACTTCGGAGTTGTATTGCTCGACTAGCGGCGCGTGACTGAAGGTCGAGTAGCGGGTGCAGGGGAACTTCGCATTGTTGGGAGCGGTGAGGCAGAGATTGGCCGAAGTCAGCGTGTTGTTATCGCTCAAATAGGAAATCGGCTGGCGGAGATAGTGAGCGTCGTACGAGATGCGGTCGAGATCGGTTCCGACTTTGAATTCGTGGCGACCGTGCCAATGCTGGGGAGGGATATAGACGTTAGCGATTCCTTGCCAGCGGCTGGCAGTGGTTTGGGCGTTGAGGTAGTAATTGCCTCCGCTGGTGTTGGTGTTCACGAAGTATGGAATCGTGCCGTAAGGAGTGAGATGGATGTTGTATTGATCGAAGGCGAGTCCGGTTTCGAGCAGCGTTTTGTTAACGAAGTAGTGCTGATCTTTAATGCTGGGGAAATAGGAGTCCTCGATGTCTTTGGGATTGGAGAACTGCGGGCTCTGTGGGGACAAGTAGACGTACTGGTCGTGAAGATGATTCACCAGAAAGCTGGTGGTGAGGATGTTTCGGCTGATGATGTTGGTTTGCAGCTTGGTGAGATTGCCGATGCGCAGGACGTGATCGTTGTCTTGCCCGACGGGAAGGGCCGTATAGACGATATTGTCGTATTCGCCGTCCAGCGCGTTATAGAACCAGGCTTTGCCCTTGACGATGGGGCCGGAAAAAGTGAGAAGCGGGAGGAACTGGTCGAAGCGCCATCCGTGCTTATTCTGCGCTGAAGGAATGAAGTTGGTGGCCCAGAAGCGGAAGTGATCGTCGCCGATGCCGGTGTTGAGGAGGAGCAGGCCGCCGGATCCCTTGCCGGCTTCGGCGGGCTCGCGGGAAGGTTCCACCTGGATGGAGCGGAAGGCGTCGGTACTGACGCGGATGAGAAGCTGTCCGTTGGCGGGCTGAGTGACGTTGAATCCGTCGAGCAGGGTGACGGTCTGATATGTCTGCGCGCCGGCGACGTGCGGCTGACCGAATTGATCGTTCACTACGCCCGGGATGAAGTTGATGGCGTTGCGATAATCGTGGGCGGTTGGATAGACCATGTTCACGATATCGAGTCCGGTCAGAGTTTCTTTCGAAGAGACTTGCGCCGGATCGATGGCGGGAGGAGATTCCTGAACGTTGACCACCTCGCGCGCTTCCTGCAGGCGCGAGATGGCGGCCTCAACGGTGGCTCCGGGGGCGAGCTGCACGTCCTGTTGGTTGAGCTCATAGAAGCCTTCTTTTTCGACGCGCAGAGTGTAGAGTCCGGGGGGAAGGCCGTGAAGAGTGCAGCGCCCGGTGTAGTCGGTTTGGCAATGGACGGGAGTTCGGCCCGAGGCTCCGACGGAAACGCGGGTCGAGGAGACGGCGACCCCGTTTTCGTCTACGACAGCGATGGTCGGCCCGGGCGCATTCTGGGCGGCAGCCGGGCACACGATCGCGACGAGCAGGAGAAGGGCACGCATTCGTTCGGACTTTATTTTACGGTGGGATGCCGGGGTAGGGGCAGGTGTTGGACGGAGTACCTAGCGAGGCGGCCCCGCTCCCCCTAGCGCAACTTCCACCACGGAGGCACGGAGACACGGAGGAAGGAGGTTTTACAAGATCATTCCAGGATCGACCGATGCTCCTAATGACGAAATCGTTATGTCCGTCGAAAAGATCGATATCACTTGCGAGTGCCTTCCGTAAGGATTCCGACTGAGGCCACATTTTCTCCTCGGGTATTAAGCCCGACGGGTAAGGTTTGTTCCCGCGTTTTTGTGTGGATGGAACGTATTTCCAAAACGTCGGACTCAGCGTATACTGCGAGTACTCCGCTCCGTACTTTCTCAGAGGATTCCTTCGCTTATGCCGCAGATGACTTCTCAGGAAGCGCTCGAGCTCACCGCAAGATTTGCCTTCACCGCCGACCGCATGCGGGCCGCTGACCAGTCGTTCGTAGTCCGGGCCAACATTTGTGAAACGGCCAGCCGCGTCGCATTTCTCAGGGCGCACAGGATTGCCAAGCGGGAAGAGATACTTCCGGTCTTTGGCGACAGCTTTCGACGCGCGGTTTTTGCCATCGCCTGAAAAGAGTTCCAACCTTTCTGCTGTCGCGCTGTACAAAGGTAAATGGCGGCAGCATCTTCCTTTGATCCCCGGCCCGAAACGCGTTCCGCAGCGCGTGGCGGGGCGTCTTTTTGGAAACGTAATCCTCACCAACGCAATGCGCATCTGCTCCGGCTGATTGCCTTTTTCAAGTTCCTGAGCTCAGCTTCGCTGATCGCGCTTTCAGTCGGTCTGTTCCGGACCATGCACGGCGATCTGGGCGAGCGCTTGGAGCACTGGGTGGAAGCGCTGCGGCTCGATCCGGGGAACCGGCACGTCGAGGCGTTTCTGGTCCGTGCGTCGAACCTCGATGCGTCACAGGTGAAGAAACTCGGGCTCGCGGGACTTATCTATGCCGGACTGTTTCTGCTCGAGGGAACCGGATTGTGGCTGCAGAGGCGCTGGGGTGAGTGGGTGACGGTGGTGATCACCGGAGGATTGATCCCGGTCGAGGGGTATGAGATCCAGCGGCATCCGAGCGCGGTGAAGATTGGCGTGCTGGTGGTGAATGTGGCCGTCGTGCTGTATCTGATTTACCGGATTCGTACGGAAGGGAAATCCTAAACTTTGTGGATGGCGTAAAGTGCCAAAACGCCACAGGGAGACAGGCCAATGAGTTTGCCCGATGCACCGATTGCCCAGGAAGGCTTCTTCGCCACACACTTTTTCACGGTAAGAGACCAGGAGAAATCAAAAGACTTCTACGCGCGCATCCTGGGCGGGAAAGTGATCAAGGCAGAAAATCCCTGCTATATCAAGTTGGCGAATTCGTGGATCATTCTGAATTCAGGCGGCGGACCGACTCCCGACAAGCCGCAGGTTTTTCTTGAAGCGCCTTCGGATCTCAACCGAGCCAGCAGCTTCCTTAATTTGCGTGTCGCCGACATATGGGCCTGCTACAAACAGTGGCGCGACAAAGGCGCGATCTTTCTTACGGAGCCGCTGAAGAATCCTGACGGCTGGGAATGGCGCTGCTACATGCGCGATCCCGACGGTTACCTCATCGAGGTTGGGCAATAC
This sequence comes from Candidatus Sulfotelmatobacter sp., assembly GCA_035946775.1. Taxonomy (GTDB): domain Bacteria; phylum Acidobacteriota; class Terriglobia; order Terriglobales; family Acidobacteriaceae; genus Sulfotelmatobacter. The sequence continues at coordinate 227 of DASYZA010000305.1, read as the reverse complement.
ACGCAAATGGCGATTGAGGCCTTCAAAGCCGAGGCAGCTTAAGGCGAAAGCGCCATGACGAGGCAGGATTCTGAGTGTAAACGCGAGTGGGTGTTGAAAAACTCTGGGTTTCTGGGGCTCCTCTCTTGCTTACCGCCTAGTTATTCGCTTTCCCGTTTCCCGCGCAGTTCATGCAATTGCGATTTCCTGAATCGGCTTGCGGCTGAGGAACCGCACCAAGCGTTTCA
>DASYZA010000304.1:0-4292 GCA_035946775.1 Candidatus Sulfotelmatobacter sp. | reverse complement strand
CGATCCACGATTGCGGCTGTGCTGCCATTAATTGCCTCCTTCCACGGCTCCTTGATCCAGCGCACATGCGGGACGGCTCCCCACTAGCCGGGCGGAACTCAGAAGGCAATGTTAGGAGTGCTGCGAAGGCGAGTCAACAAGGCAATGCTTACTGCTTCTTCTGGAGAACCGAGGGACTTTCAAGTGGCACGGATACCGTCGTTTCGTGCTGTACCCACGCGACCACAAGATTAATGAGACCGGGTGCTGCCTTCCACCAGAAGAAAGGCTCGTTGGGCTTTGGCTGTACGGTTAGGTTGTGTTGAGCGTTGGGCACAATGATAGCGGTATAGGGCGTATGGGCAGTGTCAAGTGAAGCCTCAATTTTCGCCAGACTCTCATCTACAGGCTCAAGTTGATCACGCTCGCCATACACCAACAACACGGGCGCACGAACTTGTCTCCAGAACACAAGGGTGTCGAGATTTCCGATCTTTGGATACCACGTCCAGAAATACGAGTCCTGCGCTGGTATAGCGAGCCATCTGTACCACTCTTGATCTCGGAACGGTTGACTTGCTGCCTCAAGCTCGTTGAAAGGTCTGGTGCCGCAAGCGACATCGAGCATTAGTTCGTACAAATTCATGGCACGTTTTATCTGACTATCCGTAAAACCCGCCTCTTGAATTTGGTGACTCACTCGGTAAACATCCTGATCCCGCACCAAACCAGCGACGGTGTCTTCAGCAACTACAAAAGCGACCTTAGAGGGGGCATGAACCGCAACAATCGCCGCGATAATTCCACCTTCGCTATGTCCGTGTAGTCCGATGCGACTGGGATCAATATCGGGTCGAGAAGCCAGAAGATCGATTCCCGCCAGAACATCATTGGCGAGATCATCATAGGAGGATGCTCTCCAGTCGCCTGTGGAAACCCCCGATCCCCGTTTGTCATACACGAGTGCCGCGATACCCGAACGAGCGAACTGATCAGCAATAAAGCGGTTGGTGCCCCAGCGACTTTCGCCCCCACTTCCTTGAAGAATTACGACAGCGGCATGTAGCCCCGGCGAACGAGGCATGCAGAGCGTACCTGACAGAACGACGTCGCCGTTGCGAAAGATGACATCGACCGCATCGTAAGGTAGAACTTCTGGCACGCTGCGATGCAGAGTGAACTTGCCGCCAGCACCATCGTCGGTGAATGCACCCACAATGTGATCTGAGATCAATTTGCCGTCAAAAACGAGCGAATCGCCTAGCGCGAAACGCACTCGGTCTCCGCTGATCGTAACCACATTGAGTGGATAGTCCATAGCTTGTTGAGTCACGGAGGTGAAGGTGCCCTTGGGTTGCGCCCCCGATGTGTTGAAGTCAAAGCTGACTTCAAGGGAAACACCGTCACGAACCATCGTGCCTTCCCAGTGCCCAGCAAGCTGCGCTGAAGAGCCGAATGCAACGGGAAAGAGAAACAAGCTCCCGACAAGCATGGACATAACACGCAGCACGGATAATGCAGTTGGAATGTTGCGGTGCTTGGAAAGGTAAAAACCGTGAAGTTTCGGGGCTTGAAAGCAGAATCTCAACACTGCCATTCTAGGCTTCGGGGACGATTTCTGCCCAGTTGTTCAAAATGGTCTCGCCGCCTCCGAGTTTCTCGATGACGCGGTAGTGCGAGATGGTCTGTCCGATCATAGCGGTGAACTCAGGCTGCAATGGTAGGGATGCGGGGAAGGGGAAGTCAACGGCACTCCTATCTTCCGATTCGTAGCTCGAAAACGCAACTCGGCGAGTGAATTTCGCCCGGGTGTAGAATGCACATCCAACCAATGAAGAGCCTGATGAATGATCGCGACCAGAAGGAAGTGGTGGATCGCCTGAGCAAAATGCGCCCCGACAGCCAGCGGCGTTGGGGCAGCATGTCCGCTCATGAGATGATTTGCCATCTGAGCGATTCGTTCCGTGTTGCGTTGGGCGAAAAGCACGTCAGTTCTTCCTCGACGCTTTTCAAGCGCACGATCTACAAGTGGGCGGCTCTTTGGGTGCCTCTCCCGTGGCCCCGTGGTATGAAGACGCGCCCAGAAATGGATCGACAGCAGGGCGGTACTCGCCCTGTTGAATTTTCATCCGATGTGGAGAACCTTCGCATTCTGTTTGAACGGTTCTGCGGTTGGAAGCATGACTTCGCTGCTCACGCGATGTTCGGTCAGTTATCGAGGACTGAGCGAATGCGCCACGCCTACCTTCACATGGATCACCACTTGAGGCAGTTTGGAGCATAAAGCACCGCAGGGGAACTTTGTGACCCACGGGTTGGGACGGCGTAGCCATTGGCGGGGATGTTATACCGCCGTAGTAGAGGTCAATTCGGGGCATTCCAGTAACAAGAAAGCTATTGCAGCCACCATATTCAGCATTCGCTTGCTTTTGGATGGGAACCTCCGGGGAGGCGGATAGAGGTACACACTTGTGAAATAGCCTGCTTAATTCAGTTGATTACGTCAGTTGACGATAACGTCTGCGCTATTTACCTGCGTACCCGTTAAGATTATTTCGCCTGTTTGACCTCGGCGGTCCAGAGGTCGGCGGTTCCATTTCGGGCATCACTCCAAACCAGATGGAATACTCCGTCGGGGGTAGCTTGTAATCCGGTATAGTCCCCTCCCGTGGGCCACCGTTCTTCAGCCTTGGCTTTCTTCACAGAACTTGAACAACTCGGAACTCCGGTGACTGTCACTGGCGTCAGGAAACTGGTGCCTCCATCGACTGACACGCTGAATAGAAGTTCTACGCAGTGAGTCGCTTTACTGGAATTATCACTCTTGATTCGGTCCTCAAACCAACTCATCCCGACAATACCGTTCCGATTGACTGCGATCATCGGAGTTCTTTGCTGCTGCGATGCTGATGACTCAAAGACCGAGACTGGCCCCAACCACGTGCGCCCTCCATCGGTCGAATGATTGAGCAAGATACTGTGATAATCAATTCCGGTACAAGCGTAGTACAGCCTTCCACGAAAGGGAGACTGGGTAGCACTATCCAAACTTATCCACTCCCAACTGCGATAGCATGCTTCGGAAATCAACGTTGGAGGAGCAAATGTTTTTCCTTGATTCCGTGAGCGCAGCAGCCATGACCGTGGATGCTGGAGTGGCTTGTCGCCATCAGAACTGGCCATACCGAAATCGGCATACGGCACCAATAGAGTTCCGTCCTCCAAAACAACCGGATTCATTGCGTTAAGAGAGACCAACGCTGGGATCACGTTTATAGTTTGGAAAGATGGAACAGAAGTCACCGACCGCATGATCATTATCGAACTTGCGTCGATGCCGCTCACTGGCTCACGTGTATCTTGCTCCGCAACGATGTAGACCTCCCGATCATTGGCATGGTGAGATTGCCCCGAAACAAAGGTTTCGTGATCGACTCCCTCTGCTGCCGTTGGCACACGAACCCAGTTTTCCCCACCGTCCAGTGAGCGAAAGAGCCGCAGAGAAGATGCCTTCTCTAACACGCCAAGCCAGATTTCGTCTTTTCCGACGAAGCCGAGCCAAGGGTCAAAACACTCCGTTACGTGAAGGTCGTAACGCTTCCATGTGCGGCCAGCATCCAGAGTCACGAGAGTCGCGCAATCAGAACTGCTGAGGTCTGGCGAACTGACGATAACGGCAACAACCCAATGCTTAGGGTTTGCCGGGTCAATCGCAAGTGTTGGTTCGACCATGAGGCGACCGTCAGGATCGCTTGCAACCAGATGTTCCCCAGTAACTTGAAGAGCCGAACCTGAATCATTCTGCCCAGATGATGCGCCTGAGGTAAGAATTAACATGGCGCAGGTGCATGCCACTCTTGCATATCGCTGCATAAGCCGAAAGCATACATCCGCTCTGACGTTGTGACCGTTGCAAAATCACGGTCAAAGCCCCGCCGTCTGCCGCTGAACGCCACCAGTCATTGTTCCGCCTCGTGCCAATCGACCCCATTTTCGGGTCTCCTCGCCGCTAAGCAGGGGCAAAACCCAATGAAATCAACACTGGTCAAAAAGGGCTTCGCCGCAAGAGCCGCAAGCGAATGAATTCATTACGTCGAAATTCTCGTTTTTTGATGGTTACAGGGAATACCTTCTGAGGCGAGCCGGAAGAATCTACTTCATCGGCTTGATTTGGTGTCGTGCTGCACTGTATCCAAGCCAAACGCACGGAGCATACACCGAGAGAAGCGCAATAGCGTACCAATGAGGCTCACCACGCCACGATGCTAAAAGCGAGATCGCACCCACCAGAAGTCCGATTGCGATGAGACCCG
>DASYZA010000303.1:0-3095 GCA_035946775.1 Candidatus Sulfotelmatobacter sp. | reverse complement strand
AACATGTGCGGCCTGAAGCCAGACTCGAGAGTGTTGGATGTGGGATGTGGGATCGGCCGAATGGCGCGTCCGCTCACGACGTATCTGACTACGGGATCATACGAAGGATTCGATATTACGCCTGCGGGGATCAACTGGTGCAAAAAGAATATCGAGCCACGGTGCCCTAATTTTCGATTCACTTTGGCGGATATCAAGAATCGCGAATACAACCCAAAGGGAACCGTACCGCCTTCGGAATACCGCTTTCCTTATCCGGACCAGCACTTCGACTTTGCATTCCTGGCCTCAGTATTCACGCATATGCTAACGTCCGATATGACTCACTATTTGTCGGAACTATCACGCGTCTTGACATGCGGTGGCCGTTGTCTGACGACCCTGTTCCTGCTGAATGATGAATCTAGAAGGCTAATTCGATTGGGTAAGAGCTCACTTCCAATTGTGCATGAACTCTCGGGTTGTTGGACCACTGATCAGAAAGTTCCTGAAACTGCCGTTGGATACGACGAGCAATTTATAAAGCGTCTGCTTGCTGATCAACACTTCGTTCTGGAGTCCTTCCACTACGGGAAGTGGTGTGGGAGAGTGGAATACGAGAGCTATCAAGATATCGCTATCTTCAGGAAAGCTTGATTAGAGTTGAAGCCCGATATGAGTACAAGCCCCTGTTATGTAGTTGTCCTTAACTATAACGGCAGAGAATTACTGAAAGATTGCCTGAATTCCTTGGTCAAGCAGACGTATGAGGATGTACGGGTGTCGGTAGTCGATAACGGTTCCAGTGACGGATCGAAGGAGATGGTCGAGGGGTGTTTCCCCACAATCCGGTTCCTAGCGCTACCCGAGAACCGAGGCTTTAGTGTTGCCAACAACTTTGCACTCCGCGATGCCGTATCGCGGGGAGCTGAGTATATCCTCCTGCTCAACAATGACACAATAACGTCTCCGGAGTTCATCGCCGAGTTATTTCGCGAACTGCACGCCGATCCGAAATCAGCCGCGGTGTGCCCGAAAATTCTATTTGCATCTCATCCAGACCGGCTCTGGTACGCGGGCGGCGATTTTAGTTTGTGGACGGCGCGAATGTCTCAGCGCGGATGGAAAGAGAGAGATGAAGGTCAGTTTGATGGCAAGAGCGAGACGACCATTGCAACAGGTTGTGCGGTGCTGTTGCGCACATCGGCGCTGAGAGAGACGGGATTGCTCGATGAGACGCTTTGGGCATACCTGGAAGACGTGGAGTGGTCGGTTCGATTTATCGAGAAAGGTTTTCATATTCGTTTCGCATCGGCTGCCAGGATCTGGCATCACGATGGGGCGACCTGGGTGCGATCGTTAGGGGCCGGCAGCCAGGCAAAAAGGCAGTACTACTCGACAAGAAATCTGCTCCTGATCGGCTGGCAGCACTGCCGCTGGTTTCAGATTCCAACGTACCTTCTCGGCTTCATGGCTAACGAACTGCTGTTTTATAGTGCGCTCCGTTTAATGCGAAGAGATTTCCGCGCGCTACTGGCGATTTATCGTGGGGCCGGAGCTGCACTCAAATGCATTCTGCTTAATCGCGATCAGCTCCAACGGACGTATGCATTGGGAGATTGCCAATGAGATCGTCCATAGCGAGCGTAACAACGACCTACAATGCAGCCGGCTTTATCTCGCGCCAGATGGATGCTTTGCTCTCTCAGACACGTCCTCTGCAGGAGATAGTCGTTGTCGACAACGCCTCGACAGACGAAACGGCTACGCTGATCGCCGAACGCTATCCGCAGGTTACAGTTTTGCGCTTGGAACAGAACGGGGGAGCCGCAGGAGCGTGGGCGGTAGGGCTAGAATATGCGGCGCTCAAGAAAGGACACGACTGGATATGGACGTTCGATGATGACAGCGTGCCCGCAGTCGACGCACTTGAGCGCCTAATGGATGGGGGCGCACGCGCGGGAGCAAGTGATGACATGGGACTAATTGCTGGCCTGCCAGTGCATCGCGAAACTGGCATCTGTTATCCGCCTCTGCTATGGCGCGACGGATTCATTCGACCCTCCCCTGAATTATTGAAACAAGAGGTTTGGTTTGCGGACTTGGCGTTTGCATCCGGATCGATGGTAAGTCGAGAGATGGTCGGGAACATTGGATTGCCTCGCGCAGATTTCTTCATGGACTTTTTTGACTTCGAATACTGCCTGCGTGCTCGGTCTCGCGGTTACAAGATTGCGATCATCACTGATGTTCAGTTTTCGCACGATGTTGGACATCCTCGTCCCGTCCGATTCGCCGGACGTTCCCGTCTCTGGCCCGATCACGCGCCATGGCGCGAATACTACATGAGTCGAAACCTCGTGTATTCCGTTTGGTGGCTCTATCCAAATGCTCGTACAAAGCAATTTGCGGTGCGACATCTCGCACGCCATGCCGCTGGAGTGGTGTTGTTTGGATCGAAAAAGGCGATATCCCTGGTGAGAATGGCGCAAGGATTTGCGGATGGAGTTCGGGGAAGGCTTGGCATCCGTTTCGCTCCGGCGGCAGAACAACTTGCCTGAAATGATTGTCGAAGAAGCTGGTGCGGTAGCAATCAGCGAACCTCCTGAGCTGCTGCTCGAGGATTCCCCTGCAAGAGGCTTCCTCCGGCACATTGCTCTGTTCAGTTTTGCCAATGTGCTGGCGCTGGTCTGCAATGGCGTGCTCACGTTTCTGTTGCCGCGGTTGCTGTCGATGGAGACCTACGGGTACTACCGGCTGTTCGTACTGTACGGAGGATTTGCCGGAGTGCTGCACCTTGGATTGCTGGATGGAGTGCTGATCCGGTGGGCTGCGCGTCCGCAACAGCGACTCACGGCTGAACTTGCAGGCAGTGTGACCTTCTTGCTGGCAGAGCACGCTGCCGTTGTGTTGCCGGCAACGGCGATTCTGGCGCTGCTGTTTTATGGGAAGCCCTGGTTTTTCCTGGTGACGGCGCTGGCGCTCTATGCTGTGGTGTTCAACCTAGCAACGCTCGGCCAGAATGCGCTACAGGCGGATAAAGAATTTGGACTGCTCTCGGCGGTGACCGTGTTGAATCCGGCAGTTCTGTTGGCTGCGGTCATCGCGCTTCATCT
>DASYZA010000302.1:0-53457 GCA_035946775.1 Candidatus Sulfotelmatobacter sp. | reverse complement strand
CCGAGGTGCGCAAGCGCTTTCTCCGCGAGGGCTACGTCGCCAACAAGCTGGACCACCCGGGCGCGGTCGCGATCCTCGACGACGACATCGCCGAGGACGGGTCGCCGTACTTGGTGATGGAGCTCCTCGACGGGGAGTCGCTCTCGGCATGGCTCCACCGCATCGGCGGGAAGATCCCGATCTCGGAGGTGCTCGCGATCGCCGGGCAGGTGCTCGAGGTGCTGCAGCTGGCGCATGCGGCGGGCATCGTGCACCGCGACATCAAGCCGGCGAACATCTTCGTCACCGACCGCGGGCACGCCAAGATCCTCGACTTCGGCTTGGCCAAGGTGGCGCGCGCAGCCCGGCCAACCAGCGGAGATTCTCAGACAATCGCCGACCCCACAAGCCTCGACCTGACGAATCCCGGCACGGCGGTTGGGACTGTTTCGTATATGTCTCCCGAGCAACTGCGCGGCAAGGAACTCGACGGCCGCACCGACTTGTTTTCGTTCGGAGTTGTCTTGTACGAGATGGCCACTGGAGTTTTGCCGTTTCGTGGGGAAACATCCGCGGTCGTGACCGAAGCCATTCTCAACCGTGCTCCCACTGCACCCGTCAAGCTGGTCCGCGACCTGCCGCCGAAGCTGGAAGAGATCATTTCGAAGGCGCTGGAAAAAGATCGCGAGTTGCGTTGCCAGTCAGCGGCCGAACTACGTGCCGACCTGAAGCGGCTGAAGCGGAGTGTGGATTCTTCTCGGCAAACCGTCATTACCGAACCGGCACAGTCTATTTCACCCTCCTCGGGAATTCAGGTGCCTTCAGCCGTTGCGCCCACCCAAACAACATCCACGAAGAAATCGTCCCGCGCTCTGATTGCAGTGCTTGCGTTATTAATTGCCGCCGGCATCGGACTCTACGCCGGAAAACTGGTCTTCACGCCGCCACCGTTCCAACCTCCGCTTTATCGCCAGCTCACCTTTCGCCGCGGCAGCATCCGTTCCGCCCGCTTCGCTCCTGACGGCCAGACGATTCTTTACAGCGCGGCGTGGCAGGGCAATCCGACCGACGTTTTTACTGCCCGGCCGGAAGCCCCCGAATCGCGCTCCATGGGCCTGAGCCATACGCAGCTGATGTCGGTTTCATCGACGGCAGAAATGGCCGTCCTGCTCAATAGCAAAGCTGTTGGGGCGTGGGTCAGCATGGGCACTCTCGCCCGTGCACCGCTTTCCGGCGGAGCTCCGCGTGAGGTGCTGGAGCAGGTGCAGTGGGCCGATTGGTCGCCGGACGGCAACAACCTCGCCGTGGTCCGCGACTACGGCGGCAGGAACCGCCTGGAATACCCCATCGGTAAGCCGCTCTATCAGACCGGCGGATGGATCGGCCATCCCCGCGTCTCGCCCAAAGGAAACTACATCGCGTTTGCGGATCATCCTCTGCAAGGCGACGACAGCGGCTCGCTCGCCATCGTCGACATGGCCGGAAACAAAAAGCTGCTTTCGGCCCAGTGGTTCACGATTCAGGGCCTTGCCTGGTCGCCGGACGGAAAAGAGATCTGGTTCACCGCGAGCAAGTCGGGCACGGATCGTACTCTCTACGCGACTTCTCTCGATGGGAAGGAGCGCATTGTTGCGCGCCTTCCCGGAGCGCTGATGCTCCTCGACATCGCAAAAGACGGCCGCGTGCTTCTCGTGCGCGCCGATTGGCGCCGCGAACTGCTCGGGCAGTTCTCGAATGATCCTAAGCAGCACGAACTTTCGTGGCTCGATTACACATACCCTGCCGATCTTTCGGCAGACGGAAAGACTCTGCTCTTTGACGAAGAGGGCGGTGGTGGCGCTTTGGATTACTCAAAATCGAGTGGACTCACCTACGCCGTTTACATCCGCAAGACGGACGGTTCGCCTGCCGTATTGCTCGGCGAAGGCGGCGCGGTCGCCTTGTCACCCGACGGAAAGTGGGCCATCTCGCAAAGCCAGGAGTCTCCCTCCCAATTCCGCTTGCTTCCCACGGGAGCAGGCGAGCCTCGCGATCTGACCAAGGACAACATCAATCACAGCTGGGCGCACTTCTTCCCAGATGGCAAGAAGATCCTGTTCACCGCCGACGAACCGGGCAAAGGTGTTCGCTTCTACGTCTACGAGCTAGCCTCGGGCAAGTCGCAAGCCATTTCCACCGAAGGAGTCAATGGCACGTCGTTCGCGATCTCGCCAGATTCACAGCAAGTCGCCGCCATCGGGCCCGATAAGAAGGGATATCTATATCCCACAGCAGGCGGCGATCCTAAGCAGATTCCCGGCATTAATCAAGGCGAATTGCCGATCACGTTCAGCGCCGAGGGACGCGGCCTTTATATCTACCAGCCAGGAGAACTTCCCGCCCGCGTCTATCGCCTCGATTTGCAAACAGGCCAGCGCACGCTCTGGAAAGAGCTGATGCCCTACGATCCGGCCGGCGTAGAAAACATCGGTCCCATCCTCATGACTCCAGACGCGAAGACCTGCGTCTTCGGCTATCACCGGATGTTGGCGGACCTGTATTTGGTCGAAGGTCTGAAGTAGCACCGCCGTCATGGCATCGTAGCGCCGCCGTCCCGGCGGCTGTGGTGGCGGCGTCTCGCCGCCACATTGGATTTGTGTGCGAACGCATCCGGTTGCTCCCTGCATTCGGAAAGTGCACGAGTTCACTCGTGCCGGTTGCGCGTGCCCACCGTGACGCGCTTTAGCGCCTGAAAGTCCTCACTTCGAGGTTACCCGATACAGCGCGCTCGCGTGCGGTCTCAGTTCCACATGAATGCCACTCAGCTCTCCCACAGCTTTGTGCGTCCACAGGTCGCGGACACTCGAGACCGAGCCAGAAATTCCGACATCACTCCAGCCCACGTCCGCAAGTTCTTCCTTCTCGCCCAAATTAAACACCGCCACATAGCGCTCTCCGGGTTTCATGCCATTCGCGACCCAAACTCGCAGATTCCCCTTCTCCAGAGCCTGGTGCGCTCCACTGCTTTGCTGATCGACTGCGAGCACTTCTTCATTCGTAATGAGCGCCGTCGTGGCGGCATCGTTGCTCGGCAGATCCCCACCGAAGATCAGCGGCGAGCGGAAGATGCTCCACAGCGTCATCACCGTCTGCTGCTCATCGGGAGTGAACTTCGAGGGAGCACCTCCGCCTTCAACGCTCGTCACGCGAAGCTTCCCCAGCGGCAGCATATCGGCATCGGGCCATGTTCCGTTCTTGCCGATGAATTCCGCCCAGTCGCGCGTGTAATCGAATTGCTTGCGCAGGAGCTTCCAGTCGTCCCAGAAATCATCCGAGATACGCCACATCTGCGCGTATTTCTCGAAGAACTCGGCTTCAGAAATCGGAGCGGGACCGGGAGAGATGCTCAGCACCATCGGTCGTCCGGTCTTTCGCATCGCCAAACTCAACGCCTTGATCTCCGCCGGCTGATACAGATGACTTCCCATATCGTCGGCCTTGACGAAATCCACGCCCCACGACGCATACAGCTCCGCAATGGAATCGTAGTAGGCCTGCGATCCCGGCTTCGTCGTATCCACGCCCCACATGTCTGGATTCCACTGGCACGGATTTCCTTTGTCGGCAATGTCAGCCGCGTGATACGAAGTGCCTTTAATCGGAAGATTCTTCTCGACTGCCTGCCGCGGAATTCCTCGCATGATATGGATTCCGAACTTCAGCCCCTTGCCGTGGACGTAATCGGCGAGCGGCTTGAACCCGGCCCCATTCGCCGAAGAAGGAAAGCGATTCACCGCTGGCATCAAGCGGCCGTACTCGTCCATGGTGAGCGGAGCGCCGGGCTTGTAATCATGGCCCTGCGCGTTCGGCTCGTACCACTGAATGTCGACCACGATGTATTTCCATCCGTACCTGGCGAGATGCTCCGCCATCCGGTCAGCATTGGCTTTGACCTGCTCTTCTCGCACCGTGGTGCCGTAAGAATCCCAACTATTCCATCCCATCGGAGGAGCCGGTGCCGAAGAAGATTGCGCGAGAGTAAACGCGCTCAGCAGGATAACGAATGAAAGACGACACGCCTTGATGAATCTCATGGCGGGAATTGTAAGCCGCTTTACACATGCCGCCGAGTGCAAAAAAGAATGGCGGCCTGTTTAGAGGCCGCCCAAAAAGATTCAAATCCGCGTTCATCCGCGTGAATCCGCGGAGAAGAAGTTAAATGTCCAAATTCTTCACATCCAAAGCATTCTCTTCGATGAACTTGCGCCGCGCTTCCACGTCTTCACCCATCAGCGTGGTGAAGATCGTCTCGCATTCGGCGATATCCTCGAGCTTCACCGAAAGCAGCGTGCGCCGCTCCGGATCCATGGTCGTCTCCCAGAGTTGCGGAGCCGTCATTTCCCCCAGGCCTTTGTAGCGCTGGATGGAGAAGTCCTTGCGGCCTTCGTTGATGACGTAATCGCGAAGCTCCCGGACGTTCGTCTTCTCGACGACTTCAACTTCTTTCTTTTTGGCAGCCGCTTTCACGGGCTTCTTGTCGGCCTTGCCGTCGGTCTCGGCTTCAGGCTCTCCGTCGCCATTGCTGGATGCGGGAGCTTTCGCCAATGCTTCCACAACAAACGGTGGCTCCATGTAGGGCTCAATGAGCTTGTATTTCGCGATCATCTGCCTGCACTCGGGGCTCGATGCCAGCTCCCAACTGATCACGTGCTCCGCGCCATGCTTGTTGACGAACATCACTTGCCACAAATTGTGCTCTTCGTCGAATTTCGACTCGACGCTCTTGAAGCCTTCGTCCTTTTGCAGCTTCTTGAGCTCTTTTTCGAGCTTTTCAATCTTCTTCGGAGGAGCTTTCTTGTCGCCTTCAAAGTCCGCGCGCTTGGCGAGATCCAGCTTCGGAATCAGCTCGGTGACTCTTTCGTTGCGCACGCGCTTGTCGGCCTTCTCGAAAAATCCGAGATATTCGTCGAGCACCGTCATGAACTTTGCGAGTTCCTTTCCTTCGAGCTTGGCCGCGCCTTCGCCGTAGCGGATCGTTAGCCCGTCGGCTGCCCGCTTCACCATCACCTTCACGAACTCCCGCTCGTCTTTGATGTACTGCTGCGACTTACCTTTCTTCAGCGAGAAGAGCGGAGGCTGCGCGATGAACACATTGCCCCGCTTGATCAGGTCCTGCATGTGACGGAAGAAGAACGTCAGCAGCAGCGTACGGATGTGGCTGCCGTCGACGTCAGCGTCGGTCATCAGGATGATCTTGCCGTAGCGCAGCTTCAGCGGATCGAAGTCATCTTTGGCGATGCCGGTGCCGAGCGCTGTAATCATCGCGCGAATTTCCTCGTGCGCCAGCATCTTGTCGTAGCGCGCCTTCTCGACGTTCAAAATTTTTCCTTTGAGCGGCAGGATCGCCTGGAAGCGCCGGTCGCGTCCCTGCTTCGCCGTACCACCTGCGGACTCGCCCTCGACCAGAAACAATTCGCAGCGGTTCGGATCGCGCTCGGAACAGTCCGCCAATTTACCAGGCAGGCCACCGGAATCCAGAGCTCCTTTGCGGCGCGTCAGGTCGCGAGCCTTGCGGGCCGCTTCACGCGCACGCGCAGCATCGATCGCCTTGTTGATGATCTTCTTCGCGACTGTCGAGTTCTGCTCGAAGAACGCGCCCAGACGCTCGTTCACGAACTGGGTAACGGTTCCGGCGATATCAGAATTCAGCTTGCCCTTGGTCTGCCCTTCAAATTGCGGCTGCGGCAGTTTCACGCTGATCACAGCAACAAGTCCCTCCCGGACGTCGTCACCGCTCAGGTTCTCTTTCACATCTTTAAAGAGACCCATCTGCTGGCCAGCGTAATTGATCGTGCGGGTCAAGGCCGTGCGGAAGCCGGAAAGATGCGTGCCTCCATCGATCGTGTTGATGTTGTTGGCGAAGCTGAAAATTGTTTCGGAGTACGCGTCGTTGTATTGCAGCCCGATCTCCATGCGCACGCCGTTGCGGTCGTCTTCCATGTAAATCGGCTTCTCGTGCAGTGTCTGCTTCCCGCGATTGAGATGCTTGATAAATTCCGCGATGCCGCCGTTGTACTTGAACTCGGAACGCTTCGCCTCGCCGGTCTTCGCATCGATCGTGCGCTCGTCCGTCAGCGTGATCAGCAGTCCCTTGTTCAGGAACGCAAGTTCACGCAAGCGCTGCGCCAGCGTGTCGTAGTTGTATTCGGTGGCTGTGAAGATTGTTGTGTCGGGCCGAAAGTGAACTTTCGTTCCGGTCTTCACCTTCGCTACACCGGTCTTCTTCAGCTTGCTGGTCGGATCGCCCTTCGAATAGGTCTGCTGCCACGTTGCTCCATCGCGCCAGATTTCCAGTTCCAGCTCTTCGCTGAGCGCGTTCACGCAAGACACACCGACGCCGTGCAATCCGCCGGAAACTTTGTATGTCGATGAATCGAATTTTCCGCCGGCATGCAACTTCGTCATCACGACTTGCGCCGCAGAAACTTTCTCGCCATCGATCTCCATGTCATCGACAGGAATGCCGCGGCCATCATCGACAACGGTGATCGAGTTGTCGTCGTGAATGGTGACGTCGATCTTCGTGGCGTAACCGGCAAGCGCCTCGTCAACGGAGTTGTCGACGACTTCGTACACGAGATGGTGCAGGCCCAACTCGCCGGTCGATCCGATATACATCGCGGGACGTTTGCGCACAGCTTCCATGCCGCCGAGAACTTTGATCGACTCCGCGGTGTAGTCGCTGTTGGAGTTGCCGTTCGTCCCGTTGATGGGAGTCACTTTGCCGTTTTTGGTTTTGGTATCCGTGATGGGAGTATTAATCTCTTTGGTGGCCATTCCGCTCCGCGAAAATGCCCGAATTTGTTCTTGCGAACGCCCTGGTTTTTGGCTGGAAAATTCGCCTCGATCCGGATCATTTTTGAAGTGTTTACAATCGACTCAAGTTATTGAAATTGCAAACACTTAGGATCAATGACGACTGTAAAGATTATAGCACAAAAAAGGGTGGTTTTCGAGCCTTCGTCAAGCGCCGAATCGAGGGAGTAACGCGGCTGCGGAGGGCGCGTTGTAGTTGCGTGCTGCTGCCTGTTTCGCCGCGAAATCACTGGCCTATTCTCGCTGCCTCGCGTCCGCTTCTGCTCTCAGTTCCGTTTCATTCTGCCCGCGTCGGGCCTGCACTACTTGCGTTTCGTTCTCGATTCTCGCGAGATCAGGAGGTACCCCCCTCCCCCTTGGATCTCTGGAATCATCGAGTTAGCGGAAAATTCGAAATTAATCTATGGGGCTCAACGAGTTACGGGCAAAATCTTGAGCCGCAAGGACTTAGCTCCTGTCGCCGGATTCTCCCGTATACCGCTTTCGCCTTGGCTAGTTTGGGCTGGCGGAATCGGGGCCTGCAAGGACTGGGATCACAGTAGGTTGTGATTTCTGAACGGCCTTTGGGAGATCGAGATAGGTGTAGCCTTTTTGCCCGAGTTATTCCAGAAATTCCGGAGCTTTGGGCTCAGTTTTCCTGTCCGCCGCTTTCAAAATAGTGATTCTTGAGTCGGGCGGAACGCCGCTGCAGGCACCGATGTGGAAATGAAAGACAAGATTCTGACGTACTCCCGCTCGCGTGGGCTTTTCGCAGGCGTGGATCTTTCGGGAACCGTAGTCAAACAGGATAAGGACGAAACAACTCTCCTGTTCGGCCACCCGGAAAAACCGGATGCGATCCTGACCGGCAAGGTCTCTGCGCCTGCGGCGAGCCAACCCCTTCTTTCGGAGCTGAGGAAAATCTCTGAACACGCTCATGAGAGGGTTGCGAAGCGATAAATGAAGGAACGAAGGAGCGGCGATTACCTAGAGTTTGCGCGCAAGTTTCTTGACTGAAGCGCAGGTCGCGCCAGGCGTCGGCAGAGGTGAGATCGATGATGCTGTCGACGCCAGCGGCCTTCGCTTCCTTTAGCTGTCGACCATTTTGGCAGCAGCGACTGTCCTGTCGCCGACCTCATGCGGGACGAAGCAAGCATGTGCGCGTCCAGCATCCGTTTCCGTTCAGCATCAGTTTCCGTAATGAAGGGCGCGAGTAGGCGTCCCCTTTGTCGAGGAAGTTTGAAGTTGATTTCTACAGCCGATTGAACTTGCACCGGGGAACCGCTCAATTGGTAGAGTGGGTAACGCCAGTGACTCACGGCCGCTATGGCGGAGTCCGTAAGAGCTTAGGTCATCGCATGTGAGAAAACAGTTTTCGCTACGAGTAAGTGCGCACGAAATTGCTGACATCCTGCGGGATGCGCTTTTTGCAGTAGTTGATACCTGATTGATTTCCTTCGGCCACGTAATATCCTAAGTTCGAGAGGCCGGTTACAAGCCGCCAAAGCGTGAGCTTGCGTTCAAAATCACCATTGAAAACTGACTTGTCGCTGTATCCCTTTTTTAGCGACTCGATTGGATACTGATTCTCGAAAAAGAAATCCCAGTTCGCGAACTCCTGTACAGGATCGCCGCTGCTCGCATTTTCAAAGTCGATGATGCCAGTTATTTTCCTACCGTCTATTAGGAGATGTTTGGGGCCGAAATCTCCGTGGAGCAAGTGGGACGAAGCAGGGGTGCAGTTCTTCCGGAATTCCCGGAGGATGTGGAGGGCGCGTTTGATGACGTCCGGGTCGAGGGAAGCGGAATGCACGGCGGGGAGCAGCACTCGCTCACTCAGGTACTCCTCTGAGATGGTGCCAGAGATGGATGCGTGCACTGCACGACCATGGTTATCTATTTGGCCGAATCCCTCAGTTTTCACGCAATGGACTTGTGACAGCAGCGTCCCGGCTTGCTGCAGGATTTCGGACAACTCCTCATCCCGCAGATGCTTTGCGAGTTCGTCGAGGGGAACGCCAGGCAGTCTTTCTTCCACAGATATGCCGGCGGCCTTACCCTCAAGTTGCAATGATTCCACAAGAAGCACACGGGGCACGGGCACTCCTGCCTTTGCAGCTTGTTCGATTGCCCATCGCTCCTTGTGAAACCGTGCTTCGCCATCGCCTTCTCGGTTTATCCGGACGATAACTTCCCCACTCCGGTCGGTCTTTATCGCGTGAACCTCATTCGCCTCGCCTTTGATGATCCGTTGTTTTTCGGTGGGAGCGGATCCGGTCGCTTTTCGAACGATTTCATTAATGATGGCCGGGGGGTGTTGAAGAGACGCTCATGCTTCGAGACTAGAAAGGATTGATATTCGGACATTTCGTCGTATTCATTGGCCATGAGTAATTTTCCCGTTGATCTGCATTGTTAATCGGTTCAGGAAACCTGCCACGCAATAGCGGGTTGGCGAATAACTACCAGAAACAAAAAGGGCGGCCTTTTTCGGCCGCCCACGAGAGCTTAGTCTTCCTAGTTTTACGCCGTGGCCGGTCTCTCTCCGCCCTTGGCGCGTCCGGGTTGCAGATCCGGTTTGATGACGTGTTGCACGCCATCGTCCGGCTTTACTGCTGGCGGAGGCATTGGCGGAAGTTCCTTACCGTCAACGAGCAACTTGATCTCGTTCGCGTCCAGAACTTCGCGCTCGATCAAGGCCTTGGCGATTTGCTCGAGCGTGTCGCGATTGTCGCCAAGGATCTGCCGGGCTGTGGTGTAGCCGTTGCTGACCAGCTTGCGCACTTCCTGGTCGATCTTGATGGCGGTGTCTTCGCTGTAATCGCGGTGCTGCGCGATCTCGCGTCCTAGGAAGATCTGCTCTTCCTTCTTGCCAAACGTCAGCGGACCGAGTTCGCTCATGCCCCACTCGCAGACCATCTTGCGGGCCATATCAGTGGCACGCTCGATGTCGTTGCCGGCGCCGGTGCTCATCACGTTCAGGAACATCTCTTCCGCGATGCGCCCCCCCATCAGGATCGCGATCTGCGTCTCCAGATAGTTCTTGTAGTAGTTGTGACGGTCATCGACCGGCAACTGCATCGTCACACCCAGAGCCATGCCACGCGGTATGATCGTGACCTTGTGCAACGGATCGGAGTGCGGCATTTTCGCCGCAACCAGTGCGTGTCCAGCCTCGTGATAGGCGGTGTTGCGCTTCTCTTCGTCGGTTAACAGAAGAGACTTGCGCTCCACGCCCATCAGGACTTTGTCCTTGGCCAGCTCGAAGTCGTACTGCAAGACAGCCTTGCGGTTTTGCCGAGCCGCCGCCAACGCCGCTTCGTTGACCATGTTGGCCAGATCGGCACCGGAGAATCCCGGAGTTCCACGAGCCAGAACCGAAAGATCAACGTCCTCGGCAAGAGGAATCTTGCGGGTGTGCACGCGGAGGATTTCTTCGCGTCCACGCACATCCGGGCGGCTCACAACCACGCGCCGATCGAAACGCCCGGGCCGCAGCAATGCGGGATCGAGTACATCAGGCCGGTTCGTCGCTGCCATTAGGATGACGCCTTCGTTTGACTCGAAGCCGTCCATCTCGACGAGCAACTGGTTCAGTGTCTGCTCGCGCTCGTCGTGCCCGCCGCCGAGACCAGCGCCGCGATGACGTCCAACAGCGTCGATTTCGTCGATAAAGATGATGCAGGGAGCATTCTTCTTGCCCTGCTCAAACAGGTCGCGGACGCGGCTTGCGCCCACACCGACGAACATTTCGACGAAGTCGGAGCCCGAAATCGAGAAGAAGGGAACATTCGCCTCACCGGCAACTGCACGAGCCAGCAGGGTCTTGCCAGTTCCCGGAGGGCCTACCAGCAAGACGCCTTTAGGAATGCGTCCACCCAACTTCTGGAACTTCTGCGCCTCGCGCAGAAATTCGATAATCTCGCGAAGTTCTTCCTTCGCCTCCTCCACCCCAGCCACGTCTTTAAACGTAACTTTCTTCTGCTGCATCGAGAGCAGCCGCGCCCGGCTCTTGCCGAACGACAGGGCTTTGTTGCCACCCGTCTGCATCTGGCGGATCATGAAGAACCACAACGCACCCAGCAAGATCAGCGGGGCCCACGTTCCAAGCAACTGCAGGGGCAGACTGCCGCTGTTCACGTCGCGGAAGGTGATGTTGACGCCCTTATCCCGCAGCGTCTTGAGCATCTCGGGTGTGAAGTAGTTGCTCGGGGCGGTCGTATGGAAGGCCTGGCCGTTCTTGAGCTTTCCACGGACTTCCATCCCATTGACCGTGATTTCGCCGATGTTGTTCTGATCCACGTCACTCATGAATTGCGTGACGTTGACCTCTTTATCCTTCTGGCCGTCTCGGGCTCCCTTGACCACCTCCCACAGGAGCAGGGCCGAAACCCCGATCAAAAGCCAGAACAGCACAGTCTTTACCGTTGAGTTCACCTAGAAGACTCCTCAAATTCGGCCCCGTCTACACGGATATACGGAACCGCCTACAGGCTTAGATGCCCGAGCGGGAAATTGGATTGGCGAATTTCCCAGCGTTTATTCTACCCTGTCCCCGCCAAAAGGACAGATTCGTTTGGAAGAAAGTTAAGTTACTGGGGTACTTGGGTTTGTTGCTGCCAAGTATGGCAGATTTCGGTTGGTCTGTTCCACCGCTCCCAACCCGTATCCCACCAGAAAAGCCTCATCCACCAGGAATCCGAAATAATCGGGCTGCAAGGGCACCCGCCGCGCCGCCTGCCGATCCAGGAGCGTGACCAGTTTCACCGACGCCGCCCCCCTGGCCCGCAAATCGCTCATCAGGAACTCGCTTGTCACCCCGGAATGCACCAGTCCCTCGACCAGCAGGATGTGCTGGCCCCGGATATCGGGCTCATGGCTGAACATAATCTCCATGACTGAGTTTGCGGACCCCGCCTGCGCCCGCGTGTACTTGGGCTTGATGAACTGGCAGACGACCGGTACCTCGACGGCACGCACCAGGTCCGCCACGAATATAAACGCGTTCTCCAGCACGGCCAGCAGCTGCACCGTCTGGCCGCGATAATCGTCGGAAATCTGGCGCGCGAGTTCTTTCACCCGCTTCTGGATCTGCTCGGCGGTAATCACCACACGCAGCCCGTCCGTTCTCGCAGGATTCATGAAGTTCTGCTGCCCTCCGGCCATCCCTAACTCGTTGACGATTTAGCCCACTGCGTTTCCACAAGCACAACCGCTACGACCCGGCCCCTGGCAGCATATCTCGCCGAGACCGGGAAGCCGCGGATCCAGATAATCTCGTCTCCGCTCTCAACTACCGGCCACAACCGTCGCTCCGGCTGCGGTATGTGGCGTTCCTGCAGCAGTTCCTTGATCTTCTTGGGGGACTTGGTATGGGCCGGCCAAAACCGGTCTCCTGCACGCCAGTTCCGCACCACGAGCGGTCCAGTCACAGAATCCGCATTCAGGAGTTGGTCGGGATTATACGCTCCCGCCTCCTCCGCTGAAATGCGCCGCGCCTCAAGGGTCAACCCCGCCTCGGGCACTTCCACCCGTCCCGGAACCTCAAGCTTGTATTCGAAGTCTTGTGCGGCCTGGGAAGTTCGCAGGTCAGGAGTGACAAAAAGCAACTCGTCAGGATGCCGCACGATCTTCCATCCAAGCGGCAGGGACAGTTCTTTCCCGGAACCGGCCTCCTCAGAAGCGAATCGCAAGGTCTCCTCGATATGCCGGAATTCGAGCGGAACGCCCGCCTCGTCCCCAATGGCCTTGATCACCCTGCGCTGGACGGCAACAGGCTCCCCCAGGAACCAGAGCCGATCGACCGAGGCATTCATGACGAGCCAGGGAGCGTTCTCGATACGCGCATTCAGCTCATCGTTGTTGGAAGATGCGCCTGTAAATGGGTGCCCCATTTCCCGCACGTTTTGTGCGCGAGAAGTGGGGGTTTTTGCGTCCACGGTTCCAAGCCCCACAATCTGAACCAAAGCATCCGAAGTCGATTCCAGACCAGCCCACTCGGGCCGTGACCAGTGCACTCCCGTTCCCATCCATCCCGAAAGCTCGTTATCCCAGTAATCTTCCTCGCCGCGCGCAATCTCCGCTAACTCGGAAAGGCTCTCAGAAATGGCCGGATTAAACTCCTTTTCCAACAAAGGAACCAGCAGCTTGCGCACGCGATTCCGGGTGAAGGACTCGTCGGTGTTGGTGGCGTCCTCGCGCCAGGGTTGACGGATCTCTTTCAGATACTGTTCGAGCTCGCGACGCCGGATCGCCAGCAGCGGACGAACGATTTCGCCACACAGTTCACCCTCATCATCCTCGACGGCGATCCTCGGATGAATGCCCGCCAGACCTCGAAGCCCCGCTCCGCGAATGATCCGCATGAGAACGGTCTCGGCCTGGTCATCCAGCGTGTGCCCCGTAAGAATTTTGGTTACATGGGTGCCCCATTTCTGGCCGATTTTGCCAGAAGTGGGGATTTTCACGGTGGTGTCCGGAGTACCAGAACGAATCAAATATCGGAAAAATCCATACCGCAGCTCCCGTGCTGCGGTCTCCAGACTGACACCCTGCTCGCGTGCGTGTCCCGCAACGTCGTCGCTGTCGCAGATGAACTCCAAATCGTGCTCGCGCGCTAACCGCGCAACGAATTCCTCGTCGCCGTCCGACTCAGCCCCGCGCAGCTTGTGATTGAAATGAACGAGAGAAAGGACAATCCCCAACTCGCCGCGAAGCTCCAGGAGCATTCGCAGGAGAGCAATGGAATCAATCCCGCCCGAAACGGCAACGCCGACGCGATCCCCCGGCTTCAGCAGCTCATGCTCCCGAACGTGTCCGAGCAAGCATTGAGCAAGGTTGTGCACGAAACATGGTACATCGTGGTCTGGATCACGTATCCGTTTCAGCGCATAATGTGCTTCCAGGGGACGCTATGATTTTGCGCTTTGTCTGTGCCCTCACGCTCACGGCTAGCTTGGTCTCATTCGCCCGCAATAGCCCAACTGAGGACAACTTGGTGCTTACGCTCGAGCGCACTGCCTGCTTTGGATCTTGCCCAGTTTACAAGCTGACCATCCGCGGGGACGGGTCCGTTACGTATGAAGGTAAAAAGTACGTCCGCGTTATTGGGACTCGGGCGGGCATTGTCGATACAGAAAAGCTAGCGGAACTCGTCCGAGCCTTCAGCGAAGCACACTACCTCGCGCTTGAAGACCGATATCGCTCAAAGCTCGTGAGCGACCAGCCAACGACCTACACATCGCTGACGTTGCACGGCCGACATAAAGAAGTGGAAGACTACTGTGGAGCGCCGGCATCGCTTACGGCACTTGAACGGAAAATTGATGAAGTAGCCAACTCGAAGAAGTGGGTTTTCATTGACGCTGCCGCCGTGCATGAGGAGGCCCGCCGTGGATGGAATGTGCGTGGCATTGACGCACAGAGGCTATTCGAAACCGCTGCGGAGACCGGCGATGTGGAAGTCGTGCGTGCGTTTATCGAGGAGGGAGCGAGCGTTAACGCACAGGACAGACTGGGCGACGACGCCTTGGCGTATGCCCGCCGTGGTCTGGCCTATCAGGAAGACCCCGAGAGACAACGGCTTCACCCAGAGGAATCGATCAAAGACTATGAAAAGAAGTTTAAAGCCATTTTAGAGATGCTTACTGCTGCGGGGCACGCGAAAGCCGCGGATGAGTAGTCATCCCAGTTCTCCCTTTGCTAAAGCACCGCGCTCTTCTCCGCAATCAGCTTGCGAATCTTCTCCACGAATTCCGTCGTCGCCATATCCTCGGTCTTCTCTTTGCCCCGCGTGCGGACGTTAACCTTCCCCGACTCCGCCTCTTTGTCCCCAACGACGAGCAGGAACGGCACCTTCTGCAGCGCATGCTCGCGGATCTTGGCGTTCATCTTCTCGTTGCGCGCATCCACATCCACGCGCACGCCGATCGCCTTCAACTGGTCCGCGACTTTGTTCGCGTATTCCGTATGGCGCTCGGCAATCGGGATCATCACCGCCTGCACCGGAGACAGCCACACCGGGAACGCACCCGCATAGTGCTCAAGCAGCACGCCAAAGAAGCGCTCGACCGAGCCGAAGAGCGCGCGATGCACCATGACCGGCTGCTTTCGCGAGCCATCTTCGGCCACGTATTCAAGGCCAAAACGTTGCGGCAGGTTGAAGTCGACCTGTACCGTCGAGAGCTGCCAGAGCCGCCCGATCGCGTCCACCAACTTGATATCGATCTTCGGTCCATAAAACGCCGCTTCACCCGGAATGGTCTTGTACTCGACGTTCTTGCGCTTCAGCACATTCTCAAGCGATTGGATCGCGTGCAGCCATTGCTCTTCACTGCCGACAAAGTTCTTGCGGTCATCAGGATTCCACGTGGAGAGCTCAGTCTGAAATTTCTCGAATCCAAAATCCTTTAAAACGTCCAAAGCAAAATCCAGGCAACCGCCAACCTCATCCTCGACCTGTTCCGGCGTGCAGAAGATGTGGGAATCATCCTGAGTAAAGCCGCGGACACGCAGCAGTCCGTGCATGACGCCCGAGCGCTCGTAGCGATATACCGTTCCCAGTTCGCCCAACCGCACCGGCAAGTCACGATACGACTTCAGCGCATCCCGATAGATCAGGATGTGCCCCGGGCAGTTCATCGGCTTCAGCCGGTACTCGGCATCATCGAGCTCCATCGCATCGAACATGTTCTGCGAGTAGTAGCCCTCATGGCCGGAGGTGTAGAAGAGCTGCCGGCGCGCCACGTGCGGCGTGTAGACCAGCGAGTAGCCGCGCTTGATGTACTGCTCGCGCATCCAGTCTTCCATCTCTTTGCGGATGATCCCGCCCTTGGGATGCCAGAAGATCAGCCCCGGCCCGGCGAGTTCCTGAATTGAAAAAAGATCCAGCTGCTTGCCCAGCACGCGATGATCGCGCTTCTTCGCCTCTTCCACCTGATGGAGATGGGCCTCAAGTTCCTTCTTCGAGAAGAAGGACGTGCCATAAATGCGCTGCAGTTGCGGATTCTTTTCGTCCCCCAGCCAGTACGCGCCCGCAATGTTGAGCAGCTTGAATGCCTTGATCCTGCCCGTCGACGGGATATGCGGACCGCGGCAGAAGTCGGTGAACTTCCCGGTGCGGTAGATCGAAATCTTTTCATCGGGCTTGGTGAATTGCTCGATGAAATGGCACTTCATGAAGTCGCCTTCTTTTTTGAACTCCGCCAGCCCCTGGTCGCGTGGCAGAAACTCGCGCGCGTAAGGAATGTTCTGCTGCACCAGCTCCTGCATCTTCTTTTCGATCTTCTCGAGATCTTCGGGCGTGAACGGAGTAGGGCGATAGAAATCGTAGAAGAATCCATTCTCGGTCGCCGGACCGTGGCCGAGCTTCGTTTCGGGGAAAAGTTCCAGCACGGCGGCAGCCAGCAGGTGCGCGGAAGAATGGCGATAAACGTCCAGGGCCTCAGGATCTTTCTCGGTGACAAGCCGCAGATCCGTGTCTTTCTCCAGCGGTTTGGTGAGATCGATGAGATCGCCATTCGTCTTAGCCACGAGCGCCGCGTCGGCGAGCCGCGGACTGATCGACTTCGCAATATCGAGAGCCGTCGTACCCTTGGGGACTTCCTTATCGCTTCCATCGGGAAGCTTCACATGAATGCTGTCTGCCATGATGTGGAACCTGCGAGGAATTACAACTGTTCTGGAACCAAGTTTCAGTGTAAAGAAGCGAAGCGACGAGGGTCAAACAAACCAGGAGGTGGAAGGAAGGCAAAACTGTCACACGCCTCCTGGGTGGAGTTAGTACGGTATGAATTATTCGGACCGCAATGCCACCGTCGGATCGATATTAGACGCTCGCCAAGCTGGCAGCGAGCAGGCGAAGCCTGAAACCAAGGCAAGAATAAAGGTCGCTGAAAGTGCCGTTACGGGACTCGATACGTAGGTTGAGGTCCAACTGACCGCCAGTCTGTTAAGCATGAGGGTAAGGACTACACCGATCACGGCACCGCTGCCAACGTAGACCCCCAACGAAGCAACCGCAATGCGCCAGACATGACTGCGTGCCGCTCCCAGTGCGATTCGGATGCCGAACTCGTTTGTTCGCTGTGCCACACTGTAGGAAACCACGCTGTAGAGTCCCACTGCCGACAGTGTGAGTGCCAATAGCGAAAATCCCCCGAGCAGCGTCGAAGTCAACCGTATCCTGGCCCAGATCGGTTCATCCCGAATCCATTCTTCGAGCTCCGTGATGCGGCCACTCGTCTGCTGATCGGGATTGACGACTGCGATCTGCTTTCGGATGCTGTGCAGAGTGGACTCAGGCGAAATACGCGTTCGGACGAGAATCCGTGTGCCTGTCCCCACCTGAATACTGTAGGGGAGAAAGATCGCGGACTGGACCGGTCGATCAACACCGTCGTTCACCGAGTCTGCCACTACTCCGATAATTTGCATCCAGCCATCAACGCCCGGAGCGGCGAAACTATAGGGTGGGCGGGATTGAAGATTGAAAATCTTTACAAAATGGCCAAGCACATCTTCGTTCGGGCTATATCGCCGGACGAAGGTCTGGTTGACGATAACCAACAGAACGCCATTTGCCACTTCTTCGGGGCGCCAAATGCGTCCTTCAAGAAGCGGCATCTGGAGCGTACGGAAGTAGTCAGAATCCACCAAATTGATCTTCGCGATTTGCGAATCCGGCGAAGAAGTTGGCCTACCCATCATGTCGAAGAGTAGCTCCCAGCCGCTGTTGGGAGGAGTGGCATTGCCTGCAATGGAAGCTGAGACAACATCCGGCAAGGAGCCAATGCTCATCCGCAGGTTCTCAAAGTATCTGACGCGAGTCTGCCAGTCTGCTTGGCTATTCTGGCGCAGCGGAATGCCGACTGAAACAACATTGTGGGGTTCGTAACCAAGCGGCACGCGGAGAAGATGCAAAAAGCTGCCAATGGTTGCGCCCGCTCCCGTTAGCAAAAGCAACGTCAACGTTGTTTGTGCTGCAACGAGCGTTCCATGCAAGCGTCGGGCGCGAATATTGCGAGTTGCTCTCTTGCTGCCAGATTGCATGATCTGCCTAATTTCTGGTTTTGACATCTGCAGCGCCGGGAACAGACCGGAAAGTACAGTGGTGAGCAGGACCAATCCGGCGCTAAAGACCAGAACGGGCAGATTGATTCGGATCGCTACGTCTGGCGGAAAAAGGTGAGCGGGAAGCCAAGCGATGATAAACGACAGAAGGGAATACGCGAGCACGATTCCCATCACAGTTCCAGTCATCGCCAGTAGCAGGGACTCCGTGAGTAACTGGCGGACGATGCGAAAGCCACCAGCCCCAACGGCAGACCGTACGGCAAATTCATGCTGCCGCGCTGCGCCGCGCGCCAAGAGGAGGATGGATACGTTGCCGCAGCCTATGACTAATAAAACGGTCACTGCTGCAAAAAGAGCATACAGAGTTCCGCCCATGTTCCTAGTAATTTCCCACGTTAGCGGACGGATGTCGGCCTTGTAAGGCGCGGAATACACACGCGGGTATAGTCTCGCAAAACGATCCCACAGAGATTGCAGTTCGGCATCGGCTGCGGCAAGGCTTACTCCTGGGCGCAGCTTAAGTACCACTCCCCCACCCTGAGGATTCCCGATTTCCTGGGGCAGGTAGACATCGGCGCCCCAGTCCCATGTGAAGTTGGGGCGCGTGACTCCGACGATGGTGTATCTTTTGTGATCGAGTTCGAGTGCCTTGCCAATGATTCCCTGATCGCCATTGAAATGCCGCTGCCAAAAACGGTAATGCAAGACGACAACAGGCTGCGTTTCCTGTCCATCAAGGGAATCAGAGGGGCCAAGATTGCGACCGAGCAGCGCTGGCACACCAAGGGTCGGAAAAGTTTCGCCGATTCCGGAGTAGGCAACAACATCCTCAGGAATATCCCCGCCTGTCACCGCCAAATTCTCGCGGTTCCAGGTGGCAATGCTCTCGACGGTACCTAGTTGGCGCAGTTCCTTCAATTCCGTTCCCCGGAGCCGTACGTCGAAGGTCTCGCTTTGTTGGTCGCTGACGCTGAAATTGCACAGTCGGTCCACGTCAGCGTAGGGAAACGGATGGAGCAACACACCGTATACAACGCTGAACATTGCAACCGTTGCACCAATGCCAAGGGCCAGCGAAAGAATCGCTGTGAAAGCAAACGCGGGGGATTTGCTTAGTTGGCGCATTCCATAGCGAAGGTCCTGAGTCACCTTTTGCATGACATTTAAGAGATTTAGGCAGGCAAATCTTATATCGGGGTTGTGGCTTGGGCAACCGACCCGGGTAGTCGCATTTTTCAACGACCGTGAAAAGGTGTCTCACTTGGTTGGCTGAATGAAGAAAGCTCGCCTACGGTTTTTTCCGCCTTTATTCTCGGAAGACCTAAAGGCATTCTCCAGTGTTGACCGTATGCATTAAGGTGAGTCTACTTCTCTCGTACATTTTCATCTCGATTTGACGCGCCGCCTCCTCCCTTTAGTCTGCGATCGTCAGTGAACGACTCGCCAGATTGGAGGACAGATCCATGCTTTGGACCATTGCGGTAATTCTGTTGATCCTTTGGTTGTTGGGGATGGTCAGTTCCTACACGTTGGGAGGTTTCATACACATTCTGCTGGTACTCGCGATCATCGTGGTGCTGATTCGCGTGATTCAGGGCAGAAGCCCGGTGGTCTGACGAGATTCGAGTCGCAGACAATTGCTCCGCTCACAAATCCGCTCACATTGATTCAAATTCATTGGAGGGAATCATGAACGATGATCAGGTGAAAGGAAAAGTGAAAGACATCGCCGGACGCGCACAACGCCAGGTCGGTGAATGGACAGGAGACACCGAATCGCAGGTCAAGGGCGCAGCAAAACAGGCCGAGGGCAAAGTCCAGAACGCGTGGGGCAACGCCAAGGATGAAGCGAAGAAATCCGACGACGCGAATGCCAAACGTCGCGAAGAGATCGAGACGGAAGACGAAGAATCCGCCCGCCGTCGGCGCGCAAGTTAACTGTCGTACCAAACAATTCGGGGAAGGGCTAACCGGCCCTTCCCCGTTTTTTATCTCGGATTCGCCAACAGATCACATCGTCACATCTTTGATGTGCGTAGCGATGTACCACTTGTTTCCGAAATTATCTTTCACTCCAGCGTTGCGATCACCGTAAGGCTGATCTGTGGGTTCCTGGAACGAGGTCGCGCCTGCGGCGAGCGCTTGCCGGTAGGCGGATTCCATGTCAGGCACATAGAGGTAAAACATTGCGGGCATAGTCTCATATTTGCCATGCGCCTCGCCCATTTCCAGAACGGAGTCTCCCACTTTCACTACAGCGTGATGGACCACGCCGTCAGGTGACTCGTATTTCGCCACTTCTTGTGCTTCAAATGCACGCTTCAGGAAACTGATGAGAGGCTCGGCCCGGCGGGGGTGCAGGTAGGGATTGACGTTGAAGAGTCCCTGCGGCTTGTAGCTGGAACCCTGCGCAGTAGCGATGTACCAGAAGTTGCCGGCCGGATCTTTCAGGGTGCTGGAGCGCTCGCCGTACTCCTGATCACGGGGTTCATCGATTAACGTTGCCCCCGCTGCCACCGCCCGCTTCGTGACGGCGTCGACGTCTTCGACGTAAACGTGCAATGCATTGGGTTGCAGTTTGTCGGCGGGGAACTCTTTCCCGGGCAGGCCGCCGCCCATCATGAGCCGTGTGTCTCCCATCTGCACCTCTGCGTGCACTCCGGTCGGCATCACCACTCGTTCCGTTTCCTCGGCGCTAAACGCCTGCTTGATGAACTCCAGCAACGCCAGGCCATCGGCCGCGACCAGATACGGCGTCACCATTCGGAATCCGCGCGGAACCGGCCTGACCTTTGGCTTATCCGATGAAACCTTGCCGCCTTCGGGTCCTTGCATCATCCCTTTCATCCGACGATGCATTTCGTCCACCGACATCTCTTGCGTCACGCTGAAGACGGTCCACGTGTAGCCAAAGGGATCCGCGAGCATTGCATCCCGATGTCCATAGAACTGATCCTTCGGTTCCCGAACCAGTTTCATTCCTTCGGCCACTGCGTGTTTGCTGAAGGCATCTACGTCAGGAACCTGAACGCTCATCCATACTGGGGAATTCCCGAGCGTCTCAGCGCTGAAGCGGCCGCCCTCGGGCCATTCTCCAGTCACATTGATGCTGGAATCGCCGATCAACAATTCGGCGTGGGGAATTTCATCGCCAACCTGGAAGCGGAACTTTTCTTTCGCACCCAGCGCACGCTGATAGAACTCAATGGCTTTCGCGGGATCTCGGAATGCCAATCTTGGGCTTGCACTCACTTTTACGGATGCTACGGGCTCGGCAACGGTGGACATACGCTTCTTGCCTCCTAATTCAGATTTCAATCGTGCCTTGAACGTCGCACTCGGCAGATTGCGCAAGTCCGCCGCGATGCGCACCAGAGGCTCGATCTCCGCCCCGCCCTTTGTGACGCGGCCGTCATTTCGGGCCAGCATCTTTTCGAGCGCCTGATTCAGTTGCTCGACTTGCTTCTGGCCGCCATTTCCCGGATGTAGAGAGCGCTTAGGCATCGGCACCCTCCATGCGCGCTTTCAACGTGCTCAGCGCGCGAAACTGTAATTGCTTCACCGCTCCCTCAGTCTTACGGATCGCACTCGCGACTTCTTTGATGCTTTTCTGCTCGACAAACCGCAGCACCACCACGCGTTTCTGCTCGGCCGGAAGCGTCTCGACCAGCCGATACAGCGTGGCCCGGCGCTCCACTTCCTCAATTTCCGCCGGACTGACTTGCGCTGACTCCAGCGCCACATCGTCTTGCATCTCGCGTCCCGAACGATGCCAGCGGTCGGAGATCAGGTTTGCGGCGATCCGGAACAGCCACGCCGCGAACGGAATTCCACGCCACTCGAAGCGCTTCAGGTTCGCGAGCGCCTGATGGAAGACATCGGCCGTCAGATCCTCGGCCTCGGCGCGGTCCTGGACGCGCTTCACGACGTAGGCGTACACCCGCTCAAAGTGGAGCTCATAGAGATCACCAAAGCGGACGGGGTCCTGCTGCGCAGCTTCCACTAGAAGCCGCTCGTCCGCTTCTTTCTTTAAAGCCTTCAACGAATTCTCCGCGGTTTGGCCTTACACCAGATAGAACGATCCAGCCCTTAGAAAGGTTACGGCACCATCCCAATCTTTGAAAGTAGCTCTAAACCTATTTTCCTGCATCCAACTCGCGATTCGGATCTGGACCGTCGCAAAGGAGGAACGATGGAAGCAGTCACCGGAGTATTCGCCACCCGGCCCGCCGCCGAACACGCCCTTCAGCAGCTCCATCAAGCGGGCATTCCCTCGGAAAAGGTCACGCTTCTGACACCCGGCAGTGCGGATCAGATTGGGAAGGAAATGCAGCAGGTCCCCACCGAAAGCACCGAGCAGCCCGGCATGGGAAATGCTATCGGCGCTTTGGTCGGCGGAGGAGTCGGCTTCACTGGCGGAGCCATCCTCATGGCGCTCGTTCCCGGTCTCGGCCCCGTAACAGCGATCGGCTTGCTTGGCGCGGGAATCCTCGGCGCGGCCGGAGCAACGATCGGCGCGACGGCAGCGGGTAAAGCCGAGCTCGCCACGTATGAAGGAATCCCGCAGGACGAGATCTATGTTTACGAAGACGCTCTCCGCAAAGGCCGCAGCGTAGTGATCGCCCTTGCCGACGACGAACCTTCCGCTTCCCGCGTTCGCGACATTCTGAGGGGCGAAGGAGCAGAGTCGATCGACGCAGCTCAGGAACAATGGTGGACCGGCCTGCGTAGCGCAGAGGAGAGCCGATACACACAATCAGGGCGAAACTTCGCCACAGACGAGCAGTTCTTCCGCCTTGGGTTTCGGGCCGCGATGCACGCGCGAACCCGCTGCATGGAGTTCGACCAGGTTTCCGCCGAAATGGATGCTGCTCTGGAAGACGTGAAGCGGAAGTACCCGGACGCGGACGTAGAAGAACCGTTTGTCAACGGATACCAGCGTGGCCGCGAACACTACCAGCAACTTTGTGATGAAGGGAAAAAAGCAGCCTAAGCTAAGGCCGGTAGTAGAGTTCTTCCACCGCCTTCTGCACCTTCGCCGAAGTCGTTTCCAGATCGCGCAGCGTCAAACCCACCGTGGAGATCGGCTCGCCTACCCGCATCTCCAGCGGCCGGCTTTTAATGTGATAGGTATTCATCGGCAGCAGCTCATACGTTCCCACCACCGCGACGGGAACAATATCGACCTGAGCTTTGATCGCCAGGAAAAAGGCTCCGGCGAGAAATGGTTTGATCTCGCCGTCAGGCGTTCGCCCGCCTTCCGGAAAGATAACCAGCGGCAATCCAGCCTTCAGCCCCTTCAACGCCGCTCGAATGCTGCTGATTGAATGCGCCGGATTCTGCTGATCGATGCAGACTTGCCCCGAGCGCTTCAGATGCCACCCGATCACCGGATATGACAGCAGCTCTTTCTTGAAGGCGATCCGGAACTGAAACGGCAGATTCACGTACAAAACAGGAATATCGAGTGCCGAGGCATGATTGACGGCGTAAACATGCGGCTTCGAAGTATCGATCTTGTCGAGCCCGGTAACCTTCACCGGAGACAAGATCGTTTTCATAATCAGCCACGACCACGCACGCGCGAACCCGTGCATCACCCTGCCGTTCGAATCGAACAATCCCGCGATCAACGCGAGCGGGCCCAAAACCAGCGTGTAAGACCAGATCAGCAGGTCGAAGACAATGTACGACCGGAGCCGGCTCAGCCAGCCATACGTACGACCCGGGATCGAATGAGGACTCGTCCGGGATACGACGGTCAGCGGCACATGCGTGTCTCGCACCTCTTCTCTTCTTCTTGCCTGATCGACTGATGAATTCACGTCCTGCACAATTCCATTCTAGAGCCGGTTTGTCACACGCGCAGACCAAGCAGCCGCATGGCTTCGCCGACCAGATAAATCGACCCAGTCACGACCACTACGCCGTCGCATCCCACTAGCAACCGAGCCCGTTCCAGTGCGAGCTGAACTTCGGGCACGAGTTCGATCTCTGCGCCTGTCCGCCTTCCAGCATCGCGAACCTCCTCCGGCGAGGCCGCCCTCGGATTCTCCGGCCGTGTCGCGATGACCCGCTCGGCCAACGGAAACAGAATCTCCGTCATCTCTGAGATTGCCTTGTCGCGCATCGCACCGAAAACAAAAATCAGCGGACGGTCGCCATACCGCTCCGAAAGGGCCGAGCGCAGGGCCCACGCTCCCGCCGGATTGTGCGCCACATCGAGCACGATCTCCGGCCACCCTGCCTTCGCCCGAATCACCTCGAAGCGCCCGGGCCAGCGCGTCTCGCGAATCCCACGCTCGATTGAGCTCGGCGTAATCCCCGCCAAGCCCTTCTTACTCAACTCCTCGGCAGCCGCAATCGCCAGCGCCACGTTTCTTAACTGATGCCGTCCAACCAGCGGCGATTCAACCCAAATCTGTTCCCCCATCACTTGCAGCGGATATCGGTAAGCCGGCTCGGGACTCGGAACTCGCAACTCGGGACTCGCAGGCGATACCGGCGGCACATACTGAACCGCGCTTACGCCGCTCGCTTCAAGCTCGAGAATCGTATTTCCGATGACATCATTTGCCTCCGGTTGTTGCGGCAGCGTCACCACGACACCACCCCGTCGGATAATGCCCGCCTTTTCGCGCGCAATCTCCCCGACTGTATTTCCCAGAAATTTCTGATGGTCCAGCGAGATGTCTGCGATGACGCTGACCAGCGGCTCAACAACATTCGTCGCGTCCAGGCGACCGCCCATGCCAACTTCCAGTACCGCGATCTCAACCTTCTGCTGCGCGAAGTAGCAAAAGGCAATCGCCGTCATCATCTCGAAGAAGCTCGGATGCCATGGCAGCCCTCCATCTGCGACTAAACGCTCGGCGACACGATCCACCTCGCCGTGCAGCCGTGCAAATTCATCATCGGCGATCTCATTCCCATTAATCCGGATGCGCTCGTTGATACGGACCAGATGCGGCGATGTGTACAGCCCGCTTTTGAGCCCCGAGGCTCGCAAGATTGATGCCAGAGTTGCGGCTGTCGAGCCCTTCCCGTTCGTTCCTGCGATTAAGACACTCCGAAACGATCTCTCCGGATGCCCCAAGCCCTCCAGCAACACTCGCATATGCGCGAGGTCGAACTTGTGCGATGGCGTATGAGCCAATTCGTGCCCAAGCGCAAACATGCTCGCCACTGCGGTCTCGTAGGACATAAAGAAGCTGCTAGCTTCTAGCTCCTAGCTTGCTGGAACGAATGTATTTCAGCTTATCAAGATTCTGAAAGAGTTGAGGCAGTCGAAGACGCCCGCCAGAACGGCCAAAAGACAAAGATTAGGCTAGGAGCTAGAAGCTAGCAGCTTCATGCCGCCATGAACTCCAGCGCGCGCCCAATATAGGGTTTGAGTTGCTTGCGCGGCACGACCGCGTCGAGCATCCCGTGCTCAAGAAGGAATTCACTGCGCTGGAACCCCGGTGGAAGCTTCTGCCGGATCGTCTGCTCGATCACTCGCGGCCCCGCGAATCCAATCAGCGCGCCCGGTTCGGCGATGTTCAGATCTCCCAGCATGGCAAACGACGCAGTCACCCCTCCAGTGGTCGGATCCGTCAGAAGCGAGATGTAGGGAACTTTGGCTTTGTCGAGCTTCGCCAGCGCCGCCGAGATTTTGGCGAGCTGCATCAGGCTGATGACTCCCTCCATCATTCGCGCACCGCCCGAGGCCGAAACGATGATGAGCGGAGTCCGCGTATCAGCCGACCGCTCGATCGCTCGAGTAATCGTTTCGCCGACGACCGCGCCCATACTTCCGCCAATAAATGAATATTCCATCGCACTCACGATCACCGAGCGCCCCATCAGCTTGCCCTGAGCGTTGATGACCGCATCCTTCAAGCCGGTGTCTTTCTGGGCCTGCTTGAGACGAGAGGAATAAGGCTTGAGATCCACGAACTTCAGCGGGTCGGTAGAGGCGATATCTGTATCGAACTTCTCGTACTGGTTGTTGTCGAGCAGCTGCGCCAAGCGCGTACGCGCGTCGATGCGGAAGTGCTTCTCGCACTTCGGACACACATTCATATTTTCTTCGAGATCTTTTTTCCAGATAATCTGCCGGCAGTTCTCACACTTCACCCACAGCCCTTCGGTGCGGACCTTCTTCTCTCCCGAAGTATCGAGCTCAGCGGATTCGCGCTTAAACCAAGCCATGGAATTTTGTAATTGGGTAATTTGGTAATTTTGTAATGGAAAAGCCAAAACCTGAGCACCTGAACGTTTCCAAATTACACAATTACCAAATTACAAAATTACCCAATCAATACTCGATTCCTCTCTGCGCCATCACGCCCTTCTCATACGCGTGCTTCACTTGGCGCATCTCCGTGACCGTATCGGCAACGTCGACAATTGTCGGATGCGCGTTCCTTCCGGTCAAGATAACGTGCACCATCTCCGGCTTCTTCTTCAGAGCCTCAACCACCTTCGCCGGGTCCAGCATGCCGTAACTGATGGCGTAATTGATCTCGTCGAGCACCACCAGATCCCACTGGCCCGACTGGACCGCCTTCTCCGCCTCAGACCATGCGTCTTCGACCATCCGGACATCTTCCGGATCGGGCTTTTGGGCTCCGACTTTCACGAAGCCTCGGCCCATCTGCTTCATCACGAACTTATCGCCGAAGGCCTGCACTGCATCGAGCTCGCCATAATGCCACGAGCCCTTCAGGAATTGCAGCATCAAAACCCGCATTCCCTGGCCGACCGCACGCAAGGCGGTACCCATGGCCGCGGTGGTTTTGCCCTTGCCCGGCCCCGTGTTGACGATGATGAGACCGCGGCGGATGTCACTCATTCTGAATCGAAGCTCGATTCTACTAGAAGCAATCCACCGCTGCTGAAGGTTATTGTCCGTTTCCGCACACCTCGGCCCCTTAGTGGACAGAGGACGTTTGGTCTCGTTTCCTCAACCCTCGGCTTTTCATGCAGTTACTTCCACGTCAACACGGAATGATATTTGCACATCACCAACCACCAGCTTTTGTTTAGCATTAGGGGAACGTCCGGGGGCGTGCATCAATGATTGGATCAAATCTTCTGCCTTGCGTACCCGGATGGTAAGGAATTTTTGAAATCCCGGAAATTTTCCACGGAACCGTTGCATCCTAGCTTGCGTAGCTCGGTCAGGCGGATCTCTGTCCCCTCGCAAACTGCGGAGGTCTCATCGTGATCAACAAGTGTGTAGTGTTTGTGTTAGCCGCACTTGCGGCCTTTCCCGCCACTGCTGCTCAACGCACCACCATTAAGCCCAAAGCGGTCGTCGATTCGGGTGATCAGGCCACGATTCGCGAGATCATTGAAATGGAACACGAGGCGAGAGAAGCCAGCCTCCGCCGCGATCCTCAATTCCCGGAGCGCGCTCTTGCCGAGGACTATGTCGCCATCACTCCCCTCGGCACGGTGACCACAAAGAAGGACGCCATCTCAGCCCGCAAGAGTGGACAGCTTCGCTACGACAATATCGACGTCACCGACATGGTCGTGCGCATTTACGGCGATACCGCCGTGGTCACCGCCCGCGCCGACGTCAAAGGCCACCAACTTGGCGAAGACTTCAGCGGCCCCTACCGGTACACGCGAGTCTGGGTCCATCGTGCCGGACACTGGCAAGCGGTAAGCTATCAGGCGACGGTCACGCAGTAGAATTCCCTGTGCTCCTCTGTGTTCCCTGTGGTGAACGATTCTGATTTTCCAGGAGGAATTGTGCGCCGTTTTCTCGTCATCGTTGTGCTATGTGCAGCCGTTTCCCAAGCCCAGGACCACCAACTCTCCCCCGAGAAGCGCACGAAAATCGAAGCCGCCGTCTCGAAATTCATGGCCTCTACGCACGTCCCCGGGCTCTCCGTCGCGGTAGTCGAAAACGGCGAATACGAGTGGGGCGCCGGGTTCGGCTTCGCCGATCTGGAAAACAACGCTCCCGCCAGCGAACATACGCTGTTTCGCCTCGGCTCCATCTCTAAGCCTCTGACCGCGGTCGGCGCCATGGAACTCTGGCAGCGCGGCAAGCTCGATCTGGACGCACCCGTCCAAAAGTATTGCCCCGCTTTTCCTGAAAAACAGAAGCCGATCACAACCCGCGAAGTAATGGGGCACCTCGGCGGAATCCGCCACTACAAATCCGAGAGCCAGGATGATCCTGAAATCGGCAACACCAAGCACTTCGACAATCCCATTCAGGCCGGCTTGGATTTCTTCAAAAACGATCCGCTTATCGCCGAGCCCGGCTCGCACTTCCACTACTCGACTCAGGGATACACACTGGTCGGCTGCGTCATCGAAGGCGCGTCCGGAGACAAATATCTTCCCTTCATGCAGCAGAACGTCATAACCGCGGCCGGCATGGATCAAACGCAAGCCGACAACCGCTTCTCCATCATTCCCTATCGCACACGCTTCTATGCAAAGACAAAGGATGGAACAGTCCAGAACGCCGACTTCCTGGACTCAAGCTACAAGATTCCCGGAGGCGGTTGGATTTCCTCCGCCGAAGACATGGCCCACTTTGAGGTCGCGATCCTGAGTGGCAAGTTGCTCAAGCGCTCAACGCTCGATTTGATGTGGACACCGCTCAAGCCATCCGACGGCTCCAAAGATACCTATGGCCTTGGCTTCGGCGTCAAAGAAGAAAACGGAATGAAAGTTGTAGGCCACAGCGGCGGACAACAAGGCACCAGCACCGATTTCCTGATCGCTCCCGATCAGCGCGCTGGAGTCGTAGTACTCACCAACATGGATGACCTGAATCCGAACGAACTAGCGACAGAGATTTTAAAAATCCTGGTAGGTTCACCAACTGGAGGCAAGAACTAAATTGGGTTGGTCTTCAATCAGCAATCAATAATTCAACAATCAACAATAGGTTTTAATGTCCGGAATGATACGGGTGTCCCTTCAAAATCGTGAACGCGCGATAAACCTGCTCCAGTAACACCACTCGCGCCAACTCGTGCGCCAATGTCATCTTCCCTAGAGAAATTGAATGCTGGGCGGCAGTCCTGGCTTCCGCACTGAAACCATCCGCGCCGCCGATCGCAAGCACCAGCGGCAACGGATTCCGGTCCTGATAATCCCCAAGGAACTTCGTGAATTGCTCGGAAGTAAATTCCTTGCCGCGCGAATCCATCAGCACGAGCGTGGATTTCACCTTTGCCGCCGGCCCGAACTTCGCCAGCAGGTCCGCTTCATCGCGCAGTACAACGCCTTCCGCCTGCGCATACCGGGAAATCCTCTTCAGGTACTCGTCCGTGAGGGACGTGATCGCCGGCTCCTTCGTCTTGCCGATCCATGCGATCTTGATTTTCACGGGAAGAATTTCAGCTGATCTCAGGACAATTGACGAGCCATGCAGCTTACGCCCTGACTCGTCGTTTCTTTTTCGCCGCCGCCGGCCGCGCAGCACCCTTCCGCGCCCGCGAAGCCGCCTTCAGGTCCGAGGGCTGCAGCCGCTTCGCCGACTTCCACAAGCGCTCCAGGTCATAGAACTTGCGGGCCTTCTCGGAGAATACGTGGACCACGAAGTCCACATAGTCAACCAACACCCACTCGGCCTGGTTGTACCCCTCTACGTGGGTCGGACGCAGCCCCGCGCTCTTCAGGCGCAACTCCACCTCATCGGCGATGGCCTGCACCTGCCTCGGATTCGTCCCGCTGCACAGCACAAAATAGTCGGTGAAAGCTCCCGACCCTTTTTCCATCTCGAGGATGCTGAGTTCTTCGGCCTTTTTGTCGAGGCAGGCTTGAATGGCTGCGGCGACTTGCTTCTTCAATTCATTCTTCTTCATGCAATCGTGGTAATCCCGTTGGCTCGCTCAAATTGTACTTGTCTTCTGCTGAAAGTCAGGCTTGCCTACTTGCGTGACTTCGCCTCGGCAGCCGCGCGTTGACGCAGTTTCGCCATGGTCGCAGCAGAAGGATCTTTTCGCTTTCCGCTCTTGGCGCGGCGCTTGGTTTTCGTCGAATAGTGATTCTGTGACATTCAGTCTCCCCTCGGAAATCGGCGGTTCGGGACGCCAGCCCTTGGACTTTATTCGAGTCGCAGCATTTGCGGTCGCATAAGGACTCTGACCATCATAACTTGCACAAGGATTTTTCGTGAGCGGCCGCCGTACCTATTTATACAGTCCCATCTTCTTGATGTAGTCGGCAACGGCTGGGTCAAGAAACCGTCCGAGCGGCTTTCCTGCCGCGGCCGCCTCGCGAATCGCCGTTGCCGAGGCCGGCTGATGCAGATCCTCCATCAAATGAATCGTCACCCCTGGCAGCATCAGGTCTCCAGAAGGTGCCTGCTTTTGGAACGGGCGTGTGACTTCCGACCGTGGCCGTAGGCGTTGCGGCAACGCATTTGCCACGTCGGCCAGCGAATACCCCGGACGCCCCGCCACAATAAACGCGCATTCTCCGAACAAAGCTTCGGCGTCGTGCCAGCTCGCGATCTCGGCAAACGCGTCAATTCCAATCAGCAGAAACAACCGGTCACTTCCCTTAAGAGACTGCTTCATTTGCCGAACGGTATTGATCGTGTAGTTCGGATTCTCCTGCCGCTCCTTCCGTCCCGCTCCGGATGCTTCCGGCGCCTCCAGCAGAGACGGAACAAAACATTTGTCTTGTGATGTGGCTAAAGCCAGCATCGCGTAGCGGTGAATAAACGGCGTCAACGGCCGCTGCTGTTTATGCGGAGGCACATTCGCCGGAACGAAATACACGTGGTGCAGTTTGCATCTCTCCATCGCCGCCCGCGCCAAAGCCAGATGGCCCTTGTGCACCGGATCGAACGTCCCACCGAATAGCCCAATATTCATATAGAAGGTTTTAGTCCTGTAGTGTGGCGATTCAACGCGAAAGATGCAATACTCTCTCGGCGTTCTCAATCGAGCGCTGTCGCGTACTCTGGCCGAACGGTCTCCGCTGGTAACAGTGTTACCGCGCGAGCACCAGCACCTGCAGTAATCGTCCCTCTGGCCGAGGCTCGTCCGAGCATCCGGACATTTTCGCCACTCGCCCTTCGCCTGCTCAAAATGAACTCCTGTAACTATCGTGTTTCACAGTCAGGCACTAGGATGGGTTACATGCGAGTAACCCTCCCCCTACTCCGCATACCACCCGCCCGTGCGCCCATTCTGCGCTACGGTGTCGCCGTTCTCAGCACAGCGCTGGCACTGATCCCGATCATGCTTTTGGCGGACGTGTCGGAGAGCCGCCTCGCCATGTTTGGCGTCGCCGTCATGGTAAGCGCCTGGTACGGCGGATGGAAGCCCGGCATCGTCGCCACGGCATTTGCACTCACAGTCAGTTCCTACTTCTCGCTCGCGGGAGAGCATACGCCAGAACAATGGCGGACCGCTCTGCTTCGCCTCTCACTGTTCTTCTTTCTGGCGATGGTCATCTGCTGGCTGAATGCCGCCTTGCGCGCGACGCAAGAAGAGCTACGGCAATCGGAAGCCAACTTCCGCTCTCTGGTCACCAATGCTCCTTACGGTATTTGCAGCTGCGATTCGACCGGAAAAATACTCGACGCCAACCCCGCATTCCTCGACCTCCTGGGCGAGAGTTCTCCCGAAACCGTCATCGGACAGCATATCTTCAGCCTCTACTCCGACCACGAGCAGTGGTTCGAACTCGCGGACCATCTCAAGACCTCCACTCCGTTCAAGGGCCTGACTGCGGAGTGGAAGCGGAAGTCAGGCTCGACCGTGGTTCGCGTCTCCGGGCGCGCGGTTCCGGGCGACCGCAAAGACCCTATTCTGTTTGAAATCTTTGCCGAAGACGTTACCGAACGCCGCGCTCTCGAACAGCAACTTCGGCAGTCGCAGAAGATGGAAGCCGTTGGCCGCCTCGCCGGCGGTATCGCTCACGACTTTAACAATCTTCTGATGGTCATCTCGGGGTACTCGGAGTTTCTGCTCGAGCGTCTGGGAGGCGAGCCTCATCTCCGCGGACCAGCGCAGGAAATCGCTAGCGCCGCCGAACGCGCATCGTCACTGACCCGCCAGTTGTTGGCCTTCAGCCGCAAGCAGATGCTTGCTCCGCGCATCGTCAATCTCAACGACATCGCGACCGAGAACCTCAAGATGCTCACCCGCATGATCGGTGAAGACATCGACCTCGTGATGACTCCTGGGAGAGATTTATGGTCCGTGCGCGCCGACGCCGGCCAGATCGAGCAGGTCATCATGAATCTTGCCGTCAATGCCCGCGATGCCATGCCGAGCGGCGGCAAGCTCACGATTGAGACCTCCAACGTCACGCTGGACGAGGAATACGCGCGCCAACTCGCTCCGTTGCGTCCCGGCGACTACGTCATGATCTCGATCAGCGACACCGGTGCGGGCATGGACTCGGAAACCCAGTCCAAGATTTTCGAGCCCTTCTTCACCACCAAAGGACCGAAAGGAACCGGTCTCGGCCTCTCCACGGTCTATGGCATCGTCAAGCAGAGCGGCGGCTACATTTGGGTCTACAGCGAAGTCTCACGCGGCACCACCTTCAAAATCTATCTGCCTCGAGTGCCCTCGGTGGAAGAGCCGATCGCGCAGTTTGCCGCCAGACCCGCGCAGTTCCAGAGAGTCGAGCCCGGGCACGAAACGATCTTGCTGGTGGAAGACGAGGC
Source organism: Candidatus Sulfotelmatobacter sp. (assembly GCA_035946775.1). GTDB lineage: Bacteria > Acidobacteriota > Terriglobia > Terriglobales > Acidobacteriaceae > Sulfotelmatobacter. The sequence continues at coordinate 20,924 of DASYZA010000302.1, read as the reverse complement.
CAACCTGCGCTACCTCGCGCGCCAGTATCTCGAGAAGCAGGGATACAAAGTGATCGAAGCGGCCGATGGTGCAGTCGCCATGCAAATTGCCGTCGCGCATGACTCCACCATTCACCTGCTGCTGACCGACGTGATTATGCCCGGCATGAATGGCCGGGAGCTCGCGCAGCGCATCGTCGAAATTCGCCCCAACGTGAAAGTGCTCTACATGTCCGGCTACACCGAAAATGTGATCGGGCAGGATGGCACGCTGGACGCCGGTGTTCGCCTGCTCCAGAAACCCTTCAACCTTCGCGACCTGAAGAGCCAGGTCCGCGAAGTGCTCGATGCAACTCCAACTCCCCCGGAGGTCGCTATGCCAACGCAGTATGCAGAACCCCAGCCCACGGCGCGAGTGCGGCAGGCTCCACCAGCTCGCGCACAACGCTTTCAGCTTCACTTGCCGCTCCGCTACCGCCGCCTCGGCGATACGCAGTGGCACGTGGGCACAACCGAAAACATCAGCCGCTCGGGAATGTTGTTCCACGCGGACGACGTGCTGCAGCCCAACTCTCAGTTGGAAATCAACCTGGTTCTACCTGCCGAGATTGCAGGCCTTTCTGGAACCGAAGTTGTCTGCCGTGGAGAAATCGTCCGCACCATTGATCAGCAAGGCGAGACCCTAAGTCCTGCCCTCGCCGCGCGGATCCTGCAGTATCACTTCACGCATGGCCCGTTGCCGCGGGCATAAGCGAGCGTAGAATACGTCCGGGTTTTGTGGGATATGGGGAAGGCGGCCCTCGGGTCGCCTTTTGCTTTTCGTGCCTCCTACTTGGTCTTCAATCAAGACGAGGGCCGGTCGCGATACAGCATTTTCACTGTGAATGTAGTGGGTGTAGTTTGTCATCCTGAGGCACGCGCCTTTAGCGTGCCGAAGGACCTGTGTACTTTGCGTGCAGCATTGACGCTGCCTGAAACTGCAGATGTCCTTCGGCGCGCGCATCTGCCGCAGGATGACAAGAATGCTGGATCACGCCTACTCTGAAAAAGCCATTCATGGACGCGCAAACATGAAACTCATCTGGATTTTGCCTGCTCTAACGATCGTGCTTGCACTGATTCCGTCGCCCGCATTTCCCGCAAGCGATGCCGCCGCCGCCGTCGAGCACGTCCTCCGGGCGCAACAGGAAGCCTGGAACCGCCACGACCTCGATGCATTCATGTCCGGATACTGGAATTCGCCCGATCTGACCTTCTTCTCCGGCGCGAAAGAGTCGAAGGGTTGGCAGGCCACCATGGATCGCTACCGGGCCACTTACCAGAGCGCCGGGAAGGAAATGGGCCACCTGGAATTTTCAGAGTTGCGGATTGAGCCACTCGGACCGGATGCAGCTTTTGTCCGCGGAGTCTGGCAACTCACCATGTCGGATGGCAAGACTCCCCACGGCCGCTTCACCCTCGTCTTCCGCAAATTCCCCGACGGATGGAAAATCATTCACGACCACACGTCGGCGGCAGAGTAATGACTCTCCGGGATCACCTTTGAGGTCCCGATTCAGTGAGGAACCCCTGAATAGCAGCCACGACCTGCTTTCGCGACGTAAACAAGAAATCACCGTGGGTCCCAGGAACGCTCACAATTTCCACCCCCTGCAGCTCCCGCCGAATGCGCTCTTTTGATGCAGTACGGAATGGAGACATGTATTTTTGCTCCCAGTCGAGATTTTTCGCCACTTGTGAGGGATCTCCTTTGGTTGTATCGAAGAAGGAAGCAGCATAGATTGCGAGGGCAGGGGAGTGTACCTTCGTATAGTCGCGCCGGTCAGTGAGTAACGTGCGAGAAAAGATCTCCTGAGTGACGCTGTCGCTCATTCGCTGTCGGAGGGATCCATCCGGTTGAATGAATACTAGGTCGCGAATGTAGGCTTCGAGACGACGCGTGTCGCTGACTGCGGGAAAGAAGAGCCTCGTCTGGTAGGATCTATAAGCATCTAGCGACCTCATGGCGCTGCCCATTGCAGAGAAGTCTATGGGCCAGGATTTGAATGCGGTGGCGAAGGCGGGATCGCCCCAATCGTACGCGCCTTCAAGGTAGATAATTCGATTGACTCGCTCCGGATGGGTGCCGGCCATTGCGGTAATCTCGTTTCCACCCATGGACCATCCAGCGAGGCTCGCCTTAGCGATTCCTAGCGCGTCCATCACCCCACGAAGATCCTCGGTGAGTGTGGCGGTATCATATGGGGCCTTTGCTTCAGAGTCGCCATGTCCGCGGCGTGCGTACGCGATAACGTGAAAGTGGTCGGTAAAGGCGGGTGCAAGATCGTCGAACGCGTGCGGGTTGTCGCCGAAACCGTGAATGAGAATCAGCGCTGGCCCAGGACCGCCCCAATCGAGATAGTGTAGCCTTACGCCATTAGCGGTCACGAAACTGCTTTTGTGGGGAGAAGTGTCGGACCAAGTGGCGCTTCTTCGGCATGCGGACAGGGTCAGGAGTGTGAGCGCGACCCATATGGCAGGAATCTTCCAGTTAATCCGAAATCGCCGACGATTGGATGTTTGCATTGTGCCCAGCACCTAAAAGCCTGAGAATTCGGAGAGGTATCCTACCCGCAGACCCGAGTGAATTCAGTGATTTTGGTCACGCGAATTGGTAGCCAGGAACGGGGTTGGTTCTCACAGTACGATCAGCTATCGATCGCCGAGGTTGCACCTTTTTGTCGTTCGCCTTGCTGAGAGAAGGCCTTGACCGAACGCGGACGGGGCGCCCGCGCCACACCGCATGACTACTTTTTTACCCTGATTTGAACTCGCGTTCCGTCCGGCAGAGTCCCTTCAACGAGCTCTACTCTTCCTCCGCGCACCACGCCTTCAAACTCCTGCGGAGCAGCCGGGGGCAGTGGTTTTGAATTACTTCGGCCCATGCCGCGATCCATGGCGTCGTTCGCGAGGCGGTCGGCTTCCTGGTTGTGTTCGCGCAAGGCGTGCCCGATTGAAAACCAGTCCAGTTGCGCGATGCACTGCTTTGCCCGCGCGTGCAGGTCTTGCAAGGTGGCGTTCTTCACCTTGTAGATGCCCTTGATCTGCTTGACCAGCAACTCCGAGTCGCTGATAACCTTCAGCGCCTTCGGGCCATGCTGGATCGCGTACTCCAACGCCGCAATCAAGCCTTGATATTCGGCGAAGTTATTGGTCTGGTGCCCGAGGTATTCGCTGAGCGCGCCAACCTTGCGCCCAGATTCGTCCTTGATGAGGACGCCATAACCGGAAGGCCCGGGATTGCCACGCGCCCCGCCGTCGGTATAGGCAATCAAATGGTGCTCGGGCGGGTTCTCGCGTGCTTCGAAAAGGTGCCTGGTTCCAGAACGCATGAATGATTCAGAAGACATGTCCGAGTGTACAACGGCAATACTTCGGCCTTGGGGGCGTGGCAGCGCGATCGTCCCAGCGCAACTGGACTGTGGAAATCTTTCGAAGAATAAATACCTGACAAGCGTCCACTCGGATGGCTGTCACTCGCTTTATCGGCTCTGAAATGCGTAACCTGCGCATTATTTTTTTTCGCTATTCTCTGCAAAAACTTGATTCCCAAGGACTTTAAAAATTGATCGTTGCAAATTCTTGAACCGCAGGAACTTAGAGCCAAAATCTTGATTTCAAGGAACTTAGGCGGCCCCTTCGGAGGCGCCCACACTTCGTGTGGCACGGCAATGATCGTCGTGTGTTCCCAAAAAGCGCAAGGTCAGATGTCACAACGAAACGGCTCTTGCCTGTAGAAATCAGCGCCCCGCCGCCAGCCGCGTTGCCAGCCGCGATGGCAGTTTCGCGTCGAAGATGCGGTCCTGCGCCTGCTTCAGGTTGTAGGGAATGCGATGGAAGTGAACGACCTGGGCGTCGGTGTCATACAACGCGAAGGCGGCACGCCAGTCCCCGTCGCGCGGCTGACCCACCGACCCGGGATTGATCAGGTATCGCACATTGTTCTTCAGTTGCAGCGGGACCGATTCGGCCTGTCCAACGGTGCGGTACTCAGGGCGATACCCGTCGGCAGAGGACCCGTTCGCGAAGAACCCTCCCTGCAGATGCGTGTGTCCGAAGAACGTCAGCGGCGTCGTCAGCGTGATCAGCGGCGCGAGCGCGTCGCCCAGCGAAACAACGTATTCGTCTTCATCATTGGGCGACCCGTGGACGATCTGAATGTCGGAGAACTCCGGCAACGAGACCGGGCCGCGCGGCAACTCCCGCAGCCAGTGCAGGTTCTCTGGCGTTAACTCATTGCGCGTCCACATCGCCGCCGCTGCTGCCATAGGATTGAAATCCTCGAGATCCATCAGCCCCGTCGCGGCCTTGTCGTGGTTGCCCCGCACAAAGATGCTGCCGATCTTGCGCGAGCGATCGGTGACTTCGTTGGGGCTGGCACCATAGCCAACAATGTCCCCGAGATTGACGATCAGGTCGTGCGACGGAGCGTTCCCGAGGCAGGCATCAAGAGCTTCCAGATTGGCGTGGATATCGCTAAGCAGCAGTATGCGCAAGGATCACCGGACAGATTGCAGATTATAGACCGGATGCTGCGTTTTTTCCCCAAACGCCATTCAGGGTCCGTTGGCGCGCTTGTCTTCGCGATCTTTTCTTCGCGATCTTGGCGGTTAGGCTTTACCGCCAAGTTCGCAAAGAACACCACCGATCACCGGTTGATCACCGGGCAACGCGCCCAGTGCCCTGCGGCCACTTCTACCAACGGCGGAAACGCGCGCGCACATTCCTGAACCCGGGCCTCGCAGCGCGGCTCGAACGAGCATCCGGGCGGCAGGTTCTGCAACGCCGGCACCGTGCCTTCGATGGTTTCGAGGGGCCGGCTGCGATCGGTCTTTAGGTCTGGAACTGCACGGAGCAAGCCGCGTGTATACGGATGGGCCGCATTCTGAAATATGTCCCGCTTCGCGCCGAGTTCCACGAGGCATCCGGCATACATCACAGCGACACGATCCGCGATCTCAGAGACAACCGCCAGATCGTGCGAGATGAACAGCATCGCCAATCCAAACTTCTTGCGGAGATCGGCGAGCAACTCCAGAATCTGCGCCTGTATCGTCACGTCGAGCGCGGTGGTGGGCTCGTCCGCGATCAGCAGTTGCGGACGATTTACGATCGCCATCGCAATCATGATGCGCTGCCGCATTCCACCCGAAAGCTGATGCGGATAGTCGCGGGCACGGCGCGCCGCGTCCGGAATGGCGACATCGTTCATAGCCTCGACCGCACGCTGCCATGCTTGTTTTCTCGAGACCGCTTGATGAGCCAACACGGCCTCGGCGATCTGGTCTGCTACCCGCATCACGGGATTCAGCGCGGTCATCGGCTCCTGGAAAATCATGGCGACGGAGGAACCGCGTAATTTCCGCATCGATTCGGCATCGAGAGTCGCGAGGCTGCGCGGACCAGAGCCATTCTGCGTGAGGAAGATCTCCCCGGAAACGTGAGCCTGCGGCGGCAGCAGGCGCATGATGGCCAGCGAGGTGACCGATTTCCCCGAGCCGGATTCACCGACCAGGCCGAGGACTTCGCCAGGAGCAATGGCAAAAGAGAGATCACGCACGGCACGAAGAGAATTCGTCGCGACATCTGGACCTGGCGGCCCGGCGGGCCCCTGGCGCGGGAAATCAATGTTCAGATTGCGGACCTCAAGCAACGGCGGCACGGAGTTATCGTAGCAGGCGAGATCGCAGGCGATTGCAGGAAGGGAGCGTTCTCAGAATTAAAATCCCCACTTCTCGCGCAAAGAACGCGCGAGAAATGGGGCACCCATTCCTGGCTAAACTGTGCTTGTTTACTGGCCGAGAATCAGTGGCAGTCCATTCTTGTTGCTGCCGACTACAACGACTTTCGTATTCGGACTCTTCGCGAGATTCTCCGTCGCCTCAATGCCTTTCCACTCCAGCAGCGATGGGGTGATGCCCTGCGCCACGATCTGCTGGAAATCGCGCACGCCCGCGGCCTCGATGCGCTTGCGTTGCGCCTCCTGCGTTTCTTTTTGCAGGCGGAAGTTCATCGCCAGTGCTTCCTGCTCAGCCTGTTGCTTGGCTTCGATCGAAGCTTTCAGCGTGGCGGGCAGTTGAATGTCTCGCAGCAGAACAGCTTCCACAGTGATGCCCCGCCGTCCGAGTTCGTCAGTGATCTTGTCCTGAATCTGCTTGGCGACGATCTCCCGCTCGCCCGTGTAGAGCGCATTGGCGCTGTGCGAGGCAGTCGATTCGCGGATGGCTGAGCGCAGGTTATTCTCCACGACCTTGTCTTCGTAGTTGGCGCCAATATGCTGAAAAACATCGGCCGCGCGATCCGGATTCAGGTGATAAATCAGTGACGTATCGAGCGCCATCATCAGTCCCTCGCTCGACGGCACGCTCGCCGATTCCTTCAGCGTCTGCGTCTGCACCGACATCTCGTTATTCGTCTTCAGTGGATTGATGAAGTGAATTCCTTCTCCCAGCGTCTCGCCTGTCACGCGGCCAAAAAGTGTCAGGACGCCAACATGTCCTGTGTCGACGCGCGTAATGCAATTGAAGAACAGGATGACGAGAATGAATCCCGCGATTCCGATTCCGATCAGACGCACAATGCCGACCCCGCGGCTGCCCCCTACGTCCACAACTCTGGTCCTGGTTGGATCGAAGATAGTCATTGGAATTCTCCCTGAGAGATTTTAGGAAGGGGATCTTCAGGGAATAAGTGCCTTGTGTGGGGCGGGGCATATCGGGCGAGCGCCGCGGGAGCTTGTACGGTTATGGTTACCAGCGTCTGTTGTGATGTGGTGTTAACATTCGTGTCATGATGTGACGGGGTGGATGAGCCGTGGAAAAAAAATGAGCATCATCCGGACATGTTCAAACAACCTCCTGGTTTTATTATTTTTCATTTCGCCTGCTTACCTCAGCACCGCGGACGCAAACGGCATCGAAGCCGGCCTTCGACAGAGTTACGAACAGAAGCTGCTGTCTCTCCGAAACCCCTATTGCGGGAAAAATCTGAACTTTGACTCGGGTGGCAATGTGATGAACCAAGCCGTTGCAGGTCCTTGGTCCACGTGTGGGTTAATGCAGGCACAGAAACTGAAACTCATCCGGGATGGGGTGGAAATTGATGGTAAGCGAGTCATCCTCGCTCTTCGATCTGGGGAGGGAGAGCCGGCTACACCGCCGAAAATGCAAGTTGTGCCTGTATTGACCAATGAAGATGTTCGCATTCGGATGCAGGCGCAGCCCGTGAGCACTGAGCAGGTTAACAACGCCCTTGCGCAGGTTTTTCAAGGCGGCCAATTGCTTGATAGAGTCGCGGCATATTGGAAGCCAAATACCACCGACTTGAGACCTTCCGGCTTGAAGGCTTTTCGCGCCAGCACTCCGGATGGAATCGTTGGGGAACTCGAGGGAAATCGTCCCGTATACATGGTCAAGGCGGGTCTCACCGAACCACCCCAAGCGATCTACCAACCTGAGCCCGAGTACACAGAAGCAGCGCGCAGCAAGCGGTTAGAGGGCACGGCCCTGTTGCTGGTTATTATCAACGAAAAGGGCTTACCCGAAGTTCTGGAAATTGTTCAAGGGCTCGGGGAAGGACTGGATGTTCACGCACTCTCAACCGTTGCGAGGTGGCGGTTTCATCCCGCATCAAAGGACGGGAAGCCCGTTGCGGTTCTGGTTTACGTCGAAGTGGCGTTCCATTTGCGCTGAAGGTCGCGATAAAACGCCACGACCTCTGATTTTCTCCGTGTTTCAAGGCTCTGAATCTTGCTCCTGTCCTGCAGCATCTCTTAAAGTACTTGTATGAGCAAGATTCACATTCCAACGCCTTTACGTCAGTACGTGGGCAAGCAGGCGTCCGTCGACGTACAGGGATCGACCGTGGCCGAGGCCATGAGCGCCCTGGTGTCACAGCATCCTGAACTGCGTAAGCACCTGTACACCGAAGACGGCAAGCTGCGCGCCTTTGTCAACCTTTACGTCAACGATGAAGACATCCGCTACCTGCAGAAAGAAGCCACCACGCTGAAAGACGGTGATAACATTTCCATCGTGCCTTCGATTGCCGGAGGCCGGAACTAGTTGTCAATGACTCCTTCCCGCACAATGCGCTGTTGTTGCTGTTGCCCCTCCTGTCGGTAGTTCGCGTTCCTTCTTGAAACCTCCAGAAAGTTATAGAAGCGGGAAGGAATTTTTAACCACAAAGGGCACGAAGGCACGCGAAGGAAACACGAGGAATTTATGGCTACAATCACAGAAAATCCAGTCACATTGAACAAAGACGAGATCCTGCGCTACTCGCGCCACCTGATCATGCCCGAAGTCGGCATGGAAGGTCAGCAGAAGCTGAAGGCGGCGCGCGTGCTGTGTATTGGCACCGGGGGGCTGGGCTCTCCGCTGGCGCTGTACCTGGCCGCCGCCGGTGTTGGGACCCTCGGACTGGTCGATTTCGATGTGGTGGATTACACCAACCTGCAGCGGCAGATCATCCACTCGACCGCAGACGTTGGCCGCAAAAAGCTTGATTCCGCGGCCGACAAGCTGAAGGCGATCAATCCGTATCTGAACTTGAAGACCTTCGACACGAGGCTGAGCAGCGCCAACGCGCTCGAACTCTTTCGCGAGTTCGACATCATCGCCGACGGCACCGACAATTTTCCGACGCGATATCTGGTGAACGATGCCTGCGTGCTCACCGGCAAGCCGAATGTTTACGGATCGATCTTCCGCTTCGAAGGCCAAGCGAGCGTATTCGCCACCGAGGATGGCCCGTGCTATCGCTGCTTGTATCCTGAGCCGCCCCCGCCTGGATTGGTTCCCTCGTGCGCCGAAGGTGGAGTGCTTGGCATTCTGCCCGGCCTCGTCGGCGTGATGCAGGCAACGGAAGTGATCAAGCTCATCCTCGGCGTCGGCGAACCGCTGATCGGACGATTGCTGCTGATCGACGCGCTGGGCATGAAGTTCCGCGAATTGAAGCTGCGCAAGAATCCGGATTGCCCCGCCTGCGGCACCCATCCCACGGTCACGAAGCTGATAGACTACAACGAGTTTTGCGGCATTCGTGGGGAGGAAAAGCCTGTGGGGAATGGAGTTCCGGAAATTCAAGTCGAAGAACTGAAGCGTCGTCTCGACGCCAAGGAAGATCTGTTTGTGCTCGACGTGCGCGAGCCGCACGAATACCAGATCTGCAATCTCGGTGGATATCTCATTCCGCTGAACGATCTGCCGAAGCGCGTAAACGAACTCGACTCCAGCCGCGACATCGTCGTGCATTGCAAGATGGGCGGACGTAGCGCCAAGGCGGTCGCATTCCTTCAGCAGGCTGGATTCAATAAGGTGAATAATCTCGCGGGAGGAATTTTGGCCTGGTCCGATCGCGTGGACCCGAAGGTGCCGAAGTACTAACGGCAGGGCCGCGAATTAGAGTTACTTTGGGGCGCTCGGCGCCCCTTTTTCTTTTGCGCTGACGAATCGAAGACTGATAATAGGTGGTCCCAGGAAGTTCCTTTTCGTTTCGGCCATTACGTTTCAAATCCTTGAAGTAAGGGAGGCGTATGAAGAAACTACTTGCAGTGCTTATGTGTGTAGTTATCCCACTGAGCCTGATCGCGGCAGAGAACGCTTACAAAGTTACCTACGATGGAGGTTCCCTAACCGATCAGAAAGCCGGAAGTGGGATGAAGTTGATTATCGAGGCAAATCAGATCCGGCTTGTGAAAGACAAGAGCGATGTGGTGACAATCCCGGCGAACGCCGTCACCGAGATCAGTTACGGGCAGGATGTACACCGACGAGTGGGAGCTGCCATCGGTCTCGCAGTCGTTTCATTCGGTATTGGAGCGTTGATGGCGCTTACAAAATCCAAGAAGCATTACGTCGGGCTCACGTGGGCCGATGGCGACAAAAAAGGTGGTTTTGCCATGCAGTGTGACAAGAATGATTACCGCGGAGTCCTGGCGGGGCTGGAAGGCGTTACCGGCAAGAAAGCCGTCGATTCAGATGCAATGACCGTCAAGAATTAACTGCGACTTGAGAGCGCAGAATTCACAAGCAACAAGGGGAGCGACGTCGCTCCCCTTTTCTCTTGCGACACATCTTACCGGCTCGATCCTGCCTGCATGCCGTCGTCGGCTTCGCCGATCTTCAGACTGAACTTCTTACCGGCAAAGCGGGCTTCGGCTAGCGACGTTGTTCCGTCGCTGTTCGCTTTCAGAACTGCAGCGTCATTTGATGCCTTGCTGCTCAGTTCAACGATCTTCGCCGGCACTTTGGCGACAACGTTCTTCCCCTTCACGATGCTGAGTTGCACGTCGGGGCCATTGCCGTCCCATTCCACCTTGTATTCGCCGGCCTGCAACTTCGTGCCATTCACGGTTGTTGGATCGTTCAACGTCAGATTTGCCTTGTTAGCTGCGAATGCGCTCGAAGCCAACACCATGGCCGCTCCCATTACCAGACTCTTTGAAACTGTCGCGAACTTCATTGCTGCTCCTTTTCTCTCCCGATCACGTCGGGATGCGGTTAGGGCGGCCCGGTTCACGACAGCGCAAGAAAACAGTTGTGTTTCCTCGCGAATCGCCTACAATGCTCCGCGCCGGGGTTCAGCGAACAGGTCATAAGCCTGTGCTTCCGCTTGGGGGTCTTCTCAACTGGGCCGCCAAACCGAGAATGAGAAGATCCCCACACCCCGCAAAAAACTTTTCTCAATCGGCCGGCGTCACCTCTGCGCCGGCCGAATTGCACTTTGGAGACTTACGCAGATCGCTCGTTGGAAGTTCCCGAGCACTCGCTTTCCCCACATTTTTATTGGACGACCAAGATCGTTCTCCGATAGCAAGACTTTGCTGTGCGCAAAAGACCGCGGAGAACACACAAAGATTGTTTTGTGAGGATTTGAGTCTGTGAGTTGTATGTCACATCGATCTTCATCGATGTGCTTGTTGGAGAGCGCCGCTAATCACCATCCCCATGCTGACGCTCGACCGACCAGATGCTCACCTGATCCTTCTCGAACGGATACAGATGCACCATCCAGTTGAACACAACTGGCAAGAACGTCCCTCCAGCTGCATCGCATGCTGCCTGCGTGTGAATCGATCCTTTCAGTCCAAACTCCGCGTTGGGACCGAGCATCTTCTGCCATTTCTCCGCTCGCGGCATGCTCGCTGGAGCTTTGCAGAAATTTACGTGCTCATGCCACTGCGCGATGCTCAGCGGGATGCGGGCATCAAGGTCATCTTCGGTGAAACGCTTGGGAGCCGTATACATCACTCCGACAAGCTTGTAATCATCACCATGCTTCTCATACAACAGCGACGTTGGATGCTCCGGATTGAAGCTGAATTGCGCCTCGATCGCATAGGCCGCGTTGGTGAAGTGATACATCGGCTGAGGAATATTAGGCAGGAAGATCTTGAATCCGTCAGCCAGCGCCGTGTGATAGTCCTGATATTTCTCCGCGACTTTTCGTGCGTCATCGACGACCTGTTGCGCCCGCCCCGCGTCCCCCGGCTTCGGAGATCGCAGCGCCGTCATCTTCATGTGCGGCCCCATGTCCATATGGCCTTCCATGGTGTGCAACATGGCGGAACTGCCACTCGCATCTTTCTCGTTATCGTCGGTCATGCCTTTCATGCTCGCCATGTCGTGACCAGACATTCCGGGCATGTTGTGTTCGTCTTGTGATTTGGAAGGCGAGTTCGAGCCTTGCGCCGCCTGTCCCCAGGCTACCGAGCTCAACACAACCAACAAAATGGCGGCAAATCGTTTCGACATAGAAAACCCCACAATTCTAATAACCCTGAAGCAGTCCGGATGTTTCCGCAACTCTGCGCCGAATTAGAAATGGTCGCGGAAGCAATCTCGCTGCCCGGGTGGCGGCTTGGCGCTTTTTCTGTTACACCTAACTGCTTGACGATCGGCATCATCCTCTTTCTCTTTTTCGCTGGAGCTCTGGGTGGCGCGCTCAACTCCGTCGCCGGAGGCGGAAGCTTCATCGCCTTCCCGGCCCTCCTCTTCACTGGAGTCCCTCCCATCCCGGCGAATGCCACGAACACGATCGCCTTATGGACAGGCGCGACCGCCAGCGGAGGCGCGTACCGTAAGCGGCTGAACGTTCCGCGAAGAATGCTCATTCCGCTGCTCACGGCCAGCCTCATCGGAGGCCTTGCCGGAGCCTATCTTCTGCTGAAAACTCCCGCGCATACCTTCATGCGCGTACTGCCCTGGCTCACGCTGGGAGCCACGTTGCTGTTCGCGTTCGGCCGGAAAATCGCGGGTGGGCGCAAGTCAGTCATCGAGCACGAAACGTCCGGAATCGCCCTCGCCGGCGCGACGTTATTTCAACTCTGCGTCGCCGTCTATGGCGGTTACTTCGGCGGAGGCATGGGCATCGTGACGCTCGCCATGCTGGCCGTGCTCGGCATGACCGACATTCACTCCATGAACGCACTGAAGAGCGTGATGGGATCGGTGATTAACGGCGTGGCCGTGATTACGTTCATCGTGGCGCGAGCCGTCTACTGGAAGCACGGCGGCATCATGATCGTGGGCGCAATTGCCGGCGGATACCTCGGCGCACACTACGCCATGAAACTGCCGCAGGCCTGGGTCCGCTGGTTCGTCGTCCTGGTCGGCACCGGAATGACGGTCTACTTTTTCTGGAAGAGTTACTGAACAGCGCCACGGATTCGCACGGATCCTCATCGATAATCACGGATAATCAGAAAAGGTTTTTGATCCGTGCTGATCCGTGGCAAAAGGTTTACTGGAGTGGCGCCGACACGTGCTCGTGCACGATGAGCCACTTGCCGTCTTCATTTTCGAACACGACGGTCCAGCGCAAATTGCCCATCTCGACTTTCCCCGCCTTGCTGGTCATCTCGTCTTTGATGGTCGCGGTAGCCCAGACCAGGTCCCCCTGCGGATGGATCGCGGCATCGTCATTCACCGTGAACTTCGCGCTCTTGTATCCGGCCAGCACGCCCTTGACGCCCTTTTCGTACTCCTCCCAGCTGTTGTATTTCAGCGGAGCGATATCGAAAAACGTGTGCGGGCCCGTAGCGTAAAACTTCGCGGTATTTGCCGGATCGAGCGTGGACCAGCCGTCCCATATCTTCTGCAGGTAGGCTTTGTCGGGCGCCGCCGCAGCGGCCGCTTTATGTGTCGCGGATTTCTTGGTTTGCGCCAAGATACAGAGTGAGAATGCGAGCAAGATGAACAAAACGGCAGTAAAACGCTTGGTCATTTTCGTTCCTCCGGAATCCGCCGGAATTCTCGCACAGGCGATTGCGAAGTGCAAAAACTCCGCCACGGATATCCACGGATCGTCAGAAATCGTTTTATCCGTGAAAATCCGTGGCCCGTTTGACCCGTTTCCGCACCGCACGATAGAATAATTGGGTTTGACTGTACTCGCCGACCCGTTCTGGGGACGCCTGCCTTGGCTGCTGAAGCGCCGTGGCGGAAACACAGCAAGCACAGGAAATCAGCTGGCCCCTGGGCAGCGCGGCTGTGCGCCCCAGGGATCGAATTTTGTAAGTCCGTAGCCAGTGCCTTTCAGGGCCGATTTCAAACGACATTTCACGGAGGCAGAGGTATGTACGCGGTTATCCGCGCCGGTGGAAAGCAGTACCGGGTGGCGCCCGGCGATGTGATTCGAGTGGAGAAGTTCGGGACTGGCACTGATCGCCAGATCGAGTTCCCGGTAGTCGCGGTGTCCGGAGAAGAAGGACAGGTCGGCAATCAGTCCGACGCGCGCGTGGTCGGCCAAGTCGTTGAAGAAGGCCGCCATCCCAAAGTCCTGGTCTTCCATTACAAGCGCAAGAAGCAATACAAGAAACTGCGCGGGCATCGTCAGCCCTACACGGCCGTGCGGATCGCCGAGATCGCATTCGGCGGACAGAGCTTCACCGCTCCCGAACTGCCGAAGAAAGAGGCCAAGCCGAAGAAGGCGAAGCCCGCTGCTGAAGAGCACGAAGCAGCTCCAGCCGCCAAGAAGGCGAAGAAGAAAGCCGCCGCTCCCAAGAAGGCTGCGAAAAAGACAACCAAGAAAAAGTAAGGCGTGGACGGGCGAGTCGCCCACACGAAAACTGGCAACTGGCCACTGAGAACTGATTTTTATGGCGCATAAAAAAGGACAAGGCACTTCACGAAACGGCCGTGACTCAAATTCGCAGCGGCTGGGATTTAAGGCATTCGGCGGACAGGTCGTCTCCGGCGGCACCATCATCGTCCGGCAGCGGGGAACCCGTGTAAAGCCCGGCTTGAACGTGGGCCGCGGCAAAGACGACACCCTCTTCGCCAAGATCACCGGACGCATCAAGTTCACCGACAAGGGATCGATGGGCAAGTTCGTGATGGTCGAGCCCGTGGAAGCGAAGTAGCAGAAGTCGTGTGGAGCGGGCGCCTCGCCCGCGAACCGTGCCACAAGCGAAGCCTCGCCCTAGGGCAGAGGCTTTTTTGTCGAGAAGATTGTTGCCACAGAGCACAACGGACAACTGACATCTGATCTCTGGCAACTGATCACTGACCGCTGTCTTTCCATGTTCATCGACGAAGCCAAAATCAAAGTCAAAGCCGGCGACGGCGGCAACGGCTGCATGGCCTTTCGCCGCGAGAAATTCGTTCCGCGCGGAGGCCCTTCCGGCGGCGATGGCGGCAAGGGTGGCGACGTCGTCATGGAATCGAGCGAGCGTCACAACACGCTCGTCCATTTCCGCTTCAATCCTGAGCACAAGGCCGACCGCGGACATCACGGCGAAGGCTCGAACAAGACCGGACGCGATGGCGTCAACGTGATCTTGAAAGTTCCGGTCGGCACGATCGTCTTCGATGATGAAACCGGTGAAAAGGCCTTTGAGTTCACCGAGGCAGATCAGAAGTTCGTCATTGCGCGCGGAGGCCGCGGTGGACGCGGCAATGCGCGCTTCGCAACTTCCGTCCACCAGGCGCCGCGCGAGCACGAGGCCGGCCGCCCAGGCGAAGAACATACCTATCGCCTCGAACTCAAATTGCTGGCCGACGTCGGCTTGGTCGGATATCCAAATGTTGGCAAATCGACTTTGATTTCGCGCATTTCATCGGCGCGCCCGAAGATTGCCGATTATCCCTTCACCACGCTGGAACCGAATCTAGGTGTCGTTGCCGTTGGTGATGCCCGCGACGAAATCAGCTTTGTGGTGGCCGACATCCCGGGCTTAATTGAAGGCGCGCATACCGGAGCGGGTCTCGGCACGCAGTTCCTGCGTCACATTGAACGCACGCGGTTGCTCGTCCATCTCGTCGACGTTTCCGACGCAAGCGGACGTGATGACGTCGTCAAAGACGTGGAAGTCATCATGGGCGAACTCGCCAGCTTCGGAGCGCATCTGGAAGACAAGCCAATGGTGATGGTCGCGTCCAAAATCGATGTGGCCAACAAAGAAAAGCTGGCCGCCCTCAAGAAGTACGCCAAGAAGAAAAAACTGAAGCTCTACGAGATCTCGGCGGTCACGGGCAAGGGAATCGACCAGTTGAAGTACGCCATCGCCGAAGAAGTGCAGCAACTCCGCGAGCAGGACCTCAAAAAGGCCGAGCAGGAAACCTCGTAGCGCCTTGCTCTTCGGCAATCCTCGCCATCAGAAACTCTTCCTCTTACGCCGCTCTGAGAAGTTGCCGTTTCGATCCCGTTCGAGCACTGACTTTAACTTCCCCTTTCCCTGAGGACTATACTGGCGCGTTGTTTTGTAACCCTGTGAAGGTCTACGTGCGCCAAGGTGCCTCATTTCATGAAAAAACTGGCTCTCCTTTTCTTCCTGCTCGCGCCATCATTCGTCCCGGTCATCAATGCACAATCGGAGCAGCAATCCAGACTCTGGAAGGCTCAATGGATTACCTCTGCTAGCATCCCGAGCCGAGATCTGGCGATCCTGCACTTCCGCAAGACCATCGAACTCGCCGCCCAGCCGGCGCACTTCATCGTGAATGTCAGCGCTGACAATCAAGTTGCTTTGTATGTGAACGGCCAGCGCGTCGGTAGCGGGCCCAGCCGCGCCGACCTGGCTCACTGGCGGTACGAGACATTCGATCTCGCGCCCTATCTCAAGAACGGCAGCAACGTCCTCGCCGCGACTGTCTGGAATTTCGCCACGCACGCTGCCATCGCGCAGATGAGCGACCGCACCGGCTTCCTGCTGCACGGAAATTCCGAACAAGAACGCATCGCCGACACGGACTCCACTTGGGACGTGGAGACCGAGACCGGCATCGAAATTCTTCCCGCGAACGTACCCGGCTTCTACTATGCGGCGGAGCCTGGGACCTTCGTCGATGATGCGAAGTACGATTGGTCCTCGAATACCGCGTCGCCGGAGCGCGCGGAATCCTGGAGCAAGGCGGTCACCCTTAGCCGCGGCGCTCTTCGCGGAGAGACGGACGCGCCGAATAATTGGCAGCTCGTCTCGGACCCGCTTCCGCCGATGGAGATGACTTCAGAAACTGCCGGCAGCGTGGTGCGCGCCTCGGGAATCCCCAAGCCCAGCGACTTTCCAGATGGGCCCGTGACGATTCCAGCAAACACCAACGCCAGCATTCTTCTCGACCGCGGCCACCTGACCACGGCGTATCCCGCATTGACGGCGACCGGCGCTGGCGCAACGATCCGTCTCACCTATGCCGAGGCTCTGGTGGATGCGCAGGGACAAAAAGGAAACCGCAACGAGATCGAAGGCAAACACATCTTCGGTCTCGTCGATGAATTCCTACCCGGCTCAACTGCTCACGAATTCATGCCCCTCACTTGGAGAACGTGGCGTTACCTGCAGCTCGACGTTCAGACCAAAGATCAGCCGGTGACGCTCGAACAAATGCGCAGCTGGTTCACTGCGTATCCGTTTACCGAGAAAGCTTCGTTTCAGTCGGACGATTCTTCCCTCGCTCCGATCTGGCAGATTGGCTGGCGCACTGCCCGCCTCGATGCGCATGACACCTACATGGACACGCCCTACTGGGAGCGCCTGCAGTACATCGGCGACACGCGTTTGCAGGCGTTGATCTCGTACACAGTCGCTGGAGACGATCGCCT
The DNA here is from genome assembly GCA_035946775.1 of Candidatus Sulfotelmatobacter sp. Classification (GTDB taxonomy): domain Bacteria; phylum Acidobacteriota; class Terriglobia; order Terriglobales; family Acidobacteriaceae; genus Sulfotelmatobacter. The sequence continues at coordinate 3,863 of DASYZA010000302.1, read as the reverse complement.
TGGCCGCCAGGCGATCGACGCCTTCAACGACTCGCGCATCCCCGACGGCCTCACGCAGAGCCGTTATCCTTCATCACTCGTACAAATGATTCCGACTTTTTCTCTGCTTTGGGTTGGGATGGTCCACGACTTCTACATGTACCGCGATGACGCGAATTTTGTTCGCCGTCAGATGCCCGGCACCCGTACGGTGCTCGATTGGTTCCTGCGCCACCAGCGCGCGGATGGTCTGCTGGGAAAAATCGAGTGGTGGCCCTTCGTCGATTGGGGCAAAGACTTTGAAGGCGGGATGCCGCCTCAGGACGAAAATGGCGGATCTTCGGTGCTCTCCTTGCAGTTCATCGAAGCTCTACGCTACGGCGCCGAACTGGAACGATCCTACGGCGATCCTCATGTCGCAGAAGGCTATCGGCAAGCAGCAGACCGCGCAGCTCAAGCCGTTCGTAAGCTCTGCTGGAATCAGCAGTTCGGGCTTCTGGCCGATACTCCCGCGCAGCAGCATTTCAGTCAGCACGCCAACATTCTCGGCATCTGGCTCGACGTCATACCCGCCGGTCAACAGAAGAAGGTACTGACCAACATTCTTTCCAGCAGTGACTCAGGATTCACCGCGACAGGTCCAGTTCCGGCGATGACCGCCGCGACTTACTACTTCCGCTTCTATCTCGCACGCGCTTTGGAACACGCGGGTATGGCCGATGATTATCTGCGCACACTCAAGCCGTGGCACGACATGGTCGCACTCGGCCTGACCACGTGGGCCGAAAGTCCGGAGCCTACCCGTTCGGACTCTCATGCCTGGAGCGCTCATCCGAACTACGACCTGCTGACGATCGTGGCCGGAATTCGCCCGAAATCTCCGGCTTTCGGAAGCGTCCTGATCCAACCGCATTTTGGCGACCTCAAACAGGTGCATGCGGCGATGCCCATACCGAAAGGCCTAATCAATGTTCAATACGATCGGAGCGACAAAGGCGTGGCGGCGGAAGTCACGCTACCCGAAGGAGTATCTGGAGAATTTTTGTGGAAGGGACGCAAGACACCTCTGCATCCCGGGACGCAGAAGCTGAATCTGCCTCGACCTGACGAACCTTAAATAACCTTATATTAGTTGCTGTCTTCCCCGACTTTCAGCACAGCTAAGAACGCTTCCTGGGGAATATCCACGCGGCCGATGCGCTTCATGCGCTTCTTGCCTTCCTTTTGCTTTTCGAGCAGCTTGCGCTTACGCGTGATGTCGCCGCCATAGCACTTGGCAAGCACGTTCTTGCGCATGGCATGCACGGTCTCGCGGGCGATGATCTTCGCGCCGATCGAGGCCTGGATGGGAACTTCAAACATCTGCCGCGGGATCAGTTCGCGCATCTTCGAGACCAGCGCCTTGCCGCGTTCATAGGCGAAGTCGCGGTGCACGATGATCGACAGCGCATCAACCGGATCGCCCGCGACAAGTATGTCGAGCTTCACCATGGGAGAGTCCCAATATCCGGCGAGGTGGTAGTCGAGCGAAGCATATCCGCGCGAGACGGACTTCAGCCGATCGTAAAAGTCGAGCACGATCTCATTCAGCGGCAGCTCGTAATGCAGCATCACGCGCGTGGATCCCACATACTCGAACGTTTTCTGCTTGCCGCGCTTTTCTTCCACCAGTTTCAGGATGCCGCCGACGTACTCTTCAGCCGTAAGAATCGTCGCGAGGATGACAGGCTCTTCCACCTTCTCGATCGCGGCCGGGTTTGGCCAGCGGGAAGGGTTATCGACCTCCAGCAAAGTCCCGTCGGTCATCGTGATCTTGTAGCGCACGCCGGGAGCGGTGGTGATGAGGTCGAGTCCGAACTCACGTTCCAGGCGCTCCTGGATGATCTCCATGTGCAGCAGGCCCAGAAATCCGCAGCGAAATCCGAACCCGAGCGCGACGGAACTTTCCGGCTCGAAAAAGAACGACGAATCATTTAACCGCAATTTTTCGAGAGCTTCGCGCAGTTGCGTGTGCTCGTGGGCATCGACGGTGTAAAGTCCGGCGAAGACCATGGGCTTGATTTCTTCAAAGCCCGGCAGCGGCTCGATCGCCGGCTCGCCTGCATCGGTGATGGTGTCGCCGATTTTGGTGTCAGCAACGTTCTTGATATTAGCGATGAGAAATCCGGCTTCTCCGGCTTTGAGTTCATCCACATCGACAGGCTTGGGCGTCAGCACGCCGAGAGCCTCGACATCGAACACGCGGTTGTTCGACCATAGGCGTATTTTCTCTCCCTTGCGCAGCGTGCCCTGGAAGACGCGCGTCAGCACGATCACGCCGCGATAAGCGTCGAACCACGAATCAAAGATAAGCGCCTGAAGCTTGTTGTCGGGCGATCCTTTCGGCGGAGGAACCCGCTTCACGATCGCTTCAAGAACCTCCGGAACGCCTTGCCCGGTCTTCGCGCTGATCAGGACAGCGTCCGTCGCATCAAGCCCGACCGCGCTCTCGATCATTTCCTTAGTTCGCGGAATGTCGGCGGATTGCAAATCAATCTTGTTGATGACCGGGATGATCTCGAGCCCGTGATTGATCGCGAGATAAGAATTGGCCAGCGTTTGGGCTTCTACGCCTTGCGAGGCATCGACCACGAGCAGCGCACCTTCGCAGGAGGCCAGCGCCCGGGAAACTTCGTACGAAAAATCGACGTGGCCGGGAGTGTCGATCAGGTTGAGCTGATAGGTCTCGCCATTCTGAGCCGTGTACATCATGCGGACGGCGTGGGCCTTGATGGTGATGCCGCGCTCGCGTTCCAGGTCCATGGAGTCGAGCACCTGCGCCTGCATCTCGCGCGCGGTCAGCGATCCGGTCAACTCCAGCAGGCGGTCGGCCAACGTGGACTTCCCGTGATCGATGTGCGCGATAATCGCGAAGTTGCGGATGTGCTGGGAATCCATGAGAGTGGGCTAACTATCGATTCTAGCAGGGATAGAAGCGACGAACTCTGTCGGAGGCTCAGTCCGACTCTTCGAAACGAAGACTCAGGTGTCCCGGCAGGGCTGTGCAATCAGGCATTTTGAGTGTAAACGACTTTTCGACAACGATCCTTGCTCAGATCAATTCCGTCGTCCGCCGTCTTCTGCCGTGGGCAAGCTGAATGAGTGTCAGAAAGGCCACTCCTGAGAGGAAAGGAAAAACAGAGTCGCATACCAACGTAAAGCTGAGGGCAACTACCAGCACTACCAACGCCGCTGCTTCTATCGTGTCCGGCTTACGGCTCAGATACCGAGCGCAGAGCACCACAGCAAGCCCCAGCAGGAGTGCAAATTCAATAAACCACAGGCGGGATTGAGCGACGGACGATCCTAGGAGAAGGGCGAACACTGCCTTTAAAGCGCAATAGCCCAATGCGCCAATGAACCATTTCACCCAGTGGTGGACTGTGACAAACATTATTGCCGAAGTGGCCGCGAGGCCACACGCCCCGAGAACTCGGTGAATTGGTCGGGTGTACTCGCTTTTGCCAATGAGAACACCCGCGCTACCAAGCAGTAGGTAGATAAATCCCAGCGTAAGCAAGACCCATCCAGCAAGGCGAACACCTGACTTAATCTGCTCACCGACCGTCCGCTTGTCTCGAATGTTCACGCGGCGAATTGTAACGCCGTTAGCAGCAAAGCAGGAGAGCGAAATCGTTAGCCAAAACTGATGGTTGAAGGTATCAGGCCAGTTCGCTCATTGAGGATGATGAGTGTAAAGGCGGGTGGGTGTTGAAAAACTCTGGGTTTCTGGGGCTCCTCTCTTGCTTACCGCCTAGTTATTCGCTTTCCCGTTTCCCGCGCAGTTCATGCAATTGCGATTTCCTGAATCGGCTTGCGGCTGAGGAACCGCACCAAGCGTTTCA
>DASYZA010000301.1:0-6116 GCA_035946775.1 Candidatus Sulfotelmatobacter sp. | reverse complement strand
CTTTGGAGATTCGAGAAGGTCTGGCCGGAGGAATTCACCGTGATCTTGATTGGTGTTGTAGAGGCTCCGCCACATTTGTCCCATTCTTCGACCGTGGTGTTATACGTTCCTGGGCTAAGGGTCAGGTTAGTGTTAAGGCTCGCTCCGCTGACCACGTAGGCCAACTGATAGGGAGCGGTGTAAATCCCCATCGAGGCGATGCCGAGCGAGCAACTGGTGGTGGCCGTCGCGACGAAATTCGCAGGCGATCCGACGGTGCTGTTGTTCGCGGGGGAAGTAACGAAGACGCCGGTAGTCCCGCCCGCTTTCACGGTGATCGTCACTGTGGCGGTGGACGCGCCGCCACACTTGTCCCATTCCTCGACAACGACGTTATAAGTTCCGGGATTCAAATTCAGGCTGGTATTAAGACTGGACCCGTTCACAACATAGGACAGCTGATACGGTGACGGATAAATTCCCATCGAGCCTACGCCCTTGGAACAGGTCGAAGTTGTTGCCGAGGCTACGAAGTTAACCGACGTGCCGACGGTGCTGTTGTTCGTCGGACTGGTGACGGTCACGGTCGCAAATGCGGATACTCCAAGCAGGCAGACGGAAATGGCCGTTGAGATGAGGGCATACTTCTTCATTTGGGCTTTTCTCCGGGTGAAATTTGAGCGAGACCCTGTCAGGTCTAAAGAGGGAATTCACCAATCGGACGGGAACACCCTGAGTCGTGCTGGGCCACGAGAACCCGCTCTACACGCGGGACTACGCGGATGTCACTGAGCGGAGTGAGTTCACTCTATACATGGCATACCCGAGAGTCAAAGAGAAACTGCTGTAGATGGGGTCGGAGAAAGAATCACTAGGGCTAATACCCGCTAGGATTTTTTAGGGGAAGGAACGAATCGGAGGGCCTTAGGCGGCCTTCTTCAAAGTCTTGGATCGCTTGATGCGTTTCGAGAGTAACGTCTTTGCTCTCTCAAGTTCCGCGCGCCGAGTCGGGCTGAGGCCGTGACCGGCTCGATTGATGAAGTAGGTCAGCATTCGCATTCCTGAACTGGGTCCCTTCGGCGAGACGCGCTTGCTCGCCAGAGCGCGGGCGACGGTGGCGGCATCCTTCGTAAATAGACCCTCAGGCGGATGGGTCGAGTCGGTTTTGACCTTCGCGACCCAGCGGTTCTTCTTCTTTTTCTTTTTGGTGTTTGCCATTCCCGCCTCAGTGATGTTTGAAGTATTGCACCGCCCGCTCGTGATCTTGCGCGGCTTTTCTTGTTGAAAATGTTCCGAGATTGCGGCGCTTGCCTGTCTTCGCATTCTTTTTTCTTGAATACAACCGATACTCACCGCTCTTCATTTTTCGAATCATGAGACCCCTCGCTGCTGACACAAACGTTTTTCGCGGAGTTATCGGTTCGCTTTGCGCGTCCGGCTGGCCTTTCTGGCGGCGCGGCTTCTGGATGCGCTGCTTCGCTTTCTGGCCGCCGTGCGGGCTTGCCGCGACAGAGAGCTGTGAGACGCCGCTGAATGACCTTTCCTCTTCAGCGCTCGGCTGGTTGCTCGCGATCGCGTTGAAGATTTCTTTCTCGAATGCGACTGCCCCCGTTCGTAATCGCGCTCGGCTTTTTCTCTCGTGCTGGCCGAAGTCTTGCCGCTGCTGGGAGGGCCGAGCTTTACACCTGCTCTTCGCGCCTTCGAAAGGCCGATCGCGATCGCCTGCTTGATCGAGGCGGCACCGTGCTTCCCTTCCCGGATGTGATGCATTTCCTCACGTACGAATTCTCCGGCTTGCGTGCTTGGAGATCTTCCTTCGTGCGCGTCTTCGTGAGCTCGTTCGATCGTTTCCCGTTCCGGCACGGTAACCTCCGACTCCTAGCGTAACCATGCAACTCCGCCCGAAGGCATCGACCGTTTTCTGTAGGGATCGGCCTTGATCGCCCTAGAGGATTCATCATCGAGAATGGTCAGCTTGTAAACAGATTCACTTCGTCCAGCCACACGTCGTAGGGCTGCTGCTTGTAGTTCCCATCCATCTGGAATGCGATGTCGATTTCTTCCTGTGTCCAGTTCGGCTGCGCCGTGTAATAGGTGTCGACCGTGTAGTTCTGGTTATCGACGCTCAAGCTGATGTAGTGCACTTGATTCCCGACGCGCTCGAAATTCCATACGAGGTGAATCCAGGTGTTCGATTGGAAGTGATTACAAGGAACGTCGGTGACTCTCCACACCTCGTTCAAAGGATCCCAGATGTTCCACGCGTGCGATTGATCGAAGTCACACTGCGTCCCCCAGGTCCATCGCGTCCCGCCAAATGCCTGGTTGACGTCGAACTCGAGGGACTGCGGGGCATTCCCGTCGCTCACGTAGAAATACAGGTCGTAGGTGAAATGGGTGGGAGTGTTACCTCCTCCGATAGGCGTCCAGTAGAGTTCGTTGGAATAAGCTTGCTTGCCGCCCAGGCTGAATTTCGCCGCGGATCCGTCGAGCGAGGGCGATGCCTGATGCAACTGGAGAGTGGATTGCGCCACTCCGAGCCCGGCTGCGCAAGTTGAGTTGGCAATCACAGCCGAGCACGAAATCCAGTTAGGGCTGTCCTGGATGTTCAATGCCCCCTGGCCCTGGCTGACGACGTTTACCTTCATCGAAGTGGTGGCGACGTATCCCGCGGTATCCTCCGCGACGATCTCCACTGTATGTTGCCCGTTGGCCATCCAGATCATCTGGTCCACGTTCGTGCTTGGCGTATAAAGTACCGCGAGCCCGTCAACATAGAGCCGCACCGTGTAGATCGGATCGGGAGGGTTGGCGTTCGCGAGAATCTGCACCGGCGATTGCACACTGGCATTATTTGCGGGACTCGTGATGGAGAGGGGAAATCCGCACAACGCGGCTGCCGGCGGTTCCGGCGCCGGCGGCACAACAGTAAGGTTCGCCGGCGGAGTTGGCGTGACTGGGCAATTCGCCACGTTCCGCGGCAAGCCTTCACATCCAGCCAGTGCTGCCAGGATCGAACCCAGCACAATCGTAGCTGTAATTAAGTAAGCGTTACGCTTCCGCTTACAATGGCGCTCCATCCTGCGCATTCGACCCCCGATGCCTACCCTGTTTTTACGACCTGCATCTGCGAGCAGTCAGAAATGCGGTCTGGCCAGAATGACGAACGTTGCGCTTTTTACATTTAACTCAGCTGCATTAGTCGCCAATCAATTCACAATCAGATTTTCAAATGTTTCAACTCATCTTTTTAGCTTTGCCATCAGCCGCAGATTCTCCTCAGGAATCGTGAAGCATCGCAGGAGATCCTTTGCACAAGGTTCTTGCTCATCTGTGAATCTCCAGCGCACACATTTCCACACCAACAAACCTCGGATTGCCGTGGCAGACGACAGCGAGCAAGCGAGCGGAGGATAACCAAGCGAGCGGAGGAAGACGATGGGCGCAGCCGAGTTAGAGCGTCACGACTGCCTTCTAACTTTAGGTAAGTAGGCGTTGCCGGAACAATACGGCCCCTACCCTAACTACGCGAATCCAAAACCTGAACCAATTTTGCTGAGGGGTGAATGTCGACTGAAGATCCCAACGTCCCTTCGAAACTCTTATTTGAGCGCCTGGCGCTAAAGAAATCGTGCATTCATCCACTCGTTCTACATGCGTCGAAGCGTGCGCCAACCGCATAACGCGAAAATACATCTGAAATCTAGGTCACAGGGGCAAAGGCACTTCGAGAGCTCCAAGAGCGTAGGTAAGGCGAAAGTAGCGGATTTTTTCTTGTGTCCCAATGTACCCGGAACATCCGCGTGACAAATCAGTAGGAGCCCGCTGAATGAGGATCGCCCAAGTCGCGCCACTCTATGAAAGCGTCCCGCCTCGACTTTATGGAGGCACGGAACGTGTAGTTTCCTGGCTAACGGAAACTCTTGTTGCACTCGGCCATGAAGTCACTCTTTTCGCAAGCGGTGACTCCGTCACCAATGCTCGCCTGTTCCCGGCGTGCAGGAAGGCGCTAAGGCTGGATGCGAACTGCGTCGACCCGTTTGCCCATCACATTCTGATGATCGAGAATGTCTTTCGCCGTGCGGATGAATTCGACCTGATCCACTTTCACGTTGACTACCTGCACTTTCTCAGGAGCCGGCGCGAGCAGGTTGCATGTGCAACCACGCTGCACGGCCGTTTGGATCTTCCTGATCTGGTTCCTCTTTACCAGGAGTTTCGCGACATCCCATTGATCTCCATTTCCGACGCTCAGCGGCATCCTCTTCCCTGGGTCAACTGGCTCGGCACAGTCCGGCACGGCATGCCTGCAGCTCTGCTCAGCCTCCATGAGGGAGAGGGACAATATCTCGCCTTTTTGGGCCGTGTTTCGCCGGAAAAAGGTCTCGAACAAGCTATTGAAATCTCACTCCGATCTGAAATGCCTTTGAAGATCGCGGCCAAAGTGGACCGGGCCGATCGCGAGTACTTCGAAGCAAAGATCAAACCGTTGCTTAAGCATCCCTTGATTGATTTCATCGGAGAAATCGGCAGCGCAGAGAAACAGGAGTTTCTCGGCAATGCGGCGGCGCTCCTTTTCCCGATTCAGTGGCCAGAACCTTTTGGACTTGTAACGATCGAATCGCTGGCTTGTGGAACGCCGGTTATCGCTTGCCCTTCCGGTTCCGTGCCTGAAATCATTCGAGACGGGAAATGCGGTTTTCTCGTTCGCACGGTGGAACAAGCCGTGAAATCCGCCAGAAAGATCGGCAAACTCGACCGCCGCGACTGCCGCCGTCATTTTGAACTCAACTTCACCGATGACCGAATGGCGCGCGAATACTTGAGCATCTACGAAAATCTGATTCATCCAGAATCGGCGTCGATCGCCGACAAGGGAGTCTTGACGTGGATGGAAGCGGAATCGCCAACGCCCAGTACTACATAGCGACAACTACATCTCGCTCCGATGATCGTGCCCGTGTCCTGAAGTATGGGCGCATGTTTCTGGTTTTCGACCGCCTGGGCGACGTGCAGACTACCGGTCTCGGGGAGGAAGGCCTGTTCTACGACGGCATGCGCCACCTCTCGGAGTTTTGCCTCTTTCTCTGGAACGCGCGGCCTCTGCTTCTCAGTTCAACCGTTGCCACCAACAATTCCCTCTTCACCGCGGATATCGCCAACCTCGACGTGTTTCGCGATGGCTCGATCGCGATCAATCGCGGAGTGCTTCACCTCGTGCGTTCAAGATTTCTCTATCAGGCATCCTGCTTCGAGAATCTCCGGCTCGTGAATCACGGCCTCGATCCTCTGCAGATTCCCCTTAATTTCAGCTTCGATGCCGATTTTGCGGACATCTTCGAAGTGCGCGGCACCCCCCGGCAGCGGTCGGGCAAGCGCTTGCCCAGCGCGGTGCACGAGGATTCTATCTGCCTGCGCTATCAAGGCCTGGATAACGTGATGCGCGAGACCTTCATTCGCTGCAACGTTCGTCCCGAACGCATCTCCGAGACCGGTTTCGAGTTCGGATTTCGTCTCCAGCCGAAAGATGAAGCTGAACTGCAAATCGAAATCAGCTGCGCCGCTGATGCTTCCGAAGCCATGGTCGGCTACACGGAGGCCCTCGCTTCCGCGCGTATCGAATTGTCCGGGGTATCAAAATGCTTTCCGCAGATTGCGAGCCAGAATTCTCGTTTCACCGACTGGATCGCGAGATCGCTCTCGGATCTGGAAATGATGATCGCCGGAAATCCCGAGCGCAATTATCCGTATGCCGGTGTTCCGTGGTTCAGCACCGTTTTCGGCCGCGACGGAATTATCACCGCGCTGCAGACGATCTGGCTGAACCCGGACATTGCCAAGGGCGTGCTTGAATTTCTCGCGTCATGGCAAGCGGACAAGGTGGATCCAGTTGCCGATTCGGAACCGGGCAAGATTCTCCATGAGAAACGAAATAGCGAGATGGCCGCTCTCGGTGAGGTTCCCTTCGGACGCTACTACGGCAGCGTCGACGCGACTCCCCTGTTTGTCATGCTCGCCGGCGCCTACTTCGAACGCACCGGAGACCGCCCCTTTCTCGACCGCATCTGGCCGCACATCCAGCACGCTCTGAAGTGGATCGACGATTATGGAGATGTCGATGGCGACGGCTTCGTCGA
>DASYZA010000300.1:0-113198 GCA_035946775.1 Candidatus Sulfotelmatobacter sp. | reverse complement strand
GGAGCCCGAGCTGAGATCGCGCGAGACAGCCCCGCAAGGGAAGTCTTGAGAGCAGGTCGGCGAGGGTCAAACGCGAGCTACTGGCCGAGACGAATGGACCTTACACCACCTCGGAACTCTCTTAATTTTTGGCTCTCAGCTCTCAGCTTTCAGCTCTCAGCCCTTCGGCTTGCCCCAATCCCAAAAACATTTTGTCATGCCGAGCGAAGCGAGGAATCTGCTGTTTGCTGGCAGTGTGCCTTCTGCCGGCCGACAGCAGATTCCTCACGGCTTCGCCGTTCGGAATAACAAGAGCCCCGATCCGCGGCATCCGCGTGCATCCGCGGAAAAAGAAGTTTCAAGACGAGAAGTTTGCGAAGGACCACTTCGTTACATCACGGTATCTTCCATCCGGTTGCATTTCCAGACTGTTCGTGTTCGATTGGTTCCACGCGAAAGATTCCGTCGAACTGGGATTCCATCACGTGGTAGCACTCGCAGGCTCCCTCCGCGAGTCCATCTGGATCAAGAATTGCGAGCTTGCCATAGCGATAGTTGATCAGGCCCGCTTTTTGCAGCATGCTTGCCGCGGTTGAGACTGTGGGGCGATGCACTCCGAGCATTTGTGCGAGAAACTCATGCCGCAGTGGAAAATCCGTACGCTGGGACCGGTTGTAGGTCATTCGGAGCCAGCGGCAAAGGCGCTCATCAACCGAGTGAAGCCGGTTACAGGCGGCTGTTAGCGACGTGAGCACCAGGAAGGCATGAACGTAATTGGCAAGCAGATCGTTCAGGGGCGAAACGCGGTCGCGAACTTCGCGTATGAAATCCTCTGTGCTCATGCGGCAGGCGCGGCCGGGCACCTGCACGAACGTTGATGCAGGCGTTGTGTGCTGGCGCAACCAGACTTGGATTCCGGCAAGTCCCTCAATTCCTGTCAGACCAGTTTCAATCGTCGATCCATCGCTCAGTTCCTGCACGGTCGAAATCACACAATCCAAAGGAAAGTAGATATCCTCAATCGGCTGGCCGGGAACGGTGACCGGGCTTCCGGGGGGCAGGTCCGTCGCGTGGAGGAAAGGGGCGAGCCGGGCGCGTTCTGCCTCGGGCAACGCGGCCAGAAGGAGGTTTTCATCCCTTTGAAATCGCTGGTGCATGTCTTTCGCCGTCAAGACTTTGATGTGCGAAAACGAAGCAGTCACGAGCGCCAACTTGCGCCACGGGGAGACTGAAATGCCGGTGAATCAGCGGCAAAAGAACTCTCAGAACGTCACCTTAGCGACTGATTCCAGGCTGCCGAAGGTCCTACTCTATGCCTACCAAGATGCTATTTCCGTTTCGCATCTGAGAGGACGGATGAAGAGATGGCAACAGATGGCTGGCGCGAGTTAGCGGAAGCGGCTCAATACGAGCCTGATCCGCAAAGACTGTCAGATTTGGTTCACCAATTGATCGAGGCTCTTGATCACCGGAACGATCCGAGGTCCCGGGAGAAATCCGATGGCAAAGCGTGAAAGGGCTTTCGCGATGCGACCAACCGACTCGGCAGAAGCCCAGGAGAAGCGCATGGCTTCGATGGCTCATTTGGAGAGAAGACAGCAGGAGCAGTGGCTGCGTACCTAGGCCATCGTGCGCTCTGCGAGCGAGGCTTGTCGCCGCACCCGACTTGTTCTGGAGAGCAGTCACAGTCTGTTGAAGAGAAAAGAGAAGGCCACGGCTTCCGAACTAGTTAAGGAGCATCGCTAACCTGGTTGTCAGAGCACGTGGCCGGCAATCCAATGCCCCACGGCGCGACTGACTACGATGATGCCCGCTGCGACTCCCAGATGCTTCAAGACTTCGGAGACCGGGCTGACCTGACGATGACGGGCAAGGACGCAACTCAATCCCGCGAGCAGCAGGAATCCCCACACTATTCCCCAGATCGCCGCCGGATGCTTTGGCAGGGTGGCGACAATCAGGACAAAGCTCAGGCAGACCAGGAGTCGGGTCACGAAATTCGCCACGGTTCCGAGAAACGCGTCTTTCTGGTCGAGGCGCTCGGATTCCTGGTACATGTGCACGCTGAGGGAGTCGCTGAGGTTGTCGGCGACGGCGGCAATCAATAGCGCGCTGATCACTCCGGCCTTGCCAGCGTCAGCGGCCTCAAGGCCGACAATGAGCGCCATGCTGGTTGCGATCGCAGCGGTGCCGCCAAAGCTAATTCTGCTGGGTCGAATCATCCCTTCCAATGTAAAGAAACCGCTCGTTCCTTTTAGTGATTACGATCACGATCAGAGCCGTGAGGTTTCAAAAGGACACCAAGGCGCAAACCGGAAATCAATCGGAGTAGAATCAAGCGTTTCGTGCCAGAAAATTCATACAAGAGAAGCCTAATGAAGACCTTGAGACAGAACCTCTGGTCCCGTGGGAATCATGGCGGTATTGCCAGTGGCCTTTTGTTCGGCATTCTCGTGGCAATCGCGTGCAGCACTTCAGCCACTGCTGAGACGAAGCCTGAAACCGAGCCGGACCTCGGGCCTAACGTGTTGATCTTTCATCCCGGAATGCCTGCGGCAGAACTGCAGGCGCAGATCGACAAGATCTATGCCGTCGAGCGAAGAAATGAATTCGGGCCCGAGCGCTATGCCGTACTTTTCCTGCCAGGTGAGTATCACCTTGATGTTCCGGTCGGGTTCTATACCGAAGTGGAGGGCCTCGGTATCACTCCAGACGCAGTTCACATCACCGGCAACGTGCACTCCGATGCGAGCCATGACAACAACAATGCCACGACGACGTTCTGGCGCGCGGCCGAAGGATTTTCTGTGACGCCAACCGGCGGCACAATGCAATGGGCGGTGTCGCAGGCGATTCCGTTCCGCCGCATGCACGTGCGTGGCGACATCGTGCTACATCAGCGCCGCGGATGGGCGAGTGGCGGATGGATGTCGGACTCGCTGGTCGATGGCAATGTCGACTCCGGAACGCAGCAGCAGTGGATTTCGCGCAACAGCGAATGGGGCAGTTGGACCGGATCGAATTGGAACATGGTATTTGTCGGCGTCCCGCACCCGCCGCAGGGCGAGTGGCCGGATCCGCCGTACACGAAAGTTGAGAAGACTCCAATTTCGCGCGAGAAGCCTTTTCTGCAAGCCGACGCGAAAGGCAATTGGAGTGTGTGCGTTCCTGCTCTTCAGAGAGATAGCACGGGCATCACTTGGCACGGCGGATCGACGCCGGGTCGATCGATTCCGCTTGACCAGTTTTATATTGCGCGGCCTGGAACGGACACGGCGGCCAGCATCAACAAGCAACTGGAGCAAGGCAAGCATCTGCTGTTGACGCCGGGGATTTACGATCTGACGGAACCGATTCGAGTGACGCGGCCCGATACGATCGTGCTCGGTCTGGGATTCGCCACGCTGCGAGCGATGCATGGTACCGCGGCGATGACCGTCGCTGATGTGGATGGAATTGACGTCGCGGGAATTCTCTTTGATGCAGGGCCGGAACTCTCGACCGTGTTGATGGAGGTCGGGCAGCAGGGAAGCACGACGCGGCACGAGCAGAATCCGATCGTGCTGCACGACGTGTTTTTCCGCGATGGCGGAGCGGGTGTGGGCAAGACGCAGGTCAACCTCCGCATTAACAGCAACGACGTGATTGTCGATCACACGTGGATCTGGCGTGCCGACCACGGCAAGGACGTCGGCTGGAACGACAATCTCAGCAACAACGGACTGGTCGTCAATGGAAATGATGTGACGATCTATGGATTGTTCGTCGAGCATCACCAACAGTTTCAGGTGTTGTGGAATGGCGATCGCGGCCGGACGTATTTCTACCAGTCGGAGATTCCTTACGATCCTCCGGACCAGGCGAGTTACACCAGCGCACCGGGTGTCAACGGATGGGCCTCCTACAAAGTCGCGGATTCCGTCACTATGCACGAAGCGTGGGGTTTGGGCATTTACAGCGTTTTCCTCCAGCCGAATGTCAATCTCAGCCGTGCGATCGAGGTGCCGAAGAAACCGGGAATCAAATTTCATCACATGATCACGGTCGCTCTGGGAGACCACGGCGAGATTTCGAATGTAATCGATGACAAGGGCGGCCCGACGCAGATCAAACCGAAGCGCGTGACGCCCAAGGCGACGGAGGGGCCGTAAGAACGCGGAGAAGCCCGCAACTTCGAAGGTGCTGGTCCACACGGCGAAGCCCCCGACTCTCGTCAACCCTGCCTGCCGGTAACCATAGAGCTGCGTACAATGAAGTGCAGGTGCAGGAAACAAAAGGCGAGGAGCAACTGGCTATGGAATCACAGACCGGACCCAATCCCGAATCAAATCCGCCCAATGCTGAGGCGCATATCAAGGGTGCTCAGCAGATTCTGGAGGCACTGCAAAAGAAGATCGGACAGCATCCAGAAATCGGCGCTGCCATAACGAAACTTGAAATGGCTCTGAATGATCTGGCCATCCAGACTGGCGGCGTACTGTAGCAGACCAGCATCGGCGATCCGAGGCAATCGACTGATTGCTGATGGTCAAAGCGTGTAATCGCCTGGTCACAACAGTCCGGTTCCGCCTTTGTTCCGTTGGAGTAAAATCCTGCAAAACGTTGGCTACGGCTTATGCACAGGCCCGGTTGGCTGTCACGAAGATTTCTTACTTGGATAGTGGCATGCACGCTGGTCGGAATCCTTGTACCACCTGTCTTTCATGTTGCGGCGAAGAGATTCGGTCCGTACAAGCTGGCTATTGAAACAGCGCGTCAAAACCGAGAGTTCATCGATGCGCTTGGTAGCCCAGTGCAAGAGGGCTGGTTTCTTGACTCAGAGACAAGGCTGGGAAATCCCGCGACGGCTAAAATTCTCATTCCTGTCCGGGGTAGCGTTCGGGCTGGCAATCTGCGCGTCCGTGCAACTAAGAAACATGGGCACTGGTGTTTGACAGAACTGACACTGGAACTCACACAACCTGATCAAACTATCAATCTTCTAGCGCAGAAGCCCATCTGACGCGCTGACTGTCGAGCTTGGCGAACATCCCCATCACTCAACCCCCGGCGAGGTGTTTTGAGCCCTATCGCCTGTTCACAACAGTTGTCAGTCAGGTACCATGTTGATCTCGCGAGATCACGAGAGCAAGTATGCTAACCAACTTCTCTACGGAGTATGCTCAGCGGAGCGATGACGAGCTTCTGGAGTTGGCAAATCAGCGACACTCGTTGACGCAGGAAGCCGTGACCGCCTTAGATGCAGAGCTACGACGGCGCAATCTCACAGAGTCCGACCGAGTTGAACATCGGAAATTCGTCAAGCATCAGGAGTGGCGCGAGCACAGGGTGCACCGCCGCAAACTATTCGGAAAGCGCCAGTTTTCTTGGCGTGAATTGCTTTCCGGGTTTGTTGCACTGGGAGTGATTGCGTGGGCTTACTTCTCACTTCCGAAACCGTACCGCCTGAAACCCGACTGGGAAGAAGCCGCCGTCTGTGTGGTGATTGCTTCCGTTTTCGTCATAGTGGGGTGGCGCTCGTTGTGGAGAAACATTACGTACTGGATAGCGTTGATCCTCTCTGCATCCATTCAGCTGGCCGTTGTCCATGCTTGGGTACAGCGAACGGGGCGACTGAACCGTAGCGCTGGCAAGTTAGCCACGCTCTTCGGCTTCGTGTTGTTTTTCGCGATATATGGATGCTTTAGGCTACTACGGCGGAACTTCTATGGCGGCGGAAGCACTGCAAGCGGATAGTTGGCGAGAAATCTCCAATACGCTCACTGATCTTCGCAGCAGCCGAGTGCTCCCCTGACCTCATTAGTTATGAACTCCATCAGTTTGTGAATTCCGTCGTCGCATTCCCCAACCCTCCGCGCCTGAGTATCATCCTTAGAAGTACCGCGACGAATAATGCGGCACGACAGGAACCTCATGGACTACGTACGACTTGGCAATACTGGACTCAAAGTCTCCCGCATATGCCTGGGGTGCATGACCTACGGCACTCCCGCGACTGGCGAACTCAAGCCCGGACGTCAGGCGTGGGCGCTCGACGAACAACAAAGCCGGCCGTTTCTAAAGCAAGCTCTGGATATGGGAATCAATTTCTTCGACACGGCAAACGTTTATTCGAGTGGAGCCAGCGAAGAGATTCTCGGGAAATTTCTCAAGGATTCTGTTCGGCGCGAGGCGGTGGTGATCGCGACCAAGGTGTACGGCATCATGCGCGACGAACCCAATGGCTCCGGACTCTCGCGCAAGGAGATTCTCTTCGAGGCCGAAGAAAGCTTGCGCCGGCTGCGGACGGACTACATCGATCTGTATCAGATTCATCGCTGGGACTACGACACGCCGATTGAAGAGACGCTCGAGGCGCTGCACGACCTGGTGAAGGCAGGGAAGGTGCGCTACATTGGCGGATCTTCGATGTACTCGTGGCAGTTTGCCAAATCGCTTTATCTCGCCGACCTGCGCGGCTGGACGCGATTCGTCTCCATGCAGAATCACTACAACCTGATCTATCGGGAGGAAGAACGCGAGATGATGCCGCTGTGTCGCGAACAGGGCATCGGCGTGATTCCCTGGAGTCCACTGGCCCGCGGACGGCTCGCTCGCCCATGGGGCAGCGAGACGACCAAGCGATCAGAGACGGATCGCTTTGGCAACACGATGTATTCGAAAACGGAAGAGGCCGACAAGCAGGTGGTCGACTGCGTGGCCCAGGTTGCGCAGCGGCGAGGAGTACCAATGGCGCAGGTCGCGCTGGCATGGCTGCTTTCCAAACCGGGCGTCACAGCGCCGATCGTGGGGGCAAGCAAGCAGCACCACCTTACGGACGCGGTATCTGCATTAGCTCTGCGGCTCAGTGCGGAAGAGATCGCGTCCCTGGAAGAACCTTATGTGCCGCATCCGGTGCTGGGGTTCAGCTGATCGGCGATGTGGAACTGGTGAGGAACAGCAGATTCCTCGCGCGCCAAGAGCTCGCGCGCTCGGAATGACAATGGGACTGTGATGTGCTCAGGCCCGACTTCGCACTCTCGACAATGGAACTGGCTGTTCTCAGGTGCCGGGCAGGCTCGTTAGGCGGAGGGGCGCAGAGCTGTTGCCGGATTTCGCTCCAGCGCCGCACGATCCCACTTGCCGAGCGTTGCCGCTCCTTCATACGTCGACTGGCAAAAGTCGAGCAACGCCGCCGCAGGGGACGACGAAGTTCTCACATCGTCATACATCAGAATAAATTCGCTGAGCTGCGTATCGTAGTGCGCGGCATCGGGCTTCGCGCGCCAGTCTTTGAACCCCGGCGGCTCTGGAGCGGCGTAGGAATAAAATGCGGGACCGGCGATATTGCCGCCTCCCGGCCAAAATCCCACGCTGCTGACTTCATGGGAATACGCTTCGCGCGTAATGCGATCTGCACCGGGACGATCGGGCGCGCGCCGTCCGGAAAAGCGCGTCACCGCCAGGTCAAAGCTGCCCCAGAAAAAGTGAACCGGGCTCGACTTGCCAATGAACCCAGAGCGGAATTGCTCAAACACTCTCTCCACATTGAGCAGGATCTTCCAGAACCGCTCGACGGCGTCGCGATCGTAGGCGGCATGCACGCGATCCACATCACAGCGGATCGGATCGGACACTTCGACTGGCATCGGCCAGATCTTCACATCAATGCCGTTTGAGTGCAGCATGCTCATGACTTCTTTATAGAAATCGGCGACTGGCATGGGAGCGAGCGGGACCGATCTGCGTGCGCCATCGCTCTCCAGTAAAACCAGTTGGTGGTCGACGAAGTCAAAGCACAGCTCGAATGGATCAGCCTTGTAAGGGATTAGCGACGTAGTAAGGCCGCGTGCGTTGACATACAGCGGCACGTTCCACCAGTGATTCACGAGTGGGGTCAGCGCAAGGCGCACCTTGCCCACGATCTGCGTCCACATGTGCAAGGTGGCGTAGGTATCCTTCCACTGTTCGAGCGGCAGAGCGGGCCAGGTCGTATTCGTGCAGATATTTTCCATAGCATCCTCGGCAGGTGATTAGCTTACGACAAGATGCGCGGACACGACATCCGGATGGCCCGAATTTGCGCGACGAGCTTAGCTGATTGCCTTCTTCTCGAACTGACGCAGTCCGAGCATGAGCAGCAGGATGTCGAAGAAGCACAGCACGATGAGGATCGCGACGGTCGAGAGATGCGGGAACTGCGGCACCAGGGCGGCGCGCAATCCTTCGCTGGCGTAGACCAGCGGATTGATCAGCACGGCTCTTTTCAGAATCGGAAATGCACTTAGCGCACTCCAAGGATAATAGGTGCAGCCGAAGAAGATCATCGGCGTGAGAATCATGCTGAACATGAGTCCAACGTGCTGCTGATTCATGGAGCAGCCCAGGGCTAAACCTCCGCACGCCGAGAACAGTGCAACCAGCAACATCATCGCCGCGAATTCGATCGGCTGCTGAATCCTGATATCGACGCCGGGCCGCAAGACGATCCACGCCAGCGGGAGCACGACCAGTCCGGCCACCAGAGCCTGAATCATTCCCGCAACGACTTTTTCAATTGCGATCCACGGAATTGAGATCGGGGCGAGCAGGCGATCTTCAATCTCGCGTGTCCACTGGAATTCCGCAATCAGCGGCATGCACACGGCCCAGACACCCGTGAACACCATGCTGATCGCAATGATGCCCGGCAGCAGCAGGCTTTTGTAGGCGACGGGCATGTATCCGCTGCCGACCATTACGCGGCCGAAGATAAAGACAAACAGCAACGGCTGCAGAAACGTCTGGAAGAGGATCTGAATAATGTTGCGCCGCGCCACGTGGGCGTCGCGGGCGAGCATCGCGCCAAAAGCTTTCCAGTTCAATCGCGCAAACTCCTTCCGGTGTGGTGCAGAAACAGGTTCTCGAGGCTGGGCTCGGAGATGTGGACGTCCGACAGCTCTGCCCCGGTCGCCACCGCCAGAGATGCTACTTCGGGAATGAGCGAGCCTCCACGATCGGCGTAGATGTCCACCCCCGAAGGTTCGGCGACCGCAGTTGCCGTCCCATTGCCGCCGCCCTGTAACACGCCTTTCGCGGCAGTCTGCAGCGCGCGGACTTCGCGTACACCTGCGAGCGATTGCAAGCGTTGCATCAGTTCGGGCGTCTGCCGGACAAAATGGAGGCGCAACAGGAATCCTCCGGGAATGGATTGTTTGAGCGCCGTCGGCGTCCCTTGCGCAATGACGCGGCCGTGGTCCACGATGACCAGGCGTTGGCAGAGCGCGTCGGCCTCTTCCATGTTGTGCGTCGTCAGCACCACTGTTTTGCCGAGTTCGTTGTATTCGCGAATGATCTCCCACAGCAGGATGCGGGTCTGCGGATCGAGCCCGGCGCTCGGTTCATCGAGGAAGAGAACTTCGGGATCGTGCATCATGGCGCGGGCAATCGACATGCGCTGCATCATGCCCCCGGAGAATCCGCGGACCAGTTGTCCGGCACGATCGGTCAGCTTGAATTTCTCGAGCAATTCCGCGGCTCGACGGCTGCCCTCTTTCGGAGGGATCCCGAAATACGCGGCATGAAAAACCAGAATTTCGCTTGCAGTGAGCGAAAAATCCAGATTTGGGCGCTGCGGCACGACGCCGATCAGGCGCTTCACTTTAGCCTGCTCCTGCCAGACTTCGTGATCGCCAATGTAAGCGTGGCCACTCGTCGCGCGCACGCGTGTGGTGACGATCCCGATGGTCGTGGATTTCCCGGCGCCATTGGGTCCGAGCAGGCCGAAGATTTCTCCGGGCTTTACTTCGAGAGTCAGGCCGTCGAGCGCCTTGATTTCCGGCTTGGGCTGCTTCGGACTTTTCTTCTCTTGGGGGCGCGCAATGATGCCCGTCGCCGCCATGGGCGGAGCAGAGTGGTACACCTTGCGCAGATCTTCTGTGCGTACACCGACTGCCATTGTGAGTCCCCAGGGAAGTTACGTGCGTGGTGCTGGAAGTATAACGCAGGAGCGAAGGGGAAGTTACGGTTATAGCAGTACTCTGTGCCCCGGTGGAATTTCCTCTCCGCAGCGGTAAAAGCCCTAGCGCCCAGCGCGCCTAGACTTCGCACAGAGCGCGGAGAAAGCCGACTAATCGACGTGTTCGCCTTCAGCCATGAAACTCTGCTCGGCGGGAGGCAGGCGGTCGCCCGGTCGGGCCCAAAAGACATAGAGAGCCGGCCAGAGGATCACGCTGACGAATAATTCTACGATGAGCCCACCCACGATAACGATCGCGAACGGCCGCTGCGAGTCCGATCCAATATCGTGGGACATAGCAGCCGGCAGCAGGCCGAGAGTCGCGACCAGCATGGTCATCATGATGGGACGCAAACGAAGCTCTGCCCCTTCTTTCGCGGCCTCGCGAACGGGCAGGCCACGTGTGCGTAACTGGTTGATGTACTCGATCATGATGACGCCGATTTCAACGGACACGCCGATCAGCGCGAGGAAGCCCAGACCGGAGGACACGCTGAAGTGCGTCCCGGTTATCCATAGGCTCAAAAAACCTCCGAGCGGCGAAAGCGCCACCACGGCAAGGATCAGAAAGACCCATTTCCACGAATTAAAGGCTGAATAAAGAATGAAGGCCATCAAGAGTAGAGTGACTGGAACAATGATGGAGAGGCGGCGGTTGGCGCGCTGCTGGCTCTCGTATTCGCCCGTCCAGTCGAGGTGGTAACCTTCCGGCAGTTTTACCGCACGTCCGACCTCGTCGATGGCTTGGCGCACGGTGCTGCCGAGATCGCGTCCCCGGACGCTGTACTTGATGGCGATGTACCGCTGATTGCCCTCGCGATAGATCGTGGACGCACCATCATCGAGGGTGATCTCACTCAGCTGTCCCAGCGAGACGCGCTCACCAGAAGGCGCGAGGAGCCGTATGTTGGCGATGTCGTCGACCGTCCTGCGGTACTGCGGCTGATAGCGCACAGTCATATCGAAGCGCTGCTCACCGATAAGAATCTGGCTGATCGCTTTGCCGCCGACTGCGGTTTCAATCGCATCCTGCACGTCGGCGACGTTGATGCCGAAACGGTCGGCCGCAGCGCGATCGACGTTGACGTTGACGTTCGGCTGTCCGCGTACCTGGAATGTGCCTAGATCCGCGACACCTGGAATTTGACTCATCACGCCCTGGATCTGATCGGCTTTCTCTTCGAGCGTCTTGAGATCGCGGCCGAAGAGCTTTACGGCGAGCTCACCTTTCACGCCGCTGACCGCTTCTTCCACGTTGTCGGAAATAGGTTGCGAAAAGTTCCAATCGACGCCGGGAAACTCCTGGAGTTTGTCATCCATAGCGGCAATGAGTTCGTCTTTTTTTCCGTGGAACTGGGAGCGCCATTGCTCGCGCGGAAGAAGATCGACGAAAAACTCCGTGTTGTAGAAACCGCTGGCGTCGCTGCCGTCGTCCGGGCGTCCAACCTGACTGACGACCTGGGTGACTTCGGGAAACGAGGCGAGCACCAGTCGCGCGCGGTTTGCCATGCTGATGCTCGCCGAAGGCCCTGTGCTAGGAGCGAGCGTGCCGCGCACCCAGATGGCGCCTTCGTCGAGGTGAGGAAGGAACTCGGAGCCGATAATTCCGCTGAGCGCGAAAAACAGAATCAGGCCGAATCCAATGAGTCCAAGGCCAAGCGTCAGTTTCAAGTGATCGAAACACCAGTCAAGCGACCGGGCGTAGGACTTATTGAGCCACTCGAGAACCGGATTCCGCCACTCCTTCAGTTCGCGGCTGAAGAAATAGTTGCAGAGCACCGGCGCGATGAACAACGCAAAAACCAGTGCTCCCAGCAAAGCGAAGGCGACCGTCCACGCCATGGGAGCGAAAAGCCGGCCTTCGACGCGCTGCAAGGTGAAGATCGGCAAATACGAAACGATGATGATGATGCGCGCGAAGAACACCGGCCTTTGAACTTCGTGCGCGGCAACGGCCACGATTTCGCGGAACGATTTTTTATGGTCACCGAATGATGTATGGCGAAGAATGTTCTCGACCATCACCACCGAACCATCAACGACCATGCCGAAATCGAGAGCGCCGAGCGAGAGCAGGTTCGCCGGAATGTGGCGAAGATCGAGCAGGATCGCGGCGAAGAGCAACGAAAACGGAATTGTGACGGCAACGATCAGCGCGCTTCGCACGTTTCCCAGGAAAAGGAACAGAACGAGGGTGACGAGGAGCACGCCATCGGTCAGGTTTCGCAGAACCGTGTGCGTCGTATGGTGCATCAGTTCGCTGCGATCGAGGTGCGGGACGAGTTTCACGCCAACCGGGAGCAGACCCGCCTTTCCATCCGTCCCGTTCAATTGTTCTATCTTCTTGTGCAGGTCCTCAAGCGTGGTCTCGGCAACGGCTCCCTTGCGCAGCAAAACAATCCCTTCGACCACATCGTCATCGTTCAGAATCGTTCCATCCTTCTTGCGAATGCTCTTGCCGAGTTGTCCGAGGCGGACCTTGGGTGCCTGAACGACGCTCCCGAGATCCCGCACCCGGACCGGGGTTCCGTTCTGCACTTTCACCACGGTGGCAGCAATGTCATCGGTGGATTGCATCAGGCCGACAGCGCGAACATTCAAAGCCTGCTGGCCGCGCTCAATGAATCCGCCACCGGCATTGATGTTATTGGCGGCAAGCGACTGCTCGACTTGCGGCAGCGATAGTCCGTAGGAGACCAGTTTGTTGGGATCGAGTTGAATCTGATATTCACGCGTGGGACCGCCAAATGGGTTGACGTCGACGATATTCGGAACCGACTTCAACTGATTTACTACAAACCAGTCGTTGAGGGCTTTCAGTTCCATCACGTCGTACTTCGGATTCGTGCTATTCAGCGTGTAGAACATGATCTGGCCGGTGGGACTGTAATCAGGCCCTATGCCAGTGTTCACGCCCGGAGGCAGCGTGACGTTTTGAAGACGGTCCAGCACTTCCTGTCGGGCATTGAACGTGGTGATGTCATCGTCGTAGATGATGGTGATGACCGACAACCCCATCAGCGAAACCGATCGGAGATGCGTGAGATGCGCGACGCCGTTGAGTTCGACTTCCAGCGGAACGGTAATTTGCTGCTCGACTTCTTCGGCCGCGTGTCCCGGCCATTGTGTGATGACCTGTGCGTAGGTGTCCGCAACGTCGGGATAGGCCTCGATGGGCAGATTGTGAAAGGAGATAATTCCCCAGACGAAGAGGACGAGCGCGCCTCCAAAAACCAGGAGAGGATTCGCCAGGGCGAAGTCGATGGCCTTGCGGATCATTCGTCTACTCTCCTGCCTTCTTCTCGGCGACGTCGGTGGAGAACTCGAGCGCGTTCGCAACCACTTCGTCCCCCGGCTTTATGCCCGAGCGAATCTCCTGCATTCCGTCGGGCGCGACGCCATCGGCTTCCACCGCGATCTTGCGAAAACGATTCCCGCCAATCTTTTGAAATACCCAGTCCTTGTCGTGCAGTCGCATGATTGCTGTCGCCGGTACGACAACACGATTCGCCAGCTTGCGGGAACGGAATGTGGCAACGGCGAACATCCCCGAGCGAAGAGTGCCGTCCGGATTCGGCAGTACGATACGCACCTTGGCCGAGCGCGTATTCGGATCAAGAACGCGCGAGATGTCGGTGATTTTTCCTTTGTAGACGCGATCGCCGAAGGCATTCAGGCGAATTTCGGCGGAGTCGCCGACGTGGACCTCTGCCAAATCGTTCTCGAAGACATCGCAGACGACCCACACCTCGGAGAGATTGGCAATGGTGAACAAGTTGGGGGTGTTGTCGAGGCTCTTAATGCCTTCGGCCCCGGCTACGTTTTGCTCAACGATCGTGCCGGAGACAGGAGCCTTCAATTCAATGAGAGGGCTGGGACGATTCGGATCCGCGCCCAATATCCGGATGCGATGATCGGCCGTTTCCAGATCGACTTTGGCTTTCTCCTCGGCATCCTGCGCAACCTCAACATCCTTTCTGGCGATGGCTCCGCGGTCGTACAGCATCTGGGCACGTTCGAGAGCGCGCCGCGATAGTTGCTCATCAGCCTTAGCTTTCTCGTAATCAGAAAAAGCGCCTGCCAGGTCCGGACTGGAAATGACGAGCAGGGTCTGACCCTTCTGCACGTTGTCTCCGAGTTTCGTTCGAAGGTCAACGACGCGACCTGAGCCCAGCGAGGTTACGTGAATGGTGCGATTCACATCGGGAGTCACTACGCCGTTTGCACTTACGGTCGTCGGTAGCGAGCGCAATTCTGCCTTCGCAGTCTTAAACAGGTCGGGCCGCTCGGCTTCGAACACATCAGGGTCAAGAGTGATCGGCGGCTTACTGGCGGAGACGGGCATCTCTTTGGAGCAACCCATTCCGCCACTGAGAGCCGCGACGAGAAGCGACAAAAGAACACAGCGGGAAGTGGCCGCTCGAATAGGAAACTCATTACGATCGTGATGAAAGTTTCTCATTGGATCACCTCACGTCCGACGGCCTGGTTCAACTGCGCGGCCGCGGTGAGATAGGCGCCGATCAGGTTGACGTAACTGAGTTGAACGGCGCGATAGTCGTTCTCGGCGTTCAGGAAATCGATTAAAGCCGCTCCTCCGTGCTGGTAAGAAAACTGCACGGTGTCGCGCACACGCACGGCTTGTTCTAGGTACTTCTGCTTATAGGGCTTGAGTAGGGCGATATTCGACTCGACCGTGGCGTACGCGCTGTCGACGTCGGCGTAGACCTGCGTCTCGGTACCTGACCGCAGTTTTTCACTGCGGTCGATGTCGATCTTGGTCCGCAACTTCTCACCTTGATTCCGGTCGAAAATGCGCAGTGGGATACTGACACTGGCGCCGATGGTGTTGAGGGCGTCTGGATTGTTGAACGATCCGTTGTGCGTGAACCACATGCCGATGGTCGGATCGGTCGAACCATCGGCTTCGGCGAGTTTGTAGTTGGTTTGCGCCTGCTGCTCGGTAAGCACCGCCGCTTTCAGGTCGGGCCGGCTGTCGAGGGCGTCTTTGCGGTAGACGTCGAGAGCCAGGATGTCCCCGCTGAAATCGAATGTGCCCTCGACATCGAAGCTGTCCACGGGCCGTCGGTCATCTAGCAACGCCAGGAGGTTGATCTTCGTCGTGCGGAGATTGACCAGGGCATTCTGCAGATCGGATTCATACTGCAAGCGCTGCAACTCCAGCCGGTCGAGATCGATGTGGGCAATGTCGCCGGCCTGGTAGCGGTCGCGGCTGATCTCGAGGATGTGGTCGTAATACGCGAGATTGTCCTGAGTCACCTTGACCACCGCCTTGGCTTGCAGAATGCCGATGAAGGCGCTGCGTAGGTTGAAGAGCAGCGTGCGTTCGGAGTCGGCGGCCTGGGCCGCTCCGATCGCGGTCCCTTGCTTGGCAGCTTCGAACCTAAGGTTCCGTTTGTTACGCCGTTCGAACAGATAGCTCACTCCCGGAGAGACGAAGGTTCCGGCCAACGGTTGCCAAACTCCATGACTCGGAGCGATCTGGGTACCGTCGGCCGAGAATGTGAAGTCCGGATTGGGACGAAGATGAGCCGTTATTTCCTGCGCTTTCAGTTCGTCGATGTTCAGCTTGGCTGCCATCAGGCTCGTGTTTTGCAGGCGGAAATTCTCTTTGACCTGGTCCCAATTCCAGATTTGTGGCGTCGCCGATGGCTGCGGCGGTGTTTGAGCGCAAAGAGCTATCGTGCCTAGGGCAAAGGCCATGCTCGCGATATGTGATCGCAATCGCATCCCATACTCCGTGCCAGCAAGCGAGGCTTGCCGATACCTGTAAAGCGGGAGAATCTCCGCGAAAAAGATACGCAACACCCGTGTTGCGTCTTCCCGCGCATGAATTTCGTAGAGAGCGCCGGATCGTTTCCAGACCTACTTCTAAGACGAAGCGATCCTTAGGCCGAACTAGCCGAGGAGAATCTGGGGAGGAGCGCGGCTCGCGCGAGCCACTGCAGGAGAAGCTGGGGTGGAAAGTGGAATGGTTACTGCAAAATGCCAGCCGTGTTCAACCAGTCCGAATGAATACGAACTAATGGCTACAGCTGACTGTACCTGTGAATTCGAAGCGAACGCTTTTTCGCTGCTCGAGTGAGCGATGCTGCGTTTGCTGGTCGGCGACTCTTCCATTTCGGCGCGCATCGCCCGGAGATCGTCGGTCGCCGAAACCACCGGGAACAGCATGACGAGCATGCATCCCAGCGCGAGAAGGCACTGAAATGCCGTAAACTTCCGCCGTGTATGCGCGCTTCGGCTATCCCGCCACAGTAAGAAGGCAGGCAATGCGAGAAGCAGCCAGGCTAGGTTGAGCAGCAGTTCCATGTATCGATATCTATAGGATGATCGAAAGGGACGTTAAGGTGTTCGCACCAGGCGAAACCTGAACGTTAGTTTTTCAGAAATCTGGAACGTACGTCAATGTGACCTCGGTTATGAAGAACCCGGGGCGCAAGTTGGGCACGCGGAGTCATTCTTACATTCGAGATTTCCTTCGTGTTCCTTTGTGTCCTTCGTGGTTCTCGCTTTTCAAACTACAAAGGAGACGAAGGAGCCGCGGGTATCAGGTTGTCCGATTGGAACTGTGTTCGACGTTAGAACGGTCCGATTTATTGCGGTAGCCTGAGGCTAGCTCCGGATTGTGGGAAACTGGTTAAAGGACGATGATCGACGGGTGTATGAGATGAATCGGGGCAAACCGAAAGGTGCTGTCACGGCGCGTTTACGGCTTTGGCTTTGGGGATACCTCGCTTTGCTCATTCTCGCGGCTGTTAGCCCGTGCCCGGCCCATGCGCA
The DNA here is from genome assembly GCA_035946775.1 of Candidatus Sulfotelmatobacter sp. Lineage (GTDB taxonomy): Bacteria > Acidobacteriota > Terriglobia > Terriglobales > Acidobacteriaceae > Sulfotelmatobacter. Next base: position 96,439 of record DASYZA010000300.1, on the reverse strand, counting down.
GGGGACCGCACCGGAAGACGCGGAATCGAACCTCGTCATACAGAACGACTCCCCGCTTCCCGACACGTATCCGTTCGCGCAGTACGAACTTCGCTTTCGCGCCCATGGTGGAGTACCAACGCTGCACTGGCGCGTGGAACGTGGAGCCCTCCCGCCGGGCGTGAAACTCGAGGATGATGGGCTGCTGCACGGTGAACCCCAGCATTCGGGTGAGTTTCAATTCACCGTCTCAGTGCGGGATGGGGGCAGGCCGCAGCAGGCTGTCGAGAAGGGATTCATCCTGCGCGTGGTCTCGGCGCTCACGCTGGCATGGAAGAATGAAGCCCGCGTGAATGGCAATCGGATCGAAGGCACCGTGGACGTAGGCAATACCACGCCGGACGATATCGACCTTACCTTTATCGTATTGGCCGTGCCGTCGAACGGTCGCGCGGTTGCGATCGGATATCAGCATTTTGTCCTGCGTGCCGGAACTCAGTCCAAAGAACTCCCCTTTGGAGAAACCCTGCCCCACGGGGGCTATGTGGTCCACGTCGACGCCGTGGGAGAAATCCCGAAACGCAATACGATCTACCGGGAACGCCTGCAGACACCTTCCGCACTGCAGGTAAATGTCGGGCCCTAAAGCCTGATTTTGTGGAAAAGGCCTTGCCGGCGTTCCCCCAAGATGGGTGTTTTTGCCAGTCGATCACATAAACGAGTGATGCAGATCACACAGTTCCGTGAGGGAAATAACCCGCTATTGTGACGGAGGCAAATTCCACAGTGCCTTACAGAATTGGTAGTTCTCGTCTAAGTTAAGCAATCTCAACAAGTTCCATAGGATGACCGCTGGCGTATCCTGCCCCACTCAGATTGGTCTGTAGCGTGCCATACCTCATAGCGGGTGAGCGAAAGACGCCGAGTGGGAGCGTTAGCTCAACCCAGAGGAGGACACGATGCGAGCTCCTTATGGTCTAAATATCCTGGACAACTGCTTATCCTGCCCATCACGGGGAGAACATTTATTCTGCAATCTTGGCGCTCAAGCGGGCCAGCGCTTGAACGAGATCAAGTCGACCGCGGTGTATCCCAAGGGCGCGATGCTCTTCATCGAAGGCCAGATGTCGCGTGGAGTGTTCGTGCTATGCAGCGGCAAGGTGAAGCTTTCGACGACTTCGCGAGAAGGCAAGACGATCATCACGAAAATTTCTGATTCCGGCGATGTGCTGGGGCTGAACGCCGTGGTTTCGAACCGCCCGTACGAAGTGACGGCCGAAATGATGGAGCCCGGCCAGGCGAACTTCATCCCGCGCGATTCCCTGCAACTGATGCTGAAGGACTTTCCGGAAGCCGCGATGCGCGTGGCGCAACAGCTGAGCCGGAATTACTACACCGCCTATGAAGAGATCCGCACGCTCGGACTGGCTGTTTCGCCGTCGGAGAAGTTCGCGAAGCTGCTGCTTTCGTGGTCGACCAAGTCAACGCAGGCCGACGGATCCTCGCAGGTGAAGCTGACGCTCACGCACGAAGAGATTGCCGAGATCATTGGCACGACTCGCGAAACCGTGAGCCGCCTGTTCTCGGAGTTCAAAAAGAAACAGCTGATGCAGGCCAAGGGCGCAACGCTGGTGATCCGCAGCCGCTTCGCGCTGGAGAAGATCGTTCAGTCATAGCATCTCAGTGCTAGTACCTGTCAGCGATTGTCAGAATCGACCTCGGCAGAGAGAATGACGACGTCGATCACAGTTCTGGTTGGGCAAGCAGAATCTCCGGAACAGATGTTTGTTCGAGTGGTGGTCGAGTAGACGAAGGGCCGCAACGATCTCGCCTGGATCGGGGGTAGAACTGGCAACGGAGCGGCCCGGTTCCCAAAACGTACGTGTCGAAGAGAGAGCCGGCCGCGTTTCCTAATGAAGCGCGGCCGGAGGTGTTTTGTGGGCGCTTAAGGCAAGAGGTGTTTAGTCTCTGGACTGCGTGACCCTTTTCTCAATGCGTGGGTCAGGTACCAGCCAAATGATGGCAACGATGACATAGCAGACCCCGGCGATCCATGCTTTCGCGAACGCAAGCGGAATTGCTGCAGCGTAAGTCACTATGGAAATCTTGCCCTTTCTGTCGCGTCCGATAGAGGTTGCCAAGATTGAGCCTTGTCCGTGAAGGTTGACGAGAGTCCTGGCGAGGATGAAATAGGCGACACCCGCAAACAGCAACACGATCCCGTACACAGCAACCGGCCACGAATCGAAGTGATTGTCGCCCATCCATGCGGTCGTGAATGGCACAAGTGACAGCCAGAACAGCAGATGCAGGTTGGCCCACAAAGCTGAGCCGTTGACTCGCTGAGTTGCATGCAGCAGATGGTGGTGATTATTCCAGTAAATCCCGATGTATACGAAACTCAGAACGTAAGTCAGCAAGACAGGAATTACAGGCTTTAAAGCCAGGAGACTTGTTCCACGCGGTGATTTCATTTCCAGCACCATGATTGTGATGATGACCGCGAGAACCCCATCACTGAACGCTTCCAGGCGACCTTTGTTCATATTTCATTCTCCTGCGAGAGTAATGATCTTGGTGTTGCGGCGCGCGATGGGCTCCGCACAGGGGAATTACCCCGTCATCCCCCATGATCTGGCGATTCAATTCTTGCTTGCGTTGCATGTGCCACTGAGGATCACTTCCAGAGTGGGTTCGTTAGTCGATTTACCCTCAGGATCTAAAAATGTGACTCTCTGCCCAACCCGACTAGTTCAAAGATCATCGGATAGCAAGGAGTCAACTATGCCAGCGACAGCAGGAAAAGCAAAAAACAACGCAGCCCTGATGAAGCCCGTGCGGCCTTCAGAGCAACTCGCGAAGATTGTCGGCTCGGAACCGCTTCCACGGACTGAGGTTACCAAAAAGGTTTGGGCGCACATTAAGAAGCACAAGCTTCAGAATCCAGAGAACAAGCGCGAGATTATCGCCGACGAAAAGCTGGAACCAGTGTTCGGGAAGAAGAAGTTAAACATGTTTGAAATGACAAAGGCGATCAATAAGCATTTGAAATCCTAAGGCACATCAATCGGGGGAGGGCCGACGCTGCATTTTGGTACGCTTCGCCTTCCTCGCCTGCATCGGTTATGTACAACCCCGCCGCGGATGTCAGCTCTTGTTCACTACAAGCACAATCACTCGGTCGGTTTCGTTCTGGGTGGGCGCAGGTAGCTTCAAGACCACGCCGTCCGCGTTCTGAGTAATGTCAACGGATTTGTCATCGACCAAAGTGTGGGCCGTTGCGATCTTGCCTTGGATTGGCGGAAGAGCCAGCAGCGGAGCGGCCCAGTTCAATACGTGCACATAAATCTTGCCTTCCTTCTGCGTCGTCACTCCCCAATCGCCTGGAGGCACCGGTCCACCGCGCGTTCCATAAATCGAATCTCCGTACTTTGAGAGCCATTCGCCGACGGCGCGCAGTCGCGTCTGAAATTGCGGATCGATTCCGCCGTTGGGATACGGCCCAATATTCATCAGCAGGTTCGAATTGTTTCCCGCGGCGCGCACCAGGCGGCGCTCGACTTCCTCGGCGCTCTTGTAATGGCTGTCGCCGATGTTGAATCCCCAGTTGTCGTTGAGCGTGTCGGAGCTTTCGAGCGGCAGTTGCGTGCTGATGTAGGTCGTGTTGAATCCGGCAGTGTTGCCGCCAGGAAGATCGCGCTCAAAGGTTTGCACGTCCTCACCCGGGCGCGGGGTCTGGTGATGGTTCGGAATTATCAGCGCCGCCGGCTGCAGTCGATGAATCAGCGCGTAGGTCTTGTCGAGATGCCAGTCGGCGTTGGGCTTGTCCCACATGCCGTCAAACCATATGCCGCCGATCGGGCCATAGTTCGTGAGCAATTCGGTCAGTTGCCCGTCCATGTATTTGTCGAGATAAGCAATGAAATCGCCGTGGTCGGGACGTCCGTTCGGCCAATCGGTCGCGCCGCGCGGGTAGTAATCGGGATTGTGCCAGTCGAGCTGCGAGTAATAGAAGAAGAGCTTGATGCCTTGTTTGTGGCACTCGTCGGCGAGCATTTTCAAAGGATCTTTTTTGTAGGGCGTGCGCGCCACGATGTTCCAGTCGGAAACTTTCGAGTCGAACATCGCGAATCCGTCATGATGGCGCGAGGTGATCGTGATGTATTTCATCCCCGCAGCCTTGGCGAGCGAGACCCATGCATGCGCGTCGAACTTCTCGGGATCGAAGAACATGGGCAGGCGGTTATATTCATCAACGGTAAGCTTGCGGTTGTGGAACACCCATTCTCCATCGCCAAGCACGCTGTAAACGCCCCAGTGAATGAACATGCCGAATTTCATGTCCTGAAATTCGCGGCGGGCCTGCAGGTTTTCGGGGGAAGGCTGATATGAGGACTGAGCGAACAGCGTGAACGGTGTGCACAAGATCAAAACAAGGATGATTTGCGAAATGATGAGAAGCCGACGAACGGGCGTCATGATCTTTCTCCGGCGGTAGTTTACGCTCTCGCGGCTTAGAATAAACGGAATTTGCGGCCTGTTCGGCACCGGGAATCGGAGGAACGACCATGCCCGTACACAACGGATTGATCCAGCTCGCGAGCAAGCACTCCGCAGACGAAACCCTTCGCCGCCTCGAAGCAGCTTTCGCCGAAAAAGGGCTGAAAGTTTTCTCGATCGTCGATCACAGCGGCGAGGCGGAAAAAGTCGGACTCAAGATGCCTGCGACGAAAGTGATCATCTTCGGAAGCCCCAAGGCCGGAACTCCGCTCATGCTTGCAGCGCCGAGCCTGGCGATCGATCTGCCGCTTAAGGTGTTGGTTGCGGAAGATGGCAGCGGAAAAGTTTCGGTCACATATAACGATCCGGAATATTTGCGCGGTCGTCATGGCGTTCCTCCGGACCTGATCAAGAATCTCGCTGGTGCGGGAACATTGATCGCCAAGGCTGTGGAATAATCTTCTCTGAAATAAGTGTGGCGCGCGCCCCGCGCACGAAGGCTTCCTGGAGACGCCAATGGCGGATCAGCAATCTCCTAATCCCAACCGCGCCCGCGATCATCTCGCCAACGAGCGCACCTTCCTTGCCTGGGTTCGTACCGGCGCTGCTATCGTAATCTTCGGATTCGCGATCGGCCGGTTCTCTATCGCTTTGCGCCAATTGAGCTCGCTCGAAGGCCATCCCGTGCACAGCGTCGGCATCTCGGTTTGGATGGGTGCAATCTCGATTGTCTTAGGAGTTGCCTTAGTCGTCGCAGGCCTATTCCGATATCGGAAAACTCGCGACCGGCTGGATCAGGGGACATTCGAGCCGGCCGGCTTCGTCCTCGACCTGGTCACGATCCTCACAGTCCTGTTCGGATTGGCCCTGGCGGTGTATCTGATCTACATCCAAAGGAACGTGGCGTGAACAGCCGCCAACCCTCCATAGGTCGGATCTTTGAAACTTTGAAACCTTGAAACCTTATCAGCGGGCGTCGAAGCTCGCAGCGACACTCCGGAAGCCGAAAACCGGACGCCGGACCCCGAAACATGTATATTGTTACCCCGAATGGCGAACGATCAGGAAAAACAGGCGGCAGCAAAGGCGAGCCTCGAGTTCATCCAAGATGGTCAGGTAGTCGGTCTCGGCACCGGATCCACGGCGGCCCATTTCATCAACTTGCTGGGCGAGAAGGTGAAGAGCGGCCTGCGAATTCGCGGCATACCAACTTCCATTCGGTCGAGAGAATTGGCTGAGAGTCTGGGTATTCCGCTGGTCACTCTCGACGATTGCCAGGAGATCGATGTGACGGTCGACGGTGCCGACGAAGTCGATCCGCAGCTGCGGCTGATCAAAGGTGGAGGCGGAGCCATGCTCCGCGAAAAGATTGTGGCGTCCGCGACGCGGCAGATGGTCGTGGTGGCTGACGCCTCAAAAAAGGTCGACAGGCTGGGAAAGTTTCCGCTCCCGGTGGAAGTGATCCGCTTTGCGCAAGCGCTGGTGAAGAAGCGCATCGCGGCGCTCGGTGCCGACGTCCAGTTGCGAATGGGGCCAGACGGAAAGCCCTACGTGACGGACGAGAATAATCACGTCCTCGACTGCCGGTTTGGGGAGATATGCGATCCGGACGGATTGGCCCGGATCTTGAGTGAAATGCCCGGTGTGGTGGAACACGGGCTGTTCATTGGAATGGCCAGTGTGGCGCTATTCGCGCGCGGCAGCGAAATTGTGCAGTTGAGACGTCAGCGCTGAAGTGCATAAATCGAATTCTCTAGCCCCGAAATGCGGGGCTGGTTCAGACCCGCGATCGATCGGAATGGCAAGCGGCGCACAAATTCGGGAATGGGATGGCATTTCGCGCAGACGTGTGCCCCGCTTCCACCTGCAATCGCCCCTCGATATCACAGTCTTGCGATCGGGAGTTCCGGACACGGTACCGGGGCGCGCCATGAATGTCTGCGAGCGAGGACTGGCGGCGGTCGTGGCCGGCGAGTTGCTTCCCGGGGAAAGCGTAGGGGTCGAAGTGCAGTTGTCTCCCACCATCGAGCCTCTCCGAACACGGGCCATGGTCCGCTATCAGGACAGGCTCCGCTGCGGGTTGGAGTTCGTCGCGATTTCGCCGGAACAGAGGGCCGCTATCCGCGACTGGACGAAGGGCATGAAAATCGAAACGGAAGTTGGCGCGCCACTCGCTGCCGTCATGGAGAAGAGCAAAGGATCGGCAGAACAGAAGATCGCCGACCGCAAGTCGGCCCGAAAAAAGCGCCGATTAGGTTTGGCCTGGTCCATGATCATCCTGATCCTCATTGGCGTCGGCGCGGGCGTTTTCTGGTGGAGATGGAATCGAGATTGGGACGAACTCGAGTCGACTTCGCGAGCCATCGGCGTGGCTGCATCGGAGAAGCCGGTCCAGGTTCCCGCGGAAGTCATGCAGAAGTTGCTGGTTCATCGGGTCGAGCCAGTCTATCCAGCGGAAGCGCGCAAAGAGAATCTGCAAGGCATCATTGCACTCGACATCGTAGTCGGCCGCGACGGAACGGTGCTCAGCATGCGTCCCTTGAATGGTCCTGATGTGCTGGCGGGGGCCGCCATGGATGCGCTGCGTTGGTGGAAGTTCGAGCCTTACCGCGTGAATGGAGAGGTTTTGCCCGTGGAGACCACCGTTGCGGTGGAGTTTAAGAGATAGCACCGCCGGAATTTGGCTTCAGCTTTCAATTCCTCCGATGCCGCAAGGTATGAATCACTTTTCCTCCGCTGATCGCGAAGCAAGCCACCGCTCCCAGAGCGGCCACCAGCATCACATTTCCATTCAGGCGTAAGAAGTCGGCGATCACGGCGCTGATCGCGAAGATTAATCCCAGAACGTTCAGCCAGAGTGGCGCGTGAACACTGCTGTGGAGGTCTTTGCGCAGCCGAAGCTGTAGCAGCAGAGCAGCCAATCCAATCGCGGCGACCACGACCAAAGCCAGCGGGCTCAGGAAAGCGCCTCGCTTGGTATAGATGACTACGAGGGCAAGAGCGAGCAGCAGCAGTCCTGCCGCGATGATGCTCCACCGGCGCGGCCGCGCTTCAGGAGTCGAGTTGGAACTGGCTTCGGGCACGGAGTCTGCCCAAAGTTATACAGAGACTGGCGTGACCTTTCAAATCTGGATGAGAAGAATCACTGACGATCTGCCGTGATCCGCCGCCCTTTTTGCAGCAACTGCAATTGGCTCATCCTGCCTTTTGCATCGGGGAAGAACTCAATGCGACCGTATTCTCCTCGCTCTGACACGAATGCTGTTTCCGATAAGGGCGTCAGAGTCCGCCGAGGTTCATCTGCGATCTTCATCAAGAGATTTCCGTCCCGAATGGAAATCGAGATCTTCACCTGTGGTGACCGCGAAACATAGGTGCCGACGTAGGCGTGTAGATCAATCTGGAGCACAGTCCCCGATCGAGAAGCTCCGGTTGCTGAACTCGAAACGCTCTGTGCGATCTGATCACTTGCCTCAAGTGAGGGCTTGGGCCGGTCTGCCTCGACGGGCATCACGTCAATCTGCAAATGCGGAGAGATCAGGTGCGAGTCCTCGTCATTTGCCGGAGAAGTCGACTGCTGCGGGACCGCCGGTGCTCTTGTTCCACGAAGTTCACTTGGGCTTGCAGCGGGATGGATGGCCAGATACGGATCGAACGCAACTTCCGGAATCTGCACATGCAGCACATGAATCCAGCTATAACGAATCGCAAAACAGGTCAAAGAGAATAGAGTTATCGACAACACCATTCCATGTATCACGGCCGACGTGCGAGGTCGGAAGGGATCGAGGCTGGAAAAAGACGGTCCGCCTGAGACCGGCCGGACGGCAGCTCGACTAGGAATCCCGAACCAGAATTCATGGCGCAAAGCCCACTGCTTGCCCAAGGAACGCAGGCAATCTAGCAGGAGCCGTATGCGCGTGAACAGGCTTGCTTCTTCATCAAGGACGGAGAGCATCTCGTCGCCGAAGCGTTTGCGAAATCCGGGCGGATGCAACCGAAGCGCGCAGCGGTATAAATGCCGGAGCATCAGGCCCTCCGGGGTTTTGCCATTTGCAGACGCAACTTCGCCTGCCGAACCACTTGCGAGAGACGCTCTGTCTCGGCTGCGAGAACGCCGCGTCCGGCGGAAGTCAGCCGATAATATCGGCGGCGAGGATCATCGTCGCCGGCTCGCCGTCCGAGTTCCTGCACCCATTCGCGCTCGATCAGCTTCTGCAGATTGTCATAGAGAGTGCCCGGACCGAGCTTGTATTTGCCTTCGGACTGCCGGGCAATCTCCTGCATGATGCCGTAGCCATGGAGATCTTCTCCTGCCAGCGACAGCAGGATGTGCAGCGTGGCCGGCGACAACGGCAGGAAGCTCTCAAGATCGTCAGTCATACTCGGATACAGATATATCGCAATCCGAGTTAGTTGTCAAGAGGTTTTAAGCGCCAGTCGTCATGCGCGCCGGACCGGTGAGCCACTCTGCTCCCCGGGGATCTCCGTTGTTGACCGCGTAAAGAACAAGCTCTACGCGAGTAGAGATGCCCAGCTTGTCGAAAATTCGAAACAGGTACTTCTTGATCGTATGTTCGCTTAAGTTGAGCTCGATTGCGATCTGGCGGTTGCTCAAGCCTTCGGCAACTAAAGCCACAACTTGCTCCTCGCGGGGAGTCAGCAGGGTGTTCCCACTAGAGTTCAGTATGCGCAGCGAAGGGACTTCGGAAATCAGGTCGATGATCCAGTTGAGTTGTTCCGTGGTGGCCCATATCTGTCCTGCGGCGACCTGGATCAGGCATTTGCAGAGCAGACGCAGGCTGGCTTCGGTGATCGAGAAGATTCCTCGTGCACCCGAACGGAATGCGCTGATCACAAGCTCCCGATCGAAGTCATCGGCCAGCAGAACCTTGGGAACTGTGGGATGCGACAGGTGAAACCGCCGCAAGGTCATGATCGTTTCTGAAATGCTCGCCTGCGAACTCAATGCGAGAAGCGCGATCTGAGGGGTCCTTTCAGCGGTTGCCCGGAGAATCGATCCAATTTCCATGGCACATGCGGTGATCTGGAATTCAGCATGCCGGCGCAGCGCGCTGATGAGTAGTTGCGATTGCATGCGGTTGGAATCGGCAATAAGGACACGAAGTACGTCAGACGTGGCGGCGCTTGAACTCATCTCCATGCTCTCCGTTTCGAGAACCGATGCTGCGATTGTAGGAAGCGCGCTTTTCCACTACAAGGAAACTCAGAAGAAAATCGACACGCGTTTTTCAAATTGGGAATTTCAAATTCGCTCTTGCCGAAATCTCAGCCATCGGCCTCGGACCTGTGCATCGCTTTACAGAACGATGTCTTGAAAGGGCTCAATAGCGCTCTTCAGGTGAGCGCCGTCACGGCAAAAGTTCCACGATAGGAAAACCAGAGGGGCTTCTCCAAGCAGGGATGTGATTCCGTAAACATGCAAGTCCACTTTTGTGGATAGCCCGAAAGGAGACGCAGTCTCGTCCGCTTTATTTTGTTCCGCCCGCGCTGGTTTACTCCAAACCATTGATTTGAGGAAAGCTCCAGCGGTGCGGGTCCATTTTGACGAAGCTGTGCGGCCTTCCACCTTCGTAGACGGAACTTTGAACGTCTTGTTGCGAAAGAGTACTGCCTTTAGTTTGCGGTGGCAGAGAGTCACGGGTCAGTTGTGACACTCGATGCGGTGACAGTCGCCAAGGGCCAATGGAGCGTTTTCATAGTTTCGTTCGATTCATAGTAGTCGCGATATTGGCGTCAGCGAGTGTTCCGGCCGTGTTCGCACAGGGTGGGCTCGAAGACCTGAGCGGAGGCAAGGAACGTTCCCAACCCGGCTTAACCGGAGCTGGGGCGGAGAACAACAAGTTCACGGCCGCAAACCCCGGGGGAGCGGATGGCTTGAGAGACCCCCTGCTCGGAGGGAATCGCCGTCCGCTCTACCGGTTGCGAACCAGTGACGTGGTGGAAGTCACGTTTACGGTCGCACCAGAGTTCAACCAGACGCTGACCGTCCAGCCAGACGGGTACATCGCCTTGAAAGATGCGGGAGCCGTGTTGGCGGAGGGGCTAACCCTCCCGCAGTTTGCCGATGCTGTGCAGAAAGCGTACCGAGGCTATCTGCACGACCCGGAAGCGGCAGTCGCTTTGAAGGATTTCGAACGACCCTATTTCATCGTGGGAGGGCAGGTTGGCAAGCCGGGGAAATATGACTTGCGCTCCGATACGACCGTGACCGAGGCGGTACAGATCGCGGGTGGCTTGACATCACAGTCGAGACATTCGCAAGTCGTGTTGTTCCGCCGGGTCGATGAGGGACTGGTTGAGGCCAAACTGCTCAATCTGAAGAAAATGCTGAACGACGCGAAGTTAAAGGAGGACGTACACCTCCGGCCTGGAGATATGGTGTTCGTTCCGCAGAATACGATCTCGAAAATCGCGCGGTTTCTCAGCAAGCCCGCTCTGAGCATGTATATGAGCTCCTCCCAGTTCTGAAGTGCTTCACAGATGCGAAATGAAGAGCCAATGCGCCGATCGGTAGAAGGGCAGCGTCCAACACTGCGGGAGTTGGCGATGGTGCTCTTTCGGCGTCGGCGGGCATTCTTGTGGGTAGCCGGCTTTGTTTTTGCGTTGGCTTTGCTCCATGCAATCTTTGGCACGAAATATCAGGCCAATATGAAAGTGCTTGTGCGTCGTGGTCGCGCCGATGCACCGCTCAGCGCCGGAGAGAATGCGCCGCTTGATTTGACGAGGATGGAGATCACCGAGGAGGAACTGAACTCAGAAGTCGAGCTCTTACGAGGCAACGACGTGTTGCGCAAGGTGGTAGAAGAAACGGGCGTGGGCGGACGTGACTGGTTTCACTTTGTACGACTCAATGAAGGTCAGCCACAGCTGATGGAACGCGCGGCGCGAAGTCTTGGCCGCAAGCTGAAAGTTGCCCCGGTGAAGAAGACGAACCTGATCGCGATCAGCTACGCCGCAGATAGTCCAGCCACAGCGCAGAAGATCCTCGAATCGCTGGCGAACGCCTACCTGGAAAAACACACCACAGTCCACCGTGCCGGAGGGGAAGTCAGCTTTTTCGAGCAGCAGATTAGCGACTCCAGACGCGAACTGGAGGACTCCAAGCTGCGTTTGCTGCAATTCAATGCGAGCCATGGCGCTGTCGCTGCTGCGCTTCAACGAGACCTGGCGGTGCAGAAGTTGACGGACGTGGATGCAGCTGCGCGGCAGACAAGAATCGAGTTATCTGAAACACAGCAGAGGCTCGTAGAGCTCCAAAGCCTGCTGACCACCCTGCCGGAGCGGAGCACGACGCAGGTTCGCAAGGCCGACAACCCTGAGCTATTGAAGTCGCTGAAAGCCAGCCTGCTGGATCTTGACCTGAAACGCACGCAACTGCTGACGAAGTATGAACCGAGCCACCGGTTGGTGCAGGAGATCGAACAGCAGATTGCCGAAGCCCGATCCACGATTGCTCTGGAACAGGGAACTCCGGTACGCGACGAGACGACCGACAAAGACACGCATTTCGAGTGGGCGAAATTGGAATTGGAGAAAGCCCAAGTGCAGCAGAAGGCGCTGCAAGCCCGCGAACTGGCCTGCAGTGCGGAAGCAAGGGCCTATCGGACCTCGGCTGAACATTTGGCGGGAGATGCACTCGCGCAGGAAGAACTGGCGAGCAGCGAAAAAGCTGCTCTCGAAAACTATCTGCTGTACGTCAAGAAACAAGACGAGGCCCGCATGCACCAGGCACTCGACGAGCGCGGGATCGTGAATGTTGCAATTGCCGAACAACCGGTTGCGCCGGCGTTGCCCGTCGTGCCGGTTCCTGTGGTGGTGATGGTTGGATTTGTCGCTGCCCTCGCCTCCGGTACCGGAGCAGCCTTTGCCGCGGATCATCTCGATCCATCATTCAGGGATCCGCATGACGTCATCGCATATCTGGACGTCCCGGTGCTGGCGTCATTACCACGGCAGGAGAGGAGATTGTTGCCATGAGAGCTGGAGTTCTGAATGCCGGATGGTTTGGGTTTGCGCGACCGGCGGAGGCTCGCGGTCAGGAAGGGCCCGTTGCTGTCGAGCGCACCCGTCCACGAGTTGCTGTGTGGGATGCAGAAAGGTTTGCCAGCGATCAGATTCAGAACTTGGTGCGAACGGTCTTTGATGAGAGGGCAACTCCTCCGGTACGGCAAATCGTATTGTCCGCAATCGATCCGGATATTGATATCCAATCGCTATGCGAAAAGGTAGGTAAGGCACTGGCCGCTCAAACGGCGAAAGATGTAGCCGTCGTTCGCCGTCAGTCAAGCGAACAAATATCCTCGGTTCACGCAAGCAATTCTTTGAGGCAAAGTGCGTTTCCATTGGGAACAAATGTGTGGCTGCTTTCGATCGAGGTCAACCATCAAGAGGAATACGGGACAGGCTCTTTGTACCAGTTCCTCGATAAGGTTCGTAGCGAGTTTGATTACTCGCTTGTTACGGCGCAGCCCGGTGCTTTGAACGAGGCGATCGCGGCTGGCCGACTCGCAGATGGGACGGTGTTGGTCTTGTCAGCGGCGAAAACGAGACGCGCGTCCGCGAGCCGTTTTCTGACAGGTCTCAGGGGTGTCCGCGTATTGGGAACAGTCCTGATTGATCGAGATTTCCCCATGCCTGAGGCGATTTATCGCAGGCTGTAATCCAGAAATATCATTTTCACGACTGTCGGTGGTCTGTATGGGGTGTTTTCGTGTCTTCGGCGTTGATGAGTCCGGGCAGCAATAAGTCGCAGCAAGCAGAGTGGGCGCGGCTCATTCCTGGCGAGCAACAGGTTCCACACAGAGGCGGCAAAAAGCCTCCACAGTCGATTCGGGCCTTTGTGTCACCCAATGGGGAGACCGCTTTCGATCGCGCCGAGCGATCGAGTGAACGTGCGCTGTCCCTATTGCTGCCCGCTCCGCTGAGCAGCCGTCAGGGATGGCAATGGGCGCAAGCGATCGTAATCGATTTTGTCCTTGTCGCAGTGAACTGGCTAGCGATCGGGGCATTGCTCGTGCCTTTGCATCTGCTCTTTCCAGACAGGTATTTGTTTCAGTTCGCTGCCGGCGCACCGCGTTCGCTCCTGGGGATTGCGCTTCTGCACGCCACCCTGATCACTTTGCTGGGCTACTCCGAACGGCTGCACGCGCCTGACACCGGGCGCTCGGCCCAGCGTCCGATCCTTCTTAAGTCAATCCTGATGGCCACCGCGATTTTGAGTGGAGCCTACGTTTTGCAGGGGGCGCGCTGGACGACGACAATCCTGTTCCTTGCCGCCGCTCTGTTGCATGGCTGCACCTTGAGTTTGTGGCGAGTACAAGCATCGTTTCGTCGGGTCAACCCCAGAAACGTGCTGATTGTCGGTTCCGCTGCCGCCGCTCGGCGGATCGCTTCCTATATCGAAAAAAACGTTGCCGCTGGACGCAAAGTTTGCGGATTCCTCGACAATGACCGGGGCTCCAGAGATGGGGTGATTGGAAAGCTCGCAGATCTCGCCCATATCGCGCGCAAGGAATTTGTCGACGAAGTCATTCTTGTGGAGCCGACAGACCCACGACTTACGCAATGCCTAGTACGGGAAGCTCAACGTCTGCACCTCGATGTCGAAATCGTTCCTGAACTGTTCGGATGTAATCCTGAAGGCGAGGAGATCGAATGGATCAACGGTGCGCCGCTGATTGGTATTCATGCCGAGCCGCTCCCCGTCGTGACCCTCATCACGAAAAGGCTGGTCGATATCGCACTCGCCAGTCTGGCCTTGTTTGTTCTCTCGCCATTCCTGCTTTTGATTGCTGCCGCCGTAAAACTGGATTCCTCAGGGCCCGTTCTCTACAACGCGAAACGTGTTGGACGCAAAGGGCAACTCTTTCCTTGTCACAAATTCCGCACCATGGTGCGCAACGCGGACGAGTTGAAGAACGCCTTGCGCAGAAAGAATGAGCGATCCGGACCATTTTTCAAGATCACGGGCGATCCGAGAATCACTCGTGTGGGGCGCGTCCTCAGACGTTACAGCCTTGACGAACTGCCGCAACTCTTCAACGTGCTCAAAGGGCAGATGAGCCTGGTAGGTCCGCGACCTCATCCTCTCGATGATGTCGCAGGCTACGACATCGAAGATTTAGCGAGATTGGATGTGACTCCGGGAATCACCGGCCTGTGGCAAGTCACAGCGCGCCGCGATCCTTCGTTTCAACGCGGAATCGAATTGGACCGCGACTATATCCGCAGGTGGAGCTTGGGCCTTGACTTCCGGATCCTCTTGAAGACCTTCGTCGCAGTTCTCGAAGGAAGTGGCGAGTGATGGGGGCCTCGTCGCAGAGTATGGCGCTTGCGGGGTGGGAGCAGAAGTTTGCATCCGGGATCATCAAACTCGCGCTCTGGCCGGCTCACCTCCTCGTCACAGCTCCGTGTCTCTTGTTTCTCCTGGCTCTGACGGCGATGCTGCTGCGGCATCCCGACTTGCAGTTCTATGCAATCGACCGCGTCGCATTCGGCCTGCTGCTCGTCGGAGTCATCGCTCGCGCCGTGCTGCTACGCCAAAAGTTGTTTCTGTGGCACAAAGCCTCATGGCCCATGGCTGGATTGACCTTGCTTGCGCTGGCGAGCGTCGCCGGACGAAGCTTCGATCATGAAACCTGGAGTTTGCTGGCGTCGAAAATCCTTGTTCCCTTCGCAATGTTTCACCTGGCCGGGACGGTTTTTACTGAAGAATCGCATTTCCGCTATTTCGAGCGATTCTCCATCGCCATCCTGGCCTATTTGAGCTTTACCGCAATTGCTTTCTTGGCCGGCGCTCAGTCACTGATCTTTCCTCGATTCATTCTGGACGAAAGTCTCGGCTTCCATGCAGACCGCGCGCGTGGGCCGCTATTACAGGCAGTCGCAAACGGCGTATCTCTCAATATTTTGGGTTTGATCGCGCTGCATGCGTACCGCCGCCGCACTATGAACAGATTCAACCTGGGGGTGCTGCTCGCCACCCTGCCAGTTGCGATTCTGGCGACGATGACGCGCGCCGTGTGGCTCTCGTTCGCCGGAACCATCATCGTTCTAGTCCTCAGTTCAAAAGATCGCAAACTGCGGTGGCGTGCGTTTTTCGCAGGCACGGCAATCCTGCTGATCGGCTTGGCAACGATCGCGGGCTCTGGCAGCTTTGCCGATTCACTGAGTGATCGCATGGAGGAACGCGGGCCCGTCGATTTCCGTCAGGCCGTTTATGCCGGCGGCTGGGAGATGTTCTGGGACAGGCCGTGGCTGGGATGGGGCTTCCACCAAATGCCGGCCGAGTTGCCCAAATACGTGTCCGGATACCGCGAAAAAATTCTTTATCCCCACAATACCTATCTTGAGTTGCTAGTTGAAGAGGGAGTACTGGGATTATCTCTCTATGCCTGGCTTGTGTGGGAACTGTGGCGATTGGGACGAAGTTGGACTCCTGAGCACGGTGCAGAAGGATTCCTCAATCGAGATTTCAAAATCCTGTGGCTCATTCTGCTCGCGGTTTATTGGGTGAACGCAGCAGTGGTCGTCATGAGCTACCAGTTCGTAAACGCGTTGGTCTTCACCATCGGTGGAATGTTGGC
This sequence comes from Candidatus Sulfotelmatobacter sp., assembly GCA_035946775.1. GTDB lineage: Bacteria > Acidobacteriota > Terriglobia > Terriglobales > Acidobacteriaceae > Sulfotelmatobacter. The sequence continues at coordinate 80,351 of DASYZA010000300.1, read as the reverse complement.
GGCACAGCGGTACCGGACGGAGACTCTGGCCGCATGCTGAAGATCGCATATCTAGCCAACACCTTTCCTTCCGACGTTGAACCTTATGTTTCGGATGAGATTAGGGAACTAAAACGGCGGGGAGTCATTGTTGTGACGGGCAGCGTACGTGCTCCTAAATTAGGCGTCGTCTCAAACGTCGGTCCAGAAATCATTGTTCAACTACATCGCATCTCGATCATATCTGCCGCGCTTTGGTTATGCGTCACGAGATTCCGACGCCTCGCTCCGTTGCTTTTTCGAGTGTTGTTTTGCGGAAGGGAAAGCCTGCTGCAACGCCTGAAGGCGATCGCCCACACGTCACTGGGAGCCTGCTATGCGGCGCAGCTCCGGGAGCATGCCGTCGATCACATTCATGTCCATCACGGATACTTCGGATCATGGATCGCCATGGTCGCCGCGCGCTTGCTCGACGTCGGCTTCAGCCTGACCCTGCACGGGTCCGATCTGCTGCTGCACGCCACCTACCTCGATGTGAAGCTGGCGGAGTGTTCATTCTGCATGACTGTTTCGGAGTACAACCGCCGCTTCATTCTTGAGCATTATCCCAGTGTGGACCAGGAGAAAATCGTGGTCACTCGCATGGGAGTAGATCTTCCGAGGGATCTTCCTCTCAAACCGAAATCGCACGGCATGGATCCATCTTGTTTGAACATACTCTCTGTCGGCAGGTTGCACGCGGTGAAAGACCACGCGTTTCTCGTGCATGCCTGTGCACACCTGGCCGCCTCTGGAGTTCGATTCGAGTGTTCGATCGCAGGCGACGGTCCGGAACGAGCAAGCCTTGAGTCCCTCATTCGGCAGCTTGGCGTCGCCCACAACCTCCATCTTCTCGGACACGTACCGAGGGAGCAGATCGGCTCGTTGTACGACCATGCTGATATCGTCCTCCTCACCAGCCGTAGCGAGGGAATCCCCCTTGTGCTGATGGAGGCGATGGCGCGAGCCAAAATCGTGCTGGCTCCAGCAATCACGGGCATTCCCGAACTGGTCATTCCGGGAAAGACAGGCTTCCTCTACGAGCCGGGCTCGATGCACGACTTTGTTCAGTGTCTGCTCTTCATTCACTCTGTGCTGATCCACGAAACAGAAGGTAAGTGGGCTGGTCCTGGAAAGCCGGATCTTTTTCGCTGGATCCGCCATGCGGCGCGCACGCAGATTCAGCACAATTTCAATCGGTCAAAGAATCTTGATGCTTTTGCCAACTGTTTTGTAAATCGCATTGTGTCGGTGAGAGAGATGTCAGCGAATGAGAATCTTGTTCTGCAACAAATATAACTATCCCTTCAGCGGTACCGAAGTCTATCTCTTCGAGCTGATGGATTTGCTGCGGGCCCATGGGCACGAAGTCGCCTTGTTTTCTATGGCCGACTCACGAGGAAACCGCACTCCATACGATCACAACTTCGTCACTCATATCGATTTCAAGAGCAAGTCCGGGCTAGTTGCAAAGACGCACCGGATGGCACACGCGATCTACTCGACCGAAGCACGGCAGAAACTGCGGGCAATGATTCGTGAGTTTCAGCCCGACGTAGCCCACGTCAGGAACATCTATCACCATCTCTCGCCATCGATTCTGTGGGAGCTCAAAGCGCAAGGCGTGCCGGTTTTGTATCACCTGAACGATTTCAAGTTGCTATGCCCCAGCTACAACATGGTGTCGCAGGGGCACGCGTGCGAATCGTGCAAAGGAGGACGCTTTTGGCACGCGTTGCATAGCCAGTGTTATCCGGATCTCTCTGCGCGGCTTGCGTTGACCACGGAAGCTTATGTCCATCAGTGGCTCGGAACGTACCGCCAATGCGTCGATCTGCTCCTTGCGCCCAGCCGCTTCGTGCGAGACAAGTTCGTGGAACACGGGTGGGACTCTCGCAACTTCGAGGTGCTTCCACATTTCCAGGAAGCAAAGGCGATCGAGCCTGTTCCTTTTGAGGGTCCTATTTTGTACGTGGGAAGACTATCAGCAGAAAAAGGCGTCGACGACCTGATTCGCGCGATGGCGCAGTTGCCGAACCTCCGCCTGATTGTCGCAGGCGATGGACCGGAGAGGGCTGCCCTCGAGCATCTCACCGCGTCGTTGCACCTGAGGAACGTAAGCTTCGCAGGTCAGGTCACTGCGCGACAACGCGATCAGTTGATTCGCCAGTCCCTGTTTACAGTTTTGCCGTCGCACGCTTACGAGACTTTAGGCAAGACAATCCTGGAATCCTACGCGCTCGGGCGCCCGGTGGTGGCGTCCGACATCGGTTCGAGACGAGAACTGGTGCAGGAAGGAAAGACCGGCCTGCTCTATCGCTGTGGTGATGTAAGTGCACTGGCGGCGGCCATTCAATCGCTTGCGGCAGATCCAGAACGAACGCGGGCAATGGGACGAAACGGATGGGAATGGGTGCGACGGGACTTCACGCCTGAGAGTCATTACCAACAGATCTACAACTTGTACGAGGAGTTACGGAAGAGGAAGGTCATGCGAAAGACATTCATGCTGTCGAACCGAGGGGCGCAAGAGAACTCCGAAAGTAGAAAGCTGCGTATCGCCTTTATCGGTGGCCGAGGAGTGGTTTCGAAATATAGCGGCATCGAATCCTATTACGAGGAAGTCGGAAAGCGCCTGGCGGAAAAGGGGCATGACGTAACGATTTACTGTCGCAGCTTCTTTACCCCCGGCATTGCCGAACACAACGGCATGAAGCTGGTGCGTTTCCCCACGATTCGCTCGAAGCATCTGGAAACTGTCGTTCACACCTTCCTGAGCACGGCGCATGCGCTCACTCAACCATACGACCTGGTGCACTATCACGCTCTCGGGCCCGCATTTTTTTCGTTCCTACCGCGCCTGTTTCGAATGAAGACGGCCGTCACCGTGCAGGGGCTCGATTGGCAACGCAAAAAATGGGGACGGTTCGCCTCGGCGGTACTCCGGCTCGGAGAAAAAGCTTCGGTGCGGCTTCCGAATGGAACCATGGTCGTGTCACATGCACTTCAGGATCGATACAAACAGGTTCACGGCGCTGAAACTTTCTATCTGCCCAACGGCGGAGTTCTTCGTGAACGAAGTAAACCGCGCATGATTCTGGAGTGGGGATTGGAGCCTGGCAGATACGTTCTCTTCTTGGGGAGATTCTCTCCCGAAAAGGGATGCCACCTTCTGGTCGAAGCTTTTGAGCAGATCCACACCGATGTGAAGTTAGTCATGGCCGGAGGTTCCAGCTACTCCGATGAATATAGTCAACGTTTGCGCGAGCATGCCAGCGATCGCATCCGCATTCTCGATTGGGTTTCCGGAGACGCGCTCGACGAGTTGCTGACCAATGCCATGATCTTCGTGCTGCCCTCCGATCTTGAAGGCCTCTCGCTGGCCCTGCTTGACGCCATGGGAGCTGGGCTTTGTGTTCTGACCAGCGATGTGCCCGAGAACCTCGAGGTGGTCGAGGGAGCAGGGTTCATGTTCGAACGGGGAAGCGCCTCGGACCTTGCAGATCGCCTGCAGTTCCTCATTTCCAATCCCGCGATTCGAGAGGCAGCCGGGAGAAACGCCCGCAAGAGAATCGAACAGGAATATCAGTGGCAGAAGATTGCCGACGACATCGAGCGCTCCTACTACGAAATCCTGGACTTCGAAGTACCCGATGCGTCTTCGAAGAAAGCCGCCGCGCGGGCGATGGCGGCTGCGGCGTCGAGCTCTAATCGCAGGGCTAGCTGACAGCAATCTACTGGCGGACAAGAAACCAGTTAACCCTCCCCTGCTGTGGATCAACTGATTTTGAACGGGCGATATCCTCGACGGACCGACGCCTTGAAATCGTTTCTGGCAACTTGGCCTTGACCGCCACGACGGCTGTTGGGGGCCTTCCCGGTGGGGTCAACTCCCTGAAAAAGGACTCTATTTTCTATGACTTAGCCGGGAGTCCTTGTCCGACGCCCGGGAGCGGAAATAACTTTCCCGTGATGTCCTGCTCGGGTGGCAGAGGGGCAAGGAATTACGCGACGACACGTCGGATAACGTATCGAATTCGCCGGGATTCGTATACCAGATAGACTCCACAACTTCCACAACCTCCACGCTATAAGTTGCCTATCCACAACGGCCCGAGCCATGATGGAACAATGAGTCAATCCAAATGGACGCACCCTATCGTTACCTTGCGACGTCAAGCCCGTTGGCTCGATATTCAGTTACGAAAGGTCGTATCTGACGTTGACCGTCCGTAACCAAGCGCTGACAGGGCCCGACTCCGAACAGTTGTTTTTGAGCCAGTGGTATGAAGACTTCAACAGATACTCTGACCCTCTGCATTCTCGCTGTCTTTGGATTGGCCGGATTTGCATTAATCCTGCATGGAGACAGGTACGGTGAACACGTTGTGACCGGAGTCATTGGCGTCATGACCGGTCGTGTCAGCAAACGTCGCTAACCGCCCGACTGGCTGATTTGACTACTCAGCCTATTTGGATATCATGCAGCAAATGGCTGACACTCCGGAGCCGACTGATGCGAAGACACTGCTCGACCTTGTCAAACACTTCACGACGTTGAACACGGGCACGATTGTCATCGCCGCCACTGTATTCGATAAATTCCACAATCCTGCTTTGGGCCGTCATCTCTTTGTGTGGGCGTTCGTCTTTCTTATTTGCAGCCTGACATCCTGTGTTGCTCTCCTGATGGCTCCTGAGCGGATTTTGCTTCGACGGAACCGACTGCTTTACAGGTGGGTCGGTATCTCATTCGTTCTCGGAATTCTGTTCCTCTGGTTCTTCACATTCTCGAACCTGAATACTGCTATCAAATGACAGATGCGGCGGACGGTCTCTGCTACCAGTCTCTGACGCCTAACGGATTGTCGAGATAGGTTTTCGGCGACAGAACACGAATCGACAGCCTGCATCCGCTGTTAGGATATTCACAAGGGATTAGCTAGCGCCTAACGCCTCGGTTGCTTCGCCGAATACGAGGCTGTTAGGATGCGGCGGGGTTCACGCCTGGTGAAGTTGATCCAAAACTATATCGATGGGAAGTTTATCCGGGGGGTGCGCGAGTTCCCCGACGTGAACCCGGCGGACGGCACCTTGATCGCGCAGGTCTGCGAAGCCGATCGGAATCTGGTCGATGCGGCCGTGCAAGCAGCCTGCAAAGCCCTGCGCGGAGAGTGGCAAAAACTCACTATCCGCGAGCGCGCTGCCCGCCTGCAAAAAGTTGCCGACGGCATCGAAGCGCGATTCGACTGTTTCGTTGCAGCAGAAGTCGGCGATACCGGCAAGCCTGTTTCTCTGGCAAAGCGCTTGGATGTTCCCCGTGCCGCCGCCAACTTTCGTGTCTTTGCCGATCTGATCAAAAACGCCGGACTGGAATCCTTTCAGACCGAAACTCCTGATCGCAAGAGCGCACTGAATTACGCAGTGCGCAAACCGCTGGGCGTGGTCGGAATCATCACGCCGTGGAATCTTCCATTGTTGTTGCTGACGTGGAAAGTGGCTCCCGCCTTGGCTTGTGGCAACTGCGTCGTGGTCAAGCCTTCCGAAGAAACGCCAGCCACCGCGACTCTGCTGGCCGAAATCATGCAACAGGCCGGAATCCCCAATGGCGTTTATAACGTCGTCCACGGGTTTGGCCCAAACTCCGCCGGCGAATTTCTGACTCAACATCCCGATGTGAATGCCGTGACCTTCACCGGAGAGTCGCAAACCGGTGCCGCAATCATGCGCACGGTTGCCGCCGGAGTGAAGCCGGTTTCTTTCGAACTGGGCGGCAAGAATGCAGCGATTGTTTTTGCTGATTGCGATTTCGACGAGACGATCAACGGAATCCGCGATGCCGTCTTCCTCAATACCGGTCAGGTTTGCTTGTGCGCCGAACGTGTTTATGTGGAGCGTCCGATATTTGAGGGATTCCTGAGTGCCCTGAAGTGCAAAGCAGAGAGCCTGCATCTCGGATCGCCTTTGGAGAGCAGCACTGATACGGGCCCTCTGATTTCCGCCCAACATCGCGAAAAAGTGTTGTCCTACTACAAACTCGCACGCGAAGAGGGTGCGACGGTGATCACCGGAGGCGGCGTGCCGCAATTCGGCAATGCGCTCGACCACGGCTTCTATGTGCAGCCGACGATCTATACTGGACTGGCGGAGTCCGCGCGTTGCGTGAAGGAAGAAATCTTTGGGCCGGTATGCCACGTCGCACCCTTCGACAGCGAAGAAGAAGCGGTCGGCATGGCAAACGACACGAAGTACGGATTGGCAGCATCGATCTGGACGAGCAACCTGAAGCGAGGTCACCGCGTCGCCCAGCAGATGAATGTGGGCATCACCTGGGTGAATTGCTGGTTCTTGCGGGATCTGCGAACGCCGTTTGGCGGAACCGGTCTTTCGGGCATCGGACGCGAAGGCGGCGTGCACTCGCTGGATTTTTATTCGGAACTGAATAACATTTGTATCAGGCTCTAGCGGCGTCATTCGCGAAAGCGCAAATGGGGAAAATCGAAAGCACGATCATCGAGGGTAGAGCCAAGCCGCGCGGCAAATATCCTCATATCAAAAGGGCGGGCGATTTCCTGATCGTCTCCGGCACAAGCGCACGCCGCGCCGACAACTCCATCGCCGGCGCGGAAGTCGACGAATTCGGGACTACACACCTCGACATCCGCAGTCAAACCCAGGCTGTCATCGAAAACGTCCGCGAGATCTTGCGCACCGCTGGAGCCGATCTCAAAGACGTCGTCGAGATCACTTCGTACCTGGTCAACATGAATGATTTCGCAGGATACAACGAGGTATATGGCGAATATTTCAGCAGTGAAGGTCCGGCTCGCACCACGGTTGCCGTGCATCAGTTGCCGCATCCGCACTTACTGATCGAGATTCGCGCGCTCGCCTACAAGCCGCAGGAGTGAGGAGGTTCTATGCCGTCGATCAAGGATTTGAAAGCGTTCAACTTTCAGCACTGGATTGAACAGAACAAGGAAAAGCTGAAACCTCCCGTCGGCAACGCTCAGGTCTGGGAAGATGGCGAAATGATGGTAACCGTTGTGGGCGGTCCAAATTCCCGGCGCGACTACCATGACGATCCGACAGAAGAGTTCTTCTATCAGTTAAAGGGAGACATTTTCCTCCGGCTGATGGAAACGCCCGGCAAACCTCCCATCGAAGTGCCGATCAAAGAGGGCGAGATATTTCTCTTGCCCAAGCACATGCGCCACTCGCCTCAACGGCTCAAGCCTGGCACCATCGGCGTCGTTGTGGAAATGCCGCGGCCTGAGGGAACACTGGACGGATTCGAATGGTACTGCCAAAACTGCCATCACCTCGTGCACCGCGCCGAAGTGAAGCTGAAGAGTATTGTGCGCGACCTGCCTCCTCTTTTCGAACAGTTCTACAGTAACGAGAATCTGCGCAAGTGCAAGCATTGCGGTGCGATTCATCCCGGCAAAAATTAATGCCAGTCATCGATATTCACAATCATTTCTTCCCTCGCGAATGGCCGGATCTCGCCGCTCGCTTCGGCACCGGGAACTGGCCGTGGATCAAGCACACCGAGCCGGGCAAGGCGGAGATCATGCTCGGCAACCGCTTCTTCCGTCACGTCTATGCGGCCTGCTGGGATCCGCAGGTGCGCCTCGAGGAAATGGATCGCGACGGCGTCGACATGCAGGTTATCTCCGCAACGCCGGTTCTGTTCGCATACGAACGGCCCGTCGAACATGCACTCGATTGCGCCAAACTGTTCAATGACGCCGCGCTCGAACTCTGTGCTCAAGGCAAGGGCCGGCTGAAGTCACTCTGTCAAGTCCCCTTGCAAGATCCCGACGCAGCCTGTAAAGAACTCAGTCGCTGCATGCGTGCCGGTCATCTCGGAGTGCAAATCGGCAACCACGTAGGAGAAAAGAATCTGGACGACCCGGGTATCGTGACCTTCCTCCATCATTGCGCCAACGAAGGTGCGCCGGTGCTTGTCCATCCCTGGGACATGCTGGGTCAATCGCGCATGCCCAAGTACATGATGCCCTGGACCGTTGCCATGCCGGCCGAAACGCAACTTGGCATCGTTGCGCTGATCTTGAGTGGCGCCTTCGACAAGCTCCCTCGCAACTTGAAGATCTGCTTCGCGCATGGTGGAGGCAGTTTTGCGTTTCTGCTCGGACGCCTGCAAAATGCGTGGGAGTATCATCCGGTCGCACGTGGAGTCTGCGCACTACCCCCGAAAGAATACGTCGATCGCTTCTCTGTGGATTCTGCCGTGTTTGATCAAAAGGCGTTGAAGCTGCTGGTCGAAACCATGGGGCCGGACCGCGTAATGCTGGGATCGGATTATCCGTTCCCGTTGGGAGAGCACCCGATCGGCGGCCTTATCCGCTCCAGTGATTTCGCGGCAGATATAAAAGATCGAATGCTGGGCGGCAATGCCGCCGCATTCCTTGGATTGAAGAAAGCGTCCACGGATGAGAACCTTGCAGCCACCCCGACTGTCCCTCATACCCATCAATTGACCTACAGCTCATATCTCCGAGTGCCGCAACTACTCGAGTTACAGCACCCGCAATCGTCGCCACAGCACCATGACGAGTTGCTGTTCATCATCGTGCACCAGACCTATGAACTCTGGTTCAAGGAGTTGCTGCACGATCTTGATGGCGTCGTGAGAAATCTGCGCCAATCAGCAAAGGAGCCGAAGTCTCACGATGCAGTCTATGAGGCAGCACGCCTGCTCCGCCGCTGCACCGAAATTACGCGAGTCCTGGTCGAGCAGTTCACGATTCTTGAGACCATGCTCCCGACACATTTCCTCGCATTCCGCGGAAAGCTCGAGCCGGCCAGCGGATTTCAATCCGAGCAATTTCGTGAACTCGAGTTCCTGTGCGGCCTCAAAGACGAAAAGATGCTGCGCTATCACCGGCCGACTCCGGAGGCCTACGCTCAACTGGAGCGCCGTTTGCGGGAGCCGTCGTTGCATGATGTCTTCTTCGACGCCTTGCGTGCGATGGGCAAGCTGCGGCAGCCCGAAGGAGCAGACGAGCGTGAAAAGTTTGAGGCCCGGGCGCGTGCCGTACTGTCGCTCTATCGTGACGAACACAGCTATCGCGACTGGATCGATGTCTGCGAGCGTCTCACCGAATTCGATGAACTGGTGGTCAGCTGGCGGCTGCGTCACATCCAGCTTGTGGAGCGGGTAATTGGAGCCCGCATGGGGACGGGCGGCAGCCCGGGTTCGTCTTACCTGAAGCTGACACTCGACAAAAAGTTCTTCCCGGAATTGTGGGAAGCAAGAACCCTGCTGACGCAATAGAGCGCCCCCGATCTCATGAACCGCTCGACGGAAACGATCACCTTAATCGGTGCTGGACTCAATGGACCACTTCTCGCCCTTGGTCTGGTGAGGCGCGGCTTCAAGGTTGAGATCTACGAACGCCGCCCGGACATGCGGCGCGTGCACATGAGCGCCGGGCGATCGATTAATCTTGCGCTCTCCACTCGCGGTATTCACGCCCTCGAACAAGCCGGACTGTGGAGCGGCATGCAGAACATCATCATCCCCATGAAAGGACGCATGATGCACTCCGTCGCTGGCGAATTAACATTCCAGCCTTATGGAAAAGACGAGTCGGAGGTCATCAATTCAATCTCGCGCGCGGAATTAAATATCGCCTTGATGAATGCCGCCGAAGCGGAAGGCGTGAAGATTCATTTCCAGCAGCGCTGCTTGGGAACAAACGTTGAGGCTGGAACGGTGCGTTTCCGCGATGAACGCACCCGCGAGGAGCACACCGTCGATTCCCGCATCGTGATCGGATGCGATGGCTCGGCTTCAGCAATCCGCAACGCAATGCTTAAGATGCCGCGCTTCAACTTCTCGCAACAATACCTGAATTACGGCTATAAAGAGCTCACGATTCCTGCCGCTGCCGACGGCAAGCACGCCCTCGAGACGCACGCCCTTCACATCTGGCCGCGCGGAAATTACATGCTGATCGCGCTGCCGAACATTGATGGCACCTTCGCGTGCATTCTCTTCCTGCCTTTTGAAGGTTCTGACAGCTTTGAAGCTCTCACGACCCATGCTGCCGTCGACCCATTTTTCCGTCAGCATTTCCCCGATGCGGTCCCGCTGATGCCAGATCTGGCCGACAACTTCTTCGCAAATCCAACCGGCGCCATGGTCACCATCAAGTGCTCTCCCTGGCATATCGGCGGACGCGTACTGTTGCTTGGCGATTCCGCTCACGCTATCGTTCCATTCTTCGGCCAAGGCATCAATTGCGGTTTCGAAGATTGCACCGTTCTGCTCGAATTACTCGATCGGCATGGCGCAGACTGGCCCCGAGTCTTTCAAGAGTTCGAGCAGCAGCGAAAAACCAACACCGATGCGATCGCCGATCTGGCTGTCGAAAACTTCATTGAGATGCGAGACCGCGTCGCAGATCCCAGATTTCTGCTCCGCAAGAAAGTGGAACTGGCGCTTGAGGCGAAATATCCTCGGCAGTTCGTTCCGAAATACGCCATGGTGACGTTCCATCGAATACCGTACAAAATGGCGCGGGACCGGGGAGAGATCCAAGACAGAATGCTGTCGGAACTGTGCGGCCACATCGAACGCGTGGAAGATCTCGATTGGCACCGCGCAGACCACCTGATCCGAACTCAACTCACTCCACTGGAGTTGTCTTGAACATCCGGTACGAAGCAGGAGCAGACTTCGCCGCCCGCATGGATCGCGCCGATCCACTCGCTCATTTCCGCGAAAAGTTCTTCTTCCCCAAAGCAGCCAATGGCGGGCAATGCATCTATTTATGCGGGCACTCTCTCGGCCTGCAACCAAAGTCGGCCAAATCCTACCTCGAAGAAGAACTCGAAGCCTGGGCTGACCTTGGCGTCGAAGGCCATTTCCACGCCAAGCATCCCTGGATGCCCTACCACCGCCTCCTGAGGGACCAGACCGCAGCGCTGGTTGGTGCTGAACCGGATGAAGTTGTCGTCATGAATTCTCTTACCGTCAATCTGCACTTGATGATGGCCTCGTTCTATCGTCCCACGCCGCAGAGACACAAAATCCTCGTCGAACGCGGAGCGTTTCCCTCCGATCAGTACGCCGTGAAATCGCAGATCCGGTTCCACGGCTTCCATCCAGAACAATCGCTCGTCGAGTTGACTCCTCGAGAGGGCGAGTCCTGTCTGCGCGACGAAGACATCGAAGCCGCAATCGATCGCGAGGCAGACTCCATCGCTCTCATCCTTATCGGTGGAGTGAATTACGCAACGGGCCAGGCCTTCGACATGGAAGCAATCACGAAAGCCGGACACAAGAAAGGCTGCATCGTAGCGTTCGATCTGGCGCACGCCGCTGGAAATCTCCCGTTGCGATTGCACAACTGGGGCCCGGACTTCGCCGCCTGGTGCAGCTATAAGTATCTGAATGGCGGCCCTGGTTGCGTGGCTGGATGTTTTGTGCACGAGCGGCATGCGCGCTCTTGGAATTTGCCGCGCTTCGCGGGCTGGTGGGGGCACGATGAGAAAACGCGTTTTCAGATGGGTCCAGACTTTCATCCCATGCCGGGAGCCGAAGGTTGGCAGCTAAGCAATCCGCCCATCCTGGCGCTAGCTCCTCTCCGCGCATCCATGGATATCTTCACTGAAGCCGGCATGGACCGTTTGCGGGCGAAAAGCGTTTCACTGACCGGCTATCTCGAATTCTTGTTGCAGCGGCAGGCCTCCGAGAAGTTCTCGATCCTTACTCCGTCAGACCAAAAAAGAAGAGGAGCCCAGCTTTCCATCCGCTTGGGAAATGCGGGCAGGAAGATCTGCGATCAGCTCACCGCCGAAGGCGTTATCGGTGATTGGCGCGAGCCCGACACCTACCGCATTGCGCCCGTCCCTCTATATAACTCTTACCAGGACGCTTACGCCTTTGTTCGCCGCTTCCTCGCGGCTCTTCCGTAACGCGCAAACACCACCTCCGTCTAGCGGACTCGCGTTACCTCGGTAACGCAAAAGTCACTCCCCCCGAACATACAATTTACGAGGGGGAAATCTACGTCTAGAGACGGACAGAAATGGGCCGTGGGCGTGTGCACACTCATCGGTGTGCATGTGCTGTTGTCTGTTTTTGCCCCTCGAGGATTCTTCCTCACCGCCTTTGGCGACATCCTGCAGAACCTGATTCTCGGTGCAGCATCTGTCGCATTCCTGCTCAATGTCCGAACGTCATCCGGCAAGCCGCGCCTCTTCTGGGCGTTGATGGGCCTCGGGATGGCGACCTGGCTCGTCTCGCAGGTTTTGTGGACCTTCTTCGAGGTAATCCTCCGGCAAGAGGCACCGAACCCTTTTGTCGGCGATGTCGTGCTGTTCATGCATGTCGTGCCGATGATGGCAGCCATCGCGGTGCAGCCGCATATCCGGCAGGATGGCCGCAAGATCCGCGCCGGAACTTTGGATTTCCTGCTCTTACTGACGTGGTGGCTCTTTCTCTACCTCTTCATCGTCATTCCGTGGCAGTACATCCACTTCTCCGAAGACTTCTACGGACGCAGCTTTGATCTGCTGTATTTCAGCGAAGAATTGGTTTTGGCCGCCGGGCTGCTCGTGGTGCGCCGCAGAAGCCAGGGAGTATGGCGCAGCATTTACCTGCAATTGTTTGCTGCGACTCTGCTCTATTGCGCGGCCTCGCTGATCGCGAGCGAGGCCATCAATTTCCACGCGTATTACACCGGCAGTCTCTATGACGTGCCCCTGGTTGCGTCGATGGCGTGGTTCGTGCGCATTGGATTCCTCGGACGTAATGCTCAAGTTTCTGGATCGACGGAAGACGCTCCAGTGCGCGGCCTTGGGATTTGGAAAGCTCGCGTGGCGATGGTAGCCGTTCTTGCAACTCCGCTCATGATCGCTTGGGCAGAATTCGCCGGAGATGCGCCCCATAGCGTCAGGACCTTCCGCCTGCTGCTGACGGTTGCAGTCATGCTCGTCATGGGCGTGCTGGTCTTCCTGAAGCAGCATTTGCTCGATCAGGAACTGCTCAGCCTGCTGCGCCTCTCCCGCGAGAACCTGGAAGAAACGTGCCGCCTGAAAGATGAACTCGAAAATAAAGAGCAGTCACTACGCTGGCATAGCCTGGAACTGCAGCGCAAGAATCTTGAACTCCAGGAGATTTCGTTTACCGACGTACTGACCGGTGTCTGGAACCGGCGCTACATGGAAGAAATCCTGACCGCGGAAGCCGGTCAGGTATTGCGCAACTACGAACGCGCCCGGGGCGGCGACATCCGCAAGATGGATCACCGCGATCTCGTCTTCATCATGGTCGATGTGGACTTCTTCAAGCTGGTCAATGATGAACACGGCCATCCCGCCGGAGATCGCTTGCTGCAACTCGTCGCTCAGCGGCTCTCAACTGTGGTTCGTAAGTCCGATGTGCTGGTGCGCTGGGGCGGAGAAGAGTTCTTGATCATGAGCCGCTCGACCGATCCCTCGGGTACGCCCGCATTCTGTAGCCGGGTTCTCGAAGTCATCTCCGCGGAGCCCTTCGACCTTGGCCATGGAATTATTGTGAAGAAGACATGCTCGGTTGGCTGGGCAGCATTTCCCTGGTGCCGCGATGCCTATGATGCCATTTGTGCGGAAGAATCGATCGCCCTTGCTGACGCGGCGCTGTATCGCGCCAAAGCTCTCGGCAGAAATCAAGGAGTCGGAATCGTCCCCGGTGACGGGGCTAGCCAGCAGTCTGTCCTGATCGAACTGAGCGCCATCCGCGAAGGGAAACCTCCGCTGGCCGGAGTGATCGAGACGCCTTGCCCCACGGGAGGGACGTCGGCTTCCCCGGAGTCTCTGGCCTCCGCGCATCGCTCCGGCCTGTAGTCTCATCCAGCACTTTTCACGTGATCCGCGCACTTGACCTGTCCCGCGGGCGTTGTCTACAGTGAGTATCCGGCCTCGCGGCCGAAAGGCAAACTTCCTGATGAAAACGAATGCACGCAAGACCGGCCTTCATCAAAAGGCGCAATTGATGTCTGCTTCTGAAATCGAACGCACGCTGGTGCGTCTCGCCTATGAAATCGTTGAAAAAAACGGTGGCGTTGATTCTTTGGGACTCGTGGGGATCCGCCGTCGCGGCGTTCCTATTGCCGAGCGGCTAGGCAAGATCATCGCCAGAATTGAAGACTCCAAAGTGCCCGTGGGAACTCTCGACATCACTTTTTACCGCGACGATCTCTCGACATTGGGCCCCAAGCCTGTCGTACAGGAAAAAGAGATCGGATTCGATATTGCCGACAAAAATATTGTCCTGGTCGACGACGTCCTATTCACCGGCCGTACAACCCGTGCGGCCCTCGATGCTCTCTTCTCCCACGGTCGTCCGCGCCGCGTGCAGCTCTGCGTCTTGATCGACCGTGGTCACCGCGAGATTCCCGTAGAAGCCAGTTTTGTCGGTCGTCATGTGCAGACCACCATGAACGAGGTCATCGAGGTAAAGCTCACGGAAGTAGACGATATGGAAAAAGTTCTCCTCATGGAGCGCTAGAAATCCTCCGCAAAAATGAAAGACGGTGGCCGGAGCCACCGTCTTACGTTTTTGAAAAGCGACTAGGCGATCTTCGTGCACACCGCTTTCGTTTGCGTATAGAGATTCAGCACGTCGTGCCCCATCTCGCGTCCCCAGCCGGACTGCTTGTATCCTCCAAACGGCATCGCCGCGTCGAAGATGTTGTAGCAGTTGATCCAGACTGTGCCCGCTCGCAGTTGCTCGGCCATGCGGTGCGCCTTGCTGATATCTTTCGTCCAGACCGCTGCCGCAAGTCCGTATTCGCTGTTATTCGCCCGAGGAATGATTTCTTCGGGATCGCTGAATGGCATCGCCGCAACCACCGGCCCGAAGATTTCCTCCTGCACGACCTTCATGTCTTCTTTCGTATCGACCAGCACCGTAGGCTCGACGAAATATCCGCGATCGCTCGCTTTTCTTCCGCCGACCACTGCCTTCGCGCCTTGCGAGAATCCTGATTCCAGGTACCCGCACACGCGATTCAGCTGATCTTCCGATACGAGGGGTCCCATCTGCGTGTCCGGCTCGAGACCAGAGCCAACCTTGATCTTCTTCGCGTAGTCGGCCACTCCCTCGATCACCCGATCGTAGACTGGCTTCTCAACATAGAGCCGCGACCCGGCGCAGCAGCATTGCCCGTGGTTAAAGAAGATGGCGCTCGCAGAGCCGGGAATAGCGGTCTCGAGATCCGCATCTTTGAACACCACGTTCGGAGACTTGCCGCCCAACTCCAGCGATACTTTTTTCAAATTTCCCGCCGAGGCATGGACGATCAGTTTGCCCACTTCCGTCGAGCCAGTGAACGCGACTTTGTCAACGTCGGGATGCGCCGCCAATGCCGCACCCGCTGTTTCGCCATAGCCGGGAACGACGTTCACCACTCCATCCGGGAAACCGGCTTCCATGACGAGTTCGCCCAGACGCAACGCTGAAAGCGGCGTTTGCTCCGCGGGTTTCAGAACCACGGTGCAGCCCGTCGCCAGGGCCGGACCGAGTTTCCACGCCGCCATCAGCAGCGGGAAGTTCCACGGGATAATCTGCCCCACGACTCCCACCGGCTCCCGCAGGGTGTACGCCAGATATTTCGCGCCCGGCGTATAAGGGACCGAGATCGGCAGCGTGTTGCCCTCGATCTTCGTCGCCCATCCCGCCATGTAGCGGAACAGATCGACAGCCAAGGGAACGTCGGCCGCTTTCGCTACCGCCAGTGGCTTTCCATTGTCGAGGCTCTCGATGTACCCGAATTCCTCCGTGTGTTGCTCCAGCAGGTCGGCAAGCTTCCAGATCAGCCGGCCGCGTTCTGAGGCCGTCATGCGGCGCCATGGCCCGTTGTCGAAGGCGCGGCGGGCAGCCCGAACGGCTCGATCGATATCTTCTTTATCGCCTTCGGCAACTTGCGCCATAACTTCTCCAGTCGCCGGATTATATGTGGGGAAAGTTTTTCCGGACGCCGCATTGACCCAGTGTCCGTCGATTAACATTTGGCGTGGTTTGTCGATAAACTCCGCGACTTGCGGGTGGATTTGCGGAGAAACTGCGATGCCCATAGGTCCTCCTTGATCAACAGATTTGCAAGGCAGAATAATGCCGGGCGTATGAGAAAAGACTCCGGCTATGCTAGTCCCGGTCCGGGAGAAAAAGCAATCGGGTACTGATCGCTGCGCAGGAGCGGGCTGCCAACCCGCCGCATCCCCGAACCAGCGCTGTGATTGACGCACAACTCCCTCCCCGTCCACACTGGAGGGTCATGAACAAGCTTCGGGTCGGCGTCTTATTCGGCGGTCGCAGCGGTGAACATGAAGTCTCGCTTCTCTCAGCCGCATCGGTTCTCAACGCAATCGATAAGGAAAAATATGAAGTCGTCCCCATCGGCATCACCAAAGACGGTCGCTGGCTCACCGCAGAGCATGCCGAAAACTTGCTCACCGGAAAATTGGTTCTTGAGCCGCGGCAATTGCGCGCCGGCGATCCCGAGCTTACCGAACCGGCAGCCGTCTTGGCCCGCGGCGAGGCGGTAGTCGTTCCTCCGGAACCAGTGCACCGGGAAACCGGCTTAATCCCTTTTCAAACCGACGCCACTCCCATGCGCCGCGCCTCCGATCGCGCCATCAACGTCGATGTCATTTTCCCCGTGCTTCACGGCACCTTCGGCGAAGACGGCACCATCCAGGGTCTTCTCGAACTCGCCGACATTCCTTACGTCGGCGCGGGAGTCCTCGGCTCGGCCGCCGGCATGGACAAAGACATCATGAAATCTTTGTTTATCGCCGCCGGACTTCCCATCGTGAACCATGTAACGATCCTTCGCCGCGATTGGGAAAAAGATCCCAAGCGAGTCGAGAAGTTAGTCGGCAAACTGAAATACCCGGTCTTCGTGAAGCCCGCGAACCTCGGTTCCTCTGTAGGCATCAGCAAAGCGCATAACAAGAAAGAACTCGGACCGGCGATCGAAGAAGCTGCGAAGTTCGACCGCAAGATTGTCATCGAAGAAGGAGTCGGTGGCAAAGACGAGAAGGCTCGCGAAATCGAGTGCTCCGTCCTCGGCAATGACGAAGCGGCCGCCTCGGTGCCCGGCGAAATCGTTCCCATCAAAGAGTTCTACGACTACAATGCCAAGTACCTCGACGAGGGCTCGAAGCTGATCATCCCCGCGAAGCTGACGAAATCCGAGACGAAGAAAGTTCAGGAGCTAGCGGTCAAAGCTTTCAAGGCGGTCGATTGTTCCGGTCTCGCCCGCGTCGATTTCCTGATGGATCCGAAGACGCGAAAGATTTACCTCAACGAGATCAACACCATGCCCGGCTTCACCTCGATCAGCATGTATCCCAAGCTCTGGGCGGCGTCGGGCCTCGAGTACAGCGACTTGATCGATCGCTTGATTCAACTCGGCATCGAGCGCCACGAAGATAAAAAGAAGAACCAATACAGCCGATAAAACCCTTTAACCACAAAGGACACAAAGGATCACGAAGGAAAGCGCTACCCATGAATTCCTTCGTAAACCTTCGTGCCCTTCGTGGTTGATGCCTTTACTTCTCGCACACAAAACTGCCCGCGTCGTTGGTATCGCCCGCGCCCTTGTACTTCGCTGCCTGCGGATAAGGGCACAGCGGCCGTGTCATCTTAGTCTGACTACGGTCTTTGCCTTCGAACTTGGAAGCGATAATCGCGTCGGGCGCTTTGCCTTTCTCCACCCATCGTTCCAATGATGCCTGCGCGCTGTGCGAAGGATCGTCGTAGGTGAGATCGCCCACCGCTCCGAAAGAATCCGCACCCGGGCCGTCGCCACAGTGCTGCATTCCCGGCACCATGTAGAGCCGCACGAACGACGCAACGTCCTTCCCGCCGACGGCCTTCACCACGCTGTCGTAGTAATTGACCGTGTTTAGCGCGGTGATCGCCGGATCGTTCCATCCGTGATACAGAATCAGCTTTCCGCCTCGCGTCTTGAAGGGCTTCAAATTCGGATCGGTCGCATTCAGAGCCTGCGCGGTCTTCTCATTCGCCGCCTTGAGCCCCGCATCAACGTGGAATGTCTTGTAGTCCCAATCAGGTTTCTCATAGACGAAGTCCGAAAAGAATCCGTTCCCGAAGAATGCCATCAGGCTCTTCTGCGGAGCGGGTCCCGTGATCCACAGCCCCCATCCGCCTTGCCCCTCTTCCGCGCCCGGCAGATAGCCCGGGTAAACGACATGTCCCACCGAATCCAGTGTTCCCGCATACAACTTCTTGAGCGCGGTCACTTGCGCCGCCGTCAGGCACTTGTCCGAGTCTTCCGCCTTGCACTGAATCTTTGCCGGATCGAAATGGCACTGCCGCGGATCATTCAGGATTCCGTCATGCACTCCATCGAGCCCGTCGCACGCGGCATTCACGGCCTCGGCGATCGCCGGGATCTTCAATTGCGGAATGAAACTCGCCGGATCCACCGTGAGCGCCTGCGTGTCGTACACAGCAGTGGTAAGCAACGGAGTCCAATTGTTGGCCGGAGCTCCCGCCAGGATCCCGTCATAGTCTTCCGGATAGCGTTGCGCTTCCATCAGCGCCTCCCGGCCGCCATCCGAGCATCCGGCGAAATACGCATGCTGCGCCGCCTTCGAGTAGTAGGCCTGCACCACTGCCTTGGCCACGCGCGTCATCTCGTGAATGCCGCGATGTCCAAAATCAATCACCTTTTCCGGATGTCCGATCGCCCACGTCGCATCGATCGGCGATCCGGTGTGGCCGGTGTCGGTCGCCGTTGATGCGTATCCATGCTTCAGCGATGTCGCCAGCTGCATCTCGTCAATCAGACCGGCGAATCCGCCGTTGCCAATCCCTTGCAGCTTTCCATTCCAGCCGGAGGCCGGAAGCCAGATCTCGATCTTGATATCGGAATCCGAAGTCGGCTTGGCCTCAACGACCACGCGGCAAAATGCAGGCAGGCTTTTGTAGAGCTGGGAAATATCAACTCCGCTGAAAGGCGCCGGCGCTCCTTTATAAGCGCCCGCCGCGGCCTGCTGCGCTTCTGTGATCGTCGCGTTCTCGATCTTCAACGAACCGAGATGCTCGCAATTCTCTTGGGCGAATGCAGCCAAACCAGAGAGCAGCAGCAGAAGTACGACCCACGCACAACATTTCGGTTGTTTCATCAGAGCTCTCCTGCAAACCTCCGCGTTCTCCGCGGCCTTTCTCTGCGAGCTCAGCGGTAAGGCTTGAACCGCGGAGAGCGCTGAGAACTGCCGCCGAGGCCGCGGAGAATTCCGACCACTACTGGCCCCCAGATTTTTCAATAAACGCCGCCTCGTCCGACTTCATCTTCTTGAGTCCGTCCATCGGCAGGTACACCATGTGTCCGGCATCGTACGTCGCGAACGAAATATTCTCGCGGTACTTCGGCGGCAGATTCAGATGATCCATCGTGTAGTTCGCCGCATAATACGGCGTCGCCAGATCGTAGTAGCCCTCCATCACCAGAACCTTCAGATAAGGATTCTTCACGATCGCCTGCCGCATCGCCGTCGCGGTGTCGGGGAAGCCCTGGATCGCCGAGCCCCACTCCCATGTGTCGCCGCCCGGGCCGCCGCGCGGCGCGCGCACGTTGTAGGGCATATCGACCTTGTATCCAAGTTCGGTACGCAAATAATTGTTGAACACCGAAGTGAACGGCGGCTGCGTGGCGGATCCCGTCGGATCGTAGAACGGCGTGTCGAGCAGCCCATTCGGATCAGGCCCGGTGTAGCGTCCGTCGAGCCGTCCCACGCGCACCTTCTGATCGATCAGCAGATAGTGCGTGAACTTCTGCACATTGATGCGCAGGTTGGCCTCGTCGATCACTTCTTTGGTCAGTCCGGTGAAATGCGCCAACTGGTCGATGATGTTCTGCCGCTCCTGCGTAGTGAGCGAGTCGCCCTTGTCGAGCGCCCGTTCGTAGTCGGTCGACGCCCACTGCTCGGCCTGCTGCCGTGCGCGAGTCATGTCTTGCGCAAGATCGGGCGCGAGCTTGTGATGATAGCCCGCGATCATGGTGAACGACGGAATCAGAAAAACATACGGCTGGTCGTTCGTGAATTTATCTTCCAACGTTTGGAAATCCAGGACAGTAGAAAGCAGCGTGATCCCGTTGAACGAAATGCCGCGATCGGCAAGGTATCCGGCAATGCCCGCGGCGCGCGTCGTCCCGTAACTTTCTCCCAGAATGAACAGCGGCGACGACCAGCGCTCATTGCGGCTGATGTAGAGCCGTATGAATTCGCTGAACGATTCAATGTCTCCCTTCATGCCGAAAAATTTCTTGAACAGCTCCTGGTCGGCGGCGCGGCTGAATCCCGTGCCGATCGCGTCGATCAGCACCAGGTCGCTTTTGTCGAGCAGCGTGTAGGGATTGTCCTGAATACGGTACGGCGCGGGAGGCATGAATCCATCCGGCTGCAACACGACGCGGCGCGGGCCGAGCGCGCCCATGTGTATCCAGAGCGAGGCCGAGCCCGGGCCTCCATTGAAAGCGAAGGTCAGCGGACGCCGTGCCGCATCCTGCCCGTCGAGCGTGTAGGCCACGTAGAACATCTCGGCTTCAATCTTGCCGTCGCCCCGCTTGATCGGGAGGCGTCCCGCAGTCGCCGTGTACTTCAGCGCCTTGCCGTCCACGGAGATCTGGTGATGCGTGATCACCGGCGGCTGCTCCGCCATGTCGTAGTGTTCTTCTTTGCCCTTGTCCTTCTCGTTATCGCCGGAAGGCTGCGCCGCGGGCTTCTCCTCCGGCTGGATCTGCGGCTTGGCCCCCGGTTCTCCGGGCTTCTCGGAGGGCTGCGCAGCTTTTGTCTTTGAGGCTTGAGGCCTGGTCGACTCGGGCTGCTGGCTGAACGCGAAGGTGGCGATGAGAACGAAGAGAACGAAATGGACCCAGGGGCGGAAGAAGTTCATGCGTGTCTTTTTTCCTCGAAGAAAGCGCAGTGGAAAGTGCACATTGCAGGTGCGAGGAATTGTACACCTCGGATTCGCCGCAGGTAATGGATGGGGCTGCGCGTCTTTCCCCTGGATATTGCGGGGAATCCCTCCGCCTGTGACCCCGATTCGATTTCGCTGACGTCACCACCACTCTCAGTGCCCCACTCTTCGTGGTTTGTGAAGAGCGGGTACGATGGCGGCAGCCGCGAGAGAATTTGACCCACACCGACGGGCTTTCCGCGTTTGTACATGGCGGCATGCCGAATGCCCGCGTTTCCTACTGAGGTAGCAGGTTAAGCTATAGAATTTGTTGTCCCAACCCTGGCGGAGAGACGGCAGATGGGAGGGTTCCACCTTGCTCAATGCAGCAGATCAGGAAACGGTGTTATCGATTCGCGAACTCCAACGTATATTAACTGAAACTTCCAAACCGCTTGTGATCTGGGCCGGGGCGGGCACGAGTAAATGGCTCGGATACCCGTTGTGGAAAGAGTTGGCCCTTGATTTACGAAGGGACTTCTTCAAGTTCGTTCCCGGCTTGAACAACAACGCCGCGCTAGAGTTAATAAACAAAAACTCGTTTCCCGAGTTTTTCCAGATGTGCCACGATCTGGACCGACAGCGCTTCTATCGTTTTTTGAGCGACGCATTTCTGCCGAAAGGCGACACAGTCCTGAATGCCCGATTCATCGAACTGTTATTCAGAATAGCGCCCATACACGTGCTGACAACCAACGTTGATGAATCGATCGAGCAGAGATTTCCCGATGCTGCAATTTACCAGCCGTCCGACTTGACGGGCTGCGTAACACAGCTGGGTGAGGGGCGATCGTTCATTGCCAAACTACACGGATCACGAAGCAGAATTGAAGCTACGGTATTTACGCGGGACGACTACGAGGTTTTGAAGAAGGATACGAGCTTCATCAACACGCTCAAGCACATCTTTGCCATTTCGACTGTGATATTTCTCGGCTACAGCGTTACTGACGAGTACGTATTACAACTGCTTTCTGATGATGCCCGCGACATGAGTCTTTTCGGAGCCGGACCCCACTTTGTCGTGAGCTCCCAGTTCCGTTCGAAGGCTCCTCTTCGACAAATAAACTACGCAGTGAAGAGGTTCCCAGATCATAGAGCGGCCCTCAGTGTCCTCGACATCGTCTGGCAGAGCAGGCAGAGGGCACCAGCGGTTCAGTTGATCTCGGAAAGCCGGAAAAAGATCGACACCTCATCTTCTTCGATCGCTTCTGCAAGTGGTTATTACATCTCTGACTGTATGCCGCCGGGGACCTGGAATAACTCCACAGTCGCAACCTTCAATCGAAAGGACGGAACTCCATCCCAACTAACAGTTGGTCTCGGGTTTACGAACGACGAAGTCCCATTCCATGACTCACCGGCTGCTCACGATTTGGCAGTTGGATTGACATGTTTCGATATTACCCATTTTCCTCTATCGAATCTCAATCGTGTATTCACTTTGTTAGGTGAGTCTCTATTTAGAACGCTTCTGATTTCAGACGCAATAAAGTTTGTTCACATCCAACAAGAACCGGCCGTTGTTTCAGTCGTGGATGGGCTAATGGCTGACATTGGTCTGGTCCGTACATCGACTCCGGACGGGCAGGATCACGATGCTGATTGGTTTATACGCCAGCAACTCAATCCCCAGCCTGGTAAGGAAAAAGAAGCGGAGGCTTTATTCTCGCAACTGCAGTCGAAAGTAGTCGTATTCGATAGATCGAACGAACTGGCGCTCGCCGATCTAGTTCGCTCGTCGGTGATGATGCCACACGTCTCAAAGCTTTTGGGGATCGGCGAAGCGATCCTTCCAACTCAGGTTCCAGTCTGGCTTACCTTTCCATATCTTCGGCTGGCTCATCTTGTTCAAACGGGAGCGGTCTGTGAGGCCCTGGGTTTGCAAGCAGCAAAAATACCTTTCGGAGGCTCGATTCTTACGAGCGCCGCATTTGGCGTTCAGGCCGGTACAGATTTTTCGGACCGGTATGCCAGTTATGTGTTCTCAGGCAGGTTTGACGCTGATCTTGGTGCATTGTTCTTCTCGGACCCCACCTTCATCCAGATAATTCTAAAATTCAGGAATACGGCGGAGGGTGAGACGCTGAGACGGGAGGTACGCCAGCAGTTACTCGCAAATGAAGCTACTGCCTTCGCTGCATCCGTAAACGCAGGTCTGAGCAGAGGCATCCCCTTGACTCTAATTCAGAGAGCCCGGGACAAAGTGACCGCCCTGTTTACTGAAAGCATGAAAGTGTCTCCCGTCGGAGCCGTTTGGGCGAATGCTTCCCAGACGGATGATACGACCCGATATTGGCGTTCTAAATCGAGACAAACACTACTTCAGCTAGCAAAGAGGCGAAACGTTTCGGGTGATGCACCTTGTATCTGCGGATCGGGGGATAAATTTCGACTTTGTTGCCTTCTGCCGCTTCGCGACTGAAAAAACGACGAATGCGGGGACCGACGCAAAGTTCCCCAAGTGCGGACAACAAACGTGACGCTTGCCCTCTCCCTCGCGCATTTTTCCACAGCCCGCATTGCGACATCTGACCTTGCCTTCCACAGCCCCACTATCCGATCATCGCATTGCCGAGAGGCACCGGCGCGGCATCCGCGTTCAGCTTCCGGTTGAGCTCGGGACTCACAACCCGCGACTCAGGACTAACGTAAACGTCGTCAGGTCGCCAGAGCACGATCTTGTGTAGCTCTCGGTGTCGGCTCCGGCAATCGCTGTCCGCAATGCGCGCAATTCGCCCAAGTCGGGTCAACCGACTCACCGCATTTCGGGCATGATGGCCGCAGCAAAGTGCCGCACTTTGGACAGAATGGAAATGCTGTCTTTTCGACATGCCCGCAGCCGGGACACGGCTTCGGCAGAGGGTCGCGCAAAATGAAGTACAAGATCATTCCCACCCCCGAGGGAGTGAAGATTGCCAGCAGCGTCCACAGTACGTACCGCATCTGCCGCCGCTTCGCATCGCCGTAGATGTATCCGTTCAGCGCCACCCACGCCAGCACGAACACGAACATCCCGTGCACGAATAGCGCTTGTCCCCAGCGCGGCCATTTGCCTATCTCCGGATCCGTCGGTACCACGAAGAAGAACAACGACACCGTGAAGCACAGATAGGCGAACAACGAAAAGATCCACGCTGCCTTGGGAATTACGCGCAATTCCTTCATGAAGCGGCTCATGCCAGCCTCCTTTCGCCGCGCTGCCGGACTGCCAGCATCACTGCGGCCACTCCTCCCGCCAGCCACCCCAGCGCGGTGAACGCGGCAAAACTGATCCACGTACGGCCGAACTGCGGCCCGAGCAAGCTCCCCAGATGGGGGCTCACAAAATCGAAAACTGGCCAGCTCGCAATGGTCAGCAGCCATGACAAAGCCACCACAAAAATCATGACGCGGCGGTTCCAATCATGCTCGGCCTGCTCCGCGAGCTTCGCCTCCGCCCGCGCCAGCGTCGCCTGAAGCAGCCACGCAGAAGGCTGCGGCATCGGCAGTCGGCGGAGTTCGGTCGTAATCGGGAGCCATCCGTCTAATTCGTTCGAGCAGGAGACGCACGTGCGCACATGCTCCGCAACCCGTTTTTCTTCCGCAGCCGTCAACGCCTCCGCTGCGGCTAGCGCCAGCAGTTCTCGAATTTTCTCGTGCTCGCTCATCGCCATGCCTCTCCACACTCTGCTACCAGCGCGGAACGCAATTGCTCCAGCGAACGCCGCAGCCGCGACTTTACTGTTGATACCGGCACTCCTGTAACCTGCGCGATCTCCTCAATCTTCATTCCATCCTCAAACCGCAGGGTGAGAGCTTCGCGATAAATCATCGGCAGTGCCGCCATCGCTTCGTCAATCTGCTTTCGGCGCTCCACCGCGAGTGCACTATCCAATGGCGTGTCGTCCCTGGACGGAATCCGGTCCGCTGCGGTTTCGCAATTCCCGTTGTCTGCCAGCGGCTCGTCCAGGCTCTGCGGGCGAACCTGGCGTAAATGATCGATCGCCAGGTTGCGCGCGAGCGTGAACAGCCACGCGTCGAAGTTGCGGGTTACGTCAAACGAATGAATCTTCTCGACCACTTTCAGCCAGGTTTGCTGGAACAGGTCTTCAGCCTCGGCCGGTTGCCGCACCATACGCAACAAGTATCGGTACAGTCGGTTCTGGTATCGGGCGATCAGTTCCGAGAGAGCATTCAGGTCGCCTCGGCGAAGCCGGGCCACATCCGTATCCACGGCCACAAGCCCCTCCAGCGATAGTGCGGTCGTTGCGCTCACTTACGGGTAATACGGATGAGAGCCCGAAAAGGACGCAACGGATCCTGAAGAACGCGGGGAACTGGAACGTTCCTCTATTTCAGGCTACAGGAAAGCCGCGCGCTCGTCCTGGTCCTGCACTTTTTCCACAGCCCCGCACTGTGACATCTGACTTTGCCTTCCACAGCCCCAACATCCGATCATCGCGTTGCCGAGAGGCACCGGCGCGGCATCCGCGCCTCAACTCCCGGTTGGGCTCGGGCCTCAGGACCCGGGACTCAGGACTAACCTAAGTTCTTTGAAAAGAAGATTTTACGTGTAAGTCCAGGCGGCTCAAGATTTTACGAGCCATAAAGAGCGGGCCGATCAGCTAAGTCTTTATTTCCCAATATTTTGCGCAATCCTTCGAAAAAAAATCGCACGCACCATGCGGCAATAAACCACGCATTTTCAAGATTTTGCCCGCAAATTCTTGAGCAGCATGGATTTATTCTGGATTTCCCG
Source organism: Candidatus Sulfotelmatobacter sp. (assembly GCA_035946775.1). Lineage (GTDB taxonomy): Bacteria > Acidobacteriota > Terriglobia > Terriglobales > Acidobacteriaceae > Sulfotelmatobacter. The sequence continues at coordinate 54,582 of DASYZA010000300.1, read as the reverse complement.
CTAACCCGCACATTTCAATAGATCACACGGGGGAGGGTACCCGCTCACGGGTCCAAAACTTGGATCAGCGCCAAAAATCGTTGGGTGCCCCATTTCTGGCCGGTTTTGCCAGAAGTGGGGACTTGGGGACTTTAGGACGCCAACCCTCTCTAATGTTCTGACGCTGGCGCTGTGCTGAACCAGATGGCGTTGGGCGCGTCGGAGCGGGCGGCCACAATGTCGGGCCAGCCGTCTCCGTTGAAGTCGGCGAATGCCATGCCGTAGACGACTCCTTTGCCGTCGTTCCACGGGACTTCGTGGAAGCTGTGTCCGTGGCCCATGTTGTAGTAGACCGATCCCGGCTGCTGTACCCAGCCAACGATGATGTCGGGCTGGCCGTCGCGATTGAGGTCCGCGACCGACAGCGCGTAGGGCGGACGCTTCGGTCCGGGAAGCTGTACGGGATCGGAGAACTTACGCCCACCGCGATTGAAGATCACGTAGGCGGCTTGTTTTGCCTCGTCGATGATGGCCAGGTCCAGCCGACCATCGCCATCAAAATCGGCGGTGGCTCCGATGCGGATCCAGGCCTGACTCGGTCCCACCTTGGTCGACGTGGGGAAATGGCCCTTGCCATCGTTCCATAAAATGATGCTCTGTCCACCGTCGCGATGCGGCACGAACAGGTCGATGGATCCGTCACCGTCAAGGTCGGCCGCGACAATCGAGGTGGCGGATTCGCTGGGCAGCGGCTGGCACGTCGGGAAATGTCCCTTGCGGTCATTGAAGCAGACGAAGCTCGGCGTCGGCTTGTGCGGTTGCGACTCCGGGTGAGGCGCATCGAAGTCGGGATAATCTCCGCGATTCGCCGCGACGATATCGGGAAAGCCGTCGCCGTTGAGATCGGCGAGCGTGACGTAACGCGTGGGCCACGAGGGGTCGCCGAAGGTGCCGATCTCGCTGAAGTGTCCCTTGCCATCGTTGCGGTAAACGAGCTTGCGGTCCGGCGCATCGTTGCTGACGACGACGTCGAGATGGCCGTCGCCATCCACATCGGCTAATGCCGCGGAGTAGGTGCGAGCAGGCGCTGTGGCGAGATCGCTGGCGGTGAAGCCGCCCTTCCCATCGTTGAGCAGCACGCGGCTGTGCAGCGGCCAGTGGCGTCCCTTGGCCAGGACGATGTCGAGCAGGCCGTCGCCATTGAGATCGCCGACGCTGACGCTGGCCGAGGTTTCACCCTTGTCCTCGAGCAACTGGACACGCTGAAAAGATCGGAAGACTGGCTGCTCAGGCGCGGACTGACCATTCGCGTGCGGGAAGAAGAGAATGGCGAGTGTCGCTGCGGCGGCGATACACGATGAAGTCAGGAGCGAGCGCATCAGAATAAGGTACAGGAACAAGGCTCCGGGCGAGGTATCCACCCTAAGCGCCCGGGCTATTATTCTGGAGCGTGCCAGAGACCGCCAACGCGCTGCCGCCGCCCTCGGTTCGGAAGAGGTTTTTTCAATCGCGCATCGCACGCATCGCAGCTGCTGCCCTATTCCTTCTGGTCAGTCTCTGGTTGATGGCTGTGCTGCTGCTGGTGGCTTTCCGGTGGATCGATCCTCCGACAACCGCGGTGCACATCGAGCGCCGCGTGCAGTCCTGGATTCACGGCACCTCCTATCACGAACACTACAAGTTCATTCCGCTCGGTCAGATTTCGCCGGATCTTCAGCACGCCGTGATCGCTGCCGAGGACACGCGTTTCTACCAGCACCATGGCTTCGACTGGGAGCAAATCCAGATCGCCGCGCGCGAGGATTTGGAAGGCGAACGCACTCGCGGCGCCTCCACGATTACGCAGCAACTTGTGAAGAATTTGTTTTTCGGGACGAACCGGTCGATTCTCCGCAAAGGCGCAGAGACCACGCTGGTGCCGGTCGCCGAATTTGTGCTCGGCAAGCGGCGCATCCTGGAGATCTATCTCAACGTGGTCGAGTGGGGACCGGGTATTTATGGCGCGGAAGCGGCGTGTCAGCACTACGACAGGATTCCGGCACGAAATATCCGGCGCGAGCAGGCGGCACGCCTCGCCGCGATCCTGCCGGCTCCGCTGAAGCGTCGTCCCGAGCGCATGAACAGCTACAGCGCGATCATCCTCCGGCGAATGGATCAGATGGGATGGTAGTCCCAGGCGATGCCCAACTTCCGCTTGACGACGTCCGCGCGGTTTCTGTAGCATAGTCGGAACAAGTTCGGTCTTCATTTACGAATGGAGAGCGGACCTGAATTTCATGCAGAGTGGCTGAGGGACGAGCCCTGAGACGCCACGGCAACCGGTTCAGGATCATATATCCCGAATGACTGGTGCCAACTCTCTCCTGGAAACAGGGAACATGGGATTCGGCAAGCGTGCTGTATTTGCTTCCGATAGCCTCTTTTCCTTTTCCTGGAAAAAGAGGCCATTTGCTTTTATGGCCACTTTTTCCCGGCTCGTCGATAGCTACTCGCATGAAAGCAAGGTTTCAAAGTTTCAAGGTTTCAAAGTCTCAAGACGCCGCCGAGGCGCACGAACTTTGAAACATTGAAACCTCTGAAACTTTGAAACTTTCAGAAAGCGAGTAGCTACATGTCTCATTACGAATTACGGTGCCGCGAATGTGGACGGACTTGGGGAAACCAGCCCCGGTCGATCTGCGACGATTGTTTCTCTCCCCTGGAAGTTGCTTACGACTACGACGCGCTGAAGACGTCGGTCAGCCGTGAGCGCATCTCGCAGCGTGCACCGAACATGTGGCGCTACTCCGATCTGTTGCCCCTCCCCCAAAGCTTTAACCCGAAATTGCCGGTTGGATTCACGCCGTTGTTCAACGCTCCGCACCTGGGGCAGAAGTTGGGCGGAGCGGCCGCAGCCGGCAATTTGTACATCAAGAACGATGCCGTGTGCCTGCCGACGCTGAGCTTCAAAGACCGCGTGGTCGCGGTGGCGCTGGCGAATGCGCGCGAGTTCGGGTTCGATACCGTCTCGTGCTCGTCGACTGGGAACCTTGCCAACGCCGTTGCCGCGCACGCCGCACGCGAAGGCCTGAAGGCGTGGATTTTCATTCCGTCGGATCTCGAGCCCGCGAAGATTCTCGGGACGAATGTGTTCGGTGCGAAGGTTGTGCGGATCGCGGGCAACTACGATCAGGTAAACCGCTTGTGCTCGCAGATTGCCGACGAGCATCGTTGGGGGTTCGTAAACGTCAACCTGCGTCCGTACTACGCGGAAGGATCGAAGACCGTCGGATTCGAAATCGCGGAGCAACTCGGATGGCGCTTGCCCGACAACATCGTTTGTCCGATGGCTGGCGGATCGTTGATCACCAAGATCCGAAAGGCATTCGATGAGTTGGTGAAGCTGGGCCTGGTCGAGCCGAAGGAAGTGAAGTTCTTTGGAGCGCAGGCAACCGGATGCTCTCCGATCTCAACGGCGGTGAAAACGGGCAGTGCTGAGATTGAGCCGCAGAAGCCGAACACGATCGCGCGTTCACTGGCGATTGGGAATCCTGCCGACGGACATTACGCGATCAAGACCATCAAAGGCAGCGGCGGTTGGAGCGAAGACGTCAGCGATCCGGAAGTGGTCGATTCGATTCGGCTGCTGGCGGAGACGGAAGGCATCTTCACCGAAACCGCGGGCGGAGTCACCGTGGGATGCGCGGGGAAGCTCTATCGTCAGGATCGCATTCTGCCTGAAGAGACGACCGTGTTGTGCGTGACCGGAAATGGTCTGAAGACGACCGATGTTCTAGCGGGCGTTTATCGGACGGAGCGTCCGATTGCGCCGAAGCTTACGGAGTTCGAGGCGTACCTGCAGGAGACGCTTGATGTGGACGAGGTTCCGGGCGCGATCGCGGCGGCGCGGGAAACCGAGGCAATAGGAGCATAACGATGCCGATTACAGTATGTATCCCGACTGCCTTGCGCCGTCACACCGATGGCGTAGGTTCTATCAGTTGCACGGCAAACAACCTGAACGAGTTGTTTTCGGTGCTGGACGAGAAATTTCCCGAACTCAAGCCGCATCTGCGCGACGACAAAGGGCAGATCCGGCGCTTCTTGAATATCTATGTGAACGAGGAAGACATACGGTTTCTCGGCGGCCCGGCTTACGCATTTCAGGAAGGCGACGAGGTGCTGCTGGTGCCTTCGATCGCGGGCGGGAGCCACTAAGGCTACCGCTTCAAATCCATTCACCACTGGGATCACAGGGTTGCACAGGGATTCCTGCACACAGTATCGATGGCGCACGGAAAGTGCATAGGTCCTTCGACACGCATAAAGCGCGTGCCTCAGGATGACAAGAATGCTGAGCCACATCGACACTGAGGCGCTCGCAACTTCTGAATTCTGACTTCTCACTTCTGTATTTATTGGTACTGTGGTTCGGCTGATACCTGCCCCGTCGATTGATGTAGTTCCTTCGCGCGGTCGATTACCCACTGGGGAAACTTCGGAGCGCCCTGCGGGATCTTGCCTTGTGTTATCGCCCAATGATCAATCCATCCGGTGCCTTCTTCGCCGACGTAGGTGTCGGGGAGGCTGTAGGCCGCATCGCTCAAGGCATCTTCGAGCGTGATGAAGCGGTAGCCGCGCTTACGGAGCACGTCCAATAATTCGCCGATGTGGTCGGCTTCGAGATTGCTGGCGTGGAGCAGCAGGATCTGCTTCGGTTCGTAGCCGACGACCTTCACCGAGAGTTGCTCGGTGTACGCGAAGACCGCGTCGTGATAGGTGAGATATTCCTTCACAATCTTCGCTTGGAGGTCTGTGTCGTTGCGCTTCTTGGCGTCTTCATAGAGGCCGGCGAACATCCAGTCCCAGCCGTCGAGCGTGATGGGAGCGATGCGGTATCCGCGCTGGGTGAGAAAGGCTTCGGCCTCGCGGCGCGTCTGCAGATCGCGGCCGGTGTCGAGATACGGATGGCGGAGATAGCGAATCTTCATCTTGTGCTCGGCCATGAGCATGCTGGTGACGGTCTCGCCGCGAATCACATCGTCTTCCCATGCCTTGAGTCCAACCTGGTTCAGCGATGAGTGAGCGAAGGTGTGATTTCCCAGCTCGAAGCCGTAGTCCATCCACATCTTCAGGGCCTTGATGCGCTCGTCGACTTCGCCGGGTTTGTAGAGCTTCTTCTCGTTCACAAAACCGACTACCGGAATCTTCTGGTCGCGCAACGTGCCCAGCAATTTTGCTGTCATCGCTGTGATGTCTGTCGCTGGCTGCCGGTCGGCCATCCCTGACGGCAGGTCGTCGAGGGTGACCGCAACCTGGCGATCGGGCTTGGGCGTTTGGGCCGTGGAGAGATTCGGGACCGAGCAAACGAACGAAAGCAGCGAAAGAAGGACTGCAAGTCTTTTCACGCGCACACCTCCACGCAGGATGAAAATGGAAACAGCCATTAGACCATTGCCATTAAAGCATGAGATGTTGAAAGCGGCGCCATCATCTGTGAGGGATTTTCCATCCAATGAAAACGATGTCTGCAAACGGGCCTGCGGCAGTTCACATCGGTACCTCAGGATGGCATTACAAGCATTTGGTGGGAACGTTTTATCCCGCGAAGATGCCGCCCTCGAAGATGCTGCGGTATTATCTGGAACGCTTCGATACGGTCGAGATCAACAACAGCTTTTACCGGCTGCCGACCGCGGCGGCGATTGAAGGGTGGTGCCGCGAGACGCCTCCGGAGTTCTGCTTTGCGGTGAAGGCCAGCCGCTACATTACGCATAACAAGAAGCTGAGCGATCCCGCGAGTGCGATTCAGAAGTTCGTGAACCTGGTGGAGAAGTTCGAACGGCGGCTGGGGCCGATTCTTTTTCAGCTTCCGCCGGGATGGAAGCTCAATCGCGAACGGTTGGAGTCGTTTCTCCAGGCGCTGCCGCGGTATCACCGGTATGCATTCGAGTTCCGCAATGAGACTTGGAATGTGCCCGAGGTGTATGAGGTGCTGCACCGGTATAACGCGGCGTATTGCATCTACGAGCTTGCGGGATATCACTCGCCGATACAGATTACGGCTGATTTTTCCTATGTGCGACTGCACGGGCCCGGAGCGAACAAGTATCAGGGAGACTACAGCGAGGCGACGCTACGGACCTGGGCGAACCGGATTAAGGCATGGCGGAAAGAGTTGAAGCACATATTCGCGTATTTCGATAATGATCAGGCTGGGTATGCGCCTAAGAACGCGTTGGAGCTGAAGGCGATGGTGGAAGAAAAGAGAACGCCGAGTGTTGCGGCTTGATCAAGCGCAAAACACCATCAACCACAAAGGACACGAAGGTCCACGAAGGAAATCAACTAAGCAAAAGGATGCTAGCCCTGCAAGATCCGGTGCACGATTTCGGCATTTTCGCGGACTTCGTCTTTTCCGCGGGGGAACATTCCTACCAGAACTCCGTCGTTTGGCTTGATGCTGGAGAATGCAGTGCGGAAGGCTTGCTCGATTCCGCCGTCGTCCAATCTTCCGGCGGCCAGGATCTTAAAGGCGAAGCACGGTTTTGAGGTCTGCCGCATGACGCTGTACATCCGCGGTGGATCGCTCTGCAGGTAAACCTCGCGCGGCATCTCGGGGATTTCTCCGTTCAAAATCTTTTTCAGTTCGTCGACCGTGCGTGTGCGGTTGTATACGCAGCCGGCGTAGAAATCGACGTCCCAGCCTTCTTCTTCGACCTGCGAGATGACTTCGGGCTTATGTGTACCCACGCCCACGATGATGCCCATATCACGCACAACCTTGCACCATTCGCGGACGGTATTCATCTTTCCGGCCTGAAATGCCTGGTCGACGACTTCTCCCTGGCGAAACATGGCGAGCGGCTTCAGGGTCTTTGCCTGCCCGATCGTGCTGGGAGTGTCGTGCAGGACTTGCATGATCAAGTGCATTTGCCCGCCTTCGGCGACGAAACGCAGCCAGTCCTCCGGCAGTCGTTCGAGAGCAACGTAATTGAATGTATTGATGCCGAAGCGCACGGCTTGATGCATGACCGCGCAAACACGGTCGGGTGTGTACCACTCTTTCATCGCTCCGGAGTAATTGTTGTTGTAATGCGCGTATCCGCAGAAGGGATTGACGCCGAGCACCATGCGGCTGACGTCGGCGTGAAAGAACTTCATCTTGGGAACCTGGAGTTCGGAAGCTGACTTCGGCGGGGTGGGTGGGGCTATTGTTGGTTCGACTGGCGCTGGTTGTGCATGCGCCTCAAGCGCAGAACCTGCACCCGACAGAGCTGCGGCAACGACGGCGCTGGATTGTAGAAAGTCCCGCCTGGTCGGCATAAAGCACCTCATTTGTGAAGCAAGATTCGCGAGCGACGCCACGCAATCTGCCCAAGCTATGAGAGTCCTGCTCGGGAGAGTTTGTATGTGATGGATGTCACAGGGAGCGGTGAGGAAGGGGATGACGGGTGGTGGAAGGGGCCGAGTGAGACCCGTGCCGTCCTCCGGGACTTGTCAGCAGATGTCCCTCTTACCCAGACTTACGTCCTGGGCTAACACATACCGCCCCGTCGGGGCTGGGTCATCGTGGCAGCGGGTTGGTCATGTTCGTCAGCGCGTATGCCATCACGGCCATGGCAGCGGCGTTTTCGCGAAGTTCGTTGGGCACAATTTTGTCTAGCGTGTCGGCCGCGGTGTGGTGGTAGTTGAAGTAGGTTCGTCCGTCTTGCAGGATGCCGAGCGCGGGTACTCCGGCCTCGGACATGGCTGCAATGTCGGCTCCGGGAGGATAGCTACTGGGCTGGAGCACGTTGGCTCCGAAACTCTGCAATGTGCTGAGCGCTGGACGCAGAAGTTCTGCGGCGCTCGTGCTGATGCGTGATTCGAATCCGAGTGGATGAGAAGCGCCGCTGTCGCACTCGATGGCGGCGATGTGGCGCGGGAATTCGTTGGTGTGATCTCGCGTGTACGCTTGGCTACCCGAGCCTCCGCTCTCTTCGTCCATCCACGCGATGACGCGAAGAGTGCGTTTGGGCCGAACGCCGAGTTGATGCAGAACGTGGGCGGCTTCCAGAGAGACAGCGACGCCGGCGGCATCGTCGATCGCTCCGGTGCCGAGATCCCAGGAATCGAGATGGCCGGAAACGACGACGATTTGTTCGGGATGCTCGCTGCCATTGAGATCGGCGATCACGTTGTAACCAATCGCGTCGGGCAACTTCTGCGGCGTGAGCGTGAGATGCATGCGGATCCGGCCTTGCGAGTAGAGATGGGCCATGAGGTCGGCGTCTTCCGCAGTGACGGCTCCGGCGGGGATACCGGCGGGAGCGCTGTAACCAGTGTGCGGCAAGCGATAATCGGCGTTACCGACGGAGCGGACGAGCGCGGCGACTGCTCCGAGATCGGCGGCGGCTTTGGCTCCGGCACCGCGGTAGCGGACGGCCTCGCCGTAGGCGGCGAAAGCTAGTCCGGCAGCGGCTTTCTGCTTGTCAAAAATTTCGTTGAACAAGACGATCTTGCCTGCGACCTTCTCGCGGCCGAGCGCTTTTAATTCATCGAAATTGCTGACGACGACGACTTCGGCGTTGAGACCTTCGACCGGAGTGGATGTACTGCCGCCGAGAGCTGTGAGAACAATCTTCTGCGTGGTGCCCGGGACCTGGCCGGCATATTCGGTGAGCTCGGCAGTTTCGGCTCCGCGGACCCAGTGCGGGACCTTGACCTCCTCGAGTTGCACGTCCATGCCAAGTCTGCGGAGTTCGTCCGCGACGTAGTCGACCGCAGCTTTGGCCTGCGCGGAACCGCTGAGGCGCGACCCAATGTTGTCGGTGAGATGTGCGACCTGCAGGTATGTGTAGTCATCGGCGAGCGCTGACAACTTGATCGATTCCAGTTGGTTCAGCAGTTGAGCGGGGAAGTTCTGCTGCTGGGCGGGCGTCATTTGGGGCGCGGCGAAAAAGGGTGGCGGAGCGGAGTTCGGTTGCTGGGTTTGAGCTGCAAGTGGGGGCCAGAGCAGTAAAAGCAGAGCGGCGCGCTTTGAGTTCATGGTTGAGGAAACAAGTGTAACGTACGGGTTCGAAAAATCCCCACTTCTCGCGCAAAAGGCGCGCGAGAAATGGGGCACCCATCGCCGTAGGCGCTCCTTTATACTTCCCGCGATCGTGCCTTTTCCTATGAACCTTCGATTAACGGTTTTGACCGTAGTTGTGCTTTGTGCCACGCTTTCGTTTGGCGCGGAACGTTATCCGCTGCGGGTTGGCGCCGATCATCGGCATCTTGTCGATCAGAATGGGACACCTTTTCTGGTCCAGGGTGATGCGGCGTGGTCGCTGATTTCGGGGCTCACGAAAGAAGAGGCGGAGAAATATCTCGAGGCGCGGCGCCGGCTGGGGTTCAACTCGATCATTGTCAATTTGATTGAGCATAAGTTTCGCGGGCCGGTGAACCGGTACGGAGAAGGTCCGTTCATCACGTTGGGAGATTTCTCGACTCCGAATGAAAAGTATTTTGCCCATGCGGACTGGGTGATTCGGAAGGCGCAGGAGAAGGGGATTGTGGTTTTTCTGGCGCCGATTTATCTCGGCTACATAGGCCTGGATGAAGGTTGGGTCGATGAGTTAAAGGCGAATGGTCCGGAGAAGGCGCGAAATTGGGGGCGGTATGTCGGGAAGCGGTACCGCGATTTCGACAATATTGTCTGGATCATCGGCGGGGACCGCAATCCGGACAAGGTGCGCGAGGATGTGGATGCAGTTGCGGCCGGAATCAATGAGGCGGATGAGCGGCATTTACTGACGGCACATTGCCATCCGGAGAACTCGGCGATCGATCAGTACGCGAACGAAGGATGGCTGGATCTGAACAGCACGTATACGTATGGGATCGTGCATCAGAAACTGCGAGTCGATTACGACCGGCAGCCGCCGATGCCGTTTGTGCTGATCGAAACGACGTATGAAGGAGAGCACAATGCGTCGGCGGTGCAGATACGGAGGCAGGCGTATTGGGCGATCCTGTCAGGCGCGACGGGACAGTTTATGGGAAATCGTCCAATGTGGTTGTTTGATCCGGGATGGGAGGCGGCGCTTGATTCGGTGGGGAGCCAGAATATGTCGCGGCTGTATTCGCTGTTTCGTTCGCGGCCATGGGATTTGTTGGTTCCCGACGAGAAGCACGAAGTAGTTGTGGATGGACTCGGGGAATTCAATGGGATGGATTATCTGACGGCGGCGCGTGCTGGCGACGGTTCGCTTGTGATGGGATATCTGCCTTCGGCGCGGACGATTACGCTACAGATGAACAGTATCTCCGGAAAGCAGGCGGTAGCTTCGTGGTTTAATCCGCGAACTGGGGATTGGACGAAGATCGGAGAATTTCCGCCGTGCGGGAAAAAAGACTTCACGCCGCCGGCGAAAGGGGACTGGGTCTTCGTGATGGAGCGCTCGACGCGATGAGCGCAACGTCGCGCAGAGCCCGCGAATGGCTCTCTCTGTGAAACCCTGTGTCCCTGTGGTGAGTTCGTTGGCCCACGTTCTGACCGAAAAGCAGTGCACCACGGGAATCACAGAGAAACACAGGGATGTGGGTATCTGGCCAATAAAAATGGCCCCTTTCGGGGCCACGTTCAAGAGGCGAAATTGGTGGGCAATGTCAGGAAAGGCAAAGCAAGATACCGTTCCGCCAGCCAGAACGGTCAGTCAGGAAGTGACGCTCTGTGTCGAAGAGAGTGAAGGTCATACTAGAGTTTGCGGCCTCTTAGTACGGTTCATAGAAGCATTTGCCGCACCAAAGCCGAAAAATCGAGTGATTGCAATCACGCAATCGGTTAAGCCACTCAGCTACATCAAGTTAGGATCAGATGAGAACGATTTCGCACGTTTTTGGGATAGCGAAACGAAAAAGCGAAGTGCAGAACAATGCACATTCCGTGCACGGCCATGCCAAGCGCATGGGTAAAAGAGAAAGCCCACGGCGAACCATGGGCTTTTGAGTGTAAGCGAGATCTGGCTAGCTGTTGCCCGCGACGGTGCGAAGCTTGCCGGGCAGGAAGTGGTAGGGCGGCCAAGGGCCGCTGATGGCCACTTCACAATTCTTCAATTGCTTAGCTGCTGCGTTATAGCGGTTCTGGTACTTCTCGACGCTCTTGGTGTCGATCAGGTGGGCGATATCGATAAGCATCCCCTCCGGAGCGACTTTCTTGCAGCTGACTTCTTCCTCAAGCGGGTTAAAGAGCTTGTGGACTTGCACGGACAGAGCCCGCGCTTTGGTCTGGCGTTCCCGCTCGCGCGAGGCCTTGACCCGCAGCTTGGAAAGATAATCACCACCAACGGTGTCAGGAAGCTCCACATCGATCATGGCCTCGCGGAGGGATCCGTCCCGGACGACCAATTTGATGTGCATTTCGGACTTGCCACGGAGCCTGGCGACACTTTGTCCGAAGGCGCGGCGGTTGACTCGCACGGCCTGGCGGAGAGCGTCATCGCTGTCGAATATTGTTCCAAACTTAAACGGTAGGACGGTGGAGTTGCGGAAACAGTTACTAACTACCCGTGCATGTTCGATCGCGGCTTTTTGATCGAGTTGGCCGGTTGTGTGGTCATATTCGCTGACAATGACCGCGAATTCACCACTGGGATAGCTGAGAACGGCTGCGCCATTTACTCCTTGTACACCTTCAAGCAGGAAAGGACGGCGAGTGCGAGTTCCATTTGGGAGGGTTTGATGCTCAGTCAGACAATACGCGTACCACGCCATGTTGAACTCTCCGAACCGGGATGAAGCGGTCTAGACCGCCTCTTGCGTCGAGTTTTTTCGCCAAAGCTGAACTGCGAGTTTGGAAGTAAGGAACGGGCGGTACTGGGTACTACTTCGGAAACGCCTTACAGTCGCGCTTCCTAAGCCCATATTACTTTGGGCATCGTGGAAAATGCAACTTTTTCTTTACGAAAAGCATCGGGAGCTTTCATTTTCCACTGGCGGAACGGTTTGCGCGGGTGCCATGCTCTTTTTCTCGGGCTCTTTCGCGCTCTTGTAGAGCCAGAAGCACGACGCGGAGCATTTCGTCCCAGGGGGCAGGCTTGCCGGTCCATATCTCGAATTGGCGGGCGGCCTGGTGGACGAACATCTCGATCCCGGGGATGACCTGGGCGCCGCGCTCTTTAGCCAGCTTCAGCAGGCGGGTTTCGGCGGGATCGTACACCATATCAAAGACATAGCGGGCGTTGATCTCTTTGTCCTGCAAGGGAGTTTCGCGGGTGTTTCCCATGCCGACCGGGGTGGCGTTGATGATCACATCAAACGAGAGTTTCTTCACGTCGGGACGTTTGACGATCCGGGCGTGCGCCTGATGTGCCAACTTCTTGGCGGGGCCGATGGATCGATTAAGGATGTAGACTTCGCATCCGCGCTCTTTCAGGCCAAACACGGCAGCGCGGGCAGCTCCTCCGGCTCCCAACACGAGAATGCGCGCGCCTTCCAGCGTGTTAAGACGGCGCTCCAGGGGACGGACGATGCCGGCGGTATCGGTGTTGAAGCCGTAAAGCTTGCCGTCTTGCGCGCGAACGACGGTGTTACAGGCCCCAATTTTCGCGGTGTGGGAATCGCTGTTGTCGAGATGGGGGAGGATCGATTCCTTGTAGGGCATCGTAACGCTGATGCCGTGAATCGGGATATCACGGACGCAAGTGAGGAGATCTTTAAGCGTCTTGGCGTGAAGGGCGAGGTAGACGCCATTCACGTTTTCGCGGCGGAAAGCCGCATTCATGATGGCTGGCGAAAGGGAGTGAGCGATGGGATCTCCGACCACCCCATAGACACGCGTGGCAACGTCGACGTGTTCGATGCGGTACACGCTGCGCAGTTCTTGCGCGGTAATTTGACCGGGAGCAGTTTCCTGGCCTGCTCCGGCAGATGCGAACGTGAATACGCTGCCGGCGCGAACTCCTAAAACGCGGCTAATGATGCCTTGTTCGCCCATGCACATGCCGACCATCGAACGGCGGTCGCCTTCGCGAGAGAGAAACTTGATCATCGCGACATTGTCGGAAAGTGCGGTGGCGGTGCTCACGACCTTGTAAAAATCGGCCGGGTAGGACAGCATCTTCTGCAGGGTCTCGTCGAGCTTTTTGGTGGCGCGGAAATCGTGGAAAGAAAGGATCACTCCCGCCTTGGAGCGCAACTTTCGGAGCTGGTCGGGCTTGGTTTTTGTGGCAGTCTGAAGTTCGAGGTCGACGAGTTGACATCCCGAGGCCGCGGCCTTGTTCAGAACGTCGAGTTGAGAGGCGATCGAACCACGAAACTTGCCGCCATTCGCAGCGCGCCGGCACGTGGCGATTACGACAGTACCTACATGGGTTTCGACAAAGCGCTTGATGCGCTGCATCGCCAGCCCGGGCTTGGAAAGATAGTCCAAGCGGAACTCCAGAAAGGAGTTATCTCGAACCAGGAGTTCCGCTTTCTCCACCAATTCGTTGGGTTCGGAGCCGATGACCGCGACGCAGACTCTGGGAAGCCTGTAGGGCAGCAAACGCGGCGGAAAAAGGGGAGCGGAATTCATCTGTTTCTGTCTATTTGTGGCCAAGAACCCGGTTCATGCTGGATTGGTCACGGATTCGAATGAACGGCGAATTATTACAGGGGCTTAATTATTTATGCAACAAGGGATTAAGGATAACTTGAAAAAACTTGCTCCGAGGGTGCTCAACACCCTCGTAACCTTGACCCTCCCTTACCTGCTTGTTACCTTCCGGCTGAAGCCTTTCCTTTCTGACATTTAACTGGGGGAAGCACGCCTGGATGGGGGTCTTCTCCGGAGGTAACATGAAGAAAATAGTGGTTTTGGCGTTACTACTTGCGACTGCGGGCTGGGCGCAGAGCGTACCCCAGGAGAGACTGCCTGATCAGACCGTGCCGGCGCTGAACTCAATTCAGGCACCAGCGGGCACCGAACCGACCTCGATCAGCTTTCCGGTGGAGCGGTTTCCGACGCCCACCTATGCCGATCTCTATTGCGCGGGATTCATCAGCAAACATACGCTTCCCGATGCCAATTTCATTGCGGGCGGGCTCGAGACGCCGACCACGACGAAGTTCGTGCGCGGGGATATCGTGTATCTGAAAGGAACGGGCTATTCCGCGGGGTCCGAGTACGAGATTATTCGCGCTCTCAACGACGTCAACCGATACGAGATGTTTCCAGGGCAATTCAGGATGCTGAAGGAGACGGGCCAGCCGTACGAAGAAGTTGGACGCGTGAAGGTGATCGACACGCGCAGCAAGACGGCCATTGCGGAGATTGAATATTCGTGCGACGGCATCAATCCGGGAGACACGGCGATTCCGTTTGCCGAGAAGCAAACGATTCCTGCTCACGGCCCACTCCGCTTTGACCGTTTCCTGCCAGCGGACAGCAGCAAGACCTCTGGCCGGATCGTCATGGCAAAAGACTTCGACTCCCAACTGGGGACCGGAAGCAAGGTGTATATCAACGTCGGTTCCAATCGAGGCTTGAAGATTGGCGACTACATGCGGGTGGTGCGCTCGTACGAAGCGGACCTGAAGGACCCGGTGGATTCGCTGTCATTCCGCGCTGCGATCGCCGAGGACACGCAGAAGAAGATGCCTTCGTTCGATCCTGAGCTATTCGAGAAGCAGAACGGCCCGGTGATTCACGTTCGTGATTTACCGCGGCGCGCTGTGGGCGAGATCGTGATTCTTGGAGTGACGGACACGACCGCAACCGGCATGATCGTCTTCGCGAACGAGGCTGTGATCGAGGGAGACGGCGTCGAAGTCGACACGCTGAACAATTAGTTTCCGCTCAACTGCAGTACAGTCCCAGACCGGGGACGGGAAACCGTCCCCGGGTTTTGTTTTGTATTGGGCCTGTCTGATACGGCTGACTACGAGGAAGGAGCGCATCTCAGCACTCTCTGCCGCCGGGCAGGGATAGCTGGATCGGTCGTGGATAGGCTTCTCTACTCCGTATTGCTCCGCAATCAATGGGAGATATTCACGACAGATGGCGACTTTGCGCATTACAGTCGTGTGCTACAAATTTGTCTGTTGAAACCGTAACTAGGTTTTTTCTCCGAACACTTCTGCAGTGAACGCCTCGATCACAGCGCCTTTTTCCCATGCATCTGTAGGCAGGCCTGCTTTGCGGCACGTCTGCTCCAGGAAAGTTTGGCGGTCCCAGTGATGTTCGATGGGAACTTGCGGAAGAAGAAGGCCGCGGCGGAAGGGTGTGCTGATAAGCAATCCGTGGCGACCAACTTCGATGTTTTCCGGAGTGATCGGACGCGGCGGAGACAAGATACTGAGTTCGATCTGTAATGCGCGGGCTTCGTCCAAAGTAACGGGGTAGAAGCGCGTATCTTCAAATGCGGCGGCCCGGGCGGTTTCCGCGACAGCGCGATACACAGAGTTGATGGGGAGAACGTACCCAACGCACCCGCGCAGGTCCCCATGCAGATAGAGAGATGTGAAAGCGCCGCGCAGTTCGGCGAGATGGGGGCTGGGCGGTTGCAGAGAAATGTCGCGGTTTTCTACGGCGGCGAGGATCGCTTCGTGGGCCAGGTTCAAAAGCAGAGTTCGTTCTTCTGACGAGAACTCACCGGTTAGCGTGTGAGCTTCCACATCGGTCGAACTAGGTCGAGGCAGCGACATCACGGTCGGCCTGCGGAGGAGGTACAGGTTTTCGGCGGCGGCTTAATATGAACGCCCGCCGACGGCGCCTGACAACGCGCCGGTCAATCTTAGACCAGAAAGCCACGAAGTAATCAATCGCCGAAACCAGAGACACACACACCATGAACCAGATCGCCAATAGCGCGATCCAATGGACCGGAAAGATGTAGTTACCGTAGACGGGCAATTCCTTCCAGTGGTGATCGAAAATGACCGCAACGACAGAGACAATCTGAACCACCATCTTCAACTTGCCCAGATTGCTGGCTTCGATGGTGAAGCCTTCGGAGGCTGCGATGGAGCGCAAGCCGCTGACAAGAAATTCGCGCCCGATGACGACGATCGCGACCCAAGCCGGCACCAGGCTGGGATTGAGCTGAACGAGTACAACGAAAGCAGCCGCAATAAGTAACTTGTCAGCCAGCGGGTCCAGCAGAATACCCATCGTGGTGATCTGGTCCCGTTTGCGCGCAAGATATCCGTCAATCCCGTCGGTCATGGCAGCGGCGATAAAGAGCGCCGATGCCAGCAATTCCTTTTCGCCATGCGCGCTGCTGAATCGGGGACTGGAAAGAATCCAGATCAGCAAAGGAATGCTGAAGATGCGGCTGAGCGTGATGGAATTGGGCAGGTTCACACAACTGGGCGGATTCCGGCGGCCTTACCGGAGGACCTCGCTTGATTATGCTCCACGGGGAAGGGGAACGCAATGCAGACAAAAGCGGTTAGGGAATAGGGGTTAGGGAGTAGAGAATCGTAGCGTCGGTGGCCACGGAACAGCTCAATTAGTTTAGCAATGAGCAAATTCGCTTCTTGCTCACAGCTCATCGCTCATTGCTGTTTTGCTACTTTGTTGTTGCAGCAGCTTTTGGTTGTTTGGCGACAATCATGTCTTTGATCTTGTCGTAAACGGATTGGGGGATGATCTTCTTCTGGACGAGTTGATTCTTGGCGCGGTACGGCCGGCCGGCGATGATCTTCTGCGAATAGGCTTCGCCAATGCCCGGCAATTCCTTGAGCTGATCAAGAGTCGCGGTGTTAATGTCGAGCTTGCCGGCCATGCTTTTAGCGGCAGCCATGGCGGAATCGGCGGTGCTGGAGCCGGTGGTTGCCTGGGCAGCGGCCGTGCCGCTGATCAGTGACAGGGCGAAGATCAGGACCGCAATTTGCGCAATCAGTTTTCTTTCAATGCGATTCATCGGTTTCTCCTTGCAAGTGCCTATGCATAGATGCCGCGCTGGCGGATTGTGTAGGCCACACGATCGATGGCCAGCATGTAGGCAGCAATGCGATTGTTGACGTGGTGGGTATCGGCGTAGCGAACGACATCTTCGAACGACGACTTCATGATGGTTTCGAGTTGCTCGTTGACGACTGATTCTTTCCAGAAGTAACCCTGGCGATCCTGGACCCATTCGAAGTACGACGTCGTAACGCCGCCGGCATTGGCGAGAATGTCTGGGATCACGAATACGCCTTTGTCGGAAAGCACGTCATCAGCAGCGGAGGTTGTCGGGCCATTCGCGCCTTCAGCGAGGATGCGGCACTTCACGCGGTCGACGTTGCGGCTGGTGATCACGTTCTCGGTTGCTGCGGGGATGAGAATCTCGCATTCCGTCGTGAGCAGATCGGCGGTATCGGCCTTTTCGGCGCCAGGGAATCCGTGGACGGTGCCATTCTTCTGCCGGAAGTCGAGCAGGGCCTTGATGTCGATTCCATTCTTGTTGGAGAGGCCGCCACCAACCTCGGCGATACCGATAATTTTGTATCCGGCTTCATGCATCAGTTGCGCGGCGTTGGAGCCGACATTGCCGAATCCCTGTACGATCACACGGGCACGATCGCGATCGATATTCAGCTTTCTGCAGGCCTCATCGCAAACGATCATCACGCCGCGGCCAGTCGCTTCGCGGCGTCCCCGCGATCCACCGATGTTGATTGGCTTGCCGGTGACAACGGCGGTCACGGTTGAGCGCATGTGCATGGAATAGGTATCCATCATCCAGGCCATGATTTGTTCATTGGTGTTGACATCGGGGGCGGGGACGTCTTTTTCGGGGCCAATAAATTCGATCAGTTCGGCGGTGTAACGGCGGGTCATGCGTTCGACCTCGCCCATGGACATTTTGTGAGGATCGCAAATCACGCCGCCCTTGGCGCCTCCGAATGGGATATTGACGACAGCGCACTTCCAGGTCATCCAACTGGCCAGGGCGCGAACTTCATCGAGCGTGACATCGGGCGCGTAGCGAATACCACCTTTTGCCGGGCCGCGAGCAATCGAGTGCTGAACGCGGAATCCAGTGAAGACCTCGAGGTGGCCATCATCCATCTGTACGGGAATGTGAACCGTGATCTCGCGATTGGGATAGCGCAACACGCGCCACAAGCCTTCATCGAGGTTGAGTTTCTGGGCGGCAAGATCGAAGCGGGCGCGTTGCGATTCCCACGGATTGGATTCTTTGTCCACGTGTGGAGGGGTGGTCACTGTCGTCGTCATAAAGATAGTCTCCGGAATAAGGGCAGGTGAGAAAGCCTGCACTGCGAGGTCCGTTGCCGGGCAAAAAGAGGGCAAACGTTCAGAGTATATGAGGGACGGAGGCGGGGAAGCAAGCGGAGGCCGTGAACTGAGTCACATCGGAAGTAAACGCGACGAGGAACAGGACGTGCCTTTTGACGCGTAAAACGATTTGGCGAAGGGACTCGCGATGCTATTGCGCTGTGGCGTTCAAATGTTTGCCTGACGCTGGTGATCGATGAAGGCGCACTTTTAGCCTCAGGAAAGGCCATTCAATCGTGTAATGCAGGGCAGATGCCGCTGCGATCGCCATAAGAATCTGTGCGATGAAGATCGATACTGCGTTCGGAAGAGGGAATCTCGTTGCGACCAAGGGCCACAGCAGTTCGCGTGCGACGCTGTGAGAAAGGTAAAGCGAGTAGGAAATGACGCCGAGATAATTGGAAATCGGATTGTTCAAGAACAGGCCAGGCCTTAACACCGTCGAGACCAGGATCACTGCCAGTAGATAGGTGATGATGTCCGCCTGGGATTGCAGGGCGAACACAAGGATCAACGCGAAAACCGGTGCTAACGGATGCGAGAGCCACTTTGGAGGGGCCCAACCCTGTTTCGCAGCGATCGCGATGAGGCAGCCGAGGACGATCGCGTCAAGATGGCAGTCGAAGGCGAACCAAGTGTAGGCGCGGTGTCCGAGAACGATTAGAAGCGAGCGATATACCGGTTGGGCGATCAAGACGCCGAACAGAATTTTCGTCAGCTTGCCCCGTTCAACTTGCGTCAAAAGGAGCGGCCAAAGCAGGTAGAATTTTTCTTCCACGCCGAGCGACCAGGCGATCGTCATGGCGCTGTAGCGCTGGTGAAACGCATAGTAGTAATCACCCATGTAGAAGAAGGTCGCCCAACCGCCCGGGAACGATCCCGCCATGCGATACAGAATCCAGACAACGTAGAAGGCCGGGAAGAGGCGAAGAATACGCCGTAGATAAAACTGGCGGAAGCTCAGGCTTCCTGTCTTCTCAATCTCTTTGAGTAATAGCCACGTAATCAGTAGCCCGCTCAGTTCGAAGAATAGAGTGACTGCGAACGGGCCCGGAAAGAGTGCCATGAGGCCGCGCTGATAGGAATAGTGATAAATCACGACTGCCAGCGCTGCCAATCCGCGCAGGCCAAAGAGGCTGGGGATTTCGGGTCTCGAGAGATTCATGAGGAGCGAGTTGACGGCTGGTTGCACTCGGAGGCTGGCTTGTCTCGCGACCGGCTGCGTCTGGACTCGCTCCATCGGCCTACTGTAGGGCGATGATCAGTCGCAGAATCTTAAGAATTCTTAAGTACGCAATCTTTCTTTGACCGCAGCGGTGCAATGCCGCAGGATGTTTCTGACGATGGAACCGGGCGCAAACAAATCTGCGGTCTCTCTTCTGCTGATTGATGACGACGCGGAACTGTGCGGCATGATGAAAGAGTTTTTTGGGCAGGCGGGACACCACCTGGAGTGCGCACTTAACGGGCGCGACGGACTCGCGCGCGCTCTGAAGGGGAACTACGACCTGATTATTCTCGATGTCATGTTGCCGATGATGGACGGATTCACGGTCTTGCATCAATTGCGGCGCCGGACAGAGGTTCCCATCATTATGCTGACCGCGAGGGTTCACCGGCGGGACCGCATCCAGGGCTTGGATGCAGGGGCGGACGACTACTTGCCGAAGCCTTTCGATCCGGATGAATTGTTGGCGAGAGTTCGAGCGGTGTTGCGGCGGGCAGGCCGTCTCGAGCACGGTCCGGATGCGATCAAGACGTTTGCCGATATTCAGGTGAACACCCAGACGCGCGAGGTCTGGAGCGGAGGGCACCTGCTGGATTTGACTGCGCTGGAGTTCGATCTTCTCTCGTTGTTGATCAGTGCGGCTGGGAGCGTCCTATCCCGCGAGGAAATTACAACTGCTTTGCTGGAACGCGAATCATCACCCTACGATCGGGCGCTCGATGTGCACATCAGCCATCTTCGGCGGAAGCTGGCAAGCGGAGGTGCGATGATTCGGACAATTCGCGGCGTCGGATATGTTTTCACCGCGAAAGGAGCAAACGAATGAAGTCGCTTTACGTCGGCATGCTGCTCTCGTTGGTTGCGGTTCTTGCGCTTTCCCTGGTTGTGTTTCTTGTTATTTCAGAGCGTGTCGAACGTCAGTACCTTGATCCAGTCTTCGAAGCCATGGATGAACTGCAGCTGCAGAGTGCCCGGAGCGCTTTCGAGAGCGGCGGAGCGAGCGCAGCGCAATCTTACCTTGCCAAGCTGAACCAGCTCTTTCGTTCCTCCCACTTTCTGCTGAATTCGCAAGGAGTGAACGTTGTGTCGGGGGAAAACTTCTTTGCGTTGCTTCCGGCTCCGCCAGCGTTGAGCTCGCGTTCGCGCGTGAATGGGAAATTCGTTGTGACTCATCGGTCCAGCGATGGACGGTATTGGTTCGTGGCGGTCGATCCGCGCCAGCCAAATCAATGGATGATGTTCCCGTTTTACGTCCTGGTGATTGCTGTGACCGGGCTACTGTGCTGGATGGTGGCATTCGGAGTGGTGTCACCAATCCGGCGCCTTACCGCTGTGGTCGAGCGATTCGGAAAAGGAGATCTCTCTGCCCGAGCGAAGCTTTCACGCAATGATGAAATTGGCGAACTGGCGCGTTCGTTTGATGGTATGGCAGAAAGGCTCGAGGTGCTGGTCACGAGCGAGCGGCGGCTGCTGCAGGATATTTCCCACGAGCTTCGATCTCCTCTTACGAGATTGAAACTGGCGACTCGGTTGACGAGAACGGCGAACGATCGAGGCAGTGCTCTGGATCGCGTCGATCGCGAAACCAATCGAATCACATCTCTTGTCTCTGAAATTGTGGAAATGACTCGGATGGAAGGCGATCCGACGGCCCGGATCACAGAGCCCGTGAAGCTTCAGGAAGTTCTCGACGAGACTGTGGACGATTGCCGTATCGAGGCCCAATTGTTTCGCGGGTGCAATATCAGGGTTGAAGGGAAGATTTCTGGGGTAGTCTCGGGAGATCGCGAGCTGTTACGGCGCGCAGTCGAGAATGTCTTGCGAAACGCGATTCGATATTCGCCTGAGAAGAACAGCATCGATCTAATGCTAGAGGAGAATTCGGCCGGAGCAAACATCACAGTTCGCGATTACGGGCCGGGCGTGCCTGCAGAATTGGTCGGCCAGATTTTTGAACCGTTTTTTCGGGTGCAGGATGCACGGGATGAAGAAACGGGGGGCATTGGTCTCGGGCTCTCGATCGCGAAGCGCGCGGTCCGGCTTCATCGGGGAACCATTACCGCGGAAAACGCCGCACCCGGCTTACGAGTGACGATAGCGATTCCGACGTTCGCGCCGAAACTCCAACGATCAATGGTCAGCTAGTTCGTACGTAGGGCTACTTCGGCTGGACCTCAACCGATGCAGGCAGTTGCAGGGTCTGGCCCGACTTCTCGGAGATCCGGAGTGGTACCCCGCGCTTGGCGTAGCTTGCGATGATCTCTGGCTGCGACCAATCGAGATCCCAACCGTCTTCGATAGCTACAACTGTGTAGGTGCCGGGCGCGACGTTGTGGAAGACAAAGGTGCCGTCGAGATCGCTCTGATCGCGGCGGAAAAGATCGAGATTCACTCCCGGATTGTTCGGAACCAAGACGATCATCGCGCCGGAGAATCCCTTGCCCTCGCGCTTTGCGACGCCCTCGACCTCCGCACCACCGAGGCTTACGGCAAGGGACAAGGAAGCAGTTGCTCCGGGGCCTAGTGTCACGGCGTGTCCAGAAACGTCGGCACCCTCGGCGGAGAGTTGCGCAATGGAATACTGCCGGCCCGGCCCGGAAATCACGACTTCATAGCGACCGGCAGGAACGTTCTGGAAGTGAACTTCATCTTTGGATTCGCCCTGGAAAAAACCGGGGAAGGTGCGATTCTTCGATCGCAGCGCGACAAGGAAGCCCGGAGTATTCGTGGAATCAGGACGGGCAACCGACATCTTCACGGTGCAGAGCGCTTCGCCGGCGGAGGCGTCCAGTTCCTGGGAATTGCTACTGAGGTCAATGCCGCTGATCTCCGCGTTGGCGGAAGGCCCGTTGAGGTGGATATTGTAATGCCCGGCAGGAATGCCGCTGATTTCCCAAGTTCCGGGCACAACCATCCGAGCGCCCGTATTTTGAGTGGGAACGGAATCGCCAAACACCACTTGCTCCAGTTGCGGAAAATCCATTTGACCGTTACGAGTGACTGGTACGTGAACGAGGATGTGAAGCGAGGGCGATGGACTGAGGTGAACATCGAACTGGAGATGCTCGCCGCCATGAATCACGATCGGCGTGGCGCTATCAGCGTCGGTGACATCGGAGTAATACGTGACGGGGTAACTTACATCCAGAGCCGGATCAACTGCGCTCTGCGATTGCGGTGAATTGCGCTCAGGATGGACGGCGTACCAGGGAGTGGCGGTGACTGACAAATAGTAGGTGCCCGGAGTCAGTGAAGGCATCTCGAAGGCGCCGAGATCGTCGGTCTGCGCGCCGCGGTTGGTGTGAATCTGGTGCAGGCCTTCCTGATGGTCGTCGAAATACAGCGTGACGTTTGCGTTCCGAACCGGCTCTCCGGTTTCATCGAGAACTCTTCCGGAAATGATCGCATCAGGAGCGAGTTTAAGAACTAGATTTTCGGTGTCGATTCCCGCACCAGTAACGATCGCGCTGGCGTACTGGTCGTGTTGATCGTATCCGGCGGTGATGAATCCGCGGCGCGCTCCCGCGAGTGAATATTTCCCTGCGGGCACACCCGTGAAGTCGAATTTGCCGTCTTCTCCGGTGGCCACTGATTGGCGTTTCTGACGATTCTTGACGCTGGTCAACATGACGCGAGCGCCCGCGAGTGGGTGGCCGTCCGTCTTGCTTACTACAGTGCCAGCGATCCGGAAGGTGTTCGCCGGGCTATTGCCCCGTGCCGAACTCTGACTCTGTGCCTCCAGTATTGCAGGAAAGAGCGCAACCGCAACGATCGCGAACAGGCAGTGCAACTTTGAGAAAAATGGCATTACGTTATTCATCGCTGGTGATCAATTGCAGTTGCAGGTTTGTTTTCTGGCCGCCTTCTAGATGAATGACCTGCCCCCTGTTTTCGTAGCCGCGCATGGCTTCCGGATCGCGATACGGAAGATTGGGGTGAGGATGTTGGAACGCCATCACGCGATAGCTTCCCGGCGGCAAAGTATTGTTGAACTTGCCATCGGTCGATCCCACTTGTTGAAACTCTCCCGAACCATCAGTGAGTGGTACGAAATAGATCCATGCGACGGTAAGCATTGAAGGCTGGTTTGCTTCTGCAGTGGGAATGCCCGATACACTCCCTTCAACGGTCGCATAGTCATCGCGCGTGACGACGTCGACGGATGTCGATGAACTGGGACCGATGACGAGCGGTTGATGGAGCAAGTCGGCAGTACCCATTGTTGCCGATGCGATGTAGCCACGATTCGAAGTCAGGCGCAGCCAGTAGCGGCCTGGCGGAACGCCGAGCATGATGGATTCGTCCGTGGGGCTGGAGGGTGGACGTTCCGTGGCGTTTACAAATTGTGAGAAATCATCGGCAGGCTCTACCCTGGCGTGCAGAGTCATGCGAGGGCTGCGCAACGAGATGGGCTGAGGACGGCCATTGATGATGACTGTAGAAATCCCGCTGTTCGAGTTATCAGTCTGCGTGCCGGTCAATTCCTCTTTCAGATTCACAGCGATCGTGCTATTCGGGATCAAATTGACCGGCGGCCCGTCGACGGGTCCGCCTGCAACCTTGATGTTCACACTTCCAGAACTCGACTCATTGCCGAAGCTTGTGACCGTGACCACGTAATTTCCATTCGCCAGCAGGCCCTCGATCCTGTGCTCGGCAAGGTTGTAGCCCAGGGAGTAACCGGGGCCCTTATGTCCCTGCAAGGCCACGTCGACCATGACTCCGGGGCCGCTGGTGTCGCCGTGAAGAGGGATCTTTACCGGGTAGTAAGGCTGGCGAGTGAGAGAGAGGTCTGCCTGGACAGTCTGTCCGGCGGTCAATTCGATTGTGGATGCGGAGGCGAAGTCCGATGCTCCGGCATAGAACACCGGAGCAAAGCCAAACGCGGGACCGCCGAGAATCGCGTCGGGATCGTTGTCGAGCATCTCGGTGGTCACCAGCTTGTAGGATCCCGGGGCCAAATCGGCGAAACGAAATTCGCCGGCAGAGTTGGGTTGCGATGTGGCGGTCTGCGACCATTTCGGCAGACCATCGATAGTTTGCCTTGACAGCAATTGAACCGTGAGACCTGCGGGGGTGTCCCCGGTGGAAAGAGTGACTCGGCCCACGATCAGAGCCTCGGGGGTGAGCGGCAAGGTGACGTCCTGTCCGGGAACGGCATTGACCTGCTGATCGCCTTGCAATAGAAAACCCGGCTTGCGCGCGCTGAGCCAGACGACTCGATCGGTGGGCGAGCCCGTGTTTATGAGGTCGAACTCGAAGTGCCCTGTGCTGTCGGTCAACATCGCGTAGCGATTGTCACCGCTCACGACCAAGGCCCGCATGACAGGTGCATGCGTAACCGAATTGATGACAGCTCCGCTGATCGTGGTCTTCTGCTGATCGACGTCTTGCGCCTGGGAGAACGCGGGTCTGGATGTGAAAAGAATGCAGGCAGTGGCGAGCAAAATAGCCCAGAGCGCACGATTCGAGTGGGTCCCAGCGTATTTCGCGACCATGTTGCCGATTCTGATAATGCGCGGCCGCACTAAATCTAGGATGCACGAAAGTTGGGATCGGCAACTCGGAGCGGCTTGGGGGCAAAACATCATGTACGCGGCCGATGTGGACGACTCAAAAGGGGAACCTGGGGCGGGGAAGTAGTCCTAGCACACCAGTATAGACTCCTTTTTCATGTGTCCGGTTCCCAGCCCTCGCGATGAGTTATTCGTCCGGTTCCGGAGCCGGACTGGCACTCGGGTCGGCCTGTGGCTTCGCGCTGAGAATTTCCTGCCAGTTGAGGATCGCATTCCAGAGAAGGCGCTGATCGCCGCGGTTCATGTCGCGGTGCATGGGATTGAAATTGAACGCGACGACGTGCCCCTTGCCGACCGGCATGTCGAGGATGGCCGGGCGGCCGATCAGGTTTTCTTCGCCCCAGGCTTGTCCGCTGACGACAAAATCTTTGTTATCGCTGTCGCCCCACTCCATCACGATACCGCTGCGGTCTTCGGGACCGTCGAGACACGTTGTGCAATAAGCCATGCGGAGCCAGCGGCGCGGTGTGTTGTAGAGCGGGAAATTCTGGCGGAAGACCCAGGTGTGAAGTGGATATCCATAGGCGATCGGATGGTCAGGGCGATCGAAGGTGACGCGTACGTGGGCACCGGGCGTGCGCGTTGCGGCCCCCTGGGAAGCTGCCGACGACGAGCCACCGCCTCCGGCCGTGCTGCGCGGAACGCCTCCGGAGGAGCGGCGCACGAAGCGGACAAGTCCGCCTTCGAGCGCCAGCATGCTGCCGCTGCCGAGGGTGACCATCAGGCCGCCGTCATCGAGAAAATGCTGGATTTGCGAGAGGCCCTCGTAGCCGATCCCTCCGGTGATGTCATCGGATTCCGCAGGAGTGCCGAAACTCGGAGTCTGCGGAGTTTTCTTGAAGGGCATCGGGGACCAGGCCTTCGGCAGGCCTTCGATCTGTTCGGCGAGTTCGAGATCGACGTGGCCGTAGAGGAGGACGTCAATTTTCGAGCGTAAATTTCCGGCGCGGATGTCTTCGTCACGAAGATACGTGTACGGCACTTTGCGCTGGTCGAGAGAGTAGCGGATCCATCCGATCGAATCGGTATCCGCCCAGGGGACCCAGACGCCGATGCGGGGAGCGGGAGCTTTGTGGTGCGGCACATCGGGCGTGGTGGCCACTTCAGTAAAGTCGAGGCCGAGTTCTCTAGCCGTGGATTCGATAGCATCGTGCAGACCCGGCTGGTCGGAAATCATCCATGAGCCGGCTGGAAATTTGATTCCGGCCTGCTCGAACTCTTTTTCGGCGATCTGGATTTTGAAATCGGCGAGGCGGTAACGCGCGGCCAGGAAAGATTCCTGGCCGGTGTCTTTCAATAGGTAAGCGCTTCCAGAGCCAATGATTTGTCCGGCTACTTGTGGTGCTTCGGTTAACAGAGTGAGTGATGCGTTTCGGACAGTAGGATCTGCGGTAGCGATCGCTTCGAGATGATAATTCGCGGGCAGTTCCCACGAGACATCATCGTAAGGAGGCTCGCCGTCTTTGGGATAGTGCTGCGGCGTGAGCAGATCGACGGCGTAGTTACGATACGGCTGATCGAGGCGGACGACATAGGTTCCGGCCGGATAGCTTCCATCTTTCAACTGAATCACGTTTTGCGCGCGTGAGACCTCGATGTGCTGTCCCATGAGGCGCCCGACCATCGCGGCAACTCGCGCGGGGTCTCCTTGATCTTGCGGAATCAGAAACGCGTACGGCGGCTGTGTCAGACCTTTTTGCCAGGAGTCCCACGACTTTTTGTAGAAATTGCGCAGCATGTCTTTGGAGTGCATGGCTGCGTCATCAAGCGCGATCAGCATTCCCGTTTCCTGGTAGTTCAGATTGTCGCGCGCGGACCAGGTGACCTCGTGCGGCGGAGGAAGCGGGCGGTACCACTCCATGGTTGTCGCACCGGGAGAGATGGAGCGCTTCTCGGTTTCGGCGCTGCCGTTGCCGAAGGTTTCATAGCCGCGCCCGATGCTGTTGTGGTTCATGGCCACCGAGTCGAGATACAGATGGGCGAAGGCCTCGCCGAAATTCCACGTCGAAACTCCGGGCATGCCCATGGCGGTCATCGACTCGACTTCGCGCATGCTCATCTGGAGAAACTCGGTGTAGGTGATCGGATCGATATTTGGGTTGTAAGGGCCCGTGCCGTTCCAGGTCATCATGAACGGGGAGCCTTCATGAAGATCGTGCACGACGGTCGGATGCCACTCGTGAAACATGCGGTGGACGGCCTTGGTGGTCTCGTGCGTCTGCTGATGCGTGTCGCGGTTAATGTCGACGAAGGTGTACTTCGACCAGTATGGCGGTGATTGGCGGGGGAGTGTGTTGCGATCGGTCTTGCCCTTGAGAAAGCGATAGAACCAGTCGACCATCTTGTCGCGGCCATCGGGATTGGAGATGGGATTGATCAGCACCACGAGATTTTCGCGGATGCGCTGGATCGAGGCCTGCTCGGAGACCGCAAGGCGATATGCAAGTTCGAGTACGGATTCGGTCGATCCGGTTTCGTCGGAGTGCAGGGCGGCGTTGAAATAGTAGATGGGGCGGGAGGTCGCGATCAACTTATCGGCGGCTGCTTGATCGGTGCGGCGTGGATCGGCGAGTGAGGCCGTAGCCGCTTTCAGCCGGTCGAGATCGCGAATGCCCTTTTCGTCGGCGATGGCGATGAGGATGATGTCGCGCCCTTCTTCGCTTTTGCCGATCGTGAAGACGCGAACGCGGGGACTGGCCCCGGCCAGCGCGCGGGCATAGGCGTAAGCCTTTTCTGTTCCGGCGAGTTCCCCTGGAGCCCCCATGATACGGCCGAAGAATTTCTCGGGAGACGGAACAGTTTTCGATTGCGGAATGTAATTGACGAGAGGCGAGACGAAATGCGGATCGGTAGTCGCCTTCGCAATGGCTTCAGATGTGCCGGCTTCGGGCATGTCCGGCGACTGAGCGACAGCTGGAACGATGCATGCGAGGAGAAGAATCCACGAGATGGCTCGAAACATGGGGCCCCCTGAATCGAGGCGAAAGTTTAGCACGCGGGCGAGGGTTCGGCGGCTTTGAGCCCCGGCGAGAAAACCCGATCAACACAGGGAACGCAGGGTTTCACAGGGAGTCTCACTAAAATTCAGTAGGGCTGTAGGTTGAATTCAGCGCGCAGCGGTGCCGCGCCCCGATCGTTGCAGGCGAATGACCATGCCTTCAGCCGCGCCGCGAACGTTCGGATAGTAGTTGCGCGCATCAGCGACAACTTTGTCGACGATAGTGTCGGTGTGGTCGGGATCGTGATGGTAGAGGATCAATTCTTTCGCGCCGCTTTGCATAGCGACGTCCACCGCTTCGCGCCAGTGGCTGTGTCCCCAACCGCGGCGGCGGGCAGCGTAATCTTCCGGGAGATATTGCGCGTCATAAATGAGTAGGTCCGCGCCTTCGGCGAGCTTGCGGACGCCTTTATCGAATTCAGCATCGCCCGGTTCGTTATCGGTGGCATAAACGAGCACACCGTCTTTTGTTTCCACGCGGAACCCGAGGCATCCCTGTGGATGATTCAGCCACTGCGTCTTGATGCGGATGCCGTTCTCCATGTCCAGAGACCCGTTCTCGATGTTGTAAAAATCCCGGCGCGCGCGCATCTGGTCGAGATCGACGGGGAAATATGGTGACGACATCTGCTCCGTCAGGACCTGCTCCAGGCTGCGGGTCCGGCCGGAAGAATGGAAGTAGAACCGGCTTTGCGGGCTATCGTAGAGCGGACGGAAAAACGGCATACCCTGAATGTGGTCCCAGTGGAAATGCGAGACGAAAACGTGGGCAGAGAACGGGCGATCACCGAACTCGCGATCGAGTTCGTGGCCGAGCACACGAAATCCGGTGCCGCAATCGAAGATGTAGATCTGGTCTCCGACGCGCACTTCTACGCAGGAGGTATTGCCTCCGTAGCGCAGGTTCTCGGCCTGTGGAGTGGGCGTGGAGCCGCGCACGCCCCAAAACTTAACTTGCATAAACCCCGGTGCTGCTATCGAACGATGATTGAAAGTCTTCCCGTCACTAGGTCGCTGGTTTCTGGGCTCTTCAACCCGGTCTGCAGCGGCGCCGATCATCCCAAGACCGTGCGCAAAAAGCTCATAATACGCGGGATAGTAGCGATTTTAGTCGTTGTGGCGAAGGTAACAAGTGACCAAAGTTTGGAAGGCAGGGGATAGGGATCAGGGATTAGGGGCTAGGGAACTACACTCTGGGATCAGTTCTTTTTTCTCTGATCCCTATTCTCTATTCCCAATTCCCCAGCCCCTGACTCCTGCCTTTCGTCCCCTATAATGAACATCCCCGAGAGAAAGCATGCTGCAGCCTGATTTCAAAGAGTTTTCGCGGTTGGCGCGGGAATCGACGCTGATTCCGGTGGTTAAGTCGGTCAGCGCCGACTTGCTCACCCCAGTCAGCGCTTTCTTGGCGATTGCCCAAAAAGAGTCGCATGCATTTCTGCTGGAATCGGTGGAACGTGGCGAGCAGATTGGACGCTACACCTTCCTGGGCGCCGCTCCTTACATGCGGGTCAAAGTGCGGCAGGGAAAGGTGGAAATCGAGCGCGGCCGCAAGCGGAAAGTCGTCAACGACAACATCTTTCAGGTCGTGAAGCGTCTGTTGCGCGAGCATAGTCCCGCGATGGTGCCGGGGCTTCCACCGTTTACCGCCGGAGCAGTCGGATACTTCTCTTACGACGTCGTGCGGCAGCTGGAGAATATCGGCAAGCACGCCAAAGATGATCTTGGCTTACCCGACGCCGAGTTGATGTTTTTCGACCGGTTGCTGGCATTCGATCACTTGCGCCATCAGATTCATATCGTGGCTGCGGCCGATGTTACCCTCGAAAGTCCCGAAAAAGCCTACGCCCGCGCATTGCGGGACATCGCTGCCTTGGAAAGAAAGCTGGCGAGCGGGCTCAGTCCGGCCTTGTGGCGTAAATCTGCGAAGGCCAAGCCGTCGAAGCTCAAGGTGCACGCCGCCACAAAGCGCAAGGAATATATGCGCGGAGTGGAGCGCTGCAAGGAATACATCGCCGCGGGAGACATCTTCCAGGTGGTGCTGTCGCAACGCCTGGACTTCGTTCCCGAGGTGGCACCCTTCGATTTGTATCGCGCGCTGCGGCAGGTGAATCCGTCGCCATATCTTTATTTCCTGAAGAATGGTGACACACACATTCTCGGTTCCTCGCCTGAACTGCTGGTGCGGGTCACAGCGCGCAAGCTGGAATATCGTCCGATTGCGGGAACGCATCCTCGTGGAAAAGATGAAGCGGAAGACGCCCGCCTCGAACAGGCCATGCGCAACGACGAAAAGGAACGGGCCGAGCATGTCATGCTGGTGGATCTGGGGCGCAACGATCTCGGTCGCGTAAGCGAATACGGCTCGGTGAAAGTGAAAGACCTGATGTATGTGGAACGCTACTCGCACGTTATGCACTTGGTGTCGGCGCTCGAAGGTACTCTCAGGAAAGATCTCGACGCTCTGGATGCGTTTGCCGCCTGCTTTCCAGCAGGGACCCTGAGCGGCGCGCCGAAAGTGCGAGCTATGCAGATCATCGAGGAACTGGAACCGACGCGGCGCGGGATTTACGGCGGCTCTGTTCTGTACGCGGATTTTGCAGGAAACCTCGATTCCTGCATCGGAATTCGCACGCTGCTGATGCAGGGGAAGAAGGCATATCTGCAGGCGGGGGCGGGAATTGTGGCCGATTCCGATCCGGCGAGTGAATTCCAGGAATCGATGAACAAGGCTGGCGCGTTGTTGAGGGCCGTGGAGAAGGCTAGGAGCGGGGAATAGGGGCTAGGGAATAGGGAATAGGGAATAGCTTAAACCTCTCTCGTACCAGACTGGAGCTTAGGTACGTGTGACCTTCGGCGAAAGAGACCGGAGAAGCCCCGCCAGCATTCTTCCAATTTCGTCGGTCGTTTGGCACACGTCCAATGCCTTTTTGGGTGTGATGTACCCTAGCCGCTGAGCTATCTCGAACCGAGTTTCGATCTCCACTGGTGACCCTGCTGCCTGCCCCAGAAATTGTTTAAACTCGCCCCGTCGAATTGCGGGCGTAATGTGATGGATGTCACTTTCAGGCTGTGCAATTCCCAAACAAGGAAAGCTTGATCAGCAGCAGTTCCCTAACCTTCTAGTCCCTAAGCCCTAGCCCCTAATCCCTAGGAAATTCTCTACGAGCTTCTTGCCCGCATCGGTCAACACACTCTCCGGGTGGAACTGCACGCCTTCCACTGGAAAGTGCTTGTGCCGAAGCCCCATGATGGTGCGGGTGCCGTCTTTCTCTGTGGTCCACGCGCTGATTTGTAAATCTGCGGGGAGACTCTTTTCTTCCACAATCAACGAATGATAACGCGTGGCCGTCATTGGCATCGGTAGGCCCTGAAACACTGTCTTGTTGTCATGCAAAACGGGGCTGGTCTTGCCGTGCATGAGATGTGGGGCGCGAATAACCTTCCCACCGAAAGCTTCGCCGATGGCCTGGTGGCCGAGGCAGACACCCAGCACGGGAACTTTTCCGGCGAAATGGCGAATCAGGTCGATGCTGATTCCAGCTTCGTGAGGAGTGCAAGGTCCAGGAGAGACGACGATGCGATCCGGTTTCATCGCGTCGACTTGCTCCACCGTGACCTGGTCGTTGCGGCGCACTTCAACCTCTGCACCTAATTCGCCGAGATACTGGACCAGGTTGTAAGTGAATGAATCGTAGTTGTCGAGGACGAAGACCACGGGTGAATGCTCCACTATCAGAGTACACCGGAGTTAGGGAGCAGGGATCAGAGGTCAGTTGTTAAATCGTCAGAACGAACGACCAGTCTCCCCCAATCGAGCCATGCGGTGACCCAACGGTGGTATTGACGCTATGCGGACGGCAGCGCATTCTTCTATCGTCCCACACGCCACTTCAGCGCCACTTGGAGGACGCATGGCTGAGCCCCAGCAGGAGAAGAGGGGCGCAAGGCGGTTTGCGCTCCGCGTACCTGTTACGGTGAATCGCAACAACGGCACTTCTGCGAACGAAGCTGCTCAACTCCGTGATGTAAGCGCCCGCGGCATTTGCTTTTACGTCGAATCCGCGATTGCGCAAGGCGCCAACATCGGGTTCACACTGACTCTGCCGCCTGAGATTACGTTGACCGAGAGCATCCGCGTGCAATGCAAAGGACGCGTGGTGCGCGTCGACGAGGGATCTCCTGCCGGCAAGGTCACGGTGGCTGCCGTTATTGAAGAGTACGAATTTCTGCCAGAAGCTTAAAAGCAGTGGCCGGTTGCGGGTGATCAGTTAAACCATGCGCTGCTTTCTTTTTTTACTGCACAGAATTGTTTTCGAATCCGACTGTCCACTCATCGCTCCCGCCTTTCCAGTTCCTTCTCTCTCTTACTGTGCAAGTGATATGTTCTTTACATCACTCATCGAAGGAAGCTTGTGCCGCGGATTCCGTCAGAGTCTGTTTTCGGAGCCATTCTGCTGTTTACGGTTGCAGCTGTTGGGCAGAACTTTGGTCCGCCGCGGGTTGTAAAGAGCGTTCGGATTGTTCACGAAAAAGGCGTTCCCGCTGTCGAGATTCTTTCCAGCGGATCGCTGATCCCAGAAATCCAGACACTGGATTCTCCTCCGCGTCTTGTTATCGATCTGCCGAATTCGCGGCTGGGACTTGTAGAGAAGCACATCGATGTCGAGAAGGAGAATATCCTTGCGATCCGCGTGGATCAGTTTCGTAGAAACCCGCCAGTGACGCGGATCGTGCTCGATCTGTCCGCGCCATACGGGCATTCGTGGGATGGGGCTGGCAACCGGCTGATGGTGCGGCTGAAACCTCCGGAAGATACCAATCTCGGCAAGAAGTCGTCCTCAGCGCAGCCACAGATAGAAACAGGATTTGCGCTGTCCAAAGACGCCGATGTGGTTCCAATTTCTGGAGAGACGGGCTCTGCCGTAATGTCGGCCGGCCACCTTGGGTCCGGTTCTTCGATCACCGCGGGATCCGATACGACGATTCTGCATCTGCCCCGCGGCGGGGAAGTGCGTGTTTGCCCTGGCACCACGCTTTCCGTGAGCCCGTCGCAGAGCAAGCGGGATTTAATGTTCGGCATGAGCACCGGCGCGATTGAGACGTATTACACGCTCGGAGCCTCGGCGGATTCCGTGCTGACGCCAGACTTCCGCATTATGTTTGCCGGCCCGGGAGAATTCCATTACGCCATCAGTGCGGATTCTCATGGCAATACTTGTGTCCGCACGCTCAAGGGGAACACGTCTTCGGTGATCGTTTCGGAATTGATGGGGGATCGCATCTACCAGGTCAAACCGACGGAGCAGGTTGTCTTTCGGTCGGGAAGGATCGACAAGGTCGATCAGGATATACCGTTGGAATGCGGATGTCCGCCGCCACCACCGGTGATGCGTACGTCATCTCCGCCGATCGAGCGGGTGCCTGAATCAAGTCTGCCTTCAAAGGTGAGCGTCGGTAGCGGAGCGGCCGGAGTGGCTCCAGGCGCCGATACCAGCAGCTCGCCCGGAACCAGATTGACGAATGGTCCGGAAACGGCGCCGCTGCCCGCTTCTCAAGCGAACGAGGTTCACGTACAAGTTGACGCGCCTTTTGTATTCAGCCGTAAGGATCGAGCTGCCAAGAACGCTCCCCCCGCGCCCATCGAGGCAGCGAAAGATTTGCCGGTTGATGCTTCATCCGATCGGCCGGTGCATGTTGACCCTGTGATTCAACCTCCTGTTGCGGCCGAGCCCCAATCTGCGGAACGCAAGGGCTTCTTTCGGAAAATCGGAAGATTCTTTTCTGCCATCTTCCGTTAATCCCTCTGGATATCCTTTTGCTCGAAGCGCGCGTCTTACGGCGGGAGAGTCTCACTTCCTTGTTGCCAGGAGCGCGCCATGACTGCAGCAACTTCGGGACCCGGGCCAGACCTTTTCTCTATCCTCTCGATCGACAGCGCTCACCGCAAGCCAGAGCCATTCCTGTTTTCACTGCTGGGACAAACCGCGGTTCTAGCAATGATCATTTACTTCACCAGTTGTGTGGTTCGAACTCCGCCAACTGTGATTCCGCGCATGCCGACGCTATCAGAGTTGCCCCTGATTTTTTCCGGCCACAATGGCGGAGGCGGAGGAGGAATCGATCCGCTGCCTGCTTCGCGCGGCAATCTGCCGCGTGCATCTCTTGATCCGCAAATTGTTCCTCCGACCGTGATGCAGCCGACGGAGATGCCGCGCCTGGCGGTCGATGAGACCGTGGTGATCGCTCCCGATGTTCAATACCCGCAGGGCGGACAGACCGGCGATCCGAACTCTCCTTTCACGAAATGGCTCTCGAATGGTCCGGGCGGCCCGGGAGGCATTGGTCCGGGCTGCTGCGATGGCGTCGGCGATTCTACCGGCCCCCACGTTGGATCGGGTCCGACGGGAATCTATCCAGCAGGGCGCGGTGGAGTGAGCGTTCCGCAAGTGATCTACAATCCTGAGCCGAGTTTCTCCGAGGAAGCACGAAAATCAAAGACCCAGGGCATCGTGCTTCTGATCATCGTGGTCGGAAAAGATGGACGCCCCTACGACATCCGCGTGAGACAGAGCCTCGGCATGGGGCTCGATGAGAAGGCGATGGAGGCGGTGAGTCGCTGGAGATTTCGTCCAGCAACGCTGAACGGTCAACCGGTTGCGACCCAGATTGCAGTGGAAGTGAATTTTCGACTGTATTGAAAAAGTGATCAGTGGCTTGTGGTCAGTA
The DNA here is from genome assembly GCA_035946775.1 of Candidatus Sulfotelmatobacter sp. Lineage (GTDB taxonomy): Bacteria > Acidobacteriota > Terriglobia > Terriglobales > Acidobacteriaceae > Sulfotelmatobacter. The sequence continues at coordinate 19,861 of DASYZA010000300.1, read as the reverse complement.
CCTGTTACTCAGAACTCATCCGTTGAAGGTTGTTACTGGGCACTAAACACTGGCCACTGGCCACTCATTCTTCTAGCTGCGCTTAATGGCTTTACGTAATGGTTCGACTCGATCGCGCAGATCGTCTGCGAATTCAGCACCACGGGACGCGGCATCGCGAACCCGCTCGCCGACTTCACGTACCCGATCTTTGGCTTCTTCAGCCCATTCGCCGAAGTTTTCCCGAGCGTCTTCGTAGTTCCGCCGCAAGTCGCGGCGAAGCTGCTTACCAGCCTTGGGAGCGAGCAACATGCCCAGCAGTGTCCCGGCACCGAGGCCAATCAGCAGAAAAGTGATTGCTGTGCCGACGCTGCTGCTCTCCGATGATTCATAACGTCCAGTTGTCATATAAGAACCTCTTCCACGCCTGTGTCTGCGGTGATAGTTTCCCAGGCAATTCTTTTGATTGTAGCCCCCGGCCAGATGGTGTCGTATCCAGAATTTTCCCTAGCGAGGGCGCGGTTTTCTTTCCGACGCAGGTCAGTGTAAAATAACCGTTTAGCCCTCGTGGCCGCGGAACTTGTGGCTTGTCCCGCCTTCCGCCTGCATCAACCGCAATCGTTACAAGGAGAGTTCTAAAGCGATGTCGATCCCTGCCACACAGCTACGTCCCGGCATGATCATTAAGCACAACAATGATCTGCACTCTGTTTTTAGCGTGGAGCACCGCACCCCGGGCAATCTGCGCGCCTTCATCCAAGCCAAGCTGCGCAACCTGCGCACCGGAGCCATGTTCGAGCACCGCTTTCGTTCGCCCGACCCCATCGAGAAGATCAACGTCGATGAGGTCGAGATGGAATATCTCTACAGCGACGGCGACAGCTACTACTTCATGGACACGTCAAATTACGAGCAGACTCATCTGACGAAGGACACCCTGGGCGATGCCGTCGACTATCTGATCCCCAACTTGCAGATCAAGGTGGAATTCTTCGATGGCAAGGCCGTCGGGATCGAGCTGCCGCAAACCGTGGAACTCACCGTCATTGAGACCGAACCCGGTCTGAAGAGCGCGACTGCCTCGAGTGTCACCAAGCCGGCGAAAACCGAGACCGGTCTCATCGTGCAGGTGCCGCCGTTCATCAACGAAGGCGAGAAGATCAAGGTGGATACGTCGGAAGGGGCGTATCTGTCGAGAGCGTAAGAACCATTGTTGATTGTGTGATTGAAGATTGTTGATTGAAAACCCTGAAGAGTCGAGCTTGGATCTTCCATCAGTAATCAAGAAATCAACAATCAACGATTTCTTTCATGACCTCCACTGAAAAGCCGATTCAGGCTCGCCGGTACCACGTCCGCGGGCGGGTGCAGGGCGTGGGCTTCCGCTGGTTTGTGGAGCGCGAGGCACACATCCTCGGGATCGCTGGATGGGTGCGCAACAATCACGACGGCAGCGTGGAAGTATTGGCGCAGGGGACGCGGGACCAGCTTTCCGGCATGCATTCGCGGTTGCGGGAAGGTCCACGGGCCGCCCGCGTCGACTCCGTCGAAGTCGCCGATGAAACTCCCACCCCAGGACTCATCTGGTTTCGCATTGAAGGAGCGTCATAAAGGCAAGTTTCAAAGTTTCAAGGTTTCAAAGTAAACCCAACTCTCCGCTTTGAAACTTTGAAACCTTGAAATGTTTTCACAGAGGAGCGTTCTGATGCCGCCCAGTTCGTCGCCCATTACTGCCCGAGAAGTCGATCATCTCAAGAAACTCATCCGCGAGGTTTCCGATTTTCCGAAGAAGGGAATTCTCTTCTACGACATCACCACACTCCTGAAAGACAAGACCGGATTGGCCATGCTCATCGACAAGTTCGCCGAGCATTACATGAAGCAGGATGTGGATCTTGTTCTCGGCATGGAAGCCCGCGGATTCATCTTCGCGCCAGCATTGGCATATCGTCTAAATGCGGGATTTATTCCTGTTCGCAAGCCGGGGAAGTTGCCAGCGGAATGCGTCAGCTACGATTACGCGCTCGAGTACGGCAAGAACACGCTGCAGATCCATAAAGACGCGATCGAGAAAGGTCAGCGCGTGCTGATCGTGGACGATCTTCTCGCAACCGGAGGCACGGCCGAGGCGACCGCAAAACTTGCGGAGCAGTTGGGCGGGAAGGTCGCTGGCCTGGGATTCGTGGTGGAACTGGAGTTTCTGAAAGGCCGCGACAAACTCAAGGGCTACGACGTGATGTCTCTGTTGAAATACGACAAATAATCTGGAGAACGAAAACGGGGCCAAGCGCTGGTTGACGCTTGGCCCCGCCCTCTTTTCGATCGAGGAAAACTCGCTATACGAAGTGCGCGATCAGCAGTCCCACGCCGGCCCAGAAAGCTCCACTCACTGCCAGGCTTAGTGCCAGTCCGGCGACCGCACCCCAATTGATCTGCCTTTGCGGACCGTCCAGTGGACAGGAGTCATCCTGCATCCACGCCCGAACAAATCCCATATCCTGTGGGTAAGCATAGTTACTGATCCAGCGCTCCGGAACCTCACTCATCCGGAGGGCGCGGGTGCTTGATTGGGGGGAAAACTGAAGCAACTTGAAACTCATTAAGCACCTCCTCGCATCGGATTGCAACTCGTCTGCCACTTTGAACCTGCACAACTGCTTGAAATTAAGAGGAACAATTTGCTGCCCAGGTTGCTGGTTTGTTGAACAGCGTCAAAATTCCCACTTCGTCCAAAAGATCGGCTCAATTTCCGCACCTTGTGCGCGATCCGGCTTCACCGCAGTTTCGGCTCGCTTTCACTTCTCCGCTAGTAACAAGTGCGAGTCGTTCTTTAGATAGCCTTTGCGGCGAAACCAGTCCTCCATGGAATCCTTCAGTCGGTCAAGGGGAACACTGCAGCCGATTTCCATTACTCCATCGGACACCGGGAGGGTATCGTCAAAGGCACTGAAGTTAGTGAAACTGCGCATGGAAAATGAATCGAGCCACTTGACGGGACAGGGAAGAGTGCGGCCGGCGTCTTCATACTCAACGCGGATCTTGCGGGCAAACATAAGTTGATTTAACCACAGGAGACACAATGGCCACGGAGTTACCCCGGATGATTACGAATATTGCTTGAGTTTCTGATCCGTGAAAATCGGCGTAGATCGGTGGCCAAGGTTCGGGTTTTAGTTCTGTGCTTTGGGCCCTGCGGCCTTCACTTCCGGCGGCACGTCGAAGCTCTCGAAGTTTTTGGCGAAGCGGTTGCGCAGATCTTCGGCGGCGCGGTCGTACGCGGCCTTGTCGGGCCATGCGTTGCGCGGATTCAGCACCTGCGGGGGCACTCCGTGACAGAATTTCGGGATGCTGAAACCAAACGTCGGTTCAATTTCAAATTCCTGATGGATGAGTTCGCCTTCCACGGCCGCGTCCACCATGGCTCGAGTGTGGGGAATGCTCATGCGCCGGCCGACGCCGTATGGTCCGCCCTGCCATCCTGTATTGACCAGCCAGCACTGCGCATTGTGCTCGCGCAAGCGGCGCCCGAGCATCTCGGCGTAAACCTTCGGACGCAGCGGCAGAAATGGAGATCCAAAGCAGGTAGAGAACGTCGCCGTCGGTTCTTTCACCCCCGCCTCGGTTCCGGCGACCTTCGCCGTATATCCCGAGAGGAAGTGATACATCGCTTGCTCGGGAGTCAGTTTCGAAATCGGAGGCAGCACACCGAAGGCATCCGCGGTCAGAAACACCACATTCTTTGGATGGCCGCCAATCCCCGGGATTACCGCATTCTCAATGAAGTCGACGGGATAAGCCGCGCGCGTATTTTCTGTCTTGCTATCATCGTTGTAATCCGGGATCCGAGTGTCACGGTCGAGCGTCACATTTTCAAGCACGCAGCCGAAGCGCAGCGCGTTCCAGATTTGCGGCTCGTTGTGCTTCGATAGCTTGATGCACTTGGCGTAGCATCCGCCCTCAAAGTTGAAGACGCCATCGGGGCCCCATCCGTGTTCGTCGTCGCCGATCAAGTCGCGCGAGGGATCCGCCGAAAGCGTTGTCTTACCCGTTCCCGAGAGGCCAAAGAAAAGAGCGCTCACCCCGTTGTGTCCGATGTTAGCGGAGCAGTGCATGGGGAACACATTGCGGGGCGGCAGCAGGAAATTCATTACGCCGAAAATGCACTTCTTCATCTCGCCGGCGTAAGAAGTTCCGCCGATCAGCACCGTACGCCGCATGAAATTCACCAGGATAAATACTTCGGAGTTCACGCCATCCCGCTTGGGATCGCCCTTGAACTCAGGGGCCGAAATTACAGTGAACTCGGGACGATGACTCCGTAGTTCCTCCGCCGTTGGACGGATAAATAACTGCCGCACGAACAAGTTATGCCACGCGTACTCGTTGACGATGCGAACTGGCAAGCGATAGGAAGGATCGGCTCCGCAGTAAAGGTCCTGTACAAAAAGCTCGCGCCCGCGTAGATGCTCGACGACTCGGGTATACAGGGCATCAAACTTTTCAGGTTCGAACGGAACATTGACCGCACCCCAATTCACAGTGTTCGCGGTCATTTCATCTTTTACCGTGAATTTGTCTTTGGGCGAGCGACCAGTGCGGTTCGTATATCCAACGATGGCGCCGTTGGAAGCCATTTTGGCCTCGCCGCGCTGGATCGAGTGCTCCACCAGGAGCGCCGGGGAGAGGTTAAAGTGCGTTCGACCTTCGCTCAGCAACTCGGCTACGTCGCTGACGTGCATGGTAGTAGCCATTAGAAATTCTCCTGGATCCCCATTCCCGGGAACAGAGCAAAAAACGCTCTATTCTGCCTTAAAAGCGACAGGCTTGCCAAGGAACCACATATATAGTGCTCCAATTCCACAGGCAAAAACGATATTCCACTCGAAGGCAGAACCATTAGGACAGATGCCGAACCACGGCGTAAGAGTTGTCATGCAGAAAGCTGCGCGCGGCTAGCGATGGAGAGAACTCTGGACGTCCTCTGATCGAAGATCGGCGCGAGTTAATCCGAAGTTTTATAGTCGCACGCGGTGCGGCACGGTTCGCAGTACATCAAACCATCGGTGCAAATCCGCACATCGATCACTGATTGGCACAAGCAGCAATACTTCTCGCATTGACAGGTTCCTTCGGGCTGCTCGCATTGTGCGCAGCGACACTTCGCGGGACCGGTTCCGGTGCTCATGTGATGAATGTATCGCGGGAATACGGAAGCTTAAACGTGACGATGGTAATCGCGGCGGCGCCAGTGGCCAGTGGTCAGTGATCAGTGATCAGTCAGTATTTATCGTGTGATTTTCCGAATGCGGGCTCCGATACCGTGCCGATTCTTTTTGGGCAAAAACTCGCTCGGGTCTTGGGGCGAAATTGAACCTGACTCGGCTGTCTTCGAAGGGCTGACCACCGACCACTGACCACCGACCACTGAACTCCACTCGACAGTAACTAATCCCTAGTCCCCAGCCCCTGATCCCTGCCTCTGCGTGCCCTATAATTTTCAGCAATGACTTTCCAACATCTGCTGGATGGCGCGGAGTTCCTCAGCCAAAGTGGGAACCCCGACGTCACCTGTGTGGAATACGACTCTCGCCGGGTGAAGCCAGGTTGCGTGTTCGTCGCCATGCGGGGCGAGACTTCGGACGGGAATCGTTTTATTGATCAGGCCATTCAAGCCGGCGCCATCGCCGTTGTGACGGATTCTCCCACGGAAAAGCAGAGAGAAGGCGTTGCCTGGGCGCTGGTGCCGCACGGACGGCGAGCTCTCGCGCGGATCAGTGAGAATTTCTATAGAAGACCAGCGGAGCGGATCGGCATCACGGGAATCACCGGAACGAACGGCAAGAGCACCACGGCATTTTTAATCGAGTCGATTCTCACTGCCGCGGGCCGAAAGAGCGCCCTGATCGGAACCATCGAGTATCACGTAGCAGGGTACGTCTATCCCGCTCCGCATACCACTCCCGAAGCTCTTGAACTTGCGCGCTTGTTCAACGAGGCACTCGGGCAAGGCGCAACCGATGCCGTCATGGAAGTTTCTTCTCATGCGCTGGCGCAGCAGCGAGTGTTTGGCGTGCCGTTCGATGTTGCGGTCTTTACCAATCTCACCCGCGATCACCTCGACTATCACAAGAGCATGGAGGAATATTTCTACGCCAAGCGCGTGCTATTCGAAGGCTGCGGAACCGATGCGCCTCGAACAGTCGTGACCAACCTCGACGATGAGTACGGAGCGCAGTTGGCAGATTTCAGCCGAAAACGCAGCTCGGTTGTGCTTACGTATGGATGGTCCCGCGGCGACTTTCATGCGGAGAACGTGGAAATCACTCCTCGCGGCACACGCTTCGATATTCTTACCCCGAACGGGAAGCTGGCCGTCTTTTCTCCGCTGATTGGACGTGTAAATGTCTACAACATTCTTGCCGCCAGCGCCGCGGCTTTCGCTCGCGGCTGTTCGGTCGAATCGATCACGAAAGGTGTGGATTCGCTGACGCATGTGCCGGGTCGTTTTCAGCGCGTCGATTGCGGCCAGCCGTTCACTGTAGTTGTTGATTATGCCCACACCGACGATGCGGTGCGGAATCTGACGGCGCTTGCGCGAGAGTTCGTCACGCGCCATAGCGGCCCGGCCCGCGTCATCACGCTATTCGGCTGCGGAGGAGACCGCGATCGCACGAAGCGTCCGCTGATGGGCGAAGCCGCAGGACGAGGCAGCGACTTCGTCGTACTCACCTCTGACAATCCGCGCAGTGAGGATCCCGCGGCCATCATCAATGACGCGCTGGTCGGGCTTCAGAAGACCGGTGCGAAGTACTCGGTAGAAGTCGACCGCCGGAAGGCGATTGGTATCGCCGTGAACGAGGCGAGACCCGGAGACCTTGTGCTGTTGGCGGGCAAAGGCCACGAGAAGGTGCAAGTCACGCGGGACGGCTCGCATCCTTTCGATGATGTCGAAGTAGCGCGTGAGGTGTTGAAAGCAGCAAGGTATGAGTGCAACTCCTCGTCCGCTGCGGAGCCGCAGAAATGAAGCTGACGCTCGCAAAAATTGCTGACTTCATTTCTGCCTCGGGGGATTTTCCGAAAGAGGAGATCGCCCAGGCGTACTCGATCGATTCGCGGACTGTCCGAAGTGGCGAAGTTTTCTTTGCCGTGAAAGGCGAGCGGTTCGACGGGCACGATTTCGTCGCCGGTGCGCTCGAAAAAGGAGCAGTCGCCGCCGTCGTACGAAAAGATCAATCGGAACGCTTCGCCAACAAAGCACGCCTGCTGTTTGTCGATGACACGCTTGTCGCTCTGCAGACGCTGGCTACTGCCGTACGCAAGGTCTGGGGCAAGCCGTTGATCGGCGTCACCGGGTCAGTAGGGAAGACCACGACCAAAGAGGCCATTGCGCACGTGCTCAGTGCGCGCTCCCGCGTCCTCAAGTCCGAGGGTAATTTCAATAATCACTTCGGTCTGCCGCTTATGCTCCTCAAACTCGAGCCAGAGCATGATCTCGCGGTAATCGAGATGGGAATGTCGCATGCGGGTGAGATCAGGGCGCTGGCGAAGATCGCACAGCCCGAAATTGGAGTTGTTACGAACGTGGCTCCGGTCCATCTCGAGTTTTTCGATTCCATCGCAGGGATCGCCCGCGCGAAGTATGAACTGATAGAGTCGCTTCCCTCGGGTGGAATGGCGGTCCTCAACGCGGATGACGAGTACGTATCGCAATTCGGCCGCGATTTCAGTGGCAAGGTGATCAAGTACGGGGTCAAGGCCATGGCTGATGTGAAGGCCGAGAATATTCAGTCCCGCGGCGCAAATGGATCCGAATTCGACGTCATCTTTGGCGGTTCGCGCGAGCACGCAACGCTGCAGCTCGTCGGCGAGCACAACATTCTGAATGCGCTGGCGGCCGTGTCTGTTGGCCTTGCCTGCGGCATGAAGCCCGCCGACTCTGTCGCCGCGCTGGCCTCTCTCGCTCCCGCCGACAAGCGCGGACAGGTTCTCCAGTTGGGCAACATCACGGTCGTAAACGATTGCTACAATTCGAATCCGAAGGCGCTCAACGCGATGGTCGATGCTCTTGCTGCAATGAAGGCGAAACGGCGGATTGTGGTCGCCGGAGAGATGCTCGAACTGGGACCTGCCGGAGACGAGTTGCACCGTTCCAGTGGACGGCATATCGGCGAGAAGAACATCGATCTGCTGGTCGGCGTACGTGGGTTGGCACAGGCTATCGTCGAAGGCGCAAAGCAAAACGGAACGCATGCCGAGTTCGTTGCCACCCCGGAGGAAGCCGGTGAGTGGCTGGCGCGTGAAACGCGTGATGGCGACGTGGTCCTGTTAAAAGCTTCGCGGGGCGTAAAGCTTGAAAAAGCACTGGAGACTTGGAAGGCGTGGCGAGATGGAATGGGTGCGTAACTTCGTTTCACCACGAAGGCACGGAGCCACGGAGCCACGGAGAAAAACGAGACACGATTCGGTGATGAGTTTCTTCCTTTTGATGTTCTCCGTGACTCCGTGTCTCCGTGGTGGATTTTTGCTTTGCTGATAGCTGATAGCTGATAGCTGTAGTTCGGAGGCTCATTGCTCTACTGGCTGTTGTTTCTGAAGCTGCAACATTACGTTGCGCCGTTCCGCATCTTTCGCTATGTAACGTTCCGCACTGCATTCGCCAGCCTCACGGCGCTGTTTACTGCATTGATCGTCGGACCGCTTGTCATCGGCCGACTCCGCGATTTCCAGATTGGCCAGTACATCCGCGAAGAGGGCCCGAAAGCCCATCAGAAAAAGGCCGGCACGCCCACCATGGGCGGATTGCTCATTGTCATCGCCATCATCGTTCCGACCTTACTCTGGGCCGACCTGAGCAACCGCTTCATCTGGATCGCTGTTTTTTCGACCTGCGCTTACGCCGCTATCGGATTTACGGACGACTACACCAAGGTGACGCACCGTCGCAATCTCGGACTCACCAGTCGCGCGAAGTTCGGATTGCAGGTGGCCGCCAGCATCATCGTGGCCTCGATGCTAATTGCGATGCAGACCTATGGCATGTATTCGACCAAGCTGATCGTGCCGTTCTTTAAGCAGTTTCATCCCGACCTGGTGGTCCAGAACTGGGAGCACCTTCCGCATTTGTGGCCTTTGGCTTTTGTATTTTTCATTGGTTTCGTAGCTTTAGTGATTGTGGGTTCCAGCAACGCGGTGAATTTAACGGACGGACTGGATGGTCTCGCAATCGGCTGCACGGTGATTGCTGCTGGAGCATTGACGGTTCTCACTTACGTCAGTGGTCACGCGACGTTCGCAACGTATCTGGAACTGCAGCGCATGCCGCAAGTCGCCGAACTGACAATCTTTTGCGGAGCGATGGTCGGCGCCTCTATTGGCTTTCTCTGGTACAACGCACATCCGGCAGATGTCTTCATGGGCGATGTCGGATCGCTGGCTCTGGGTGGCGCGATCGGCACGGTCGCCGTAATCATCAAGCAGGAACTCTTGTTGCCCTTCATCGGCGGAGTTTTCGTCATTGAGGCCCTGTCGGTGATCCTGCAGGTGGGTTCGTACAAGCTCCGCAAAAAGAGGATTTTCAAGATGGCCCCGATTCATCACCATTTCGAGTTGTTGGGATGGTCGGAGTCGAAGGTAATCGTGCGCTTCTGGATCGCGTCGCTGATATTTGCGCTGTTCGCTCTGACGACGCTGAAGCTGAGATAGAGTCCACCACGGAGACACAGAGGCACGGAGAAAAATCTTCTTTCTGTTTTCCTCCGTGTCTCGGTGACTCCGTGGTGAAATAGAGTGCGATGGAACTGAACGGAAAACGCGCCCTGGTGGTTGGCCTCGGAAAGTCTGGAGTGGCTTCCGCGCTGTTCATGAAAGCGCGCGGAGCCCGCGTCACCGTCTCGGATACGAAAAGCGGTGACGAACTGCGCAACGAAATTCCAACCCTGCTCGATCACGGCATCACGGTCGAAACCGGAGGACACGGCGACCGCACCTTCCGTGATCAGGACCTGATCGTGGTAAGTCCGGGCGTTCCCGTTGACGCGCCACCGTTAGTTCAAGCTCGTTCTCTGGGCGAGACCGTGATCGGCGAGATTGAACTTGCCGCCCAATTTCTGCCCGGACCAATCGTCGCCATCACTGGATCGAATGGGAAGACGACTACGACGGCGCTCACCGGTGAAATCCTCGCAGCGGGCGGCCTTCCAGTTCTTGTCGGCGGAAACATCGGAACTCCGGCGATCTCGTTTGCCGAACGCGCCAAACCGGAAACCATCATCGTGCTCGAAGTCTCCAGCTTCCAGTTGGAAACCATTCAGACCTTCCGGCCGAAAATCGCTGTGATCTTAAACGTCACTCCTGATCACCTGGATCGCCACCGCACGTTCGAGATTTATGCCGACGCCAAGGCGCGCATTTTTGAGAACCAGCAGTCGAGCGACTTTGCCGTGCTCAATGCGGATGACCCCACATGTGTGTCGATGGGCAAACGCACCCGCGCCCAGGTGTTCTGGTTCAGCCGTCAGAAAGAAGTCGAACAAGGCGCCTGGGTGCGCGACGGAAACATCGTCTTCCGCGACGCCAAGGGACAGCGTGAGATCCTGCAGGTGTCCGACATCCCGCTAAAAGGCGCGCACAATCTGGAGAATGTGCTGGCCGCCGTTTGCTCCGGCGTGCTCATGGGTTGCCCTCCCGACAAGATTCGCCAGGCCGTGCACGACTTCAAAGCGGTCGAGCACCGTCTCGAGTTCGTCGCGACCATCGGCGGCGTGGACTATTACAACGATTCGAAAGCCACCAACGTCGACGCCACCGTCAAGGCGCTGGAGTCGTTCCCGGCGAACATCCATCTGATCCTCGGCGGCAAAGACAAGGGTAGCCCCTACACGGTCCTCAATGATCTGATCCGCCAGCGCGTGAAACGCATTTATACGATCGGCGCCGCCGCGGCAAAAATCGAATCGCAGGTGAAAGGCGCTGAAATTGTCCACGCCGAGACGCTGGAGAACGCGATCCGCAAAGCCCACGCCGCTGCGCAACCCGGAGACATCGTGCTGCTCGCCCCCGCCTGTGCCAGCTTCGACCAGTTCAAGAGCTACGAGCACCGGGGGAAGATGTTCAAACAGATCGTGAAGGGACTTTCGTAGCTTTTCAGATTTCCTCTCATTGGTTCTCCGTGTCTCTGTGTCTCCGTGGTAGATTTCGCCGCCCGAACCAAAACAATCAACATTTAAAACACAACAATCCAGAATTTCCTCCGCCTGATGCGTGGTGAAATAAGTGTCCCATGGCGAAGCGCGTGAGTGTCGACCGCTGGCTGTTCACCGTGACCATGTTGCTGGTCTTTGTCGGTCTTGTCATGGTCTTCTCGGCGTCGGCGGTAATGGCCCGGGAGCGCTTCGGTTCCCCCTATGCCTTTCTCTCGAAACAATTGATTTGGGCGGTTGCCGGGTTAGTCGCGATGGTCATCACCATGCGGCTCGACTACAAGTGCTACAAGAATCCGGCGCTGGTCTTTTCGTTCATGGGGCTGACCACCCTGCTACTAATCTCGGTTTTCTTTCTGGATCGCTCGCATAACACTCACCGCTGGATTCACGCCGGAGGCTTCTCCTTCCAGCCCTCGGAACTCGCCAAGCCCGTGCTGATCCTGTTCCTTGCCTATTTCCTGGAGAGTCGGGCTAAAACGATTGACGACGTGCGGAACACATTGGTTCCGGCCGCTGCTCCGGTCCTGGTCTTTCTTGGATTGATCGTGTTGCAACCAGACCTCGGGACCGCCATCGCGTGCGCCGGCATCGCCGGCTGCATTCTCTACGTCGCCGGAATGCGGCTGCGATATTTCGGATACTCCTTCGCGGCATCCTTGCTGCCACTTTATTTCCTGATCTTCCACGTGAAGTTCCGCCGCGATCGCATCCTCGCCTTTATGAATCCGTACGCCGACCGTGAGCGGGCCGGCTTTCACATTATTCAATCGCTGATTGCTGTAGGAACCGGCGGCGTAACCGGGACGGGCCTGATGGAAGGGAAGCAAAAGCTGTTCTATCTGCCCGAGCCGCATACCGACTTCATCTTTGCCGTGACCGCCGAAGAGTTGGGTTTGGTTGGTGCGGTATTTGTTGTCACCCTATTCGCAATTTTCTTGTGGCGCGGCATGCGCGCGTCGTGGCGCACTGAAGACCTATTCGGGCGCTACCTGGCCGTTGGGATCACCAGCATGGTGGTCCTGCAGGCTTTCATCAACATCAGCGTCGTCCTTGGCATGATGCCGACCAAGGGCATTCCCCTACCGCTGGTCTCGTATGGAGGATCTTCCCTATTCGTCACACTGGCTTGCATTGGAGTGCTGCTGAATATCACGAAACAAGCGGAATAAGGAAGGCTTACTCGATCCGCTTTACATGTCCCCGAATCCATTCGAGGATTTTGGCGAATCGAAACTCGCTGCGCGAAAGCGATCCCTCGATGAAGCTGTATCCATCGTCGGCGTTTACATCCAAAAAGAAACCATTCAGTCGCAGAAAGACGTCGGCAGCGGCGAAGGCGATGCGTTTATTCCCATCCATGAAACCGTGATTCATTCCGAGCGACTCCATTAGGGCTGCAGCTTCCTCCTCAATGGAGTCGTAATAGCCCGTCTGTGGCCGGAAAACCGCCGCCTCGATCGCGCCCGCATCACGCACTCCGTGCAGTCCGCCGAACAGATCGATGAGACGATACTGCATGCGGTAGACTTCGGCTACCGTCAGGTATTCACGCATTACTTGGCCAGGCGCTCAAGCAGTTCACGGTTGCGTGTGACCGATTGCTCGAAAGCGTTCATGACCTCGCGGCGCACCAGATGCTGCGACGGCACGACATTGTGCAGATAGAAGCGAAGCGCCTGTTCCAGAACGTGCCGTTTGGTTTGCCCGTTGCGTTCGGCCGTCTCAGCGAGTTCGTTGTACAGAGCCGCGTCGATCTCGGGAGTGAATTTCTTGGTTGTTGCCATCTCAAGGTACCTTCAATGTCAATTATAGCCGCATATCTTGATAAATCAAGATTCATCAATGTAGTTGTACCTAATTGAAAACGGATGGTTTATAGTCACCACATGCGGGCAATTTTGGCGGGCGGTGGTACTGGCGGACATGTCATCCCGGCCCTGGCCATCGCCAATCAACTCAAGAAAGACTACGACGCCGAAGTCCTCTTCATCGGAACAGCGCGAGGAATTGAAAATCGTCTGGTTCCCGCCGCCGGATACCCGCTGCAACTTGTCCGCGTCGGCGCCCTCAAGAACGTCAGCCTGGCTACGCGATTGAAGACCGCTTTCGATCTGCCGCGTGCGCTGTGGGACGCCGGGAGGATGCTGAATGAGTTCGCTCCGGATGTGGTGATCGGCGTCGGTGGGTACGCGTCTGGACCTGCGATGTTATCGGCCGTGACCAAGCACATTCCCACCCTGGCTTTTGAGCCAAACGTTGTCCCAGGATTCGCGAATCGACTGGTCGCGCATTTTGTTTCCGGCGCTGCCGTTCATTTCGAAGAGACAGCAAAATATTTTCGTCATGGAGAGGTGACGGGGGTTCCGGTGCGGCAGGCGTTTTTCGAAATTCCCCCGAAGCGAGCAGGGACGCCGACTGTGCTGGTTTTTGGCGGAAGCCAGGGCGCGCATGCGATCAATCAGGCGATGGTCCGCTGCCTGCCGGTGTTGCAGCGCGAGGCGCCGGGAATTCACATCATTCATCAGACGGGAGAGCGCGACCATAATGACGCGCTGGCCGCGTATAAGCCGCTCGGAGAGGCTGCTGAGGTCTTCAAGTTTATCGAAGACATGCCGCGAGCGTTTGCGCGAGCTGACTTGGTGGTTTGCCGGTCCGGCGCAAGCACTGTGGCAGAGATCGCGGCAGCGGGGAAGCCGGCAGTGTTTGTTCCGTTCCCGCGCGCGGCAGACGATCATCAGCGAGTGAATGCTGAGGCACTGGCGAAGCATGGGGCCGCAGTGGTCGTGGAAGAACCGAGCTTGGAGGGAGTTTGGCTTGCCGAGACGATTGCCGCACTATTACAAGACCCGAGACGCTTGCAGCAGATGAGCCACGCCGCGAGAGAACTGGCGCATCCAAATGCCGCACGCGAGATTGCGGCAATGGCGGCAAGAGTTGCGGGAATTGAGGGATCGTGAACGTGATTCGGAGAGTATTATCGGGTGTCTTGGGAGTTGCCCTCGCTTTCACCGGGTTGGGTTTTTTCGGATATTGGTTCACTGCTGAACCAGGCTTCGGGCCGCACTCTACAGATATGGCATTTGCCTACGTGATACTAGGCATTGCCTTGGGAGCCTCCGGAATTTGGCTAATACGTTCCTCGCTGAAAAGCGAAGATCCGCGTTAATCCGCGCAAATCCGTGGCCAAGAATTTGATCCTATGTTCGCAAAGATCCAGCGCATTCATTTTGTAGGCATTGGCGGCATCGGCATGAGTGGGATCGCCGAGGTGCTGCTCAATCTCGGATACAGAGTCTCGGGCTCCGATCTGAAAAGCTCCGCGGTTACGCAGCGGCTCGCCACTCTGGGCGCTACGACGTTTGAAGGACATCGCGCCGAAAACATTGTCGGCGCAGAAGTTGTAGTTACAAGCTCGGCTATCGCGACCGAAAATCCGGAGGTCACCGAAGCGCATAAGTTGCACATTCCGGTAATTCAGCGCGCCGAGATGCTGGCTGAGTTGATGCGTCTGAAGTATGGGATCGCGATTGCGGGCATGCACGGCAAAACAACGACAACTTCCATGGTCGCAGCCGTGCTTGCCGCTGGAGGCCTCGATCCAACCGTCGTCGTGGGTGGACGCGTCGATGCCCTGGGCTCGAATGCACGACTCGGAAAATCGCAATACCTGGTCGCGGAAGCCGACGAGAGCGACCGCAGCTTCCTTAAGCTCAGCCCGATCCTCTCGGTCGTCACCAACATCGACCGCGAGCACATGGACACTTACCGCAACATGCGCGACGTGAAGAAAACCTTCATCGATTTCATGGACCGCGTCCCGTTCTATGGAATGATCGTCGCCTGCAATGACGATCCGCTGCTGCGCAAAGTTCTGTCTCAGGTACAGCGGCGCACCGTCACCTATGGCACGAAGCGCGATTCCGACTTCAGAATCAAATCGGAGGAAACGAAGAGGGAAGGGAGTTCAGACTCGCGCCCCTACAGCCGGTTCCGCGTGACGTATCAAAAGCGCGACCTCGGCGAATTCACTCTGCATGTGCCCGGTGCTCACAATGTGCTGAATGCAACCGCCGCGATCGCGGTCGGCATCGGCCTCGATGTTAATGTCGACGCGATCCGCACCGCGCTCGATCAGTTCCGTGGTGTCGACCGGCGCTTCCAGTTGCGCGGACGCGCCGCCGGCATCAGCGTCATCGACGACTACGGCCATCATCCCACCGAGATCAGAGCAACCCTCGCAGCTGCCAAGCAGTGTGGATTCCGCAAAATCCATGTCATCTTTCAACCGCACCGCTATACCCGCACCCGCGACCTGATGGAGGAGTTCACGACGGCATTCACCGATGCAGACTCGCTCTTCGTCCTCGATATCTACGCAGCCAGCGAAAAGCCGATCGAAGGCGTCACCGCACAAGACTTGGCGCGCCGCATTTCCGAGAAGAGCGGAAAGACCGCGCAGTATGTGTCGTCGTTTGTCCAAGCCGTGGATCATGCGGCGACCGCTGCTCAGGAAAGCGACATGATTCTGACGCTGGGCGCCGGCAGCGTCTCGCAGCTAGGGCCGATGATCCTAGAAAAGCTGAACGAGCATCATGCCGCTTCTGCCAAGGGCTAATAATCCTTTGAGCCGACGCGTTTGCTTGTCATCCTGAGACCCGCGTATTGTGCGGGGTCGAAGGACCTATGCAATTGCTAGCTGCGTCGATGCTGTTGGCAAAGTGCGTAGCTCCTTCGTCGGGCACAAAACGCACTTACAGGATGACAACAAGAGAGGTTCAGCTTTAACGGATACGAAGTGCATTCCTGATGTCAATTGAGGTACGTGCAATGATCCCTCGTTTACTCTCCTGCGCGATCCGAATCGCCACGATAATGGTTTGCGCCTGTTTTTGTTTTGGCCAGCAGACCACTTCCTCCAAGCCCACTTCCACCGAAGGCGACTACATCGCCCACAACTTCCACTTCCAATCCGGAGAGACTCTTCCCGAACTCCGCCTGCACTACACGACATTTGGCAAGCCGGAAAAAGACACTACGGGAAAAGTCACCAATGCCGTACTGATCCTCCACGGTACCGGCGGCTCAGGGCATCAATTCTTGGCGCCGCAATTTGCCGACGTCCTCTTCGGTCCCGGACAACTCCTCGATGCCAGCCGCTACTACATCATCCTTCCCGATAACATCGGCCACGGAAAATCCAGCAAGCCAAGCGACGGTCTCCGCGCGCACTTCCCGCAATACGACTACGACGATATGGTCGCCGCGCAGCACGAGCTGCTTGAGAAGGGCTTAGGGGTGAATCATCTCCGCCTGGTGATGGGCACATCGATGGGATGCATGCACTCCTGGGTCTGGGGCGAAACCTATCCCGATTTCATGGACGCGATGATGCCTCTGGCCTGTCTTCCCGTCCAGATCGCCGGACGCAACCGCCTCTGGCGCAAGATGATCATCGACGGAATCCGTCAGGACCCTGACTGGAAAAGCGGCGATTACACGACCGAGCCGCGGGCAGCCCTGCAGATTTCTGCGGATTTTCTCCTGATTGCCGGCAGCGCTCCGATTCTCATGCAGAAGAATCTTCCCACACGTGATGCTGCCGACAAGTACCTCGAAGATTCTATGAAGCGCATTACGGCGACGCTCGATGCCAACGACATGCTCTACGCGGTGAACTCGTCGCGCAATTACGATCCGTCGCCCAAGCTCGAGACCATCCATGTCCCGGTCATGTTCGTGAACTCCGCCGACGATTTCATCAACCCGCCCGATCTAGGCATCGCCGAGCTCGAAATCAAGCGTCTGAAACACTGCAAGTTCGTGCTGATCCCGGCCTCAGATCAAACCCACGGTCACGGTACGCACACTTGGGCGGCCATCTGGCAGCAGTATTTGAAGGAGTTGCTGGACGACACAGCAAAATGATGGCGCGCGAATAGTGGCGTCGTTCTCGACGGCATCCTTGTCTGTACTCCAGACGAGATTGCGTCGTCGCGATTCCAGGCCGTGAGATGGGGAGCGAAGACCCTGTTTCAGCTAAGTCAATAGCGAGAACTCCTTTTGGCCTCTAAGATATCCGTGACTGCGGCCGAGCGGAAGCAGGAGAAGTCGCGGATAAAAAATGTCCGTGTTCCGAGTCCGCAGAATTTACATTCAGCCGAAGTAATGATCCTTTTCTTGCCAGAGCCAATTGCCGAGCAGCAAGCGAGCACAGGAGAAAAATGGCGAATTTAGACGTATGCGTGGTTGGTGAAATCAACCTGGACCTGATCCTCTACGGTCTGCCGAAGGAGCTTGTCTTGGATCGGGAACTGCTGGCCAATGGGCTCGCGCTTACCTTGGGTAGTTCGTCCGCAATCTGTGCTCACAACTTAGCCATGCTGGGCAGCAAGGTCGGTTTTGTCTCTAAAATCGGCGGTGACGCTCTCGGGAAAATGGCTCTTGAAAGATTGTCGTCTGCCGGGGTTGAAGTGGGCCGCGTAAAGCAGTCGACGGGGCGCACGGCCACGGGATTGACCGTCATCTTGCCTTACTTGCAGCAGCGGTACATTCTCACGTATCCAGGCACCATGTTTGAAATGCAGTATTCGGACATTGAAATGACCTACGTGCGGTCGGCCCGCCATTTGCACGTTTCGTCGTTTTTCCTGCATCGGGCCTTGCGGCCCAGAATTCTGGAACTCTTCCGGCAGGCGAAGGCAGCAGGTCTGACAACCTCTCTCGACACCAACGACGATCCCGAAAACAAATGGGACCGCGATTTGCTTGATGTCCTCAAGCACGTGGACATTTTCTTCCCTAATGACCGTGAAGCGAAGAAGGCCGCTCGCACCGAGGACCTTTCGCAAGCCATCAACACTCTTGCAGGGCTGGCGAAGATCGTGGTTGTGAAACGCGGTGCATCCGCTGCCATTTGCCGGTCGGGGCAGGAGCAGTACAGCCTCATGCCACCGAGTGTGAAGACCGTGGACGATGTAGGCGCCGGAGATAGTTTCGCTGCCGGGTTCATCCATCAGTTCCTGACGGGTGCGAAACTTGAAGACTGCTTGGCATATGCGAACGTGGTTGGAGCCTATTCCACGACAAAAGAGGGCGGCACGGAGGCGTTTCGCGATCGTCCTGCGCTCACTAGCTTTATCCGGCAGCACTGGACCGCCTCTCCGCGGAAGTAGGTTCTTTACGAAAGGACCAACGCTCGCGGTGAACCGACGGATCTGGGTGTTGCCGAGCCTGAGATCAAGCGCGTGAAAGACGGCAAGTGCCTACTTATCCCCACGTCGGATCAGACCCACGCACAAGGCGCCCACACCCTTGTGGCGATTTGGCAGGAGTATATTTGGAGGAAATTGCTGCCGAAGTGAAATTTGAGCGCAAGAGCCTGATTCCAAAGAGTCAGATTTCTTTACCGAATTCACGCTGGTTCTTAACAGGGGATTATCTTCCCCATACTGTTCTCCCCTTGCGCCAGTCTGTCACCTCAAGTAGATTTGGCTGCGGTTAGCTTGCCCCCGGAATCCGGAGAAACCAGCCTTGAAAGCCTTTGGGACCACACTAAGGACACTGCGTACCTGCAGAATTTTTTGCGGCGTCATTCTGTTTTGGGCTATCACCACAACGGCATCGCGGGCGCAGACCTTGACCACTTTGGCGGCTTTCGATGGGGCGAACGGCAACAATCCTTTAGGGCTCATTCAGGGCTTTGACGGAAATTTGTACGGCACCACCTCAATGAATCAGTCGGGCACTGTTTTCAAGATTACGTCCGGCGGTGCGCTGACAACACTCCATCAGTTTTGTTCAGGTGGCAATAACTGACTCGATGGCTTATATCCCGATGGGCGATTGATTCAGGCAAGTAATGGCAATTTCTATGGTCCAACTGACGACGGTGGGACGGCGGGCTTGGGAGTAATTTACAGAATTACAACTGCGGGCAATTTTGCTGTCCTTTACAACTTCTGTGTTACATCCCCTTGTGTCGATGGCGAAAGTCCGATTTCTGTGGTGCAAGCCACAAATGGAGACCTCTACGGGGCAACCTATGGTTCCCGGACTAGTCCCGATGACCTCGGTACTATCTTTAAGATGTCGCTCGGCGGCAAACTCACCACATTGCATACCTTCAATGGCCCGGACGGCGCAAATCCTGGTGGCGGCATCGTACAAGCCTCGAACGGGAATTTCTATGGAACGACGACTCAAGGCGGGTCTACGAACCCGTGTCCCTCTAACCTTTTTGCCGGCTGTGGAATAATCTTTCAACTGACACAATCTGGGAAACTGACCACTCTGCACAGCTTTCGCGGGAGTGATGGAGCACGTCCGGGAGAGGGAGGTTCGTTGATTGAGGGTGCAGACGGAAGCTTATACGGCACAGCTGCCGACGGCGGAAGTGGCGGACCAAGCAACCAATGCGCTCGCGGATGTGGAACAGTTTTCAAAATCAGCAGCACGGGCAAGTTCACGAAGCTCTACGATTTCTGCTCACAAACTAACTGCTCCGACGGAGCTGAACCCGCTGAATCGCTAGTGCTGGCCACCGTGGGTGTTGAAAAACTCTGGGTTTCTGGGGCTCCTCTCTTGCTTACCGCCTAGTTATTCGCTTTCCCGTTTCCCGCGCAGTTCATGCAATTGCGATTTCCTGAATCGGCTTGCGGCTGAGGAACCGCACCAAGCGTTTC
>DASYZA010000299.1:0-8060 GCA_035946775.1 Candidatus Sulfotelmatobacter sp. | reverse complement strand
CTGGCCTGTTCCGCCGAAGGGATGTTCAACTCCCGCAGTTCAAAGCTTCGGGGTAGTCGACTGGTTCGCTGAGATGCCTCCTCAGCTCTCTGAGCCAAGCCCGCGGATTATAGCCGTGCATGAGATAGCCCCAGGAAGCCGAGTCGTTCCGCAACATTGCGCTGATTGTGTCGAATCCCGTCTTTTGTCACGTTCCTGTAGATCGCCAGGAACTCGTAGAATGATGGTTGCCGGTCCCAAGCCCTGCGGCGATTACCCACATAAAAGTAATCTCGCAACGTCTCACATCGAACGTTAATGGCGGAAATACCCAGAGCGGAGCCGGAGACTTCCCCCGAAACGAAGAGGGTGTCGCGTTTGTCCTTCCGTGCATGCGAGACATAGCCAATTCCAGTCTGAAAAACGTCCTCCCTCCTCTCTTCGGGATTGTGTCGAATGTAGATCCCTGTGTTTGCGCCCCCGGCTTCAAGGTCCAAAGGGAAAAGCAATTCGTCGCCCGGGCGAATGAAAGAGGCCAGGAAATTCGAGAGCAGGATAGAAGTGCGCGAGTCATCCTGTTGTAACCCCACGAGCTGCCTCATGTTGGGGATAATTTGGCTCTCTTCTTTTTTATGCGGACGGAGACCTCATTCTGCCCCTGAGCAAACAGAAGGAGAATTCCGATGAGGATCGCGGCACGTACCAAGCTCGGGTTCTACCCGTTACCGCTCTCCGAGGCAAAGCGGATACGGAGATTCCTGACATTCCAGGGTACGCAGTGCTGTGCGCTCGACCCTTGCGTCGGGGATGGTGCAGGGTTCGCTCAAATTGCTTCGGACAAGAAGGTTTTGCGTTACGGCGTTGAATTGGACGCTGGACGCGCGGAGCAAGCTCGCAGCAAAGGCATCGACGTGATTCACGGGAACTGCTTTGATGTGCAGTGCCCGGTCGAATCTTTCTCGCTGATTTACCTGAATCCGCCGTACGACTTTGAGATTAGCGAAGAGAAGTCGCAGCGCATGGAAAAGCTTTTTCTCGAGCACGTGTACCGATGGTTGAAACCACTCGGCATCTTGGTGCTTGTGGTGCCAACCAAGCGAATTGCGGATTGCGCCGTGGTTCTTTCACGGCATTTCCGGGACATGCGTGTTTACCGCCTCACGGAACCAGAGAGCGCCCGCTATAAGCAAGTCGCCTTGCTAGGAATACGCCGCACTCGCCAGGAAAGGGATCGGTTCCGAGACAACGAGATTATTCAGGTGCAGCTATGGCTGGATTCCCTCAAAAGAAAAGTGGAAGAACTTCCGGCACTGCCAGCGGAGCCCGACCACATTTACGCAACGCCTCCGGGCACACCCGTGCGCATGGTCCATCGCGGGCTGCCCCTGGACGAAATCGAAGACTTGTTGCCGAAATCATCCGCTTACCGCCAGGCCTCGGCGGTGATTTTCGCGCAACAGTTAGACGTCAGCGGGCGGCCGCTCACGCCCTTGCACGGAGGCCATGTCGGGCTGCTCTGCACGGCGGGAATGCTCAACGGGATCTTCGGAGTCGGTGAAACGCGACACATCGCGCACTGGCAATCAGTCAAGCTGGTGGACAAATCGGAAGAGGAAGAAGACGGGAAGACCATCATTCGAGAGAAAGAGCGGTTCTCGAACGAACTGACGTTGGTCTTCTGTACGGGGGAGATTGCCACCCTGAAGTAATTCGTCCACTAGAGAGGAGAGCCAAATCATGGGTGACCGGTGTTACTCAACGCTCGTTTGTGCCGAGCGAGACAGAGATCTCTTCGAGAAAATGGGCTTCAGACTCGAAGAAGCAAAGGCACTGTCAGCGGACGGATCTGAAATACGAGGCGCCATTGTCATGGTGGATGAAGATGCCGACAACGGACACTATGACGAGTTGACCGGGCTGACCGACACTCCATTCCTGGTCTGCAATGGCTCGTGTCCAGGCGCTTACGGCGACCACCTCATCGCTTCTGATGGTCAGGCATGGCACTACTCCGAAGCTCTCCATGAGAGCAACTACCCCGCCGTCCGAGTGGAGCCGGGCGGAGTAATTAGGGAGTCCGAAGTGGACGACGCAAGGAAATACTGGACGGTGTATTCAGCCGCTCTGGTCGCGATCAAGAGATCTGCGGTGAACAAAACCAGCGCGGACTAGGACAAGAACAAGGGCGGCGAGCACAACGCCTGCCGTTCTTTGCCAAGTGAATGACTTGTTGTAGGATATGCTCGAAGACGTTGCCAAACAACTGTGCAGTTCGTATAATCCAACTAGTGAGTTTATCCATGCCGAGAACAGAAAAGAGGGAGAGCATCGTCGTTTCGGCCCTTCGCGCGCGCACCAATTTTGGCAGACTCCTGACACGCGTGGAAAATGAACGAGGCTCGCTCGTTATCGAGAAGCGCGGGACTCCTCGAGCGGTGCTGCTGAGCATCCGGGACTACGTGCGGCTTGCTGCCCCGGAACCCGAGGTTCTCAGGGCCATCGGCGAGGAATCCAAGGCGAAGGGCACGGACAACCTCAGTTCGCAGCAGATTGACAGGATTATCCGGGCGACGCGCGCAAGAAAAACGAAGCGCCGATGATTCCGCTTCGACTCGTCCTGGATGCGAACATTGTCGTTTCTGCAGCACTCAAGCCGGAAGGATTGCAACGGACCGTAGTCCTCCTTGCAATCACTAAGCCAGCGCGACTGTACATCTCACCCGCTATTCTTTCGGAATATCGGGAGGTACTGTCGCGTCCGGAGTTCCAGATCCGCAAAGGCCTCCGGGAGCAACTACTAAAGCTCATCAGAAAACGCGCCCATTCTCTGGTTCCGGCGCGGCGCCTTCAGGTCACGAGCGACCCTGGTGATAACATATTCCTCGAATGTGCCGATGCAGCCCGCGCGGATTATCTCGTGACCGGAAACGTGCGGCACTTTCCGAGGTTTTGGAAGAAGACCAAGATCATCACATCGCGCGAGTTTGTCAGCCTCGTAGCGCCGCATCTGATCGCGTAGAGCCGCGAGCATCTGCGCGCGGCGGATCGGCACTCGTCGCGGCAGCCTTGCCAGCCTGTGTGCTCCCCATCTGCGACCTCTTGATCAAAAGTGTGTGTTCAGCCTACCGCTCCGGCATCCGACGCCGCGTTTTGTGAGGCGAGATTTCAGAACGCAACCGCTGGAGGGACAGCAATGCAAAACGCATACGAGCGCTTTGGAACGTTGGAGTTCATTAAGCGCACGAAAGACACGACCACCCGCGTCCGGGTTCACATTGACCGCGCCATCTTGGAACCAGCAAGGGATGAGCGAGGCCCAGTCGGCGCCCACTTGATCTCGATGGTCGGAGGCGATTCGGAAATCGGGGCGCTATGGGCGGCAGTAATCGAAGGAGCGTTATTCCAGATTCACCTTCCGGGCGGCGCGGCTATTGCTGCTTCTCTTGGGTCTGAGGCTCAATGCTTTCGCGGGAGTGTGATGGTTCCGGGCAGAAAGCGTCCAGTCCGGCACTTGTTGGCTGTGTCCGCCGAATTAGCCAAGACGAAACCGGGCGCGGACCGAGAGGGGCCTCGCACTATTTTGTGCGACGACGATCCGGCATTTGTGCTCTATCGCGTTGCGTACCGATACGGCCTTCCGGTGGTGCCGGAGTGGGGGCCTTGGTTCATGCGCGAGCTCACTCAGCGGAAAGCGATTACCCCATTGCTGGGGCTCGGATGCTCACCGCTTCTGGTCAAAGGAAACAAGCAGACGTTTCTGAAGTGGATTGGAAGAGCCCTGAGAGAGCGTCTCATCCGAATTCCTGAGGAGAACGGGTCGATCTCCTGGAAGTTATCGAGCAGTTTCTCAGAACGGAGGAATTTGCAGCAGGGGGAAATCCCACGAACCATACATGACGCGGTTGAGTGGGCCCGATGAAGGAGGTGGTGATGCGAGTCATCCTGAAAGTGTGGAGCAGCAACCCCGATTACAGCGGCGGATGCGATTATGCAGCCGTGGACATCAGTGAGGAACTTGCGAAGCTCGCGCTACGGCGAATCAATGTCCTAAGTGAACAAAAGGTCCTCGATTCCTCTATTTACGAGACGTATTACTGGGACTCTTCGCCTGAATATTTCAGTCCCTGGGTGAACCGCGCCGTTCAGACGGACGAAGTTCAGGAGTCAGGCGTCGAGCTGGAGCAGACGTTGGAGAACCTTGAAGCTGATGCACGCGAGACAGTGACCGCGCCACCGGACTTCCGGATTCCGGAGGGCCAGATTGTAGCTGTGGAGTGCGCTCAGATGATCGTGCGCGATGCCGGGATCGCGCTCACCGCGCTTCTACGGCATACCGATATCTATCTGACAACTGCCGAAGTTCCAAGAGAGATCATAGAATCCGCGGTCGCGGCTGCTGCCTGACCACTTCCGATCTGCCACTTTTCTGCGTCGACCTAACGAACCATGAGGAAAAGACTATGCCATTACCGAAGGACATCGAATCAATCTCAACATATCTTCGTGCGTGGACCTCCGAACTCGGTGAGCGGATTCTTCGGACCTTCCCACCCCTGCACGGCTTCGACGATGTACCTTCGCCTCTCATCGCACAACTTCTGCGCAAGCCATTCCCGGCACAAACGCTCGCCATCATGGGGGTGGTGAAGCGCTGGAACGAAGCCCGCGGTGCAGCGGTGATCGCGGAGTGCGGGACTGGCAAGACACTAATCTCGCTCGGTGCCGTCCACGTGCGCAGCAAGCGAAAGCCGTTCACGGCGCTGGCCATGGTTCCGCCACAACTGGTTGAGAAGTGGGCGAGAGAAGCATTTCTCACTTTGCCTCGCGTGCGTGTTTTTTTCATCGACGGACTCCGTACTCCCACGAGTTCTGCGGGCCATGCAGGGGTCAACGAAGTCAGACTGCGCCATGGACGAATTGTTCGAGAAGGGCTGCGCACAACCCTCACAGAGTTGCGACTGCGAAAGATGGCTCGCACTGCTCGCCAGAGATGGGATTCCATCTGCGGATTCCCCGCTCTGTTCATTGTCGGGCGGGAGCGCGGGAAGCTCAGCTACTTCTGGCGGCATGCATACGGGCATGCCCGATGCGGGCGCTACCAGGGCAGCATCGTTAATTCCGAGACCGGCTGCCCGATCTGCTTGGGAGAGGATGGCGAAAGACTGCTGTCAGCCGATTTCAAGAAGGCTAAGCTGAGCGAGATTCTAGGCACTCGGAATGGCGACGAGTCTGCGAAGTCACGACATGCGTTGTACAGCGCCTTGTGGCAGGCAGACGGGAAGAAGACTCGGCGCTTCGCCCCCGTCAATTTCATCGGCCGGTACATGCCCGGTTTCTTCGACTACGCCATCGCCGATGAGGTGCATGAGCTGAAGGGCGATACGGCCCAGGGAAACGCACTCGGGACGCTCGCCGCTTGTGCGCAACGCACTGTGGTGCTGACGGGAACACTACTCGGCGGCTACGCCGACGAGGTGTTCAACATCCTGTTCCGTTTAGAACCAACCAAGATGGTGAAGGAAGGATTTGAGTTTGGCGAGGCCGGCGTGCGACCGTTTACCGAGACCTACGGCCTGCTCGAAAAGATTACCGTAATTGAGCCCGCAGACAACGCCTGTTCGGAGGCGCGTGTAACAAAACGCATTCGTCGGCGACCGGGAGCGTCGCCGCTTCTCTTTGGCCGCTTCCTGATGAGTCTCGGAGCGTTTATTTCGCTCGAAGACATCTCGGAGGCGCTGCCGCCGTATCGCGAGGAAGTTGTCAGCGTTGAAATGGATACTCCTCTGAAACAAGCCTACAAGAAGCTTGAAGAGGATGTAAAAACTGCGCTGAAGGAGCACCGCGGGAATCAGTCGGTGATGAGCGTGGCGTTGAACGCATTGCTGCTGTATCCGGATCGGCCGTTTCGGCTCGGGAATTTATACGGTTGGGAATTCGACCCGCAGACCCAGCAGAGAGAGAGATTCCTGATTGCAGAGACACAGAACTTGGACGAGAAGCTAGTCTACGCGAAGGAGCGCTGTTTGGTAGAAGAAGTGAAAGGGGAGCTCGCACATGGTCGTCGCTGCCAGATTTACGCGGTCTACACGCAGAAGCGGGATGTAACGCGGAGACTGGAGCGCATCCTCTCGAACGAGGGAATCCGAGTTGCTGTTTTGACGACCGAAGTGCCGCCTGAGTCGCGGGAGGGCTGGTACGAGCGCCAGCTACGCGCTGGGGTGCAGGCCGTCATCTGTCACCCAAAGTTGGTGCAAACGGGCCTCGACTTGATCGACTTCCCCACGATCCTCTTCTACGAAACCGGATACTCCATCTACGTGCTTCGCCAAGCAAGCAGGAGGAGTTGGAGAATCGGACAGCGGCTTCCCGTAAAAGTGAAATTTCTTCATTACGCCGAGACGATGCAGGAAAGCTGCTTGCGGCTAATGGGGAAGAAGTTACTGGTCTCGTTGGCTATGGAAGGAAAGTTCTCTTCCGAAGGGCTGCAAGCAATCAATGAAGAAGACGACATCCTGATGGCGATGGCCCGTGAGCTGGTCACTGAGAAAGGAATCGGAGAACGAGCAGACCAGGTATGGGCCAATCTTCAAAGGAAACAGGAACAGGTCTTCGCGGTGAGATCATCCGAGGTGGAACCTGTAACAGAGCTTGTCCAGGGGCTCGGGCTCACTGAAAGTGAGACCGCCATCGCGCCATCGAATCAGTTAGCCTCGCTCACTCCGCTGGAATCGATTCCTCGTAGAACCTCACGACGTGAAAGCAGACCCGAAGGCCAACTCACGCTGTTCTAAAGCTGCCATCGGGTTCGAAGATCAACTCGCAGTTTTCCATACGCACACATTAGCGCAGGAGGTGAAAGTCCAATGGGCATTCTCGGATTAACACATGATGAGAGCGGGGCGGCCCTCGAAAAACTCCCAGCAACCATTAAGGTTGCAATCGGCGAAGGGCCAGAGCCGGGCGACGGAAACAGTCATCCGCGACGACTGGACCACTTCGTTTTCAAGCGGAAGACACTTCGCGGACAAGACGTCCTTTGGGAACCAGCGCCGGACATATCTCAGGCGCACGGGGAGAAACCGACCGAACTAGGGATCATTTTCCTCAACGATGATCCACGAGATGTTTTACGGACCGAATATGCATGGTGGACGCCCACCGTGCGCAAGTGCCACGGCGAGCTTGTGCAGATTGCCAACGGCAGTGGGGTTCGGTTCGAAATGCAAGCGACACGGAGGACCCAAAGGCACCCTGAGGGGGAGTCGTGGCCCGGCACCTACGAGTACATTGAAGGAGCGAAGAAGGGCCAGCCGGCTGAACCGTGTGGCGATGGCTGCCCGGACCTGGAGCGCGGTGATTGTAAGCCTTCGGGCGATCTCTATTTCATTCTGGAGAAGTTCCCCACCTTCGGGGCCATTTGCCGGCTTCACACGAGCAGCTACCGCTCGATTCTGAATTTGTCGAACGGCTTGATGCAGATTCGCCGACTGAGCGGCGGCCGTCTGACAGGCATCAAAGCAATCCTGAAGACCAGCCCGGAGAAAATCTCATACTCCGACCACGACGGTAGCAGGCACACGTCTGTCGCTTACATTCTCAGTCTGGAGATCGGAGGGACGGACCTGCGGACTTTGGTCGCGAACATGACTGAACCTGCCAGGCTCTTGAGCGAAAGCCGCCAGACGATTGAGCTATCTCGTGGAGTTCAATATGTCGTACACGAGACCGATGCAGAGCGGGCCAAAGAGATCAGTGGTGAATTCTATCCAAACAGCGAGGCAGCCGCCGAGGAGTGCGCGCAACCCAGCAATCGTCAAAGCGAACGGGATGAGCAACTCGCAAGGATTTGCGAACTGACACACAGACTCGGCCACAACGAAGCTAAGACCAGGATGTTGATCGGGCAAGCAGCGGGCGACCTAGCAAGCCTTGAGCGAAATCTCTTGAATGAATTGGACGAGCAACCAGGAAAGGTTTCGACAAGGAACAGCAGCAAGGGTCGAACGAAGCATGAAAAAGGTCAAACTGGCGGAAGCACGGGCCAGACGACGGTTGCCACAACTTCCGTCGAGGGGATGGCG
>DASYZA010000298.1:0-4927 GCA_035946775.1 Candidatus Sulfotelmatobacter sp. | reverse complement strand
TCCTCGGGAGGAGGAGTGCGTCCGCGCTTGGCATTGGGACTTCCGCCTTGATGGCCGCGAAACGACATGCTCGCATTGTACACAAAGCGCGGCAGGGCGGGCTGTGACCCGGCGATGGGCGGGGTAGAATTAGCTCACGTTTTCCGGCAGGAGGCCCCCTGTGAAAAGATTCTGCCTAACCCTTTCCGCAGCCCTTATTCTTCTCGGCCCGATGGCGGTGGCGCAGTCGCATCATTTCCCGACGCCTCCGCCGCCCATGGACCAGGACAAGCAAGCCCAATCACCGCCCTCAGATGCCCAGCCCAAACTGCGGATCGATTACACCAAGCTGCAGCGAGAAGCGGACGAACTTGCGCGGGAAGCCCAGACGATCCCCTCGGACGTGGCGAGCGCGAGCCAAGGAAGGCTGCCGAAGGACGTCATCGAAAAGCTCAAGCAGATCGAGAAACTGTCGAAGCGGCTGAGGACGGAGTTGAACCCGTAAAGAAAAAAGCCATCAGCCAAGATGGCTGATGGCTTGTTGAACCAGGATTCAATCTAGAAACTAATTTTCAATCCAAACTCAGTAACGCGAGGAGAACCGAGACCGAAGACTCCGGTTCCGACTCCGACGCGGTAGGTGTTGGCTTCAGGCCCGGTTTCACCCGGCTGGATCATGGTGTGAACACTGTTGATCGAGGACGTTCCGGCATTCAACCAACCGTCCATCGTTCCCGGAGGCAGGTTGAAGTTGGCGAAGTTGAAGATGTTGAAGAATCCGATACTGGGCTCGACCTTCACGCGGTCCGCGAAGGTATGACTCCACCCGAGGCGGAAGTCAAACGCTTTCACCCATGGAAAGAGCAGTTGGTCAGCGGGAGCAGGTGCCAGTGTCGGAGCAACCGCACCGATCTGCGCCAGCTGCTGAGGTGTGAAGAGACCGGCGCTGACCAGTTCTTGACCCGCAGGAGTCGGCTGACCGGCAACGGTTGTGTTGTAAGTACTGATTAACCGGTTGAGCTGAGCTGTGTTTGTGTACGTACGGCCAAAGGCACCGTTCTTGGTTCCCGGCACGGGATCGCTCACAACTCCACTCCCAGTGAAGTCGGTCTGGAAAATGTTTCCCGGGCTGCCAGTATTACCCACAATGGTCGGCATCGAGAGCGGGCTGTAAAAGTGGGCAATTATGCCGAAGCTGAAGCCGTACGGCGCGTCAAAGTTTCCACCGAACGAAAGCTGGTGGGTGCGATCGAGCAGTGACGGTCCCATATAACGCAGCGGGTTGTCATTGTCAGCCGCAGTCAGGACGAAATCCTGATCGTTTGCGCCAGCCGGAGGAGACGGAGGCGTGTTTCCCTGAAATGCCAGAGGATTGACAAGGCGAGACAGTGAATACGAGACTTGGAAATTCGCGTTCTTCAGACCCCGTATCGGATTGGCGACATTGTCTACTAACTTCATCTGCAGAGCGTTGTAAACCGATCGGCTGATCGGCTCCAGGAAGGATGTTGCACCGTACGCGGGATTGAGTCCTGGGAAAGCACAGGGATAACCCAGCGCCGCCAAGCAGGATTGCCCCAAGTCAGCCGGAGAGCCCATTCCGAAAGACGCGAAGTTGGCGATCGTGGCGCCAATTGGAGCGCCACCTGCGCCGAAACCATTTAGGGCAGAGCAATCAGAGATCGTCCCAGGAAGATCGCCCGGATGATTACAGGCTGATTCTGTTGCCGCCATTGCGGCTCGCGCCCCAGCCGAATTGAACGTCCTCGCCGCTCCCGCATGGTTGACGTCGATTCCCAAAAGCGAATGGGTTTCGACATTTCGCAGGAAGTCAGCACTGAGCACCATCCCGCGGCGGATTTCATGCTGGAATCCGAGGTTCATTTGGACGGATCGCGGAGTTCGGTAGTTCGGCGCAAAGAGAGCCGTACCGATGTTTAAACCCGAAGCCAGCTGAGTGCCAATAAAATTAGGGTTCGGATTGGTCAAGCTGAATGGAGTCGCAGCTTGATAAGCAGCTTCATAGGCGGCCAAAGTCGGTGCAGCTTGAGCAACCGTCTCCCCGCAGATACTTGGCCCGGTATTATTGGCATACTGGTCGACGGTTTCAAATCCCGCAACTGGCAATGCAGTACCGAAAGCGCAGACGGTCGGTGTTGCAAGGAATGCTCCGTTCCGCTCGCGAAGTGGCCGATCGAAAAGCACGTTGTTGAAAATCACGTTCTCATAGTAGAGACCGATCCCGGCCCTTATAACCGTCTTTCCGTTGCCCTTGGGATCCCAAGCAAGGCCCAACTGGGGAGCAAAATCGTCGTTCGGCTGGCGAACGGCATTGCCGAAACCAGGGAATGCAGCATTGATCTCGGGAATAGCGGGAAGATCGCTGTCGGTGCGGCCTGTGTCACGTTCCCAGCGTAGTCCGGGAGAAAGTGTCAGATTTGGGCGAATCTTCCAGGTATCGCCGAAATAAATCCCCACGCGGTTGTCTGGACCAAGACCGCCAGCCGGAAAACCGAGTGCGGGCTGCGTCGTCGAAAAGCCCTGGCCGTTACCGACGATCACGACGCCATTACCGAGCGAAGCGGAAGTTGGGTCTCCGTTGGGCCCCGGGGCTGTGAATACCTGCGGATCGAGCTTGAAGAAACTGGCAAAGCCGCCTCCCTGAATGTGGTTCCAGGACGCGCCGAAACGAAGGATGTGTTTGCCGACAACCTTGGTGCCGTCATACTTCAGCTCGTGATCGCTCTGCGGGGTCTGCTGCGGCACTAGCAAGTTCGGCCCTACAGAGAAGCTGCCGATGTTAATCGATACTGGATAGTTGGCAAACGGCACGCTGGTGCCGCGCGTTCCATCGATGATCTGATTCTGGAATTTCAGGTACGAGAAACGAATCGAATGGGTGATGCTTCCGGTATTGAAGTCCACACCGAGAACAGTGTTCCGCGTGTAGTCCTTGTTGTTGTAGACCTGGAAGCTCGACGGGAAGAAAGTCGCAAACACCGAGTTGTCGAAGTAGTTGAACCTGCCAAACATGCGCGCGCTCTTGGTAAGGGCGTAGTCGACGCGTGCCATTAGTTCGTTTTCTTTGAAAGGAGCCGGGAAGGTTCCCGAGTAAGCATCATAGGGCGCGGACTCGGCGATTGGAGCAGCCAGATGCTGCAAAGTGCGTTCGCCATCTACGAAGAAGAACAACTTGTCCTTGATAATTGGGCCGCCGAGGTTGCCGCCTTCCTGGTTGCGCTGGAACGGCGCGGGAATGAAGGATTGGGTTGATGTATCCCAAGGCTCTACCAGGCTGGCGGAACCCACAGAGCTATCACGGAATTGGCCGAAGGCTTCGCCATGAAGCGTATTGGTCCCGGACTTGGTAGTGACGTTTACGGCGCCCGACGAGGTCAGATCGTTCGAAAGGTCGAGAGTGGACTGGGCGAGCGAGAATTCCTGAATACCGCTGGCCGGAATGTCTTCGGTTGTGGTGCCGACGGTCTCGTCGCTGACGTCGATACCGTCAACGTTGATGCGAGCGGTTCGGCCGAACCGGCCTCCGAACGAGATCGAGGAAAATCCGACTTTAGTGGGATCGAAATTCGCGCCGTCCTGAATCTGAACGCCCGGTTCGAGCTGGGCAAGGTCAAGGAAGTTGCGGCCGTTGACCGGCAGATTTTCAATCTGCGAAGAGGTCAGAACGCCCTGTACTGTTGCCTGCTCGGTGTTGACCTGAACCTCGCTGGCCTGTACGTCGACCACTGTGCTTTCCTGACCGACCTCAAGCTTGGCATTGCCATTGGCGGTGTTGTTGACTCTGACTTCCACCGGCATTTGGACGGTCTTGAACCCCTTGGCCTCAATACGGATCTTGTACGCGCCGGGGATGAGGTCGCCGACGGAGTATCCGCCCTGCGGGTTACTGGTGGCAGAAAGTATCTGTCCGGTGGGACCAGTAATCGTCACCTTTGCGCCCTGGACCACGGCGCCCGAAGTGTCGGTTACGGTTCCAACAATACTGCCGGTGGAAATTGTCGTCTGGGCAAAAGCGGCTGCGGTCAGCAGCGCAAACGTGGCCACCAAGGCGAACAGGAAACTAAATCGCATGGAGGCACGGGAGGAATTGAGGTTCAGCATCTTCGACCATCCTTTCGGAATGTCCACAGATCCAGAATTTATTTTTGCCAAACAACAAACTCGACTGCTTGTTATGACAACAGCAGAAAAGAAGGCTATGACTCTCTCAGGGGTGAACTGAGAGGAAAACATTTGGGCATGAACATTTTCTGTATCCCACAGAGTTAGGCCGTTGTTGGTTGTGGTGAAGCAATTACCTCGCCAGCATTTGAACGATTCAATAAATTTTGGCGTAGACTTTCTCTTTCAATTACTTGGAGTGTCTGCCGGTCCAAGTGCCAGCAAATCGAGGAACAGATTATCTTCCAAATACTGTATGCGGTGTCTACGAAATTGGAGCCGACTGCTCTGTTTACATTTCTATACAAACGCATTCTTTATGGATGTTGGATTGTTATGTTTCGAACGATGCGCGCAATGAAGACTTCAGAATTCTAGTTTCACGCTGTAATAACCGGCTCGGTGGCGGACATGATAGTCAGCAGAGTTGGGAACTCCGGTGATGCTGACTTCGATCCGGCGGAAATCAGAAAAAGAATTG
Organism: Candidatus Sulfotelmatobacter sp.; assembly: GCA_035946775.1. Taxonomy (GTDB): domain Bacteria; phylum Acidobacteriota; class Terriglobia; order Terriglobales; family Acidobacteriaceae; genus Sulfotelmatobacter. The sequence goes on along the minus strand of DASYZA010000298.1, from coordinate 285 downwards.
CGCTGGGAGGGATAGTACGCGAGGAGATATTGCGTGCGTAGCTCGTCGCTGATTTTTTGGAATGCCTCGTCGAGCTGGCTGACGGATGTCGCGTAATAGTACTTGCCGCCGGTGTCTTCGGAAAGCTGAATGAGTGCGTGCTCGCCTCCAGTTTCGCGCCCCGCGCTGCTCTCGATCGGGACGATGATGATCGAGTAGACGATCGCCTCGGCTTCTACCGCGGCGCGAACGGCCTCTTTGTAATCGACCTTGCTGATGGTGTCTCCGCCATCGGTGATGAGAACG
>DASYZA010000297.1:0-8170 GCA_035946775.1 Candidatus Sulfotelmatobacter sp. | reverse complement strand
TGGTCAGGTCGTGGAAAACGCCGTCCATGCACCTGATAGCCTAGAGCTGGCGGGGAATGGCGGGGCCTCTCTGTCCTTATATATTTGATTAAATCCTTTTTGAGTGACTCTGCTGTCGCATCCGGATTTGCTAGGATCCGCGGCCATTTGTCCTTGTGGTGCTGCGGAAAAAGCGGCCGCAGAAGATGGACGAGGAGCCCTTGTCAGGTTTTCTTGCAGAAACCCTGCTTAGGACGGACGCTTCTCAGCCTGATTTCGAGTCTGAGCCGAGCTTCATAAGCTATTGTATGTTTGCGGTTTATTCCGTTTAAAGCATGATATGCTTGTAATCGCAAGGCATAATGCGCTTGTAATGACGCGGCACTATATGCTTGTGTTGGCACAGCATGATAAGCTTGTAATGGGCTCCTGCTTGTAGTCGACTACTTCCACGCGACCGAGCGAGCGCAGGTACACGATGTCTTCCCCCGAAGCCGTGCCGATCACCCGCGCGCCCTAGATCTTGGCGATCTGGGTTGCAAACGAGCCCACGGCACCCGCCGCGCCGTGGATCAGAATCCGGGTTCCCGGCTTTGGCTGCGCATAGTCACGAATCGCCTGCAGAGCCGTCAGCCCCGACGTCGGCAGCGCCGCCGCCACCGGGAACTCTATTTTCTCCGGAATCGCTGCGATGTCCGTAATCGCCGCCGCCGTGAACTCCGCGTACGTCCCCTCGCCGAACCCGAACACCCGCTCACCCGTCCGAAAGCTGCCCGAGTCGCCGACACCCATCACGATCTCTCCCGCCAAATCCAGCCCGAGCGTCAGCGGAAAGCTGACCGGGCGAACCTGTTTCATGTAGCCTTCGCGGGTTTTCCAATCGACCGGGTTCACGCCCGCGTAGCGCACTTTCACGAGCACGTGGCCCGGGCCGATCTCCGGCAGCTGAATCTCTTCATATTTCAGTTGTTCGGAGCCGCCGTACTGCGTGATCTGAATCGCCTTTGTCAGGCTGGGCAGAACCGCGTGCCTTGTTGTCGCCATTGTCGTTTCTCCTTTCGCTCCCTGTGAGACTTTCCGGTTTCCCGCTGAACCCAAGGTAGGAAAAGACCATCCACGTGGGCGGCGCAAACGCCGCGATAAGATTCAAGAAAAAGACGATGACGAAAAGCTTGATGATAGAAGGCATAGTTTTGCGTGGTTACGACATCATGTGCGTCGCAGCATGCCGCCTACTCGGCTCGGACGCGCATGCCATCATTTAGTTGGTTGGGCGGGTGCAATATGACTTGTTCACCCTCAGCCATGCCGCCCAGAATCTCCACTTCAGATTCGTTGCGATGGCCGATTTCGACAGTCTTCATCATTGCCCGACCCGCAGCAATGACGAAGGCGCTCCAACCCTGTCCGCGCCGGAAAACCGCGCTCAATGGCATTTTTAGCGCGTTTTCACTGGACCAGGTGAGGATATGCGTCTCCACTCGATAGCCGTCTCCTAGGGGCCCAGGAGGATCGACGAAATCCGAAATCACGTTCACGCGTTGTTCTTCGACACCGAGAGCTGAGACCTTCGTGAACCCGTAAGGCTCAACCAGTCGCACGCGCGCGCGGAGCGGGTGATCGCCTCCCCATCCGTCGAGCAGAACGGGCGCTCCCGGTCGAATTTTTACGGCATCCGTCGAGAGAACGTCGGTAACGACTTCGATCTGCCCAGGTTCGCCGAGAATGAGGATCGGAGTCCCCACGGGGACGACGCGCTCACTCTTCTCAACAACCCGAAGCACGCGCCCAGAAATAGGAGATCGCAGTTCGATGAGCGGCCGCGGTTTTCCGGGGGCGGTATCCACACTAACGAGCCCTGCTCGCGCAACCTTCTCCTCCGAGGCAGCTACTTGTACGCCGTACCGAGCCGCGCTTAATTCATCGTCAGCGGTGACGTCCGCGTTCCTGGCCTGCTCCAATGCCTGCACGGAAATCACACCTTCCTTCGCGAGCCGCTCGGCGCGTTCCCGGTCTCGACCAGCTTGTTCGCGATCCTCCCGGGCATGCGCTTCGCGAGCCGTGGCCAGACGGAGTGCCGCCGCGGCCGCTTCGACACGTGCGTAGACTTCCTCGCGCTCGCGCTGGTTCAATGGCACTGGATCAATGCGGGCCACGATTTGTCCCTTGCGGATCGGGTCACCGTCGTCCAGGTCGATGCGTATAAGCCGCCCGATGACTGGGGATGACAGCACAAAGCGATCGTGCACTCGCGTCTCACCTTCCTGGTCGATAGTGACTTGCAACGGTCCGCGGCTGACGCGTCCTACCTCCACGGTGAGTGGGGAGGGGATTAGAGCAAACACGATCATCGCACCGACGATCAACACCACGGCCAGAGTTGCAATGAGTCCGCGTAGTCTCTTGCGCTTCAATTCATTCCCTCGCTTTCAGGATCGAAATCAAATCCAGGTGCCGGACGCGCTGGAGGATCAACACTCCGGAAAAAGTGGAAGCTAGAGCGACAATCAGCGCTGCATACGCATATGTGCGCCCAGTGATTACCAGCGGCATGCGATACAGCTCCGATGCCATGACGCGAACGAGCAAGGCACAAATTCCGTAACCAAAGAGGAAGCCAAGTGGAATTGAAACGCCCGCGAGTAGGCCCTGCTCACCTAGCAGCATCCACCCGACTTCTCCCTGCGTAAAGCCGAGCACCCGGAGAGAAGCCAGCTCGTGGGAGCGCTCTGCAAGTGTGATGCGCGCACCATTGTAAACCATGCCAAACGCGATCACGCAGGCGAAACCGACGAGCGCGCCCACAGAGATGTTCAGGCTGCGCGCAATCGTGTCGCGAAAACTCGCGAGCATTGCCTCGCGGACGCTGACTCCGCTCACGGCGGGCGTTCTTTTTAGAAATGAATAGAGATGCTCGGCAGCGAGCGGATCCACGGCAAGGAACGCGCCTGATGTCGTGGGCCCCTCTTCCATGAGCCGGTTCAAAGCATGGATGTCCATATACGCCGACGTACCGATCAGGTCGTCCACGATTCCCGCGACAATGACCGATCGCACCGGACGCTCTCCTTCCAGAACTTCCACGGTGATTTGATCTCCCGGAGAAACGCCCAATATTTTCGCGAGGCTCGAAGAAATCACGACACCATCGGGCGTAAGAGCGACGGCGTGAAGATTAAGATCGATCAAACGCCGAAGCTGACGATCCGATTGGAGCCCCATTATCGCGATGCGGCGGGACCGATGTTCGAAGTGAAAGCGCGCCGCGACAACGCGGAACGACTCTGTTCGCAGCACGCCGGGAAGCTGGGCAACTGCATAATGTGCTGAAGCGCCGTGAGGTTCGTTGAAGGTGACCGTCACATCCTCCCGTGAAGCTGTCTGAAACTCGACTCGAATCAAATAGTTGATGGCGTCGCTGAAATAAAAACCTACAACGAGAATCGCGCCTGCCAACGCCAGAGCAAGTATCGAAAGGATGGCTTTCCATGGGCGCCGCTCGAGATTCCGCAAAATCATTCGCGCGGAGAGAGACACGAACCGCTGTAACCCAAGTCGCTCGGCGAGCCCAGCTCGAAAACGGGCAGGGGCTTCCGGCCGCATCGCCTCGGCGGGAGGCAGTGCGACGACGGAGCGCAAGGCCCCGAGAGCGCCGAGGCAGGCAGCGGCCGCACTGATAAGGATTGCCGATCCGATCATTTCGTGACTCGAAACAAAACGGAGCTCTGGAAATCGGGAAAAATCCTCATAGATCTTCGCCAGGCCACGGCCGAGCCAAATCCCCGTTGGGGTTCCTATCGCCGTTCCCAGCAAGACGGACGTTAGAGCATATTTCAAGTAGTGGAAACCGATGGAGACGTTTCCGTATCCGAACGCTTTCAGCAGGCCGATGGGACCACGTTGCGTATTGACGAGCCGCGAGAGTACGACGTGGATCAGAAATGCCGCTACTCCAAGGAAAATCGTGGGAACGAAGATACCCGTGATTCGATCTTGCACAATCTCGTCCGAAAGAAATCGGTTGGAAAGCTGATCGTAGCGCGCGTAAGCACCGAGCCCGCCGTATGGGTCCAACAGCGTGTCGAGTCGCGCAATTACATCAGCCTCGCTGGCGCCCGGAGCCAACGAAAGGGTGACGTCATTGAAAGCCCCGTCCATATTGAAAGGTGGCCCGAGTGCATCGCGACTCATCCATATCACCCCAAAGCGACGGTTATCCGGAAATACCTCTGAGCCGCGAATTTCATAGACATACTCGGGCGAAATGGCGGTGCCCACGATCTGGAGCCGTTCCCAGCGTCCGTTGATGACCGCGCCAATCGTCTCTCCGACATTCAGCTTATTGGCCTTCGCAAACGATTCACTGATGATCACCCCGTCGCGCCGGCTCGGGTCGAGATAGCTTCCACTTCGGATGCACAGGCTATTTAGCATCGGCGTTTCGCGCGCCGGAATCGAAATGAGCCTGCCCAACGCTGGCTCGTCGAGTCCGGGTACGTCCAGGGTCACTTCGACGACCACTCGAGTCTGCACCGAAGAAACGCCCGGGATGGCGGCGATGGTCGCCGCCAGAGAATCCGGAGCGCGTTTGAGATGAGCGAAAATGTCCGCAAAGCGGTAACGAGTGTAATAATCCTGCTGGGCGCTCCGAACGGATTCATATGTGCCGCGCATGGTCACATAGGTGGCGATACCGCACGCGGCGACGAGAGCGACTGTAACGAGTTGGCCCCGCAGGTGCCAAAGATCACGGAAGAGCTTTTTGTTGAGGGTGGTCATGTTTGCCTACCAAGTCAATTCGGACGGCGCCACTTTCGTTTCATTCCTGTGTATGTTGATGATTGCGCCGCTGCTGATCCGAATCACGCGGTCTGCCATCGCAGCGATAGCAACGTTGTGAGTGATCACCACCGTGATCGTCTTAAGTTGGCGGTTCACTCGTTCCAGAACTTCCAGCACGAGCTTCCCAGTGGGGTAATCCAATGCTCCAGTTGGTTCGTCGCAGAGAAGCACTTCCGGGCGTTTGGCCACTGCGCGCGCGATGGCCACCCGTTGTTGTTCGCCGCCCGACATCTGAGCGGGAAAGTGATGCAGCCTGTGTTCCAGACCGACCAAATGGAGGCACTCTTCGGCACTGAGCGGGTTTTCTGCTATCTCAGTAACAAGCGTCGTGTTCTCAAGAGCCGTCAGACTCGGAATCAGATTGTAAAATTGGAATACGAATCCCACATGCTCGCGACGGTATCGCGTGAGCTCATGCTCGCTGGCAGCCGTCAGGTCATGATCTAAATAGAGGACCTCGCCCGAGGTGGGAAGATCGAGGCCTCCCAGGATGTTTAACAAAGTCGATTTCCCACTGCCGGAGGGCCCGAGCAGGACGACAAACTCGCCAGGAAACAAGTCCAGGTCGACACCTCGGAGCGCATGCACTTCCGTGTCTCCCATGTGGTAGACCTTGGCGACGCCCCGAACGTGAAATACGGCATCACCTGTTATCTGTTTCGGACTCGGAACCAGCCACTCACCGCCCGAGATGCGACCATTTTTAGACACGTTCTGTTTCTCCCAAACGTTAACGGTTCTAATCGCGCAGGGTCTTAGGAGAGCGGCCCAACTTCAGGGTCACGCTTAGTTGTCTTACCACAGCATGAACCTTTACTTCATCTTCTATTCCTGGGTGAAATGGACCGCTTTTTGGAGATAAGCGCAAAGCGGCGGATATACGGTTGCGCCTATCACAGAGCAAGGTGACACGCGTCACAGTCCCGCAACAAAGGATGAATCAGAAAGATGCGGCATCAAGGCACCAGCAACAGCGCTACTGGGAGTTCCGTGACAACGCGAAGTTGTAGAGCCCATGTCAGGAGCCCATTCCGCAGTGCCGTCGGTTTCCGTGGGAAAAAGTTAGCTTTCTGGGTTTGCGAACAGTTGCAAATGCTTTAACATCGATACAAGTTTCCACTTTGGGCGTGTAGCTCAGCTGGGAGGCGAGGTTAAGTATGACGGGTAATCATGGCGCGTCCAGCTAGCTTCGTTTGCAGGGATCCACTGCAGTGGAGTGCCACCCAACTCTTCGTGCAAAAAACTGTGCTCCTGCTCACGAGGCAGGTGCGCCCGAACTCAGGGCGGCCTACTTGGCGCGCTGGCGGCCCGTTCTCTTTCTCAATGTTTCTGTGTACTTTCTATGTTTTTCGCACATCATAAATCACGATTTCTTGCGGTTTTTGGCGGTTATTGTTCCTGTAGCATATGGGGGACTGAATCTCGCATTTGAATTGCATCGAAGTCGAACCGAATTACGAATCTTCTTCCCGCTCATTTTGGCCGCTAGCGTTTACAACGCGAGGAATAGAATAGTGTCTGTTGCCGATGCGGAAGATCGTACACATCGATATGGATGCGTTTTACGCATCCGTTGAACAGCGGGACGATCCGCAACTGCGCGGCAAACCGGTCATTGTCGCTTGGCGCGGCAAACGTTCAGTTGTCTGCGCCGCTTCGTATGAGGCTCGGAAGTTTGGCGTGCGTTCGGCCATGCCTGGTGTGCGCGCTGAGCAATTGTGCCCCAACGCGGTTTTTCTACCTCCCGATTTTGTCCGCTACCGCGCTGTTTCGCGACAGGTACATGAAATCTTGAAACGCCACACCGACCTCATTGAGCCCTTATCGCTCGACGAAGCGTACCTCGATGTGTCGGAAAATAAGGCCGGGTTGCCCACCGCGACTGAGGTGGCGCGCGCCATCCGTCGGCTGATCAGCATGGAGTTGAACCTAACGGCGTCAGCGGGCGTCGCCCCGAACAAGTTTCTCGCAAAGATTGCTTCGGATTGGAAGAAGCCGGATGGCCTGTTCGTTATCCAGCCGGACGACGTGAATTCTTTCTTATTACCGCTGCCGGTCGGTCGTCTACCTGGCGTTGGAAAGGTCACAGAAGAGAAGCTGAAAAGCCTCGCCATCGATACGGTCGGGGATCTACGAAAAATGGATTTGGAGTCTCTTGATAGCCGCTTCGGTCGCTACGGCCTGCGTTTGTACGAACTTGCGCGTGGCATTGATAACAGTCCAGTAGTTCCAGATCGCGTAACGCAATCGATTTCCTCGGAAGATACCTTCGAGCACGATGCCCTGCTCGCCGACCTTGAGCCCATGATCCGCAAGCTCGCCGAAAAAACGTGGACGGCAGTACGCAAGGAATCGCGTATAGCGCGAACTGTCGTGCTCAAGCTTAAGACCAGCGAGTTCAAGATCCTCACCCGCAGTCACACGCCTGATAAGCCGCCCGCCTCTTGCGATGAATTGACAAGTATCGCTCTTGCGCTTCGCAGCCGCGTCGAGCTGCACGCGAAGCAGCGGTTTAGGCTGGTTGGCGTCGGCTTGAGTAACTTCCGGTATCCGGAAGACGTGGCCGCACAACCCACGCTGTTTGCTTAGAGACCGGTTCTAAACTGTCGATCGGATGTGGTGCACAGGGGGGCGGTGAAAGTACCTCACGCGAAAAAGTGGCAGAAGGCGACAGCCCAGCTGAGGAAAATTGTGCTCGACTGTGACCTGATCGAGGAGATCAAGTGGGGCAAGCCCTGCTTCACCTACCAGAAAAAAAACGTGGCAATTGTCATCCCGCTGAAGGACGCGTGCGCGCTCTCGTTTTTCAAAGGCGCGCTGCTCAACGACCCGAAGCACATCCTCCAAAAGATCGGTCAGGCGCAGGCAGGCCGCTGGATTAAATTCACCTCTCTCAAAGAAATTACGGCCATGCAATCGATTCTGAGGAGCTACATCTACGAAGCCATCGAGGTCGAGGAGTCGGGGAAGAAGATTGCCTTCAAGAAGGTTTCAGAGTATGCGGTTCCTGAGGAGTTGCAGGCCAGGCTGGATGCAGCTCCGGAGCTGCGGCGGGCATTCGAAGCGCTCACACCGGGACGGAGGAAGTCGTACATCTTTCATGTCTCGGGTGCGAAGCAGGTGAAGACGCGGGCAGCACGGGCGGAGAGGTGTGTTCCCATGATCTTGAGCGGCCGAGGGTTCAACGAGCGCACAGATTGAACCGTGCGGCCGCCAGGCGTTTGCACCAACGAGGCTGCTCACGTAATCAGAAAGCGGGCGGTAGGAATCAAGTAATACCTTGTCATTTTGCCATAGAATGCCAAGCTTTAACTTGTCATATAGTCTTTAAACGACAAGCTTTGACTTG
>DASYZA010000296.1:0-13492 GCA_035946775.1 Candidatus Sulfotelmatobacter sp. | reverse complement strand
ATCTACACGCATGCCAGTGTGAGCGCACAGAGAGACGCCCATGATGCTGCTTGAGGATCAATTATTCCCAAATGTTCCCAAGTTCGAAGGTACAACACGGAAAGAAGCGCAACTGCTTCAGTAAGTTAGTGGTCGGGGCGTGGAGATTTGAACTCCAGACCTCCTGCGCCCAAGGCAGTTGCAAACAATCTATCTTGTTGGTCCGTCTGGCTTTGTTCTGCGTCATGGTACACGGTTTTGGACCTGATTCGGCAGTATTTGGACCCAAGTTGGACCCAACTTTTGGCGAAGCCCATCGATGTCTTCAGTCGGACGGTCCATTACCAGACGGGCTGGAATTGTGTTGGACGACTCGTGGGTAGGGAAAGTTCGCGGTGATCAACAGTATCCAAAGTCAAAGAAGGTCTTTTTCTCGGCTCTTTTGAGAAGCACCTTAAACCAATTGCTCCTGTTTGGACACTTGTACGGCGACCATGGTGTCGATATCTCCCAGATGATTCGCCATCTTCGGGGAGCAAATATTTCCTTTGGCTTGCCCTGCCTTCGGAAACATAGCTGGTATTGCGAAATCGAACCCTTCGGAACGTTGTCGGAGACCTCCCCTATCGCGACCATTTCACCGTACACGGATGAGATTTTCACCCAGTCGCCTTTGGCTATCCCGCGCGGGCCTGCGCATCTTCGGGGTGAATAACCGCAAACGCATCTCGCGTGCGATTCGAGGCGGAGGCATTGTCCCAGTAGCTATAGCCAGAATTCCACAACTCGTTTAGGCGGAAGTCAAAGGCCTTCAAAGGGTGACCCGATATCAACGTCGCCCCACTCATATTGCTTGACCTCGAATTCGGCAATCGCTCGATGTAAGGCCGCGCGTGCTGACCTGATGACTTGCAACAGGATTGCGGTGAGGGCCTGCTCTTCGCGAGCCGCACTGATGGCAGCACTCGTTCCCACTTGCGTTTAGCCAGTGTCCAGACCAAAGCAGGAAATTCGAGCCTGCCAATGTGAGCGCCAGCGCCGCGAGAACAGCCCAAATTCATCTTCCTCTTACCATCGTCTCCAAAGTCTAGGTCGAGTGGTACCATATCGCGATCGAGGGAGAAGCTGACCGGGCTAACCTCGGGTTACGCCAATAGCTAATTTTGATGGCTGAGAATCCTAGGCACGTTCGCGGGAAACAATGAGTGCGGCCAAAGTGCTCTTGCAAAACAACGCCTTCGCCTCGGCGCTCCGGCCGGAGTCAGCCCGTGCCGTAACGCCGTTACTAGCGGCGCTGGTCGCGGCAAAGCTCGCTATCCAGTTTGCTGGAATCAATCAGTACGGCTTTTTCCGCGACGAACTCTATTACATGGCATGCGGAGAGCACCTGGCATGGGGTTACATCGACCAACCGCCGTTGATTGCCTTGGTTTCCTGGCTGGCGCGCCATCTCCTTGGTAATTCCATGTTTTCGATCCGTTTGTTCCCGATTTTGGCAGGTGCCACTGTCGTGGGGCTCACCGGAATGCTGGCCTGGGAATTCGGAGGCGGCAAACTCGCGCAATTGCTCGGCGCAACCGCGGTTTTGCTGGCTCCAGCGAATCTAGCGTTCGACAGTTTCCTTTCCATGAACGCGTTCGAGCCGCTCTTTTGGTTGCTCTGCGCCTGGATCGCAGTGCGCATTGTCAATGGCGCATCCCCGGTCCTCTGGCTGGCCTTTGGCGTCGTGGCGGGACTCGGGCTGGAAAATAAACACTCCATGCTCGTATTTGGTTTTGCGTTTGCGGCTGGTCTAATTCTGTCAGGCGAGGGCTGGCTGTTCAAATCGAAATGGATTTGGATTGCGGCGATGATCGCGCTCCTTTTGTTCCTGCCAAATCTGATTTGGGAAGCACGTCACGGCTGGCCGCAGGTGGAAGTGGTGCGCAACGCACAGCGTTTGAAGAATGTCTCCATTTCGCCTCTTCGCTTTCTCTTTGACCAAGTTCTTTTTCTTCATCCTCTGGAACTTCCGCTCTGGCTGGGCGGACTCGCCTGGTGTTTTTTAACCGTACAGGGCAAGCGGTTCCGGTTTCTGGGTTGGGCGTATCTGATCGTCCTGTTCTTATTCATTTCAATGCACGGCAAAAGCTACTATCCCTTGCCGTACTACCCGATGCTGATGGCCGCCGGTGGAGTGGCTTTTGAGCGTTTAGTTTCCGCGCGGAACCGCCGCAGTTTGGCCGTGGCATTCCCCTTGATTATGGTTATAGGAGGGGTGGCCACGATTCCATTTGGTGTGCCGGTGCTGCCGGTCGCGACATTTCTGCGGTATTCAAGCGGCCTCCCAATGTTTCAGGTGCGGGTCGAGAGTGATCCGAAGGTTTCGCTGCCGCAGCTCTATGCCGACATGTTCGGGTGGAAGAACATGGCAAATGTGGTTTCAGATGTTTATCACAAAATTCCCGCTGGCGAGCGCTCCCGGTGCGCCATCTTGGCAGGAAATTACGGTGAAGCGGGTGCGATTGATTATTACGGGCCAAAACTAGGGCTTCCCAAAGCCATCAGCGGTCATAATAGCTACTTCGACTGGGGGCCCCGTAATTACACTGGAGAATGCGTGATTATTTTTGGCGATCCCACGGAACAACTCACCAAGTTTTTCGGGGAAGTTGAGCAAGTGGCGACCATTTCAAATCCGCATGCCATGGACGTGGAGCAGAATGTCCCCGTATTTGTTTGCCGCAAGCCTGATGCGCCACTTGCCACGATATGGCCTCACTTCAAGATGATAATTTGACCTGAACCGCTTGCACTCGCGACTTGGTTTGGCCCAGCTTTCGGTTAATTCTTCACGTCGCCGAAGCCAGTCATCCGTAAAAGCTCCAGTCGTCCTGTGTGACTCGTTTCAAGCTCGTCAGCATATTAAGGCGCTCGTTCAGGTCTGCTGAAGTAGTGAATACAATGCATCCCCTTCTAGGGCCCGATTCCTCCGAAGCCGGAAAGGCGGGAAAGTAAGCGTACTGCAACTGATCACGAAAACTATTTAACATTTGAAGGCACAACTTCTTACCTCGGCCGTAGGTATCGTAGCCATAGCCTTGATCGAATGGGACTTCGAAGTCATCGATCATTACTACGGCTCGAACTGGGCCATTGAGTATTAGAGAGATTTCCCCCAGCAAGGGCAAGTCCTTATTCCAATGTGCATCAAGGTAGAAAAAGACGGTTTGATCTTGTGAGGAAGCGGGCTCGAATAATCCTTCAAGGAGATGCCTAGAGTCGGTGAGTTTAACTTCAATGTTTGTCCAGGCTGCCAAACGACGTTTTGCATATTCAAAGTATCGTCGGTTCACATCACAACTGTATATTTGCCCAGTGAAATTTCTTGCCATGAATTCCGTTGTCGCCCCGCGACATGTTCCGGTTTCTACAACCATTGAGATATTGCAGGCATCCAGAATTTCACGAAAGATCTCCATTCTTTTGACCTGACCATTGAAAGCCTCCGTGCCAATCAGGTGAAGCGACGGAAAAGCAAGGTCAATCTGGGCCGCCAGAAGGTAGCCGTAGCGAGCGAGCCACTCTCCTCGTCCGCGCTCCAGATACCTTCCCATCGATTCGGCCCAACCCATGGAACCGGATAGGTCCTTAGAGGTTCGCGCGGCTGTCATCATGGACGCACCTACTAAAATAATAGCAGATCAAAAGTTCGGGAAAACGGCCGCGATATAGCGGCCAGCTGCGGTGAAAAGCGACTCGCGCTTGCTCGGACATCAGGAACCGATCATAAGGGTCGGCCTGGAGCATAAACACCAGCGTGAATCATCACTTCAGCGTATCCAAGGGCGATTATCAATCATACAATTGATTGGCAACGAGACATCGAGGTTAGTCCTTCCGCCAGAGCGCCCAATCGCAGACTTCAAGGAAACCATCCCACAGTGACAGCGGCACGCCCATCTGATTTACGGCGGACCCTATATAGTCAGTTCCGCTGTCGCGCGTTTCACCTTTAAGCGGAAATGATCAGCAGCTATTGCGAACGCCCCATTGATGTCAGTCTGCTGATTGACCGGTAATCTCTCACTGCCAACAGCTTTGGCAAACTGAGGCCAGAATGTGTTCTCGTCATACTCATAGAATGCGAGTCCGCAATAGAGCATCACTCGACACGAAGGATGTTGCGAAAGCTGACCTTTCCAAGCTTTCCATTCTTCGCCGATGCATGCGACAAATGTGTCCCAGGTAGGACGATCAGGAACGATAGGAAGAAGCACCGCGCGCGCCCTTCCCTCCGCGCATTCAACGAGTCCAATGGCTTGTGCGAAGCGCTTTTCCCAATCGGCTAGGGTTACTGGCATAGCGCTGAGATTATTAGTTGACTTAGTCAATAGGCAACTTAACTTTTGCTCACCGAGAATTCAGTGTAGTGGACCGGCCTAAATTGCGTTCGAGGGAGAAGGGGGCCCAATACGAATTAGTTACTGCCCGAGATCGCTTAACTTACCTTGTGAATTCACCGGGAAGAATGACTCTCGGCTTGAGGCGCTCCCGAGGAAAATCCCTGGGATTGAGAGTAATCACAAAATCTGCCTTGCCAGATTCGGCGCAGAGGCAAAACGCGTCGTCCCCTGGATCGGGGGAAATGTGAGCCGAGGCATGCACCTTCACCTCTTCGGCTCGCTCGCGGATCAGGTTGATGACTTTTCCGATCAGATTCGGACGAACGCGGAGGCGTTTCAGAACTTCCTTATATTCATCCAGAATGTCCTCGGTTATGAGCCAGATGAAGTTGTTCCGCTCGGCCCAGTTGTGTAGCACATCGGCACTCGGATTCCTGCCGGGAACAAACGGCTCTCTGAGGCCCGATATGCCAGCCACAAGAACGCTCGTGTCAACGACGGCCCGTGGCTTGCGTTTCTTAGCTTTCTGCGGCAACGGTGATCTCTGGCGCACGTTTCTCTTTACGATAGCTGCGTACCGTGCGCAAGATTTCTTCTTCGGATATCTCTCCGATGTCTCTTGCGGCATCGGTTAGCGATTCCAGAAATTCCTTTTTCCAACCCCGGCGCTTTTTCCCACGCGGCAGGTCCTTGTACAGATCAGCCCTACTCATTCGTTCCTCAATCTGCTCCCCTAAGGCTCGAAACGGCACTCCTAGTTTGATTGGTTCCTCTTCCGCCGCGAGCCGACAGTTGAAGATGATGTACTTGGGATTCTCTGACTTGAATTCTTCTTCAGACGCCGAAAATGCTTCCATGAGCTTGGAGAGCACACTCGTCCGCGTGCCTAGGGACTCCTTTAGGTAAGACGCGACCTTGGCTACCATGAGGGCGTTCGCGTCGAAGAAATACGTTCCCTCTAATCGTCGGGCCTTTACAACGCCGAATTGGACAAGGTTCTGCAGTTCCTTCGGTTGTATCTGTAGGACCGCACTGGCCTGCTTTAGCTTTAGTCCCTGCCTTGGCATGTCTCCTCCAATTAGCATCTAAACATTAGACTGTAATTGGATACCTGTCAAGAGAACCGACTATGCGGGCAGGCGGTCAGCGGCTCCTGAGTCCGACCGACAGCTTAGCATGGACTCTTTAAAAGGTCCATTAGTAATCTATAGTTGACATAAAGACCTTAATAGAGTACTATTTTTTGTATGGAGGAGTCGCGCCATGACAGACCAACCGGATGTTCGGTCCCCAAGCAAACGACGTAGGGCCACCCTGCGCGTGTTTTACGGCTTTGTAGTCGCTGCGATCGCTGCATTCACCTTGGGAATCCGCGCAACTCATTCACAAGGGGTAATGACGGTACTCGGGATTCTCCTGGCGGGCGGTGGACTCTGGAGCTTTCTTCGATTCCTTCGGGCGGCAGACGCGCATCAGAAACTCATCAACCATGAAGCGACGAGCTTTGCTTTTGTTGCGTCTCTGCTTCTTACGCTGGTTGTAGGTCTTCTCCAGCGATTCGGATTCCTGTCTGGCGCCTCTCTCCTTGTTCCGGCATTGATGATTGCATTCTGGAGCATCGGCCTCATTCTCGCTTCATGGCGGTACCAATGAAGACCCGGCTCCGTGTCTTGAGGGCAGAAAAGGAATGGTCGCAGGCCGAACTCGCCGAGACTGTCGGCGTGACCCGTCAGTGCATCAACGCGATTGAAACGAGCAAATATGAACCTGGCCTCGACTTGGCATTTAAGATTGCGCGCGTATTCGGCAAGAACATTGAGGAAGTCTTCATCTATCCAGAAGGAGAGCAACCCTCGCCCTCTTCTTGAGGACTCTTTGAGGAAAGAAGCACCGATGTCCAGCAGTTCGCATTTCCGACTTCCCCGTTTTTCTCCACAGTCGAATTTTGTTCCTGCCGCATTGAGCGCAACGGAGTGTTGTCATGTCCCGAGGCTTTGACGGATTCGAAATTGACGATCTTCGTGATTCTGATTTAGGCTCCGGGCGCGATGTGGGCCGGGGTTCATCCTCCGACTGGAACGCTCGGACCAACCTACACAACATCCACCGCGAGGAAGATAGGGCCGACCGACTCGACCGCGAGGAACGGCAACGTTCGCGCGGAGAACGCCCGCCGCTGGCCCGTGAAGAACGCATCCAAGCAACCCTCTCTCAGCGCACTCGAACCAAGTACGCGGATCGAGACAAACACTATTCTCTGCGAGATTCTGAGATTCACACTCTCTCGGAAGTTGGCAAGTTCCGGGTCGCAGCCGCAAACGACCTAGCCGAGTTCGCTTACAACGGCGACCGCTCGCGTACGGAAAATGATGTCGAAAGCCTAGCTCGTCAGGGTCTCGTGAAAGCGACGAGCATCGCCGACGCAGATCATAACCCGATGCAAGTAGTGACGCTGACGAGGGAAGGCCATGAGTTCTTGTCTCGCGGGAAGATTCTTCGCCCGGACCAGGTTACCTATCATGGGCTCAAGAAGCCCAAAGAAGCCATTCACGACGCGGAACTCTACCGGCTCTATCACAAGGTTGCTGATGAGATCGAAGGTCAGGGCGGCACGGTGCTTCGCGTCAAGCTCGACTACGAAATCAAGCGGGAGCTCTACGCCCGTCTCGCTCGTCTTTCCGACGATAAGGGCCACGCCCCGGAAGAAGTGAAGGAGGAAGTCGCCGCACGGTATCACCTCAAGGTTGTGTCTGGGGAGATTCCGATTCCTGATTTGCGAGTTGAGTACGTGCGCGAGAACGACTGCGAAATCCAGCGGCGCGATCTGGAACTCGCCACGGACCATTATCGCCCGCGCGGGCTGGCGCAGAAGGCCCGCGCCGGCTTCCAAATCTACGCCCGGCGCGGAGACACGGATCGGCTGCGCCGTATTCGAGACGACCGGGAACTGAGCGCGGCGATTTTCAGCCTATAACCCATGAGCGTTTGCGAATCCCAACTCGCCAACCTCTCCGCTTTCGGCTATACCGCAGGCGAAGCGCGGTTTCTCTACCTTGTGGCAGCGCATTCCGGCTATTTCACAGTCCGGCAGTTCCTTGACTTCTGCCGTGCCCGAAGCGGCAAACGGAACGCCCGCTTTGTCGAGAAACTATTTGCCTTGGGCCATGCCTCGGCCCAGAGATACACGCGGCGGAGCCTCGTTTACCACCTCCGTTCTCGCCAGATTTACGAAGCGATTGGCAAGGCCCATCTCCGCAATCGCAGGGTGCACGAACTCCTTTACATCAAGACGCGGCTCCTGGCTCTTGACTTCATCCTTGCCAACCCGGAAGACCGCTATTTCGAGACGGCAGAAGAGAAGCGGCGCTATCTGATTGAACGGTTCAAACTCGGCGAGAGTTTCTTCTCTCGATCCAGCGAGCATGGCAAGGCCGTCACGTTCTCTGAGGGATTTCCGCTGTGCGTAGCCTATCCCGCTCCCGATTACATGCCTGTGGTGACTTTTACCTATCTTGATCCCGAGCATCGAAACCTCGACCGATACATCGCGCACCTACGCACCTACCGAACTTTGTTCCGGCAGCTTTCGAGCTTCCAATTCATCTACATTTCGACGGCAGCGGGCCTCCAGCAGGAAGCGGGCGAGCTTTTCTCATTCCTTGTGGAGGGCAGGGGCCTCTCGGATTTGACCCGCTACTTCGATATCCAAACCAAGTGGGATAGCCGGAAATACAGCCTTGTCACAGAGGATGACATGATCTTCCGTCACCAGGCCGCGAAGCGTTTCAACGGCGATATATTCGACACTCTCTTCCGTCTGTGGAGGCGAAACCAGTTGCCGAATGACTTGCGGGCTGAATCGGTGGCGACCACAACGAAACAGCAAAAAGTCCTTTTCCGAGCCGTCACAGTGCCAGGCCAGGAAGCGGTATTCGGGGACAGCAGCAAAAGATGGGGTGACGGCTGGCAAATACGGTGTGCTTCAGGTGCGGCTTTAGTTCCAAAGTCACCCAAAGTCCAACCGCAGATTCCTGAAAGAACGGCGGATGCGTAAATGAAACAGGTGACATCTGCACGCGGACAAAACACTAGGATGGGCGGGAGCGACCCCATTTTGTGCGGCTTTCAGCCGCCCAAAACGTCGTGGGGTCGCTCCCGCCCGCCCCGAGCCGCTCGAGGCCGTGTTTTGTCCGCGTGCAGAGACCGGAGCAAACAACTTGTAATGCAAGCCGTACTACACCGCGAAAGAGGAAAGGAGCAAAACAGTTGCCACTACTGAAAGCACCGTCGAAGCAACCTAAAACCACAACCCTTCAGGTTCGCTTGGAGGAAGAAGTCAGACACAACCTGGACAGATACGCCGAGTTCATCGGCGCAAATGCGTCCTACGTCGTCAGCGAAGCACTCGAGCTGCTTTTCAAGCGGGACGACGAGTTCAAGCGTTGGCTGAGCGAACATCCGACCAACATCAACCAGGAACAAACCAGAGGAGACGCTCTTACGAAGACCGCGTAACAGACATGAAACTTCGTTCAACCCAATCCGGTATGCGCGAGAATACAGCGTCCTCAAGACAGCATGCCCCGCGCTCTGCAATGCGCTCGACCCCGAATCAATCCGCGAAGCCGTCAGACATCTCACAGGATGAGGCACGGCCCATACCGGCATCATTCTCTCAAACATCCTCCCTTAGCTCTCCGAACAATGCCGCCCCCATCGCGGCCACAGAGGGAGAGGAAAGCCACGGAAAGCACCTTCTGACGGTTCACGAAGTAGCTGACTTATTGCAAGTCCCCGTGTCTTGGGTCTACGGGCGGACACGCAAACGATCCTTGGAGCGGATACCGAGTTACCGGCTTGGAAAGTATTGGCGCTTCCGTCAGGAAGAAGTGTTGGCTTGGGTCGAATCCCAACGGCGAGGCTCGCATGCTGCTTGACATGCGGACTACACTCAAAGACGACACAGAACAAGCTGGACGGGCCATCCATGGAGGAACGATGGCTCGAAGAGGTTTCCAGCAAGGATCGCTTTTCCGACGCGGCACTCGGAGGAAAGTTTGGGTGGCGCGTTGGTGGGAGGACGTAATTCACGCAGACGGCACGCTCGGCAGACTGAGACGGTCGGAAGTGATCGGGACCGTCGCCGAATTTCCGACGCGCCGCCTTGCAATGCAAGCGTTGTCTCAGAGGCTAGGGACAATCAACACCGGCAAGGCACGACCGCAGTCTGTCCGCACATTTGGCAGTTTTGTCAAAGACGATTGGACACCTGTGGTTTTGCCAACACTCAAGTACGCAACCCAGAAGCACTATCGGTACATGCTCGACGTGCATCTCATTCCGTCCTTCGGCCAGAGGCAGCTTCGCGAACTCACGCGGGAAGAGTTGCAAAGCTTTCTCAGCCGAAAGCTCAAGGGTGGTTTGTCGTGGGAAACTGTTCATCACTTCAAGTGCGGCCTGAGCAAGATTCTCGGTGCAGCCGAGGAATGGGGTTATATCGCCGAGAACGCGGCTCAGAAAACGAAACTTCCACGACGGCAGCATGGAACGGAGAGAACTGTCCTCACTCCGGTCCAGGTACGGAACCTTGTTACCGCCTTAAATCACCCCGCACGCTCCGTCACGTTGCTGTTGGTGCTGACTGGACTACGCGTTGGAGAGTTGCTTGCGCTTCGCTGGGGAAGTATCGATTTGAATGCTCGCATGCTCCGTGTTTGCGAAACGGTGTATGACGGCCATTTCGATCAACCCAAGACGAAACGCAGTGCGCGAACCATTCCGATTGGAACGGAGACGGCAGAAATCTTTACTGCCATCCGTCCCTCCGTTGTTGATGCAAGAGCCTTGGTCTTTGCCACACGCGAGGGATTGCCGCTGGAACGATGGAATCTCTTGCGCAAGCACCTGAAACCCGCAGCGAGGAAACTAGGGCTTCCTGGTGTCACGTGGCATCTTCTGAGACATAGCCACGCGACGATGCTCGATTCCGTGGGTACGCCAATAGGGACGATGCAATCGCTCCTGGGCCATTCCACGCCGGATATCACGCGCGAGATTTATTTGCACGCGATCCCGGAAGAGCAGCGTCGCGCAGTAGAGAGCGTCGAGAGGCTTCTATTTGGACCCATATGGACCCAAGTTCAGCCTCCGGCGCAACCGGCATCAGCAAGACTGAATTGAAAAATCAGGAGTTAGTGGTCGGGGCGCGCGGATTTGAACCGCGGACCTCCTGCGCCCAAGGCAGGCGCGCTACCAGGCTGCGCTACGCCCCGACAGAGTGAGCTTTGATTCTAGCGTATATTGCGAGTCGAGTTCTATCCCCGATGAGTGGGCTGTGCCAGAGCTGCGCCAAAATTAGTTCGGCGTCGGACCATTTCTTACAGTCCGGTCGCGCTTCTCGTCCCTCAAGGGGAGAATTTCAGTGAAGCGTTTATACGGTCTTATCCTTCGAGTAGCAGATTTGTTCCAAATTGCATTCGATGCAGCGAGGTTTTCGCGCCTGGCAAACGCGCCGTCCATGCCAGATAATTTGATGCGAGAACAGAATCCAGCGCTCCTGCGGAATCAGTTTCATGAGATCCTGCTCGATTTTCTTCGGGTCGGTATTCTTCGTCAGGTCGAGGCGCGCTGACACGCGTTGCACGTGCGTATCGACCACCAAACCCGACGCGATGCCGTAGGCCGTACCCAGCACAACGTTTGCCGTCTTGCGCGCCACGCCGGGAAGCGTCAACAATTCATCCATCGTTCGCGGCACATTACCGCCGAATTCCTCCATGATGCGTTTGCTCGCGCCCATGATTGACCTTGTCTTGTTCCGGAAAAACCCCGTGGGCCGGATGTCCTGCTCCAGTTCCTGTGGATTTGCGTAGGCGAAATCCTTCGGCGTCGGATATTTCGGGAAAAGCGATTGCGTGACGATGTTGACGCGCTCGTCGGTGCATTGAGCCGAGAGAATCGTGGAGATAAGCAGTTGAAACGGATTCTCGTGCCGCAGCGCGCAAGTCGCGGCCGGATATGCTTCATCAAGTTTTGAGAGTATCGCGCGAACGCGCTTTGGGTCTGTTCCCCGCAGCGCGCCTGTGCGGGCCGGTTTCCTCTTCGCGCGTTTGTGTTCTCTACTTTTTTTCGACTTTTGCATTATCGGAGTCGCGGCGAGGAAATATACCACAGCCGTCGATTTTTACCCGGTTTCTCCCCGGTACGTCTCGCGGCTAAACCTCTGAATCGAACATTCAATCTTTCGGCGCCTGCATCCGTGGCCAGACCGAAATCCAGAACTTTGACCCGGCCTTCATTCGTCACCATTACATTCGTGGGTTTTAGGTCGCGGTGTACAATGCCTTTCTGGTGAGCTGCGGCGAGCGCTTCCGCAATCGCGCATTTCGATGATTTGCTCCACCGGGAAGCCATTCGCAGGAAACAATCGATCAAGCGGCTCCCCTTCGATCAATTCCATGGTGACGAAGCGGACGTTATCGGATTCCTCGACCGACTAGACCGTCACGACGTTGGGATAATTGAGTGCGGCGACAGCGCGCGAGAGGCTACACGCTATGCGCCAAAAACAGAGCGAAATGAAGTCGGTTAGTGATTCGGAATCACTAGCAGCGTAAAGCTTCCGGGGATCATTGGTCCGCGGCGGAAGCGTCTTTCGCGTTCCGTGGCATTGGGAGGCAGCGGAGGCGGCGGACCGAATTTGGCCGTCACCGAGTAGAGCGTGTGCGTTGACGTGTCGCACTCCATTGTGCGCGCGCCCATGTCGGTCTTGACGTTGCCCAGCACGGTGAACTTGTCAGGCGAATCCTCGTGCACAATAGTGATGTCGCCTTCGCCCTCGGACGCAAACGCTAGTTTAGGTCCCGGATCAAAACGCACAGCGTCGTTGCCTCTGCCGCCGATGGGCAGCGTGGCGACAACCTTTCCGGCGTCCGGATTGAATACAACCATCACCCCGCCATTATTTTCACCGCCGCCATGACAACCAATGAAAATGCGCCGCGTCTCCGTATCCATGGCAACTCCCGAAGGGCCTTCGCACGGCGCCAAGGGCCACTGATTGACGACTTTGAGCGCGTGGGTATCTATGTCTACTAGGACGCTGAGGTCTTCCATGACGTTATACAGATGCCCTTTGCCGTCCGCGGCAGCGGATTCCGCCGCGCCGGGGATGTCGACAACGCCCGCGACCTTGCCCGTAGCGGCGTCTACGGCCACATCCTTCTTACCGTGTGTTAAGCCAAAGACGCGATCCGAAGCAGGATCGTAGACGATGCCGTCGGAGCCGCCTATGGGCAAAATGATCTGCTTGATGATCGCCAGCGTTTTCGGGTCGAACTCCGTGAAGCTACTTACACCCTGCTGTCCGCTGCTATTGCCGGAATTGCTGGTGAAACCGTGATTGTCCTTGCGAGAAATGACGACGCCGTGGCTGCGCGGAGTCGGCGCAAGCTTGCCGACGACCTGATTTGTATCGGTAGAGATCACCAGAATCTCATCGCTGTGGGAAACAAATAGATGATGGTTCGCTTCGTCAATCCCGAGGTAGTCCCAGAAACCTTCATCGGGCAACGGAATGGAAGCGGAAAGATGATAGCCAGACACGTTATCGGACATCGCTGGCGGAGGCGCTGGCGCCTGTTGGGCGGCTAAGCAAGCGACTGCAGCAACAATGACGGCGATGCTGAGAATCCCATTGCGCATGTGCGTCCCCCTAATTGCCATCAACTCTTCAGCGCTAGTTCCCGGCCAGCCCACGCGAAAGCTTTCGATACGTGTTTCCCCACTCGAGCCAGCCGGTCTTACGTTCTGCCATCCGCTCCGCGTTCAATTCCGGCGGACCTTGGCGCGGAGCATAGCACCCTGGCTTGCAGACTTGCAATGTGATCTTGCGCGATTTCAGTTGCGGCAAAGCTGTGGCCTTAGTCGCCGCAATTCACCGCGAGCACGGCGTGAGCCGGAAATCGCTGAGGCATTGACGGCACATTACGTAAAATCGATCGATGCAGCCGCGGTTAGGGCGCTGGACAAAGTGAGCGCGCTGTTCGATAATGCGGACGGTCGACCGAACTAGCCAATGTCGAGATCAAAAAACTCGAATCCGAAAGCTGGAGTCGACGCTTTTGCAT
>DASYZA010000295.1:0-3305 GCA_035946775.1 Candidatus Sulfotelmatobacter sp. | reverse complement strand
GATTTCACCGGGGGATGAAACCGAGCCATTTGGCGGGCTAAAAAACATGCCGGTGTCCTTAGCAAGCTCCAAGGCAATTTTTGACGCTCTGAAGCAGTGTGACATCCGCATGCTCTCGGCTTTGCCCGAGACTTGGCTGGTGCATCTCATCCGGATGGCGGACGATGATCCGGAAACCATTCTGGTGCGCCTGGCGAAGGAGGAAGAGGGTGTCGGCATATCAGCGGGGGCGCACTTTGCCGGCGTCAAGTCGGCCATGCTTATGCAGAACCACGGCTTTCTTGCGTCGATCAACGGCATCGTCTCCTTCGCTCATCTCTACAAGATTCCTCTGCTGATGTTGATCAGCTATCGCGGCACCTTTGGCGAGCGTGACCCGTGGCAGACGCAGGGTGGCAACGTGACTGAAGGTTTGTTGCGTGCAATGGGCATTCCCTACTCCATTCTCGATGCAATCGACTCCGTCGAGAAGCGCATCCGGCAGGCGCAAACGCTCGCCGAAAGCAGCTTGCAACCCGTCGCCCTGTTGCTGACGCGTGACTTGATGTGGGAGGAGTGATGCTACGCCTCGAATGCCTTCGTTCGGTTTATTCGGAACTGGAAAACTGCCTGGTTGTCACGATCATGGGGGCAACAGCGGCCGAGTTGCATTCGCTCGGTCACCGTCCTAACTTCTTCTATCTCCAACACGCCATGGGCCTCGCCTCATCGACCGGACTTGGCTTGTCACTGGCATTGCCGAACCAGAAGATTGTGGTGTTTGACGGCGATGGTTCGCTTCTGATGAACCTGGGCAGTCTGAGCACGATGGCGCGCTACCAGCCCAAAAACCTGGTCCATGTCGTCTTTGACAATGAGAGCCTGTTGTCTGTCGGAGGCTTTCCTACGGCGACAAGCACTGGCACGGACTTGGAAGGAATCGCTCGCGCATCCGGAATTCCGAAGGCCCTCACCTTACGCACAGTAGAGGATTTCAGAGCCGCGATGAAACATGCGCTGGACGGAACGCAACTCACTACGATCGTGGCCAAGGTTGAAGCGACTGGCCCTTCCGGCTACGTCACGGATTTGTCTCTGGTAGAGAATCGCTTCCAGTTTCGAAGATATATTCAGTCGCTGAAATAGACATAGTCGACAGGGGCTTTTTAAGTGCCCTAGGTATTACGACCAGGAGGGAGCGCAAATGTCTGAGGTATTGGCACAACTGCTGCAAGACCTCGCAAGTGGCCGGCTGCACGTGTTGGATCTTACCCAGCCTTTGAGTCCGCAGACCCCGCTGCTGCCGCTTCCTCCTCAATTCAACAACACGCCCGCCTTCAAGATCTGGGAGTTGTCCCACTACGATGAACGCGGTCCGACCTGGTACTGGAACGGGTTCGAAACCGGCGAGCATACGGGCACGCACTTCGACGCACCCATACATTGGGTTTCGGGGAAGGATCTGCCGGACAACTCCGTCGATCGGATCCCGGCGAAGAAATTTATCGGCCCGGCTTGTGTGATTGACCTAAGCCGGGAGGTTGCAAGCGATCCGGATTATCTGGTGACTCCAGAACGCATTTATCAATGGGAAGACCGCCATGGCCGCATCCCGGCGGGTGCATGGGTCCTCCTGCGCACGGATTGGTCGAAACGGAAAGATCCAAAAGACTACATCAATGCGAAGGACAATGGTCCACATACTCCGGGATTAGCCAAGGAAAGTTCCGCTCTGCTGGCTCAGGAGCGGGACGTGCTCGGTGTTGGCGTCGAAACCGTAGGCACTGATGCCGGGCAGGCGTTCACCTTTGATCCTCCATTTCCGAATCATTACCTCATGCACGGCAGCGGCAAGTTTGGCCTCGCCAGCCTCTGTAATCTGGATCAGCTTCCGCCGACGGGATCGGTGGTCATAGCCGCGCCGCTGAAGATCGTCGGCGGATCCGGCAGTCCTCTGCGCGTTGTTGCAATCACACCATGAAATGAGGTTCCTTGGCCAACCAGCGGCGGCTGGTCTGCTGGAGTTGTTGGATCGTCTGAGTGCCTGTCTAAGCCGTAATCGTCACTTGGGACTGCTCCGCCAATTTCGTCTGCAGGGCGGGGCTTAATAAGGATGCCGAGCTGGTGTCAAGATAGATGGTCGCGTTCGGATGCCTCCGCAAGATTGAGGCGGGAGCGAACGGGCTGATATCCCCTTCGAAGCACGCTTTCACCGCTTGCGCTTTCCGTTTATCGGGGACTACAGCAAGAATTTCTCTGGCCTTGAGAACCTGTTGCGCGGACATCGAAAGAGCATGCTGGGGAACTTGAGAGATGTCGGCGAACCATGCCTCGCCGACTTGCTGCTGGCGGCACGCTTCGTCGAGCTTCACAACGATGTACGGATCTTCGGTGATGAAATCGGCGGGGGGATCATTGAACGCAATATGGCCATTTTCTCCGATGCCGAGGAATTCGATATCGATCGGGGCCGACGCGAGTTCCCTACCCACTTCGCGAGCTATGGCCGCCGGACTCGGAGCGTCGCCATCGAGCAAGTGGTAGTGAACGATGCCGGTCTTGTTCACCAGTTGCTCCAAAAGCATCTTTCGGAAGCTGCCTGGATGCGTGATCGGCAGGCCGATGTACTCGTCGAGGTGGAAGGCTTCTACATTCGCCCAATCGATGCCTGGCGCTTTCGTTAAGGCATCCAGAAACTCGAGTTGCGAGGCCGCGGTTGCAGCCACGATCCGTGCGCGGCCGCGTTCCGCAATTGCTTTTCGGATTGCTGTGGCAGCCTGCTCCGCGGCTGCGCGTCCCAACGATGCCCTATCTTTGAAAAGCTTCAGCTGCATTTTTAAAATCCCCCATGAAAAAATCGTCCTGGTCGTTTTTGACGCTCAGGGATGCGGCTCATTTCTCAATGCCGGCTCAATGGCGTACGCTTTTTCAAATTCCTGACGCGATTCGGCCTCATTGCCTTGCCGGTGAAGCGTCAAACCCAAATTGAAATGGGCATCTGCATACTGCGGTTTCAGGTGGATTGCAGCCACAAACTCCTCATTCGCTTCGCGGAGTTTGCCGGTTTGGAGCAGCATCAATCCGAGATTGTTGTGGGCCTCCGCGAAATTGGGCTCGCGATGAACGAGTTCGCGGAAAACGTTTGTGGCCCCGGCTGTATCTTTTTCTTGATCGAGCGTTAACCCGAGTTGCACTCTCGCGTCGGTGTAGGCGGGATTAAGGCTGATAGCCTCGTTCAGTTGGCGGACGGCTTCGTCGAGATCGCCTGACTGTGCCAGTGCAAGTCCAAGGTTGTAGTGAGCCTCGGCCAAGTCGGGATCGCACAT
>DASYZA010000294.1:0-1999 GCA_035946775.1 Candidatus Sulfotelmatobacter sp. | reverse complement strand
CCAGTTGATGAATCTCATCGCAGATGGCGTAGTCGAACCAGCCCGGCATGTAGCGCCCGATGAACTCGATGGGGGCCATCCGCCGAATCTTGCCGGAGTCGGCCTGCCAGAGAGGACTATGGAGCGGTCGGCAGGACTTTCCACCCCGAGTCTCGATCATTTCCGAGATCTTCAGCTTGTCGAAATCGGCAGTGGTCAGCCGTCCCTTATCGGCGATCACCGGAGTTCCAGTGTCGGCGTTCACCAGACAGCCGGAATACGGTCCCGAGCGTGGTATCTGATAAGCGTGACGCCAGAAATATCCGAGCTTGGCCCGCTCACGGCCGACAATGAAGAGTGCGGACCGACCACATAATGCCAGCCAACGCTTGCGGGAACTCGAGGACTCCTTCCGCAAACGCAATTCACTCAAGCTCGTGCGCAAGCCCTCTCTCGCGATGCGGCCGTGCTTGAGTCGCACTTCGTTTACTCCGTGAGACTTGTTCTCGTCTCCTCCGTTTCGCAGATCATCGATCAAAAAAACGCGAATGCCGGGCAGCGTCAGGAACGCCTCTCGCGCCCACTTTTCGACCAGATGCGGAGGCACCATCGCGACCGAGGTAAACGGACTGCCTTCGCTATGGACATGCATGGCTCCGAGTGAAATCAGGGTTTTCCCCGTGCCACATTCGGCGACGACCATGCCGGTGCACGCCTCACGCCAGCGCTTGGCCAGGCCCATGATCGCGATGGCTTGCGCGGGAAAGGGTCTTCGCAGCAAGCCGTCCATGCGGGGAGGAATCGGATCGTGAGCCTGGTGAAGCGCCGGGAATTGATCGAGGATAGACGAATCGAACGCCCGTCGCTCATCACGACGCCCTGGTTTTCAGGACCAGTTGCCGGCCATTCAGCAGTACCTTCCGCGATGGCGGAGAGTGCGGGAGTCGAACCCGCTAGCCTCTTGCGAGAACCCTTGTTTAGCAGGCAAGTGCCTTACCGTCCGGCCCACTCTCCGTTGAATTGTCAAAGAACAAGAGAATTTTGGTAGGCCCGGTGGGATTTGAACCCACAAAAGGGCTGCTCTTGAGGCACCTGCGTATGCCAGTTCCGCCACGGGCCTGGTTAACTAGATTGAAATGGATAGAGGTTCAGTAACTCAGTCGGGATCGACTGAGGAGTCGTAATGACGATCGAAATTGAAGCTGGCGCTTCACAAATTCAATCTAGCACGACGGTGATTTCTGTGCACCTGATTTTTGCTGCGGGGGTCAGGCTCCGCCAGAGTTGGGAACGAAAGCAGAAAAGGGGTTGCGCGCTCAAAGGGTAGGTGCTAGGCTAGGCGAATAAAAAGCGAATAACGCCGGATTCCTCTATGTCCGCTTTCCACTCTTTGGCCCCGCGTCCTCCAGCGAGTCTCGAAACCATCCCAAACATGCTCGGATCGCTCGTGGCGCGCTATCGACAGGAGGAAGTGCTGACTGCCGTGCGGCAGATTCCTGCTCGAGATGCCAAGTTTCGTCCAGCGCCAGCTTGGGTGACAAGTGCCTTGTCTGAGGCGTACCGGGCCAAAGGAATTAAGGAGCTGTACTCGCACCAGGCAATGACCGCTGAACTGGCGCGCGACGGAAAGAATGTAGTTGTGGTGACGCCCACCGCCTCGGGCAAGACACTCTGCTACAACCTACCGGTCTTGAATGCGGTGCTGGAGAATCCCGACACTCGGGCCCTCTATTTGTTCCCAACGAAAGCGCTGGCCCAGGATCAACTGGCTGAATTGCAGGATCTTGCGAGACGCCTCGATGACAGCTTCGGAGTGTTCACTTATGACGGTGATACTCCGAGCGATGCGCGCAAGGCAATCCGCGAACGCGGGCACATGGTGCTCACAAATCCGGACATGCTGCACACCGGAATCCTGCCTCACCACACGAAGTGGATGCGGTTATTTGAGAATCTCCGCTACATCGTCATCGATGAATTGCATACCTACCGCGGAGTGTTCGGCAGCCACTTGGCAAAC
>DASYZA010000293.1:0-3994 GCA_035946775.1 Candidatus Sulfotelmatobacter sp. | reverse complement strand
ATCCTCAGGAATCATTTCTTCCAGGCTCACCGGAAACAGAGTCCCTTGCGTCCGTGCATCCCCTTCAATAAATCCCATGCCCCGCATCTTGCCATCAACATGCTTTACCCGCTAGTAGTTTCGTAACAGCCTCAAAAGCGCAAGAGCGGGGCACCCACAGTAGTAGCCGTGCCTGCGAGATCAAAAGCCCGGTCCACCCGCCCAAGGGGCGAAAGCCCCACCGGGCCTTAAGGGGCAAGAGGACTAGAGGAACTGCTTGCCGGACTCCAAAAGGGCAACTATGGCGGGAGTGTACGGAGCCAACTTGTGCGCGACATCAGCCGCCTTGCCTGCGACGTCCAAGACCAGCTGGCCGTAGGTGAAGATCGACTTCCAATCCCGCTTCTTGGCTGGCTTCCGCGTCTCGGCGGTCAGAACCTCGATGCCCTTCAGCACCTCGCTCAGCTGGCGGGCGGATATGCTGTCGCTCTCCTTGAGCAGCTCTCCGATCTCGCCCAGGCTTGGTCCGACCTCGTCCCCAAGATGATCGACCCTCTGCATCGCGTTGTCCGTGGCTATGGCTTGGTTCATCGTTACGGGCGCATGGAAGGTCTGATGTACGCCGCCGTTTCCGCCCCTTCCTCTCCTTGCAGAGACGGGTTTTGGCTGCTCTGTGTAGAGCCCAAATTCCTGTATCTCTTTTATAGCGGCCTGGAGTGTCGCTCTAGCTGTTTCGCAGCCATTTTGGAATGCTTGCACTTTCTCTTGAATCTCTCGCTGCGAAGGTCCTTGCGGAACGCCCGGGAAGTCGCTCCTCATATAGGAAGGCCCGTAGAAGCGAGTACCGCGGAACCTCGTTGCGTGGTGGTTGTCCTTGCCCAAGAACCTCTCCAGGTAGCCGCGAGTTGTGTCGCGCCAAGCCTTGAAGTCGGGATGGCTGTCATTCAAGGCGCAAATATGCGTGCCGATTTCGTTGAGCTGAACGGTTAGAAGCCTAATTGCCCTTTGCTCCGGGGTTTCTTGGTCGTGCATAAGGTCGATTTTCGTGCAGGAACTTGATCACGCGCAACAACAAAAAAATCGACGAAACCCGAAGCCTTCCTTCGCGTTTTCACTCCTAGTCCAAGTGGCGATCAAGCCTTTTCACTTGATGTAGTGCTTCGCCTGCTCTACAAGGTCCACGATCGCCGCAGTGTGCATGGCCAGTTTATGTCCTAGGTCCGTCGCCTTGTCGATGAGCCCCAAAATCGCGCTTCCACGTTCGAGCAGAACCTCCCAGTTCCTCTTCGGTTCGGGCTTCTGCTCTTCAACTGCGATGGCCTCGATGTCCGCCAGCCCTTCTTTCAGCTGGCGTGGAGTAAGATCCTCGCTCTGCCTGAGCAATCCTGCGATCTCCTTGAGGCTTGTTCCAACCGTCTGGTCTCCCATGCTTCCAATGTTCTGGATCGCCTTATCCGTGGCAATGGCTTGGTGTTGGATCGTCACGGGGCCATGGAGTGTCTGGCTCACTCCGCCAGTCCTGACTCGACTCTTACCACTCGGAGCTGGCCTAATATCCTCGCTGCGGACGCCGTAATCTTCGATGTGCTTTAGTGCCGCTTTAAGGGTTGCTTCGGCCTGTGCACACCCCTTCTCAAATTCCCACTCGTCTTCGGGTGAGACGAAACCAGGAGGACGCGCTACACCATTCAATGCGTCAGCTAATATTCCTAGGGTGAGAAAGCTAGTGTTCTTGAACGTTATCGCATGGCGGGACTCTGGTCCGAGGAACCTTTCCAGGGCCTCCCTCGTCGAATCCTGCCAAGCAGTGAAGGCGGGGTCCATGGCATCTAGGCCACGGATAGTATGCAGTTCTTCCAGTCGCTGCTTGAGAATTCTGATCGCCTTTTGATCTGGACCCTCGTGATCGTACACAAATAGATTTTCGTGCAGGATATATGCGCGCGCAATACAAATTTGTCTCTCGACTCATTCCTGGTTTCGACCCGTTGTTGAGAGGCGTGACCGAAATCGCCAGCTGGAACTTGGCGGATGAAACCTGGGGACATCCATGATAAGTAAAAGTCAAGAGGAGACGGAGGTCTCCTGGCGCTTGGAAGAGAGAGCTCTCGAAGCGTGGATAGGACGGATGAGTTAGTGAAGCGCCAGCGATCGATGCGCGCGGCCAAGGCGGCAACCTGGCCAGACATCCATTTGCGGGAACCGTGGATAAATCCGGTCCACGAAGTATGAGTTAGGGTTGGCCGGCCGGCCTCGATACAGACGGTGAGGAGCATCGGGAGTCGGAACTCCTCTGCCCAGTCCCCAGATTGGCGAGGAACGGCCGGTCGATCGCCGGTGGTTCTAAGATTTTCCCTTCTTAAGCGGTTTTGATTTTCTGCGTCTGGTTCTGCTCCACCCGGTCCGCGGGCCACGCTGGTCGCACTTGGAAGCTCTGCCCGCTTTTGTCGACGGCCAGCAGATAGGCGACGAGTTTGCGTGCCACCGCCAGGGTGGCGCGGTTCGGATGTCCGCGCTCCAGTTCGCGGGCATGCAGCGCCGCCAGTTGCGGGTTCCATCGCGGCGCCAGCTTGGCGGCTTCGATCAGCGTGGTTTGCAGCCAGTGGTTGCGCTGCTTCGAGATAGGCCCGCGTTGCTGCTTGCCCGCCGAGGACTTCAACGCAGCGGTCAGTCCGCAGTAGCTTATGGCATCGGAGATGGAGCGGAAGCGTTGCGGATCGCCGACCTCCAGGGCCCAGGTCAGCGCGGTAATTTCTCCGACGGCGGGAATCGTCATCAAGCGCTCGACGCGTTCCGCCAGTTCGGAATCGGCGAGCAGCTCGCGCACCAGCCTCTTCTGCGTGCTCTCGAACATCTCGAGCGCGCCGCGACTCAGACGCAGCAGATCCTTCACCGATTCCGGCACCTCTTCCAGTTCTTCCAGCAGGCTGGCGAAATATTTCTTGCGATGTAACTTCTCTTTCACGTAGACGGCGCCGGTTTCCATCAGCAGCCCGGCCATCTTGTTCTTCATGCGCACCGCTTCGCTCACCACCAGGCTGCGATAACGCAGCAGGCGGCGCAGCTCGCGGATGCGCGGCGCCGCCACATAGCAGGCCGGCAAAAGGTTGCAGCGTAGCAGGTCGGCGATGGTGCGGGCATCGAGGGTGTCGCTCTTCTTCTTGCCCGCGCTGATGGCCTTCATCTTGGCGGGATGCGCCATCTCCAACTCGTCGCCATAGGGCTTCAGCGTGTCGTAGATCCAGCCGCTGAACAGAGTTGCTTCCATCGCTCCCCGCCACGGTTGCGGCCGCGCCGCCGCCCACTGCCGCAAGACCGCGCGTTGCGCCGCCACGCTGCCTTCTTCCACGATCTCGCCCGCCCCCGTCTTGACGCAAAAGCTGATGGTTTTCTTGTGCACGTCGAATCCGATATAGTGAAGGTTGTTCATTGGGTTCTCCAGGTGAGCTTTCTGAGCCAGCGATTCTCTCGCCGGTCTCAGCATCGTAGCCGCTCGGAGAACCCTTCTTCATTTCACTTATGCATTCATACAGACGGAAATGCCCCATTTTTTTACGATCATGCAACTGACGTCAGGTTAAGCTGGCGCAAGTCGGTTTCGGCCCTGCTGGGACGACCTCTTCTTCTCAAGGCCAACGGACGCAACGTTGCAGCTTCCAACTCGGTCACGAACTCGGGAGTCCCCAGCGGCCGGCCGGTGTGAGTGAACTGTCGCAGGACCTCCAGTGCCGCCGCCGACTCTGCTTCTGCGAGAAACGATCGCCACTCAGCCACGGTCCATCGCTGGCTCCAGCGCTCCATTTTGAGTATCGCGTCAGGGGTGGTAAACCCGCAATGCGCGGCAGCGCTCGACCACGGCCACTGCTCCGGCGTCTCGACCATGTGGGCACGC
This sequence comes from Candidatus Sulfotelmatobacter sp., assembly GCA_035946775.1. Classification (GTDB taxonomy): domain Bacteria; phylum Acidobacteriota; class Terriglobia; order Terriglobales; family Acidobacteriaceae; genus Sulfotelmatobacter. The sequence goes on along the minus strand of DASYZA010000293.1, from coordinate 123 downwards.
ACCGGGTTCAATTCGACGTAGCGCAGAGCTTCCCACAAGTGCTTCTCGTCCAGCGGACAGGAATAGAACCGTCCTTGCCAGACGTGCCCGGTCGAGGAGCGATGTCCATTCCAATACGCGGCG
>DASYZA010000292.1:0-4992 GCA_035946775.1 Candidatus Sulfotelmatobacter sp. | reverse complement strand
CCCACGCGACATTCACTTGCCAGCACGGCGTTCTACGATATACTCGGCTTTAATCTGGTTCTTGGCGAACAAGCGTCGTTCCAGATCGGCCTCGTCCTCGGTGAAGATGATCTTATCCGGGGAAACCTCCAAATGGTTTTTCAATCTAGCGATTAGTTGTCTCTTCAAGTCATCGTAGACTTGCCTTGGCTGAGCGCAGACCTCGATCGCGAGCACATCGCGGGAAAACTTTTCTTCCGAGCTTTCGCTCTCTAATGCGATCTGAAATTGCCGCACTCCCGGCGTGTCACGTACCACTTGTACAAGCACCGATAGGTCGATACGCGCACCTTTCAGCTTGGTAAAATCCTTTACGGCCCGGCAGATGGGGGAGAAAATGCGCGGAAATGTGTAGCCACAGAGTGGACAGCGCTCCCAGGACATACCACCTTTGACCAAGTCGCCCGTCCAGAAGCGGATCAATACCGTACCCCGCCAACCGATATGGCTGAAGACCAGGACCCCGGGTTCGCCGGGGGCTACTGGCTCCCGCGTGTCCGGATGAAGCAGCTCCCAGTAATAAAACTTCGGGTTGAGATGCATACCGCTGCCTTCAGAACATTCATGAAAGGACCATTTCATTTCGGTCATGCCAAAGCTTTGCAGAATCCTGATCTTCGGCCAAGCACCCACCGAAATCGCCAGTTGCCGGATCTCCTCGCGCAATGCGTCGCTAAGCGGCTCGGCCCCAAGTATGATGCGCCTGAGAGTTGAGAGTGGGCCGATCTCGGCTTCTGCGCGCAACACTACTGCACGGCGGAGCCAGTGGAGCATGTACGACGGGACCGCAAGAACACTGGTGAAACCGCCATCCAGGAAAAGTCGAAGCTGGCGATCTGTCGGAATGATCGCGCCGCCGAACGTCTCAAAGACGGACAGTCCGATGGCCGTCTTCGCCAAGACCGGCACAAAGAATGCGAGGTGCGGAGCTCCGGGAAAGATATTCAGCGCGCGCTCGTTGAAGTCGAAGTCCGCCACGGGCGGCGGATATCCCTTCCTGGCGCGGATCAATACGGAGGCCACCTGCGGCACCACATGCTTTAGATCGTAATACGTGTACGTCACGGGAGTAGGATGGCCGCTTGATCCCGTGGATACGTGAGTATGGATCGGCTGCCATTCCAGCAGACCGCGGCGGCGGATCTTCTCCCGCAGTGTCGATTCGCGCACCAGTTGCCAGTATTCAGGCGGATAATTTGCCAGGGCTTGGGCCGCATATTTCACTATCGTCAGAGTGCGCGGCGGTTTTGTCTCCAAGCCATCGGACAATGGCACCGCACCTCCTGCCGTGGGACGCAGGATAAACGACAGCGGGTCGGACTGGAGGTCGCTCTTATCGATAATCGGGAGCCGGCGGATGTCATCGGGCGATTTCAATCCGTTGACCTTTACTCCGGAGTCCCGGTACAGTCGACGCAAGAAGGGGTGATACGGCTCGACGTATTGCCGAACGTAGCGGAACAAGCGCTGCGCGGAGGCTTTGCGCTGTTGTTCGCTGTCCATAGAGTAGAAGTTCACGGTTAGATGGCTAAACGGCCGTATGCGCGGGCGCGCTCCTCTGAAGACGCTTCCCCCAGTCTGTCTCCACTGCATACTCAACCACTTTGCGGAAGTAACGCTCGACGGGGAAGACTTCGAGACCGCTGTTGCTCAACGCCGCCCTAACTTGGCTGGTGTCAAACTGTGCGCGATATGAGATGTAGGGAGTGTAGACCCTGCCCTTGGTCAACAGTTCGCGCCTCCTCCCCCACAGCACAAGTTTCATCAAAGGGCGAATCAGCGAGCGGAACACGGCCGGATTCATCAGCAGCGGCCTGCGTACCCCAAATGTCGCAACCGCCAAGTCGAGACATTGGCCCACGGTGGTGGAGTGCTCTGGTCCAGCGGCAAGGTGAAAGCATTTACCGCGCTGCGACGGATCAGCGCTGATGTATTCCAGCGCGTCGCACACGAAGTCTACCGGTACAATGTCGACCACTCCCTGAGCATCTCCGGGTACCGCCCATATGTAACCTCGGGACAACATCTTCAGTGGCCAATACATCACTTTGAACGTCGCTGCATATCCTGTGCGTGAATCGCCCACAACCATCGGAGGTCGGAAAATGCAGATCGGCAGGTCGTTGCCATGCTCACGGACGAGTGCTTCCGCTTCGCACTTGGTGCGTTCGTAGTTATTATTGAAGGTCTGTCCTTGCGCCAGAGCTTCTTCCCTGATCAATCCGGCCGGCCTGCCGGCCACATAGCAGGTACTGATGTAGTCAAAACGGGTGAGGCGATGCCGAATTGCGGCCTTTGCCAGTTGCAACATCCGGCGGGTACCCTCGACGTTAATCAGCCGCGATTCGTCAAGGCTGAGGTGAAACGCGACCGAAGCTGCGCCGTGAAGAATACGGTCGACTTCTGGGTAGTGGGCTAATTCTGTGTTGCTCTACATTTTGGCGTTTTCTGCGGTCCGGGCATTCGTACTCCATTCCTCATTAACCGTTCAAATCGGTCGATGGAATCGCGCCATCCACGCCTCTCCTCTGCGGTCTTTGCATCTGCAAATCTCCGCTTCGCATCGTCCAAAAAAACCTTCCATCCACGCGCCGTTTTCGCTTGACTTCTCTTGTCATTATACATGATAATACACTCCATTATGCCTGTAAATTATGCCCAAGTAATCGCCGATTCAAGGACAGAGCTGAAGCAGTGCGTACATCAACGCGACCATTTCGACAGAAGAATTGTCGAATTGAGCAGCGCACTTAAGGCGCTCAGTCGTTCGCTGCCCGAAGATCAGCGGAATGCGATCTTGCAGGAAGTGCAAGCCGCGAAAAGAAAAACGGTGAGTCTTGCCGATGCGATCCTTGGCATTCTTGCGACTGCGAAAGAACCCATGAATGCTAGTCAAATCCGTGAGCAGCTTGAACTCACTGGATTTGACATTGAGGAGTATTCGCAACCCCTCGGAGCTGTCATGACTGCCGCGCAAAGATTGGTGGACGATGAAAGGCTGGAAAGGGAAAAGACAGAAGAGAGCGGAGTAGTGTTCCGGTTGCGAAAACCTAAACCGGGCGATATTGCTAAAGCGTTTGCGCAGCAGACGCAAAGCAAATGACTTCGGAGTCGAATGTGAAACGCCCTGCGATTCGAGCGCAGAGCGTTTCAGAAAGGCAGGTAGAAGGCCATGACGCGACCTCCACCACAACCTAAGTAGCTGATTAAGCGCCCCGGCAGCGGTTCGAGCCGTTGTCGGGGCTAATCCAAAGCGCGGAGTTACCCACGCCTCAGACCCAAAGTTATTTTGGCTGGTTTCTCCGCACAACGCAAGCGGAGAAATCAGATGACCTGCGTTAGATGCCAGCACCAATCCTGCAAGAAGTTCGGGTACTTCGGTAAGCGCCGCATTCAACGCTGGCGCTGCAATTCCTGCAATTCCACTTTCTGCGAACCCGCCGCCAAGCTGGGAACCCACTATACCGATCCTGAAACCGCAGCGAAGGCTCTGACGCTGATGCTTGAGGGCATGAGCGTTCGCGCCATTTCCCGCGTGACCGGATTGCACAAGACTACGATTCTGGCGCTGATGAGCACAGCAGCGGAGAACGTGACGCGCTTGATGAATACCAGGATGCGGGGTGTTCGCACGCGCTACATCCAGAGCGATGAGATTTGGTGCTTCGTGGGAAAGAAGCGCCGCAACGTCCGCACATCCGATCCCGCCGAAGTTGGAGATCAATGGGTGTTTGTGGCGATGGACGCGGAAACCAAGCTGGTGCCGTCGTTCGTAATCGGCAAACGGACGCGAGAAACGACACTCCGGTTCTTGCGCGATTTGCAATCGCGACTGAGCGACGCGAGATTTCAACTCACGACCGATGGTTTTCATTTTTATGAGCGCGGTGTCGAGGATGTATTCGGTGGAACTGTGGACTTCGCCCAACTTGTCAAGCTATTCGGCGACTTCGGCCAGAGCGGGGATGAACGCTACTCCCCACCAAGAATCACGGAGGTTATATCCAAAGTGCGCGACGGTCGGCCCGATCCCGCGCACATCAGCACCAGTCACATCGAACGTCAGAACCTTACGATGCGAATGCAAATGCGCAGATTTACTCGCCTCACGAACGCTTTCAGCAAGAAACTGGAGAATCTAGAAGCTGCCGTTCGGCTCTATTTCGCTTGGTACAACTTTTGCCGCGTCCATCAAACGCTGCGCGTCACGCCTGCGATGGAGAGCGGTCTTGCAGATCACGCATGGACGATGAGGGAATTGCTTGAGACTCAGGCTTAATTTCAAACGAGAAACGGCAACCAATCGGCGCATCGGCAATCGAACTGAGCGCGTCTGCCAACTGCTTGAATTTAGTATCATATCGGGCGTTCGGCAGAACCGCCCATTGATTTCCGCAATGTGGGCATCGCTCAAGCGCATTTACGCCGCGCTCCAATTTCTTTGGCAGAGATAGACTCGCGCCGCAGCCCTTACACTCGAAGCGAAGCGCCAGAATGTCATCAATTTCGACAAACTTTCGTGTTTGGCTTGTCATGGCTCCAATCTTACCGAACTTTCAGCAACACAGAATTAGCCCACTACCGACTTCTGCTGCGACTTGCTGCCATTGCGATTCGGTCAGCCCGATCCGTTCCAGAGTTAGGTCGCCGCGGAGGGGGATAGCGCGCGAACGTTCCTGCAAACTGAGGGATGTGGGTTGCGCCGCGTCCAAAATCGCTTCCAGCTTGGAGCGAGCACCGCTATCGTGGTTTGCCCGTAGCAGGCAGTAGACCGTCGTACCCGGGACCCGCAGTAGTCGCCACAGCAACTCGAACAGAGGCGACGAGTTAACGGTTGCTGACGGTGATCGACTTTGAGCCGTCGGGCGTCAGCGCACAGCTTCCCGTTCCGCTTAATGATCCCGTATAGTTCGCGCCACCGCCGCCCCTTGCACCTCCGACAACGAAGGTCTT
>DASYZA010000291.1:0-116253 GCA_035946775.1 Candidatus Sulfotelmatobacter sp. | reverse complement strand
CTTTCCCGCGTTGCTTGGAAATCCCGCACACCCCGCGGGATTCCCACTTTCCCACAGCCTCGACTGCTGCTGGCTTAACTTAAAACCGGACATTTCACTTGCTACAAAAACCGGACATTTTAACTTGCTAAGAACAGATGCTGAACCAGCGACGGAGTCTGGCTGTATCTTTCTCTCTGCGAACTTCGCATATTCATTACGATCTTCGCGCTTAGGCAGTGGAACCAATGATCCCGGAAAAATCCCCGATACTCGGGAAGGTGCCCAGTCCGGGGCCTTCGGCAGTCAAGGCTCCCAGCATTGCGGAGCTATAATCTCCGGTTGCCTTCATATTCGTCTTCTCAGGAGCAAGTTATGTCTACCCTCACCGAACCTACCGCGCGAATGCGCATGGAATCCGACAGCATGGGCAAAATCGAGGTCCCCTCGAATGTGTATTGGGGAGCTCAAACGCAGCGATCGCTTTTGCATTTCAACATAGGACGCGACACTATGCCGCCGGAGTTGATCCGTGCCTTCGGAATCCTGAAGAAAGCCTGCGCCCTCGTCAATCAGGATTTGGGTAAATTGCCTGCCGAGAAAGCCAAACTGATCGTCGAAGCTGCCGATGAAGTCATCGCAGGCAGGTTGAACGATCAATTCCCTCTTCGCATATGGCAGACCGGCAGTGGCACCCAGACGAATATGAACGTGAACGAGGTAATCTCTAATCGCGCTATCGAGATCGCCGGCGGAGAGATGGGCTCCAAAAAGCCGATTCACCCCAACGATCACGTCAACATGTCGCAGTCGTCCAACGACACGTTCCCGGCCGCCATGCACATTGCCGCAGCAGAGCGCGTCAAAAATGCCCTGATCCCCGCCGTAAAATCCGTGCGCGACGCAATCGCCGCGAAAGCAAAAGAATTCGACAGCATCGTGAAAATCGGCCGCACGCATTTGCAGGACGCCGTGCCCCTAACAATTGGCCAGGAATTCGGTGGATGGGCCGCCCTTCTCGACCGTGACATCAAGCGTCTGGAGCAGGTGCTGGACGGCCTTTACGATCTCGCGATCGGCGGCACAGCCGTGGGAACGGGGTTGAACACGCATCCTGAATTTGCCGAGCGCGCCGCCAAAAAGATCGCCGAACTAACGGGACTCGCCTTCCGCTCGCATCCCAACAAGTTCGCTGCGCTCTCGGCGCATGATGAAATCGTCTTCGCGCAGGGCGCGATGGAGACTCTGGCCGCCTCCTTCATGAAGATTTCGAATGACATTCGCTGGCTCGCGTCGGGCCCGCGGTGTGGACTCGGTGAGTTGTCGATTCCTGAGAATGAACCCGGCTCCTCGATCATGCCCGGCAAAGTGAATCCAACGCAGTGCGAAGCCATGACGATGGTCTGCGTGCAGGTCCACGGCGCCACTGCAGCCGTCGGATTCGGCGGATCTCAAGGCAACTTTGAACTCAACGTCTTCAAGCCGGTGATTATCTACAACTTCCTGCACTCCGTCACGCTGATCACCGATGCCTGCCACGGCTATGTCGAGTACATGATCAAGGGCATCGAGGTGGATCGCGAAAAGGTCGATTGGTACGTGAAGAATTCCCTTATGCTGGTCACCGCCTTGGCCCCGAAAGTCGGATACGACAATGCCGCCAAAATCGCTCACACCGCCCACGTCGATCGATCGAGCCTACGCGAAGCCGCAGTAAAGCTCGGGCACCTCACGGGGGAAGAATTCGACCAATTGGTCAAACCAGAGAAGATGACGCGGCCGTAGGTAAGAGCTCAGTTCTCGGTACTCGGTACCGGGTCCTCAGTACTGACCTCTAGGGCTGCTTCGTCATGAAGATCGCGTTGGGATCGTGCCGTCGTAATCACCACGACACTCACCAGTACCAGCACGGTCCCGCAAATCGTCCTTAGCCCGACCTCTTCCTTGAGGAAGAAATATCCCAGAATCACCGCGACCACCGGATTCACATAGGCGTAAGTCCCCACCTTCGTCGGCGACTCATGGTGAATCAGCCAAACGTAGGCCGTAAAAGCCAAAATCGAACCCGCGAAGATCAGATACACAAGTGCCATCCAGGCTCCCGCGGATACCTCCAGCATACGAAATCCGCGAAACTCGCCCGACAGCAAAGCGATGGAGGTCAGCATCACTCCGCCGACCAGCATCTGCGCCCCGGAACTCATGGCTTTGTTAGCGGGTAGCGGCAGTTTCCGCGTTACAGCCGATCCAATCGACCAACTTACCGACGCTACCATCAATGCGGCCGCTCCAACGGCATCAATCGGCGCATCCCCGAAACTTGCGTTGTGGCTGACAAGAACACCAACGCCCAGAATCCCGATGCTCAGCGCAAGCACAAGCCTCGCAGTAAGGCGTTGCGTCTTCATGGACACAATTTCCGAGAGCGTCATGAACACGGGGATAGTTGCCATCATCAGGGCCGTAACGCCCGAAGGCACGCGACGCTCGGACCAGAAGACCAGGCCGTAGTCCAAAACAAAGATCGGCACCGCCAGCGCACTCGCCGCACCCCACTCCCGCAGCGTGGGCGAAGGCGTCCCTTTCATCCGCATCCAGCCGTACAAAACCACGCCGGCGAGCACAAATCGCATTCCCGCCAGCAGAAAGGGAGGAACCTCGCGTACGCCGACGCGAATTGCCAAAAACGTCGAGCCCCAGACGAGGTAAATCACGGCGAATGCCGCAAACACCTTCCATCGCGAGATCTTGGCTGTGTCTTCCATCTTCCGCCCACGAATGAGAAATTAGATCATCCAGAACGCGCGCAGTCGCGCGTCTCGCAGCGAAGCGAGTCTTTTGAGGTACAAGGCGGGAGTGCTGCGAGGTGAACGGATCGACTACTTCTTCAGCAAGCTCGTATGGCTGGCGACACACTGCCACTTGCCCATATCGAGCACCCATGTGTCGGTAAAGCGGCCGAAATGGTCGTAAGGTTTGCCTTGATACGTACCCTGTGTGTGATACGTCCCGGTCACGACCGCCGTATCGCCGAAAAAGTTCATTTTTACATCTGAAATGTTGGCCGCGGTGGGCTTGTAACGAGGATCTCGGATATCCGCAAGAAACTTCTGCTTGTCGCTGAGTTCTCCATCCCACTCAGTGTTCACAAACCTACTGGAAACCAGCGCGTCCAGTGCCGAGGCATCGCGGTTCACCTGCGCCTCATTCCACAGGCGTTCGAGAATCAGTAATTTGCTCTCGCGCGGATCGGCCTGTTGGGCCGCCATCACGCCTGTGCTAAGCGTCAGCAGAAGACAGCAGAAGATGGTACGGATCATTCGCTTACACGCTCGCAGTCCTTCACCCCAAGCGAGCGTGACATGACAATAGCAGTGGAAATCAAGACCGTCCTACGGAAATAAACCGAAGAGAGTTACGAACGTCATGAAAAATGGGGTGATTTAAGCGGCGAAATTCGCGCATTTGCGGGTTTGGGTGATCGAATATGCCTTGTGGTTAGAACGCCCACCGCATCAGAGTTGCCCCGATGGTGAATCCGGCACCTACGGACGCCATCAGCACCAGATTCCCTTTCTTCAGGCGACCTTCTTCCATTGCCGTGTTCATCGCCAAAGGGATAGTGCCAGCGGTCGTATTGCCAAACCTGTCAATATTCACGACCACGCTTTCAGGACGCAGCCCTACGCGCTCCGCGGTCGCATTGATGATCCTCAAATTTGCCTGGTGGGGAACAAATACATCCACGTCCGAACCTTTCAGTCCATTGCGCTCTAGCAACTTCAGGCACAGTTCGGTTTGCTTGCGGACTGCAAATTTGAACACCTGCTGGCCGTCCTGATGCACGTAATGCATTTTCTTCTCGAGCGTCTCTTTGCTCGAGGGATGAAGGCTGCCCCCACCGGGCATGTAGAGAAACTGACCTCCCGCCCCATCCACCTCGTGAATGAAGTCAATGAGTCCCTCAGTGTCGTCCGTCGCCGGTTCAAGAATGGCAGCTCCGGCACCGTCTCCGAAAATCACGCAGGTCGCGCGGTCGGTGTAATCAATGATCGACGACATGACGTCGGCGCCGATCGCTAGGACGCGTTTGTGCGCTCCGCTAGCGATAAATTGTGCTCCCACCTGCACGCTGTAGAGGAAGGCAGAACACGCCGCCGACAGATCGAAACCCCAAGCACCCTTCGCACCCAGCTTGTCTTGAACCAGACAAGCGGTCGACGGAAAAAACATGTCAGGAGTTACAGTCCCGACGATGATCGCCTCTATGTCGGTCGGCTGCAGACCGCGTTGTGCCAGCGCCTTTCGGGCCGCTTCGGTTGCCAGATCGCTGCTAGCCACGCCCCTTTCGACAATGTGGCGTTCTCGTATGCCGACGCGAGTCATGATCCATTCATTGCTGGTATCGACCATCCGCTCAAGGTCGGCATTGGTTAGAAGGCGAGGAGGCACATAGGTGCCCAGAGCACTGATCTTGGCGCGAACTGGTTTGTTCAATCAGATCCCCTGAGAAAGATGACTCAATTGTGAAGGATGAAAGAAAGAAAGTCTAACCGGGCAGCGCTGCTCGGCATCATCCGTAAGTATTGCCGGTGTTTTGAAACTCTGAAACTTTGAACCTTGTTTCTAGATTTCCCAGCGCATCAACGTCGCCCCGGAAGTGAAACCGGCACCCACAGATGCGATCAGCACGCGATCGCCCTTCTTCAGTTTGTCTTCCTCGATGGCGGTCTTCATCGCAATGGGAATCGTGCCCGCGGTGGTGTTGCCAAAGCGGTCGATATTTATGATCACTTTTTCGGAGGGCATGCCCAACCGCTCGGCGGTTGCCGTGATAATCCGCTTGTTCGCCTGATGAGCAATGAAGCAATCGATATCCTTGCCCGTGAGCTTGTTTCTCTCCAGCACTCGCTCCGTCATCTCGGACATCTTTTTGACGGCATATTTGAAGACATTCTTTCCATCCTGATGGATGTAGTGCATTTTCTGATCGACGGTATCATGCGAGGCGGGGTTCAAGCTTCCACCGCCGGGCATGAATAAGTATTGCCCACCCATCCCCTCCACTTGGGCCACGTGATCAATGATCCCCTCGCCTTCTTCACACGGTTCGAGCAGAACCGCACCTGCGCCGTCCCCAAAAATGATGCACACCGCACGATCGGTATAGTCCGTCATCGACGAATTCACATCTGATCCGATGACGAGCACTTTCTTGTACTGCCCCGACTCAACAAATTTCACGCCGGTGTTGAGTGCATAAACGAAGCCGGAGCATCCCGCCGAAACGTCGAACCCCCAGGTATTCTGAATTCCAAGTTTGTGCTGCACCAGGCATGCCGTCGAGGGGTACATCATGTCCGGGGTCACCGTGCCAACGACAATCAGGTCCACCTCCTGCAAATCGAACGGATGCGACTCGAGCAGGTTCTTGACGGCCGCGACGGCTAAATCGCTGGCCGCGACTCCTTTATCGACAACGTGGCGTTCGCGGATGCCAACGCGTTCCAGTATCCATTCATTCGTCGTGTCGACCATCTTTTCGAGGTCGGCATTGGTTATGACGCGCGGCGGCACGTAAGTACCCAGCGCGCTGATCTTGGCGCGAACAGGTGTCTTCAATGAGGGCTCCTATTAGGAAACCCAGTATTTTGAAGGATTGTGGCCAGAATGTCTAACCAGAATCACTGAATGGAGTGAGCAAGAGTGCGTACAAATACGGAGGGGCACCTTCGCGGCTTTTTCTTCGCGATCTTTGCGCTTCAAGCTTTTTTCGGCATGAGCTGAGAAATGTGCGGGGTATCATCGTTCTGCTATAGTTCCATGCCGGACATGCCCCCCGAATCGCAGACACCCCCGCAGACTCGCGATCAACAGCGCGACAGCGCCGGAGCGCACTCCAAGCGCTCCATGTCGCGTACCCAGAAGATCCTCTTCTTCGTCACGGGATGGCTCATTGTCCTGATGCCGTTCCTTTTCTGGTGGAATACATGGTTCGGACGCCATCTCTCGGACCAGCAGCTCACCGAATATCTCCACGACGACAAAAAGCCGCGCCACATCCAGCATGCGCTTGTGCAACTCGGCGACCGCGTGAGCCACAATGACGCGGCTGCAAAACAGTGGTATCCCGACCTGCTTCGTCTCGCCGCCTACCCCGTTGAACAAGTCCGTAACACCGACGCCTGGGTCATGGGACAAGACATAACTGGCTCCGGTTTCCACGCAGCGCTTCTGAAGATGTTGCAGGATTCATCGCCGATGGTGCGCGGCAACGCCGCCCTCTCGCTGGTTCGCTTTGGAGACGCTAGCGGCCGGGCGGAAATCGTTGCTCTTCTACAGCCCTCGGTCATCACGGCACCCGCAGCAGGTCGAATTATCGACTCCGACCGTCCTGGTACTGCAATTCACGAAGGTGGCTTAATCGCGAAGCTGGCGGCTCAAAACTCATCGCAGCCCATCGACATCCGCTCGCCCATTCCCGGTCGTATCCGTTCCGTCGCACAAACCGGAGCCGTCCTCCACGCTGGCGCAGAACTCGCCGTGATTGATCCCGGGAACGATCAGGTTTGGGAAGCGCTGCGAGCCCTGTACATCGTCGGTCAGGCCGAGGATCTATCCGCAATTCGCCCCTACGAAAGAGACCTGCCGGATATTTCGAACGACGTTCGTCAACAGGCAACAGAAGCGGAAAAGGCAATCGTCGAAAGGAGTCAGCACTAATTCCTTTCTCGGATTGCCTTGTGAGTCCGTTCAGTGTTGCTTATTTCGTTCTTCCGCCTTCAACCTTCAGTTTCTCGGCAGCCGCTGCCTGCGCCGCCGCCAGACGTGCCGTCAGAACTCGGAACGGCGAGCAGGAAACATAGTTCAGACCTGTGCGGTAGCAGAACTCGACCGAGGAAGGCTCGCCGCCATGCTCGCCGCAAATGCCAACTTTCAGGTTCGAGCGGGTCTTGCGTCCGCGCTCGGTCGCCATCTTGACGAGTTGCCCGACACCATCCTGATCGAGAGCGGCAAACGGATCCTGCTTCAGGATACCTTCTGCCAGATACGTCGGAAGGACCTTGTTGACGTCGTCGCGGGAGAAGCCGAACGTCGTCTGCGTGAGATCGTTTGTGCCGAAGGAGAAGAACTCGGCCTCCTTGGCGATCTCATCCGCGACCAGAGCGGCACGCGGCAACTCAATCATGGTTCCGACCATGTAGTCGATCTTCATCCCTTTCTCTTTGAAGACCTCTTCTGCGACGCGCCGGACGATCGCACCCTGGTTTGCCATTTCTTTCAAAGTGGCCACCAGCGGAATCATCACTTCGGGCAGCACCCTGATTCCCTTCTTGGTGCAATCGCAAGCCGCTTCGAAGATGGCCCGCGCCTGCATTTCGGTGATCTCCGGATAGGTGATGCCAAGACGGCAACCGCGATGACCAAGCATCGGGTTGAACTCGTGAAGTTGTTCCACTCGCGCAAGTAAGCCCGGCAGTGCCTTCTTGAGATCACCCACGCCCTTGATGCCGTAGTCCTTGTACTTCACGACGAGGTCTTTCTTCTGCTTGCCGCTATACCGTGACAGCAACGCAATATCAAGCATCAGGTCTTCGCGGCGCGGCAGGAACTCGTGCAACGGCGGATCCAGCGTACGGATCGTCACCGGCAGTCCGTCCATCGCCTTGAAGACGCCCGCGAAGTCAGCGCGCTGCAAGGGCAGCAGCTTCTTGAGTGCAGCGCGGCGACCTTTCTCATCGTTAGCGAGAATCATTTCGCGCATAGGTCCGATCTTCTTTTCGCCAAAGAACATGTGCTCGGTGCGGCACAGGCCGATGCCCTCTGCTCCGAAGGTGCGCGCCTGGATGGCGTCGCGTGGAATATCCGCGTTGGCGCGAACTTTCATCGTGCGGAACGGATCAGCCCACTGCATAAACTTCTGCAGCTCGGGATCATCGGCATTCGGCGGAATACTGCTTAGCTTGCCTTTGATCACGCGACCCGTTGTCCCGTCGAGCGAAATCCAGTCGCCTTCTTTGAAAGTCTGGCCCTTGACGCGCATATCTCGGGCCTTCTCGTTCACATCCACGTCGCCGGCTCCGGCAACACAGCACTTTCCCATGCCGCGGGTAACGACAGCAGCGTGACTGGTCATGCCACCGCGAGAGGTCAGAATGCCTTTCGCGACTTCCATGCCGTGAATGTCTTCTGGAGTGGTTTCGGCGCGTACCAGGATCACTGACGCTTTGCTGTCCTTCAGCACGGCAGCCACGGCCGCATCGGCTGTGAACACGATCTGTCCGACAGCGGCGCCAGGTGAAGCCGGTAAGCCCGTCGCCAACACTTCAACTTTCGTGCTCTTCTCATCGAGCCGCGGAACCAGGAAGTCGTACAACTGATTCGGCTCAACGCGGAAGATGGCTTCTTCCTTGGTGATCAAGCCTTCCTCCACCATCTGGATTGCAACGCGCACCGCTGCAAGCCCAGTCCGCTTTCCGTTGCGGGTCTGCAGCATATAGAGCTTGCCATCCTGGATGGTGAATTCGAAGTCTTGCATGTCCTTGTAATGTTTCTCCAGCCGGGTCGTGATCTCGCGAAGCTGGTCGTAGACGTTCGGCATGATCTTCTTGAGTTCGAGAATCGGCACTGGCGTGCGCACGCCCGAAACCACGTCTTCCCCCTGCGCATTCATCAGGAACTCACCATAAAATTCGTTGGTTCCCGTCGCGGGATTGCGCGTGAAACCCACGCCTGTACCGCTGGTGTCACCCAGGTTGCCATACACCATCGCTTGGACGTTGACCGCCGTACCGAGCATGTCATCGATGTTGTTGATTCGGCGATAGTGCTTCGCGCGATCGTTCTGCCACGAACGGAACACTGCATCGCGCGCCATTACCAGCTGTTCGCGAGGATCCTGCGGAAAGTCGCGCTTGGAGTGTTTCTTGACGACCTTCTTGTACTCGGCAATTACTTCCTGCAGAGCCTTGGCGTCAAGTTCGGTATCCATCTTCGCCTTCTTCTGCTTCTTCTTGGCATCAAAGACTTCGTCGAAAGCCGCCTTCTCGATATCGAGCACCACGTTGCCGAACATTTGAATCAAGCGGCGATAGGAATCGGCCGCGAATCGCGGATTGTTGCTGCGCTTCGCCAACGCCTGCACGCTCTCGTCATTCAAGCCGAGGTTGAGAATGGTGTCCATCATGCCGGGCATGGAGAATTTCGCGCCCGAGCGCACGCTCACGAGCAGAGGATTGTCGCCCTTGCCGAGCTTCTGTCCCTGTAGTGCTTCGAGCTTCGCGAGCGCCTCATCCATCTGCTTGTCGACGTCGGGCGACAAACCACCGCGCATGTACTCGCGGCACGCTTCGGTCTGGATTGTGAATCCGGGAGGCACCGGGAGGCCGGCGTTGGTCATCTCGGCCAAGCCAGCGCCTTTGCCGCCCAGAACATCTTTCATCTTGCCGTTCCCGTCGGCCTTGCCGCCGCCAAACGAGTAGACGTATTTGGTTGTGGATTTCTTGCCTTCTTTGACTTCAGTTTCGGGGAGAGTCATTGTCGCCATTTATGAGTCCTTTGTGGTTTGGTAATTGGGAAATTTAGTAATTGTGAAATTGAATCTGCCGATTTCAATTGCTCAATTACCAAATCTCTCAATTACTCAATTCTTACGCTTTCCCTTCGGTTACGATCTCGGAAAAATCTGCGATTGTGGAAAATTCGTTTTCGAGACTCTCCAAAAGCATCACTCGATTTCTCCGGAGATCTTGATTCTCAACCATCACCATAACCTTCTCAAAAAAATCATCGATAAACGGACGTAGCTTTGAAAGCTCTTTAAGGGCCTCAACATAGCACCGTTTCTGGGCAAAACTCGAGAATGCACCCATTACTGGTACCATTTTTTCGACGAGGGCCTTCTCCGCATCGGAATAAAGATCTGGGTTAGAAGACAAAAGGTCGTTAGGGTCGGCGGCGTATGCCTGACTTAGAATATTGCTGATTCTCTTGAACGCTATGCAGACCGATCGGAAGTCCTCTGATGCCCTCATCTGAGAAACTGCCTCAGCGCGCCTATCAGCCTGAATGACGTCATCAGCATCCGTCGCTAACACTGCGTTCACCACATCAAACGAATATCCTTTCATGTCCCGCAGATAAAACTCCAGCCGCTCGCGGAAGAAGATTGCAATCGATTGGGAATACCTATCATCATCAACAAACTTCTTTTCGGCTTCAGATTTCTGATAACCGGTGCGGGCGTCACGCATCAACTCGCTCAAACGCAGCGGCAGTTTCTTCTCGGCGATGATCTTGACGATGCCATTCGCCTGCCGCCGGAGGGCAAAAGGGTCCTTAGAACCGCTGGGAACCAGGCCCAGAGCAAACATACCTGCGATCGTATCCGCCTTGTCACACAGTGACAGAATCGCACCTTCCATCGAGCGCGGAACTTCGTCGTCCGTCGACTCCGGTTTGTATTGATCGTAGACAGCGTCGGCAATCGCGAGGCGAGTTGCTTCGGGAAGGCCCGTGTCGAGTTGCTGCACACGCGCATAGAGGCCGCCTACGATTCCTTGCAGCTCAGTGAACTCCTTCACCAATTCGGTGGTGAGGTCAGTCTTGGCAAGGCAGGCCGCCTTATGCACTACGCCCGGTCTAACTGGAATTGAGTTCTGCTTGAGAATCTCATTCACCCAACTGCAGAGCCGCTGCACACGCTGCGTCTTGTCGTAGTAACTGCCAAGGTCTTTCTGGAACGTAACGTTTCGCAACAAGTCCAGACGTTCGAGAAGCGACTTCTTCTGATCCGTTTCCCAGAAAAATCTGGCATCGTTGAAACGCGCACGCAGCACGCGTTCATTGCCGTGCCGGATCAAGCCCTGCGGATCGCTATCTGTATTCAGCACCGCGAGGAAATGGGGCAGAAGCTTGCCAGTTGCGTCTTCAAGCGCGAAATACTTCTGGTGATCGCGCATGACAGTCACGAGTACTTCCTCAGGTAGGCTCAAAAATTGCGGATCGAAATTGCCCAGAATCGCTGAAGGATACTCCGTGAGATTCACAACGGTGTCGAGGAGGGCTTGGTCTTCGCGCCAGCGTGCGCCGGGGATGGTGCGAGCCGCGGCATCCAAAGCCTTGCGGATCTGCTGTTCGCGTTCGGCGCGGCCGAGCACTTTCGCGACGCGGAGCGAATCCACGTAGGCCGATCCGGCGCCCGGGATAGTAACCTCTACGTCCGTCAGGATTCGATGTCCACGGGATCGATTCCCTGCCCGAATGCCGTCAAATTCCAGAGGAATGGTCTCTCCGTCGAGCATCGCAACCAGCCAGCGAACCGGACGCACGAAGCGCTCGTTCGGCTTGCGCCAGTACATGTTCTTGGGCCAGTAAATCGACGCGATCTCTCTGGGAAGCAGGTCAGCCAGAATGTCGGCAGTGGATCGACCCTTCTTTGTGACTTGCGCCGCAACGTACTCGCCCTTGGCAGTGGAAATTCGCTGGAGAGCTGAGACATCCACACCCGCCTTCTTGGCGAAAGCGTTGGCAGCTGGAGTCGGCTGTCCATCCTTATAAGCGATATTCACGGAAGGCCCAGTCACCTGTTCAGTGACGTCGGCTTGGGCTGCCGGAACTCCCGAGGCCATAATCGCCAGGCGGCGTGGAGAATCAAAAGATTCGATCTCGCCGATTGAGAGTCGTTCACGCGTGAGCAGCGCGCCGATTCGCTCCCTGAGTTCCTTGGAAGCCGCATCGATCATGCGCGCCGGAATTTCGTCGCACCCGACCTCTAACAGAAAATCTGACATGCCTTCAAACCATCAAGTTTCTCAGGGTAAAGTCGCTGCTACTGTGACCTGCATCACAACCCGCGGGACATTTCTGAAACTAAGGGGCAACCGGCGCTAGTTTGTGGGCTGCCGGCTTACTCGGCTTCCGCTTCGCGGGTTCAGGATCCTCGCCGTGTTGCACATCTTCTTTCTTCTGCTGCTGCACCCACGCCTTCGCAACGCCCACCGCTAACGCCCTGACACGCGCGATAACGCCGACACGTTCCGTGACCGAAATTGCGCCACGCGCATCGAGAATGTTGAACAGGTGCGAGCACTTCAAGCAAAGATCGTAGGCGCCCAGCAGCGGGAATCGCGCTCTTTCCGGCGCAGCGCTCTTCTGCTTTGCCAGCTCTGAATATTGATCGATTAGGGCCTTGCATTCGGACTCGCACAGTTCGAAATGCTTCCATGCTTTTTCGACATCGGCGAATTCGAAGTTGTAGACAGAGAACTGAAGCTCATCCTCCAACCGGACATCTCCGTACTTCACGGGCTCACCGGTGCGAGGATCACGCGCCCACACAATGTCATAGATGGAATCGACATCCTGCAGAAATGCGGCAATACGCTCCAAGCCGTAGGTAAGCTCGGCGGAGATCGGAAGTAGGTCGATCCCGCCGCACTGTTGAAAGTATGTGAACTGGGTGATCTCCAGGCCGTCGAGCATGACTTGCCAGCCCACACCCCACGCACTCAGCGTAGGCGCTTCCCAGTTGTCTTCCTCGAACTTGATGTCATGTTGGCGCAGATCAATGCCGATTGCTTCCAGCGACTCGAGGTAGAGCTCCTGCACACTGTCGGGCGGCGGCTTCAGGATCACCTGCAGCTGCATGTGCTTGAACAATCGGTTCGGATTTTCGCCATAGCGTCCATCGGCTGGCCGGCGCGACGGCTGAACATACGCTACTTTGTAGGGCTTCGGCCCCAGCACGCGCAAGAACGTTTCCGGAGCCATGGTGCCTGCGCCAACCTCTACATCGTAGGGTTGTTGCAACACGCAGCCGCGCTCCGCCCAGAAAGTCTGCAGGCGAAGAATAAGCTCCTGAAACGTAAGCGGATTGGACTTGGCTGGATTCACTGGATATTTCAGATTCCGAGGGTTAATCGTTGATTGTAACGGAAGGGGCGGGTGGCCGTCAGCTAGCGCGTGCGCGATTCCACAACAGGATTATCGATTTTCTCCAGCATTCCAGCGGTAATGAGTTTCTTCTCGATATGTCTCTGAAGGATCTGGATCAGGAACTTGCGCAAGTCGGCGCACTGGGATTTTGGCCACGCGACCTCGGCAAAGCTGTCGACCGGCGCCCGAAACATTTGCGCTGCCCAGGTGCGGGAATCGCTCGAGAGTTCCGATGACGCCAGCCGTTTGTCATCGGCGCACATCAATCCGTCGGCAAGGGCGTGGTAGTAGGCGCGACTGCCATTCAGACTTCGGCCGCATATTACGCACTCGGTGAGTTCGGGCAGAAAACCCACGAGCCGCGTCAGCCAGAGATCGAAGTAAGTGATGGGCATCCACACCTCAGGCCCCGTCAGCACCTGCAACACAGAAAGTGTGAGCCGGAAGATGGCATCATTCGCCTCGCGATCCGGTAGTAGCTCATCGAGCAGTTCCGCGAGGTGTCCCAGCGCGACAGCGCGCGCGTAACTGACCTCCGAAGCCAATGGAGAATGGAGGACCTCGCAGGCATCCAACCGTGTCAATTCCTGTCGTTCCTTCACGTCGTAAAAGGCTCGCACATACGTCAGCGGTTCGAGCGCGCCTCCAAAGCGCCGCTTGGATTTCTTCGCCGATCGCGCTATTCCACGGACCTTTCCCTCGATGCGGGTGAAAAACGTGACCAGAAGATCCGCCTCCCGCATCGGGTAAGTGCGTAGCACGATCGCCTCAGATTCCCGCAATGCCATGGCTGGACTGATTTTAGAGGAACTTGGCAAACACTGCGGAATCGCGCCTCTGCCGAGAAAGATTCTAAGGCTCTGCTTCCAGTCACCTCGGTAACCCGCAGATTGGGCACTTTAGGACCCTTTCGTTCGCCCGCTCCTGCTGCGAAAGTACAAGTCCTAAGGGACGATGCGGGGATCGGACTAAAGTCATCATGGGGAACTTCTTACATCGCAAGCTGTTAACAACCGTCGGGGCCGTGCTCGTAGGCACGATAACGCTCAGCGCCCAAACCTCTCAGATCGCTGCGACACCGTCTCCTGAGGAGGTAGAGATAGCCGCTCTTTCTTTGCCTTCAGCTCCGGACGTGGACATGAATCCTCCGGTGGCTTTTGTTCCTGCAACCCCGGCTGTGGAGATTGATGTTCCCCGCAGGGCTTCTGAAGCCCATCCTTTCTGGGATCGCGAGAACCGTGTTCTGTTTAGCTTGGCTGCCGCGGCCGCGACTTCGGACTTCTTCGTTACTCACGCAAATTTGCAGTCCGGTGGTCGTGAACTGAACCCGCTGACGCGACCGTTTGCGGGGAGCACTCCAGCGTTGGCCACCAATTTCGCTCTGGAAACCGCAGGAGTGATCGGGATGAGTTACCTATTTCACAAAACCGGCCATCACAAGCTGGAGCGCCTCACTTCATTCGCGAACATCGGCGCATCAGGGGTGGCTGTGGGTTATGGGCTTTCGCACCGCTAAGCCTTGCGGTACCAGAGCGACGCCATCCGATATACTTTACGGAACGTGTCCAGAGCACTTAAGTTTCTCTCCATCGCCGCTCTCGCCTGCGGTATGTGTGTTGCAGAAGAGACCTCGTTCCATCACATCAAGATTCCCGATGCCAAAGGTAGAGAAATGCCTGCGGTATTGACCTTCAGCGACAGTCGACAGGCAGTGGAAGTGCATCCGCAGAAAGGAAAAGACCTAAGCATTCCCTACGCTGCGATTGATAAATTTTCCTACGAATTTACGAAGCATCATCGTGTCAACGAGGGCACGATCGTTACTGCTCCCATCGGGGTAGGAGCAGTGGCGATGCTCACGAAGTCTCGCGCACACTGGCTGGAGATCGACTACCAGGATCAGAACCTTATGAAGGCCTACGTGATTCGCATGGACAAGAAGAACTACATCCGCATCCTGGACGCCATCAAAGCGCACACCGGCAAGGACGCCGAAATCCTGGGCAACGCGAACAAAAGATAAAGCAAGAGACGAGCATTCAGCGCAAAGCAAAAGCGCGCGTCAAGGGGGACGCGCGCTCCCAAGGCTCTTTCGAATTTAGCGGCCGTAGTATTTCGCGTTCCGCTCTGTGAATGCGTTCCATTTCTCCGGCAGGTCATCCAACGCAAAAATCGCCGAAACCGGGCAGACCGGAACGCAAGCTCCGCAATCGATACACTCTACCGGATCAATATAGAGCAGTTCCTCGGTCGCGTAGGCGGGCTCGTCTTTCTTGGGATGAATGCAATCCACGGGACACGCATCCACACATGCGGTGTCTTTCGTGCCGATACACGGCTCAGCGATAACGTAGGCCATAAGGGTGTCAGTCTCCTGAGAGGTCTGCCTTTATTTTACTACCGACGGGCAGTTGAGCGACCGCGCCATTCTAGCAAAGAATGCAGGAGTGCGGAACATCGCGGCGAGGTGCAGCAAAGAAAAACGGCTGGCGATCTCCGCCAGCCGCTTGTCTCTCGTTCTTTTAACTACCGATGTCCGCCACCGTGGAAACCACCGCCGCCATGGAAGCCACCACCTCCGTGGAATCCGCCGCCTCCACCGTGGAACCCGCCGCCGCCGTGAAATCCGCCGCCGCCGTGAAATCCGCCGCCATGGA
Source organism: Candidatus Sulfotelmatobacter sp. (assembly GCA_035946775.1). Taxonomy (GTDB): domain Bacteria; phylum Acidobacteriota; class Terriglobia; order Terriglobales; family Acidobacteriaceae; genus Sulfotelmatobacter. The sequence continues at coordinate 100,681 of DASYZA010000291.1, read as the reverse complement.
ACCCGCCACCCTGGAAGCCACCACCTCCGTGGAATCCGCTGCTGGCGCGCAGACCACCACCACGGTATCCCTGTCCGCCACGAAATCCGCCACCGCTGTATGGGCGATAAGCGCCCCCGTAACCGCCGCGGTTGTAAGCATGGTTGTAGCCCCCATGCCCGTAGCCGCGCCCATAACCCCAGCCGCCATGGCCCCAATCACCGCGACCCCAATCGCCTCGGTGCCAATCTCCGCGGTCCCACCCGCCCCGACCCCAATCGCCTCCACCGTAGTAGCCACGATCCCAGAACCCGCCCGGGTGTCCCCAGTGATACCACGGGCCAGCTCCGATAAACACCCCATCTACGAAGTAGTCCGGCCCGTAATAGCCGTACGGAGCGCATGCGTACGGATAGTAGTCGTAGTATCCGTATTGGCATACCGGCGGCCCGTCATCAATGTCGCCATAAGCCGGCCCTACTCCGATTCCGACTCCAAATCTCACTTGCGCCTGCGAATACGCCAGCGGAACCATCAACACCGTCAGTAACGCCAGATATTTCACGTAACGCATATTCACCTCCTGCTCCCAGATCCCCTTTCCTTCTGATCGAGGATCCTGGAGCCCTTTCCAAATCCTCTCCTCATTGGAACATTCGAGGGTCGAAAAAGTTGCTAAAACCCGACTGGCTCATTTCAACCATGTCGCTCATTTTCAGCCACTTACGGCGATATTCCCAGCAGGTTCTTGAGGTTACATCCAAGCGTGGGAAGTGCAACGGACATCGAGCATGAAGAACCAAAGTTACCTAGGAAGTCAGTACTTAGAATGCGTTAATGTCGCCAGAGAGCGCGGTTAGTTTCGTCGGGGGATCGGGGTCCCTCCCATGGACAAACTAAACATCCTGGTCTGTCTGATCACCGAGCAGAACGACTATCAACTGGAACAGGCGGCGGCTGCACAGGCGGCGGCAATCAAGCTGGGAGCTAAGGTCCAAATCGTTTACGCGAATAATGACGCCGTGTACCAGACCCAGCAGATTCTGCAATACATCCAGGAGCCCTCGAAGCGCCCGGATGCGATTTTCGTAGAACCCGTAGGTACTGGGATGTTTCAGGTTGCCAAAGCAGCGGTCGCTGCGGGCATCGGTTGGGTGGTCATCAATTCAGCGGTAGATTATCTTCCGCAGCTTCGCCAGCACGCCTTGGTGCCAGTATTCTCCGTGGTCTCCGATCACGACACAATTGGAAAAATCCAGGGACAGCAGATCGAAGCGATCCTCGGCGAGGACGGATGCGTGCTTTACCTGGAAGGTCCCGGCGTCCGGGATGTGGCCCGCATGCGGACGAAAGGCATGCTGTCAACGAAGCCCTCCAACGTCACAGTGAAGACTCTGAAGGGCGACTGGACGCAGCAGAGCGGATATCATGCCGTGACTTCCTGGCTTGCCCTCAGTACGTCCAGGGAGTTGCATGTCGGAATGGTAGTCTGCCAGAACGATGACATGGCCATGGGCGCACGCCGCGCATTCGAAGAGTTGGGCAACCTAAAGGAGCGGGATGCCTGGATTAGCCTGCCTATTACAGGCTGCGACGGCGTTCCGATGGCAGGCCAAACCTGGGTTCGTCAAGGACGCTTAACAGCCACAATCTTCTCCCCACCCTTGGTTGGAACCGCCATCGAGTTGCTGGCCAGTTCGCGAGACACAGGAGGACAGCCACAGGAGAGCATGCTGGTGGCCCCGAGTTCGTTCCCGGCGCTGAAGGAACTCAAGCCGAAAGCTGCGAGTGCCGCTGGCAAGTAACTTCCAAGCACCCGAATCGTGCTTAGGCGCCAACCAACTGCGTCTTTTCGCTCGGTTCATACTCGACGATGTATCCGGCGACCGCGCTTGCGGCGACCGTCAAGGGCGATGCTAGATACATCTGCCCCGGCCCACTCCGTCCCGGAAAATTTCGGTTTTGGGCGCTGATCACGACCTGATCGGGACGTGTGGAAACTCCCGGACCTGCATTGATGCACGCGCCACAGCTTGGCTCGATGACATGCGCACCCGCGCGCCGGAATATCTCCAGGTATCCGCGCTGGACACAATAGTTCCGCGTCTCCTGCGATCCGAACTGTATATAGAACTTCGTTGACTCTGCCACGCGCTTTCCGTGATTCAACGCATCGGCCAACACGAGCGCGTACATGTCCATGTCTTCGTTTTTGCCGGCAGTGCAAGTTCCGCCATAGGCGATCTCAACGGGTACCGGAGTATGCAAGTCGCGAATGTACTTGCCGTTGCCGGGATCGCCCGGGGTCGCAACCATTGGGGTGATTTCGGCAGCATCGAGTTCAATTACGTACGCGTATTGAGCGTTTGGATCGCTGTAAAGGCCGTAAATCATCGCTTCAGCCTTCTTTCGATCCAAGCCGCGGCGTTCGGCCAGGAAATCTACCGCCTTCTTGTCCGGAGCAACGATGCCGGTAAATCCACCAATCTCAGCCGCCATATTGGTCATGGTCGCGCGTTCGTCCACGCTGAGCTCTTCGATCGCCTCTCCCGAATATTCCATCACTTTCGCAAGGGCCTTGCCGCTGCGCACGTAATCCAGACTCAGGATTTTTAGAATGAAATCCTTAGCAGTCACATTGGGATGCTTCTTGCCACGGATCACGATTTTCACCGACTCTGGCACTCTCACCCGAACGTCTTTCGTGATCCACGAATTGAAAACATCCGTAGTCCCGATGCCGAACGCAACGCAACCAATTGCGCCGACATGCGGTGTGTGCGAGTCGGACCCGATATTCAGTTGGCCCGGCAGGGCATAACTCTCCAGAACAATCGAGTGGCAAATCCCTTCCGATCCTTTCCGATCGGTCAGTTCTCCGTGCAACCGGATTCCCTGTTTTTTGGCGAAATCCTGCTGTTTCAGTTTGAGCTGAGTGGCCAAGTCGAGCAGACCCAGTTTCTTCTTCTCTTCGGAAATGACTTCATCAAGGAACGTTAGGTGATCGCGGAAGAATAAGATCGTGGAAGGATCATTCACCTTGGCATCTTTGCCGACGTAATGCTCGAAGAAAATGGCCGCCATCGGCGTGACGTATTCGTGGCTGAAGCGCAGATCAGCGCGTGCAAATCCCGTGTCGCCGGGCTTCACTGATGCCACACCAACCTCACCCTTCTCGTTGATCATGTGACGAGCAAATATCTTCTCAGCTACAGTCATTGCACGACCCGGCTGGCTCTTAATCGGAGGCAAGAATACCTTGCCCTGCATACGGGCTACGTTGAAGGGAAAAAGTCCGCCGTACTCAATTACCTGCCGTGTAATTTCATCTTCCCCAGCGGTGAACTCGCTCAAAGGAATCTCTTCCCCGCTGCGGATGCGGTCGATTAGCGAGAAATTGGTCGAAGTCAGCAGTCCAAGGTTCTGGCAATTTTGCTTGTAAATCCGTTCGATGTTTTCCGCAATGACGACCCGAATTCCGGCGCACATCTCCGCATAAGGTGACTGCTCTCGGCTTGATCCCTTGCCGCGCCGCTTACCACTCACAGCACAGACAAACCCGCCGCGTTTCACGTCTCCACGGCCGATGGGAGTTGCACTCCCGCACTTCAACCCGAGATACGGAATTTCGCCGAGTGTCTCATCAAAATAGAAGCAGTAATGCGCCGGGGTAATCTCGTCGGTCGAAATATCGTCACGCAGCTTGGGATTATTCGCCGAATTCTGCGTATCCCACGGCAAGTCTTCTCCCGCGAGTTGCCGTTTAATCAGTTCAGGATCTTCGGTGAGAAAAAGAATGCGTCCCTGCAGACGGACTTTGTCCGGCCGCTTCTCGATCTTGCGTTCCAGAAGTGAGTTAATCACGGTTAACCTGAGGCCTTGTTGAAATTAACGCCGGAGCGGAGCCGGCTTTCCCACATGTTTGATTGTAACTCCGCACAACCTGGATGCGGGTCGGGAGGTTAACGCTGGTAAACACGTGGATCGGGTAGAGGATCGAGATCGCGCCCTTGAAAGATTCTTTGGAATTCTCCAATCAAGGCTTCATGGACCAAGCCGTTTGAGGCAAGCGTCTCGCGGCTATCGATCTGAAAGGTCGATCCATCGAAACGGCTTACCTTTCCTCCAGCCTCTTCCACGATCAGAGCACCCGCTGCAGTATCCCAAGGGTTGAGGTTAAATTCCCAAAATCCGTCAAAGCGGCCGCACGCCACGTTACACAAGTCGAGCGCCGCCGATCCGGCCCGGCGCACTCCGTGGGTCCGCAACGTGATCTGGTGATAGAAGAAAATATTCGGATTTTTGTGTCGTTTGTGGCTAGGAAAACCGGTGGCTACAAGGCATTCCTGGAGGCGGGCGCTTTTCGAGACATGTATCACCTTGCCGTTAAGTTCGGCGCCTTTACCCGCTTCGGCCGCAAACATCTCGTCCCGAGTCGGGTCGAACACTACTCCTGCAACTCGGCGCGCATGCTCACCCACCCGATGCTCCAGTGCCATTGACACGCAAAAAACTGGGTATCCATGGGCAAAATTCGTTGTTCCGTCCAGCGGATCGACATACCAGCGGTAGTCGCTTCCCTGATCGCTCAGCCCTTGCTCTTCGCCAAGCACATCGTGTGAGGGAAATGATTTCTTGATCCGCTCGCGGATCATCGTTTCAGAGGCGCGATCCGCCGCAGTGACCAAGTCTGCATCGCCCTTGTATTCGATCTTCAGGCCCTGATGGAAGTATTGCATCAGCAACGCGCCAGCCTCACGTGCAATGGCCGACATCGTAGGGAGGAAATTCGCGTGAGCTTCTTGCGCTGCCATTTTGGCTGTGTTCGGCGTCCAGTTCCAGTCAGCTGAATTCTTCTTTCGATCCTTGGAGGCTAGATTCGGATGCTGTTTCTTGGGCTTTTGATTCCGGCAACCGGAATCGGAGGCCGTTCGTTACTTTTTCTTTCCGTCCTCGGCGATATACATGATCTCGTGCTTGAAGATAAACAGGTTCGGCGCACCCTGGCGTGTCAGTCGAATCATGTTCTTGTCGTAGTATTCGATCCATCCCTGGACAACTTGCCCGTCCATCAACTTTACGGACACAGGTTTTTGTTTCTCGCCCAAAGCCTTCAGGAACGCCGCTTCTTCCAGAGTATCTTCTGGCGGAGGGGTGCGTCCGCGTTTGGGATTGGGATTTCCATGAGGAGCCCGGAATGACATGCCCGCATTGTACACAAAGCGCTTCAGTTCCCGCCTCCGTCGCGCAATTGCGCCCAACCCCGAGCCCATGTGACTGAACTGACACATAAGAAAAGCCGTGGCGTTACCGCATGCCACGGCTCTGAAAGGAGCCGCTTTCTAGAATTCGACTCGCAGCCCAAACTGGATTTGCCGCGGTGCGCCGAGAGCGTAGGTTCCAGACACGAAGTTGGCGCGATACGGATTCATGCCCGCACTCCCTGAGATGCCACCAACCACGTTTGGAGCCAATGTCCCATCCAGGCCACCAGGTGCGAGGGACGAAGACGGCAGATTCCCTGGCTGGAACTCGTTCGAGAAGTTGAACACGTTGAAGATACTCGCGCTCGGCTCGATCGTAAAACGATCCCGAATCCTGAACGGCCATGCGACCCTCAAGTCCATCGTCTTCAGCCAGGTGAAGTTCTTCGGGTCGGCAGGAGAGGAGGCAAGCACGGGCAGGACCCATCCCAACGCGCTCATGTCCGCGGGTGTCATGACTTGTACAGCACCATTGGCCGGACATTGTCCATCTGCCACCAGGCAGTGTCCTGCCGGCGTCAGGTTCCCCGCAAAATGGGTGTTGTAATCGCTGAGCGCAATGTGAAGATCGCTGATATCGTTCTGACGCATGAATTGTCCGATTTGCGTTCCTGGAACCGGCTCGGGACGCGCTCCGGAGCCAAGTCCGGAACCCAGCCAGTCGGTGGCAAAAATCTCGCCTCCATTCGTCAGTTCCGGCAGGCGCAGGTCCTGCGGCAACGGGCTATAGAAGTGACCGATGACACTCACATGCGTAAAGAACGGGAGGTCGAAGCTTCCTCCGAATGAAACTTGATGTTTGCGGTCCAGCGCGGTCGGCCCCGTGAACTGCAGTGGATTGTCGTTGTTCGTCGCAAGACTGATGAAATCCTGGTCTTGAGCTTGACTGATGAACTTCGAAAACGAATATGCCAACTGGAAGTTGGCATCCGTCACGAAACGCCATGCTCTCTGGACCTTGTGCGTTAGCCTTACTTGCGTGCCGCTGTACAGCGATCGGCCGATGGGTTCCAAAGTATCGAGCGCGCCGAGAGAACCATTCCCCGCTCCGGTACCGGTATTGTTCTGACCATACGGAGTGACTCCGGGGAAAGCGCAGAAAGAACACGGCCCGCCCCCGGTTACAGCAACGTTGGAGTCCAGGCCCGCAGCCGAGTAAGCAGCCTGCGCTCCGGCCAGGCCCAATTTGCTAACCATGCAGTTCGCCTGATTAACGCCCGGCAGGCAGCCCTGCGTCGTCTGGGCGGCGTCTCGTGCTGCCAGAGCGTTGTAGAGATTAAATGAACGTGCCGCCCCGCTATGATTCTGGTCCACGGCGAGCAAGAAATGCTCTCCGACGGTTCGAACATAATCAACGCTCAGCACGGTTCCAGGACGAATCTCATGCTGAAAGCCGAGATTCATCTGCCACGAGCGAGGAGTGCGGTAGTTTGGATCGAATACATCAAATCCACTTGCGTTAGCAGCACTCTTGGTGCGGCCAATATAGTTGACGTTATCGACCGGACCGGCACTTGCGGCAGAGGCAACTTTGAAGGCATCACTCAAAGCGATGATTTGGTTTCCCACTGCAGAAATGGTTCCCCCGCAGAATGTCGGCTGCACCTGATTTGTGCCAGCCACGACTACTCCAGCACCGCCGGCGATGAGCGTTCCCACGCCACCCGGATTCGTAGGCCAGTTAAATGCGCTAGGCACACCCTGAGAACAAACCTGCGGAGAATAGGAGAACGTACCTTTTTTCTGGCGAGCCGGACTATCGAATAAAACGTTGTTCCACAGCGAGTTCTCGTAGTAAAGACCAGCGCCCCCACGGATCACCGTCTTCCCGTTTCCATTCGCATCCCAAGCGAATCCGAATTGCGGCGCGAAGTTCGTGTTCGGGTTTCGCACCTGAGCGCCGAGACCGGGCACCCACAAATTGAGCGTTGGCTCAGGCCCCAGATTCGTGTCGACTCTACCGGTATCGCGCAGGTAACGCAGGCCGTAAGTAAGCGTCAAAGTCGGTTTGGCCTTCCAGCTGTCGCCCACGTAAGCTTCCATGCGATTGTCAGGGCCCAGCCGTCCACCGGGTTGACCAAACGAAGAATAAGGAGTCGAGAAGCCGATTCCGTTTCCCAGGAACACCGATTGCGCCGGATACGCCGTCGGGTCCGGGCTGTCACACACAGAACCTGGAAGACAGGCGGCTGTGGTTCCAACTTGAGGGTATGTCCCAGATGGCTTTGACGCTCCGCCTAGAATGCGGTTGAACGTGGCGCCATAACGGACGATATGCGCCTTCCAAACGCCGCTGCCGTCGTACTTGATCTGCTTATCCGATTGATAGGTCGCCTGTGGCGCTACATAGCTCGGACCACCGCAATACGCGCCGCCTCCACTCAGCGAGCAGAGTCCCGCTACCGATGCGCCAATGTTGATGCCCAAACCCGGGATGGGATTACTAAGACCAGCCGGGATCGTACCGGTGCTGTCGACAATGCCGTTGTGGAACTTCAGGTATTCAACCCGGATGCTGTGCATGTATTTGCCAGTGCTGAAATCGTATCCGAGCGTATGCGATGGCGTGTGATTCTCGGTTTTGAACACCTGAAGCGAACTAGCCGCGCCGAAGGGTCGAATTTGGCTGTTTTGATCGAACAGGAAACGGTAGAAGAATCGGCCGTGTTCCGGCGAGATCCAATCGATTCGACCATCGCCCTGGGTTTCGCGCAAAGGCTCTGCGACTCTCGCGTTGAGGCTCTGGAACGGAAAGCTGAACGGTTGTGCTGCGGTGAGATCCTGTTTCAGTCGCTCTCCGGCAATGAACCCGAAGAGTTTGTCTTTGATGAGAGATCCGCCCACGCGTCCGCCGAACTGCTGCCGTTCGAAGGGAGACGCAGGGCTGCCGGGCAGTTTCACAGCTAGCTTGTCGTTCCCAAATATTCCAAAGGCATCGCCGTGAATGGCATTCGTACCATAGCGCGTGGTGACATTGACCGCTCCCGACGAAGTCACCTCTGTCGACAGGTCCAGCGAAGATTGCGACAGATTAAATTCCTGGATCGCGCTCGTCGGAATATTCTGCGTGGACCCGCCAGCTGTCTCGTCCGAAGTGTCCGTTCCGTCCACTTCGAAGCGTGGACTGCGACCGTACCTCCCGTCGAAGGAGATGGCAGAGAAAGTATTCTTGCTGGCATCGAACGTGGCGCTGTCCTGAATCTGCACGCCGGGCTCGAGTTGAGCCAGATCCATGAAGTTGCGGCCGTTAAGCGGAAGATCCTCTATCCAACTGCCCGTAAGGACGCCCTGGACCGTCGGTTGCTGCGTATTTACCACCTCAGCGCCTTGAACCGTGACAACTTCGCTCTCGGGGCCTGACTGCAATTTCACACTGCCTCTGGAAACCACCCCGAGCTGTATGGTGACGGGCAAATCAGCGGTTTTGAAGCCCTTCGCTTCAATGCGCACGCTATAGTCTCCGGGCAATGTCGGGCCGGAGGTGTACATCCCTGCCGACGAACTACGGACATGGACCGCCGCTGTCGTACCTTTGTTCGTAATCGTGATCTTCGCCCCGGCAACGACGGCCCCCGTTTGGTCGGTCACCGTTCCCTGAATGCTGCCGGTAGCTGTAGTCGACTGCGCCAGAACCTGCAGAGAAAACTCAATGGTCAGCAAGAGCAGGAGAGCCAAACTCCAATTTCGCTCTCGCAATGACGCATACAAGTGCCGCATTCACCGTCCCCCGTTCTAATCGATCCAATACGCGATTAAAGCTTACACGCCAAAAACAGAACTGTTGCCGGCGCATTTACGACATCAGCACCCTGGATTCTGTGCTCGCGCAGATAAACTTGTATTTTTGAGGCTTGCTCTAATCTAACCTATAACGATTTTCGACGCCCATCCCGACACTAAAACTCAGACTTGACACTGTAATATCCCGCGCGATGACGCACCAGATAGTCCGCTGAACTCGGCACTCCCACTACGTTCACCTCGATACGGCGGAACTCAGACATCGAGGTTCGCTGCGAGGGATAGTACGCCAACAGATACTGCGTCCTGAGCTCATCGCTGATCTTGCGGAAGGCCTCGTCCAGTTGGCCGATGGAAGTTGCATAGTAGTACTTCCCGCCGGTATCTTCCGAAAGCTGGATCAGGGCGTGCTCGCCACCGGTTTCGCGCCCGGCGCTGCTTTCGATTGGAACCACGATGATGGAGTAGACAATGGCTTCGGCTTCTTCCGAAGCTCGAACAGCATCTTTGTAATCCACTTTGCTGATCGTGTCGCCACCATCCGTGATCAGCACGATCACCTTGCGGCCTTTGCGATGATCGAGGGCTCGCGAGGCCAGGTAAATCGCATCATAAAGCGCGGTCGCCGCTCCGACCCGGATGTGATCGATGCTCTCGTCGATTCGTTTCAGATCTGCGGTGTAGCCCGGAGTGACCTCGCGCACGCTTTCACTGAAGGCGTATACCGAAAGCCCATCGACGGGACGCAGAATGTCGTGCGCGAAATGCTTCGCCGAGGCTTGCTCCAATGGTAGATCGTGCCGCGTGCTTAAGCTGGTATCGATCTCAAGTGCAATGGAGAGCGGCACTGCAGATTCCTTATCGAAGACCTTAATTTTCTGGTCCTTGCCATCTTCCTTGATCACGAAATTGTCTTTGGCCAGCCCCCCGATAGGTGCCCCATGCTGGTCGGTTACCGTCACAAAGACATTCACCAGGTTTACATCTACCTTCATAGTCGTCGAAGATTCGGATTGACGTTGCGGTGGGTCCTGGCCCGTTTGGGCTTTAGGTGGCGTCTTCTGCGCCCGCAAACCGTAGGTAGGGATCAGCAAGATCGCCAGAAGAAGACTGGTAGCGGGTTTTCTCATTCGATGAGGGCTAAGTGACGGATTATACAGTTCCAAGCGCCGTTCACTTAGATGCGGCACATACGACCGGGCTGCCTGTACCGTCAAGTTTCCGCGCGGCGAATCTCTTCTGGAAAGGGTTCTCCGTCGGCCCAAACGGCGCCGTCGACGAAGTACTCTTTCTTCCAGATCGGCACGGTCCGCTTTAGCGTGTCGATCAGCCATCGGCACGCTTCAAACGCAGCCGCTCGATGCGCGGAGGCCACCACGATCAGAACACTGGTCTCTCCAATTTCCATCCGGCCTAACCGATGGATGACGGCAACATCTCGAACCTCAAACTTCGCTAAAGCTTGGGTCGCCAGCGACTGCAACTCCTGCAGCGCCATCGGCTCGTATGCTTCGTAATCGAGGTACAGTGTCTGGCGGCCGCGAGTTTGATTCCTGACGACTCCTTCGAAAACCAGCGCAGCCCCGTCCTCTTCACTCTTTAGAGCCGCAAGAGTCCCGATCGTATCGATTGGCTTTCGGACTATGCTTACCCGGGTCCCCGCAGGCGATTCCGGCTTCGATCTGACCTCAGGCGCGCCTCCACTCACAGGTGGCAGCAGTGCGACCTCGTCGTTTGCATTCAATCTGGTCTCCGGCTTGGCATATTGCTGATTTACTGCGAGCGCGACCGAGGGAAACATGCTGCCAAGCTTCGGAATCTTGTTCTTGTACTCAGCAAGAACGTCGGCAACCGATGCTCCCGGAGTCAGTTCGACCTCCTCGGCAGACGTGCCAGCCATTTCCTTCAAGACTCCGAAAAACAACACTCGCACTCGCATCATGTTCCTAGTGTATCCCGGCGGCTCGCCACGCGTGGCGGCCAAGAATCGTTCGCTCGAGTTTTGCTGACGCACAAAAAGGCCAGCCCCGTAAGGCTGGCCTCTACATTCATCGCGCTCTTACGCCCGCGTCAGTACCCGGTCATGTACTGGCTCGGGCTCTTTCACCGGCTCGGTCGGCTGATATTCCTGCTTGGGATCCTTCGGCGGTGCCGCGGGAATGATCTTCGCTGCTGTGCTCTCGGCCACCTGCGGTAGCGAAACGAGAAGGGCTTCGTCGATCGTCTTCACGTAGTGTACCGTCAGGTTTTCGAGTTGCTCGGGCGTGAGATCTTCCTCAACGTTCATCTTGTTTTCCGCCGGCAGAATCACGTCACGCACGCCGGCGCGCTTTGCCGCGAGCACCTTCTCTTTGATTCCGCCTACAGGAAGTACATTCCCGCTCAAGGTAATTTCGCCGGTCATCGCAATGAGCGGAGTGATGCGCTGTTTAGTCAGAAGCGAAACCAACGCCGTTGCCATGGTCACGCCCGCCGACGGACCATCCTTCGGAATGGCTCCCGCCGGAACGTGAATATGAATGTCGTGGTTGGCGAAGAAGTCCTCCGTGACACCAAGGCGATCTGCATTGGATCGAACCCAGGTCAGCGCCGCCTGCATGGATTCCTGCATGACTTGGCCGATCTGGCCGGTCATGGTGAATCCGCCCTTTCCCTTCATAGCATTCGCTTCCACGAAGAGCACGTCGCCACCCGCCGGAGTCCAAGCCAATCCAACTGCCACGCCCGGACGCTCCGTGCGCTCGGCAATTTCGCCTTCGCTGCGGATTTTGATCCCACCCAGAAAATCCTGGATGATCTCCTTGTCGACAACCAGTTTCTCGGTCTTGCCTTCAGCCAGCCGTCTCGCCTGTTTCCGGCAGATCGTACCGATCGTGCGTTCGAGGTTGCGTACGCCCGCTTCCCGCGTGTAATGCCGTATGACGTAGCGAACCGATTCCTCGGGAAATTCAATCTGTTCGGGCGTGATCCCGTTCTCATCGATTTGTCGCGGGATCAGGTACTTGAACGCAATGTGCACCTTCTCCTCTTCGGTATAGCCTTGGAGTTCGATGATCTCCATGCGATCGCGTAGTGGCTCGGCAATCGGGTCGAGCATGTTCGCGGTCGTAATGAACAGGACCTTCGAGAGATCGAACGTCACATCGAGGTAGTTATCACGAAAACTCGAGTTCTGCTCTGGATCGAGGGCTTCGAGCAGGGCCGACGCGGGATCACCGCGGAAATCGCGCCCGACCTTGTCGATTTCATCGAGCATGAACACCGGATCCTTCGTTTCGGCTCGGCGAATTCCCTGGATGATCTGCCCCGGTAGGGCACCGATATAGGTCCGGCGATGTCCGCGAATCTCGGCCTCGTCATGCACTCCGCCGAGCGATAGCCGTACGAACTTCCGACCCAATGCGCGGGCGATCGACTTTCCAAGTGACGTTTTGCCAACACCCGGAGGCCCGACGAAACACAGGATCGGCCCCTTCATGTTTGGCTTTAAACGTCGGACCGAAAGGTAATCCAGAATGCGGTCTTTGACTTTCTCCAGATCGTAGTGATCCGTGTCCAGGATCTCCTTCGCCTTGGGAATCTCGATCTCCTGCCCCGACGTCTTGGCCCAAGGCAGCACCGCCAGCCACTCGATGTAGTTCCGGGTGAGCGAATAATCAGCAGCCATGGGAGACATGCGTGAGAGTCGGCCCAGTTCTTTCAGGGCCTCTTTCTTCACCTCGTCGGGCATGCCTGCTTCTTCGATCTTCTTCTTCAGATCCTCAACGTCGCGCTGCCCTTCGTCCTGCTCACCCAGTTCTTTCTGGATGGCCTTCATCTGCTCGCGCAGGTAGTACTCGCGTTGCGTTTGCTGAACACGATCCTGTACTTCGCTCTGGATTTTGTTTCGCAGTTGCTGGACTTCAAGCTCCTTCGCCAGGTGCTGGTTGATCTTCTCCAACCGAACGTGAACGTCGAGAGTCTCGAGCGTGTCCTGTTTGTCGGGAGTTGAAAGCGAAGGTAAGGACGACGCAATGAAATCAACCAACCGCCCGGGTTCATCGATGTTCATCGCGACGGTTGACAGTTCATCCGATAACGTTGGTGATCCCGCAACAATCTGCTGGAACAGCGTCAGCACATTCCGTTGCAAGGCTTCGACTTGCGAAGTCGCGATCGGCGCCGCACTTTCCGGAAGCCCGGAATAGTGCGCGTTCATGAATGGCGTGAGCTGGGTGAACTCACCAAGCTTCACTCGCTCCAGACCTTCCGCGAAGACGAAAAGGCTCTGGTTTGGCATCTTGACGACTTTGTGAACGACCGCGGAAGTGCCTACCGTGTAAAGGTCGCTGGGTTGAGGTGCGTCGACGCGCGCTTCGCGCTGCGCAACCACAATGATGGTCTTGTCTTCCCCCAAAGAATTGATTAACTGAACTGAACTGTCCCGCCCCACTGTAAGAGGCAAAACAGCGTGCGGGAACAACACCGTGTCCCGGACCGGCAGCACCGGTAGTGCCTTCTGCTGCTCGTTTGTTTCCTTTTGTTTAGGAGCGCGCTCGGATGGCGTCTGCTGGCTCATGATTCTCCTTGAGTGTAACTCGCTCAAGTTTAGATGATTTCGTTTTCGGAAAAGTTTCAGGTGCGGCCGGAACTTTCCCGCGTCTCGCATTCTATGCCGCTGCGACGCAGGCGGTATGTGTCTAAGGTGCAGAGGCTAACGCGCAGGATGCCCCCGCGCAAGTCTTAATTTGGGAGTCTTAATTTGGGAGCCAGGGTCGTTCGGAGAGGAATAGGCACAGCTGCGGTTCGTGATCTGAACTCATCCGTGGCCTCCGGACCTGTTCCGAAGGCCACTCAGGATGTTTCCAGATTCTGCCACATCGTTCTGCTACGAGGAAGATTAGAAAACGTGTTTCGCGGTATCACCGCGGAAAACCAACTCGTGAAGGACCCTCTCGTTGCTCGATGTCACTTCATACACTGTTTTGTCTTGATCGGCCTTCTGAGTCAAAGGCTCCAAAGTGCATTTCACCTTGAAGACTTCCTTATTCTTGAGACTCTCAAACGCCATCACATGATCCTGCCCTTCCATCGTGTGACGCACCACATATTCGCCCGCTGGAAGCAAATTCGAACCAACCCGGACCGGACTGCTGAACGTAATTCGACCTACATCGTGAATCCCTAGCTTGTTTGCCGCGAGGGCCGTTATGGATAGAAAGACCAGAAAAAGGCCCAACATCTTCAGAAAACGCATAGAACCTCCTAACCAGAAGTAGATCTGCATTGGAAAGCGCAGACACCAAAATTGTAGGCGGGCATACAGCGACCGGGTGTAACCGGCATCACAGTACTTTGTGAGTCCAGGGCTCCGGAGTTTCATGCCGGTCGAAGAAGCTAAATCACGGATTCGAGACAACATGGACGTTTGAATCACGCCCATTCACGCTGTACGGTATATCCCGAGCACTTTCACAAACTCGGCCACTTCACCCAAGTGTCTCAGAGCATTACGGGCGGGTTCGTCATCACCACGAAGAAAATCGACGTAAAACACGTATTCCCAGGGGCGGCCACGCATGGGCCGTGATTCGATCTTGCTCAGGCTGATGTCGCGCAACGCGAAAACGCTCAGTGACTTAAATAGGGCTCCCGGCAGATTCTTCACCTGAAAGGCAATCGATGTCTTGTTGGCGCCTGCCGGAATCAGTCGTCGATAGTGCGCCTGTTCTGCTCTTTGCTCTCCTGCAGTTTTACGAATTAAAAAGAACCTGGTGAAGTTGCGTTTGTCATCCTCGATACCCGCCCGCAGGATCTTGCCTGAATATTCGTGCGCCGCTTGCCGACCGGCGATTCCGGCCGCATCTCTCGATCCTTCAGCGATCACGTGCTGAACGCTGCCGGCCGTGTCATAGAACGCCTCCGCCTGGATCTGAGGATTTTTGCGAAAAAACTCCCGGCATTGATCCAGTGCTACCGGATGTGAAAGTACGCGGCGCAAGGCACTCAGCTTCGTTCCTGGCGCAGCAATGAGGTTGTGGACGATACGCAGCAGGTACTCGCCTTGAATGAAGACACTCCGGGACACAAGCAGGTCGGCATGTTCAGCGACCGTCCCTGCCAACGTATTTTCGATGGGTATGACGGCCGCCTGTACCGAACCGTTCTCGACCCGATCGAATACTTCGGCCGATCTCATGCAAGGCACGACCGTGCACCGCTTCAGCATGCGCTGGGCAGCCTCGTGACTGAAAGAACCACGTTCTCCCTGAATCGCTACTTTCATGACAGGCAAGTTATCTGGATTCTTGCGGAAAGCGCAAATAAATTCGAGCGATGGTTCTTGAGCAAGAACTCATCTCGGCTTAGCGCTGAAAGTTTTTCTCAGCACAAGGGCATCCACTCCGTTCGAGTAATACCGAGGCCATGTGCGAAGTACGCTGTAGCCGTGACGCTTGTAAAACGACAATGCAGCAACATTGTCCACCGCGGTTTCCAAACCTACGGCCCGGCTTCCGTTTTCGGAGAGTTGCTTCTCCGCAGCACCAAGCAGAAGCGATCCAACCCCCGACCGGCGCGCCTTCGGACTGACATCAATCGTAATCACGTGACCGATCGGCCCATTCAGAGCTACGATGAACCCTTGTGGCATTCCATCTTCTGACGCCACCAACGTAAACGCCGCCCGATGACCAATGAAGCTTCTCAGTTCCTGCTTTGAGTAGGCGATGCCAGGCGCAAAACACTCCTGGTCCATGCGCCAGAGGGAATCGAAGTCCTCGCGCTCGAATTGGCGGATAATCGCAGGCACGGCCGTTATTGTATTCGGATCGCCCATTTCCCCGGCTAAACGTCCGATTCCAGCTCTTCAAGCCGGTTTTCCACAAGCCAAGCCCGTCATCCTCAAAAAATTCCCTTCTGGAGACCATTGCCCCCTTGCCCGGGTCGCAACCTCAGACGTACCATCGTCATCATAGGGGTGAGTGAAGACGTTGTGGGACGCCTTCTTGTCATCGACGTTGTCTGTGCGGTTGTCGCTCTTGGGGGCTGGTACATCCTGTTCTCCGCCTACAACCGCCGCCGCGGGGCCGAAGCGCTGCGCTGGGTCCAAGCCGCGTGTGCAGGCAAAGGCCGCATCGTCGACTTCCGCTGGCTCAACAGTTCCCGCCTCTATGCGCGACTTCAGTTCCCTTCCCGCAGCTTTGACAACGCGCGCGTAATTCTACGATTCCGCCCACGTGCTTTGCCTGTCCAGTGGATTCTGAGCCGCGTTCACCGCCAGAAAGAGACCCTTACCTTTGAAGCCGATCTTGGTGGTTCCCCAAGCTTCCGCCTCGACGTGGTGCGCCATCGCTGGTGCGCTCATAGCCGCGGCGTTGTCGCCAAGAAACGTGATGAGCGTGAGTGGGACATTTACGAACCGGGCCCGATCGTTTTGACCACCCGCACCCATTGGAAAGACGATTCGACTCCTGAGCTCAACACGCTCATGACGGTCCGTCAGCAGGATGTGCTCCAAGTCCGCTTCCGCCCCGAGTCTCCACAATTCTCCGCGACCATCCCGCTCGACGCTCTCGACGATCCACGCACGGCAGCCGGATTCCTGACCACACTACGGGAACTCGCCTCTGGTGCATCGGCCCACCGCCAATAGCGAGGCCCAGCATCGCCGATCCTATGGGAATAGGATTCATGGCCGCTCGATTCCAGATAGCTGGCGTAAGGCTTGATTTCTGTTTCCAGAGAATTTCTGTAATTCCAAACAAAATTCGGTAGACTTCCCCCATGCCCAGCGGGCGCCAAGGTTCTATCCGGCTGTTCAGCTATTCCGGGATCGACGTATTTCTCCACTGGTCTTGGTTTCTGGTAGCGGTTTACGAAATTCAGAGCCGCGCCGGCCAGTATTCTTCGATCAAATGGAACATTCTCGAGTATTTGGGCCTGTTCCTGATTGTGCTCTGCCACGAATTCGGCCACGCGCTCGCCTGTCGCCAGGTCGGAGGATTCGCCAATCGCATCGTGCTTTGGCCGCTCGGCGGAGTCGCGTACGTTGATCCGCCTCAACGTCCCGGCGCAACACTGTGGAGCATTGCCGCCGGTCCGTTGGTGAATGTTGTCCTAATACCTATTCTTGCCGCGGTAGCTTTTCTAGCTGGGTTGGTCGGCGCGACGCCTGATCTCCGTCACCTTTTGAGCTCCATCGCATGGATTAATGCCGGCCTTCTCGTGTTCAACATTTTGCCCGTCTATCCGCTCGACGGCGGGCAGATCCTGCGCTCTCTGCTGTGGTTTGTACTGGGTCGCGCGCGGAGCCTCATGACCGCGGCTGTGATTGGCCTGCTGGGATCAGCTGGATTTATCGCTCTCGCATTTTGGGAACAAGACCTCTGGCTCGGCCTTATCGCCGTTTATATGGCAATGAATTGCTGGGGCGGCTTTCAGCAGGCGCGGAGTCTCTTGCATATCGCAAAACTTCCGCGACGCAACGGATACACCTGCCCAACTTGCAATACGGCCCCACCGCTCGGTCCCTTTTGGAAGTGCAGCCAATGCGGGGAAGCCTTCGATACATTTGAAACGGGGGCAGTATGTCCGAGTTGCCGCACTCAGTTCCCTGCCACTCGCTGCCTGGATTGCGGCCGACAGCATGCGCTCCATGCCTGGGCATCTTCCTCCCTCGCAGTCCCTCAAGTCTGACGCGTTCGACTGCTTCCTTCAGATAAATCCCTTTTATGCCTCACATCAGCTTTTTCGATTGGCTCGGTCACGCCCCTCGCGCTATCCTTCCGAGTTCCAAGTCCTTGTTGAAACCAGCCATTTCAACTCCCGATTTTCGTGACGTCGTTTTGCACAAAATTCTTGCACTATAGCGAAGGAGACTGACCGACATCCATGTCCACTGAACTGCGCAATTTCCTGGCACTGTCGTATGACGAACTCGAGGAAATGAACCTGAAGGCAAAAGAACAGCGCAAAAACCGCGTCGCTGCGGGAAAGATCCAGGAGGAGCGCCTCAAGTATTTGACCGATGAAAAGCGAATCAAGGCCGTCACTGTGCTCTTCAGCGACCTCGAAGGCCGTCTTCACATGCTCGACTACGATAAAAAGTTCCTGCTGAAGAGCCACGACAATCTTACGTTCGACGGTTCGTCGATTCGCGGTTTCACCGCGCAACGCGAGAGCGATCTGCGCCTCTACATCGACTGGAGCGCATTCTACTGGGCGCCCGCCGACGTCTTCGGCAACGGCAAAGTGCTGGTCTTCGGCGAGGTCATCGACAAGGGAGGAACGTCCTACACCGCCGATATCCGCGGCGTTCTGAAGAATTACGCCAACGATTTGTTTAAGAAGAATGGCTACACTCTTAATGCCGCCAATGAAATAGAAGGTTTCCTCTTTAAGGGATCCGATGCCGAGCGTCACTTCCACGAGAGCGGCCGGTTCGAATACGTAAATACCGGCGGATATTATCATTCCCTACCCGGGGATCCTCTCCGCACGTTCATCGACACCACAGCCGAAGTGCAGCGCGCCATGGGCTTCCAGAATGAGAAGGACCATCCGGAAGTGGCGCCATCACAATTCGAAATCAACTACAGCTACTCCGACGTAGTTAACGCAGCCGATCAGATTCAGCTCTACAAACTCATCTGCCGGCAGGTCGCCACCAATATGGGCTTGACCGCGTCGTTCCTGCCAAAGCCAGTGGTCGGAGTCAACGGCAGCGGCATGCACACCAACGTCTCGGTCAGTGAAAACGGAAAAAATCTGTTCTGGGACGCGAAAGGCGAAGAGAAGCTCAGCAAGTTCGGATGGGCCTTTGTCGATCGCATTCTCACGCATGGCAACGACATCTGCCTGTTGCTGAACCCGAGCGTCAACGCCTATCGCCGACTCGATCCACATTTCGAAGCGCCGAATCAGATCAAGGCGTCCGCCACCGATCGCGGTTCGATGGTGCGCATTCCCATTGGCAATGAGAAGAGTATGCGCGTAGAAGTCCGTTCGGTTGCTCCGGACTCCAACCCGTATATGGTGATGCTGTCCGTCTTCAAGTCGGGCCTCGAGGGTGAGACCGCGAAAATCAAGAACCTGCGCCAGGCCGAACGCTACCTGCCGGACAACATCTACGATGCACTCGACAACTTCCGCAAAGCCGATTGGACGACGAAGCTTCTCGGTACGGATGTAAAGGGACGTTATGCCGATCTCAAACAGGCGTCAGCCGATCGGTGCCCGCGTGCTCTGGGAACGTTCGTCAAATCACAAGAAGTGCAGTTCCATCACGAGGTCTACAATCAGTTCCTCTGGAACCTGTTCTAGAACGTTCTTTCTTTTAGAACGGCGACGCCCCGGTTAATAGCCGGGGCGTTCGTTTTCAATCCGCACGCTCGTTGATCACGGGATTGTCGAATGGACAATGTTCGACTTCTTGCTCTCTTTTCCATTCACATCGACGGCCGTAGTTGAGTAATAGTAGGTGCTGTTGTCTGCCGTCGTAGAGTCCGTGTATGCCGTCGAAGCCTTGACACCGGAGTTGACCTTCTGCCACGACTTGCCGTCCGGACCACGATAGACGTTGTATCCCACAACGTCCGTTGTGGTCGAAGCCTTCCAACTCAGATCGACAACGTGATTCTCCGCTTTTTGCACGACGACCTTGTATGACACTTGAGACGTATGTCCGCAAGCGGTCGCCGATACTGTAAACGAATACGTTTTGGCCGTGGTCGGTTTGCCGGAGAGAGTGACCGATGTCGTGCTCGACGACGTTTTCATCGTAATGCCGGCCGGCAGGCTTCCGGAAGCTACTTTCCATTTGTACGGAGTGCAACCACCCGTCGCGGTGATAACACCGTAATACGAGTCTTTCAGAATTCCATTTGGTACTGCAGTGGTTTGGATTTTGATACTCGAAGCCATGCAAGGGGCTGCGAGCACCAGGAGGAGGAAGGCTGAATGGGACTTCATCTATTCATGTTGCTAGACGCCTCCGCGAGCGACAATCTCCAAAGGTTCCAAGCCCCAATGGAGAGTTTGCAGACCTCTGATTCATGCTGCCCCAATAAACTCAACTCGACAATTCATGCTAGAAGGTGCGATCGCTCCTAATCACAACCCAGCGTGATCGCAATCATGGCAAGCTTCCACATGCCTTCCTAGCATTCGCACGGAATCATTGTCGGCTCCGAACACACCCGACTGAGGGATCGTTTTTATTCGGTTTCGCGCCGAATTGCTGAGAACTGGAGGAATCGTATGCTCGCTACGAAGTTAAACGTCAGTTTCTATGGACACGTTCGCCAGTACCACAACATCAAGGCTGAGATCGATGCCAATATCCACGAAGTTCTAGAGAGCAGCCAATACGTTCTCGGACCCATGCTGAAAAAGTTTGAGCAGGAACTCGCGGATTTTCACAAAACTAAATACGCGATTGGCGTGGGCAACGGCACGGATGCTCTCTGGCATACATTCATGGCGCTCGGCATCGGTCCCGGCGATGAGTGCATTACCACCACGAACACGTTCTTTGCCACGGCCGAGGCCATTTGGATCACTGGTGCGACTGTGGTTTTTGTGGATTCCGATCCGCGAACAAATTGCATCGATCCGACCAAGATCGAAGCGGCCATTACGCCGCGCACGAAAGCGATTGTTCCCGTCCATCTCTACGGACAATGCGCGGACATGAAAGCCATCCGCAAGATCGTGGACAAGCACCGCCTGCTCGTCATCGAAGACAACGCCCAAGCCATTGGCGCGCATGGCGACGGATTCCGCATTGCCGAACTCAGCGACGCGGCCACGGTCAGCTTCATCATTCAGAAGAACCTCGGCACATTCGGTGATGGCGGCGCAGTCGTCACCAACAACCCTGAAGTCGACCGCATTGTTCGCAAGCTGCGCAATCACGGTTCGGACAAGCGTTCCTGCCATAGCCCGGGATATAACAGCCGCCTCGATGACCTGCATGCTGGCGTGCTCAGCGCCAAGCTGAAACATGTCGACGAGTGGAGCGATCTCCGGCGCAAGTGGGCTGCGCGCTACAGCAAGGGTCTCGCTCGCGCAAAGAACATCACTCTTCCCTACGAGGCTCCGGGATACCGGCATGTCTACCACCTGTATGTCATCGAGACCAAACAGGCGAAGGATCGCGACAAACTGCTGGAGTTCTTGAATGCAGAGGGCATTGACGCCAAGTGCCACTATCCAATCGCTATTCATCAGCAGGAAGGCTATCCGTGGGGCAAACAGGCGCGCATCTCAGGAACCATTCCTAATTCCGAGCGCAATGCCGCCTGCTGCGTCTCGCTGCCGATGTATCCCGAACTGACCCCCGACGAAGTCGACTATACGGTTGACCGAATTCTCGATTGGGACAAGAGGGCACGATGAGTAATAAATATCGCGTAGTCGTTGCGGGCATGGGCAAGCGTGGCATGCATCATGCCCTCGCTTTTCAAACTAACGGCCGGTTCGAGGTGGCTGGAGTATGTGACGTCGATAAAGGCCGTCTCGAAAAGGCAGCGGCACAGTTTGGCGGCATCAGCGGAACCGATGCGTTTCAGGTAGCTTCTTCGGTCAAACCGGACGTCTTCTGTTTCTGCACGCTTCCGAAGCTGCGCACCGAAATGATCCGTATTGGCATCGAAAGCGGCGCGCGACTGATTGCCTTCGAAAAGCCGATCGCCCTCAACAGCCGCGATGGCATGGAGATCAGAAAGATGCTGAGTTCGGCCGGAGTGAAGGCGGTCGTCAGCCATCAGCATCGTTATGGCGAGCATTACCGAAAAGTGAAGGAAATCATCGCTAGCGGCGCCCTCGGCCGCGTTCACACCGTATACGGCACCGCCTCCGGATGGATGATGCATATGCTATCGCACCTGATCGACTACATGCGCTGGTACAACGGTGACTCGAAAGCCGAATGGGTGATGGGCCAAGCCGATGGAGCTGCCAAGTTCTACGATCTGCATCCCTCGCCCGACTACATTGGCGGATTCATCCAGTTCGCCAACGGGGTACGTGGAATCGTCGAATGCGGCGCGGGCGCTCCCGACGTTCCGGAAGTGGATTACTGGTGGCGGAAGTGTCGGATCGGCGCACAGGGTACTGATGGCTTTGCCGAGGTTCTGACTGGCGGCGGATGGCGCGTCGTCACAAAAACCGGCGCTTCGTCCGGCCCGGGTTGCATGAACTACGACCTCGACATGCCACCCTATATACAGGACATCGCCAACTGGCTCGACGACGACCGCAAGGTGCATCCCTGCAATTTCGAAAGCGCCTACGAGGGCTTCGAAATGATGATGGCCCTTTGCCGTTCCGTACTGAACGGAGGACAAGTATCTCTGCCTTTGTCTGGCGCAATGGACGAAATACAGGCCCTCTCTGCCCATCTCGCCGGACGAAGGGCTTTGCTCTCAACCGCAGCAAACGCCAAAGAATACTCGCCGGTGAAAACCTCACAGGAGGTGTCGGCCGTTCGATAATCCGTATTAGGGGCGAGTACGGCTAAGGAGAGGGAAACTATTTCTTTTCCGGTGTAGGAGTATCCGTGAGCACACGCGATTCTGCGCGGAAGATGTGATAGTCGCTAAAGTTGATATCGTTCAACATCGTCGCGAAGGGACCGTAACTTCTGAAGCTCTCCCCCCAGTCAGTCAGCGCCAGCAACCGAACCGTCCGCGACCTCCAAAGAGAAATACTTTTCAATGGGCAGATGTATGCTTTGCCCCCAATGTCGACCGGGCCGAACGTAACCGCAATATCAGAACGAACTATAGGGAGATCTCCCTCCAGATCCGCCTCAGTAGTCAGTCGAAGGACAGCGCCCGTGGTGGGGTCTAGCGTGAGCTCTCCGTGGTAGCCCGGGATTGTTTGGAAGCTGATCGTCCCATCGTCATCCGGAAGGCAGCAGTAACCAACCCGAAAATGCGATTTTTTTCGGGGAATCACGTATCGAAATACGGCACGGGTGTGGCCTGCGTCCTGCTCCCAACGACTCCAGCCAAAATCGGTGCTTGCGATGAGGGCATCGCTCGCTACGCCGAGAATCGGTCCGAACGTGCCGTACGTAGCAAGCTGTGGTTCGTCCGCCTTCTGCTTCGACTGCTTCGCAGTTTCGGAATCCACCTCCTCCTTGCCATGACGATAAAGAACCCGCTCTCTGGAGCTATCCACCGTGTGCAAAGGTTGGTGTTCGGTGGTGGAACCGTTCTTGTCAAGCGGCGCTTGGGCGAAGCGAACAGTCGTCCTGGTCGCAAAGAAGTTGGGCAATCTCGGAATCGCCTCATTCAAATACGTGTCGGCTAGGGCGATCATCTGTCGCTGTTCGCTCGCGGTCGGAGGAGCGATCGAAGGAATTTCCGTTGCCGGAGGGCTCAGAAAAGCCGACGAATCCGCGAGCGCTATCAGTGCCTCCCGGGTTTTCACACCTCGGAATTCCGCCATTTCCGACGAGAGTTTCGCATCACTCAACCGCTCCGTCAGCTCGAGGCCCGAGAGTCCATGGGCAACTTCTAGATCGGACTTGCCGTGGAGCTTTTTAAGCTGCTGTTCGAATTGCTCGACAGTTACGCGTTTCGCGCCGAGGTCCGGTTGATCCTGGTAATACACTTGGTCGTAATATCCAGCGTTGCTGCGAGCGGTCAATCCTGGCGTACGAATCAATACCTTCAAATCGTGGTACTCACCCGGATGACTCGCGGGGGCCGGGTTGAATGACATCGCATAGAAACTACTGGCCTCCGCGATGCAGCCACCAATCTGATCCGCGAGACCTTCCGAGGAGTCCAACACGCGGCCACCGCTCTGGATTGCCAGCACTTTCCTGTTCAAGTCCTCGAATTCCGCATCTCTGATCGACCTCACTCCACTCAGGAAATCTCTATAGCGCGCACTTCGAGCGTCGCGCTGGTTTTCTCCTTCGGAGTAGCTGTACAGCGCAACCCGCGACTCTCTCAGCAAGGTCGAGAACCACACGATCATGTTGAAGACGCGCTGCTGGTCGAAAGGTGCTCCGTTCTCTTCCCGGCGAGGGCCGATCCAAATCAACAATTTTCGGCCAGGCTTTCGCCGTTCAAGTGTGAGGATGTCCCCGAGCGACTTGAGCGCGAGCAAACCAGGCGTGTCTTCCGGTGCCGAACCGAACAATCCGCTCGGTCCCAATGCCTTGCGAACAGATTGGCCCTGATCATCGCGAGCCACTTCGGCAGCCAACGCATTTCCGTCCTTGGAAGGCTCTGCCAACAACCATAATCCGCTGTCGCGAAGTCTGAAGATAGACACAGGCTGAGCTGGATATCCATCGTTCCGGCGCAGGAACTTTTCGGCCTCCTCACGTTCGTGCGATGCCAACATTCCCGGCATGCGCAGTGTGTCGAGGACGAGAATGACGTCAACCGGAGGCTCCGGCTTTACGGATGCACCATTGAACGCCTGAAACGACAGGATCTTGCTTGGTTGGCCGTTATCGAGCAACGTAAGGTCGGTTGATTCGAGACCGACTACAGGCTTGCCCGACCTGTCCGTTACAATCGCATCAATCTTGATCAACCCCTCGCTCGCATCATTCTCCGAAAGCAGCATTTCAGGGTGTGTCGAACGGGCACTCTGGCCAAAGAGCAAAACGCCTGGACAAACGAGGCTAACGGAGACGCATAAAATGCAGAAAACACGAAACTGCGACCACCACCAACGTGTCGGCGCATCGCCGACTGACTCCCGCCAAAGGTTGGCAATCTCCATCATCTCTTCGATGGCAGATTATAAGCCACGTCGATCCGACCGATATCAGCAGCAGATGCGTTGACTCTCCACCTAACCATCCCTAAGATGTGTCTCGCAGAACATCACCTGAGCCCGAGGCCTCATAAGATTGCCAGAACCTACCGATCGCCCCCGCCCCAACCTGTTTCTTGCCATTGCCACCGACGTTCATTTCTGGATTCCACTCGGTGTTCTTCTCGGTGGACTTGCCCTACTGGATAGACTTCGTTGAACGCAAACGCGACCCGAACTGAGTCTGAACCAGTCCCTGCCCGGGATTTGGTTCCTGCGGCGCGTCTGCGTAGCCTGCAGGCTTTGGGAATTTTCTGCGGATTTGCGGCCGGAGCGTGGCTCGGCGGAGCCGAAGCTCCCATCAAACTGGTCAATCCCGACATCTCTCCAGTCACCGTTTCTCTCGTGATGGTCTGCGGCGTCTTCCTCGCTCGCTGGAGTGTCCCCGCATTCATCCGCGGTACTGCGCACCTCAACGCCGACATTCGCCAGGCGCCGCACCTCATCGTCTGGGCGATCCTAGCTGGGTGCATGTGGGCCGTCGCCAACACGCTTACGATCTACGCGATTCGCAACGTTGGCCTCAGCATCGCTTTTCCTCTCTGGAATACCAACAGCCTGCTCGGAATCTTCTGGGGATTTCTTCTGTTCAACGAGCTTCACTATGCCGGATGGAAGCGCTGGCTGGGCGTGATCGGCGGCGCAATCAGCATGTTTGCCGGGGCGACTCTGCTGGCCATCGCCTCATCCCACCAGGCAGTGCCCGGGAGGGCGACCATGGGAGTGCTCGCTGCTCTCGGCGCCGGCATTCTCTGGGGAACGATGTATATCCCGTACCGCAAGGCATATTTGACGGGGATGAACCCGCTTTCGTTTATCACCTTCTTCACCATCGGAGAGCTGGTCACGATGTTGCTGCTCGCCCTGGGCTATCGCGGCCCTGCTCCGCTGTGGAGCGAACTCACCAGCGCGCGTCCGGTCCTTTTCTGGCTGATGCTTGGAGGATTTGTCTGGGTCCTCGGCGATCTGTTCCAGCAATACGCGACGAAATATGTCGGCATCAGCCGAGGCATTCCGCTCTCGAATACCAATCAACTTTGGGGACTGCTCTGGGGAATCCTCGTCTTTCATGAACTTCAGGGAGGCGGCCGAACGGTTTATGCCCAAGTCGGTGGCGGATCACTTCTAATGGCTCTCGGCGCCGTGGCCATCGCTCTGTCGTCCGCAACCGAGCAAGAACATTCCTCCTGGAGTGATGCGGCGCATCGCGAAGGGGAACGCTACGGAGTTGAACACGAATACGTCAATGCCGGTATGGAAGGCAGGTCCTACGGCGCAGCTTCGCATCCGAGATCAATCATCGATTGGTTATTAATTCTGGGGACGACGGCTCTTTTCATCGCACTCGCCCTGATCTCGCGTCTTCCACACATTGGGATCAGCCTGGCCTGGGCAGTTGTGCTCACCGCGGCTATGTTGGCGCTATTAACCGTCGGTGCGATTGCGCTCTGGCGCACCACTCGCTTCCGGTAAACAGCCGGCATTGTGCTAGATTCGAAAGCTTGATGGAATCGGCTCCTTCCATTTCCACGCAATCTCTCACCCGCCGCTTCGGGGATCTCGTTGCCGTCGAGGATGTGAATCTCCGCGTTGCCCCCGGGCAGTTTTTCGGATTTCTTGGGCCGAACGGAGCAGGAAAATCCACCACGATCAAGATGCTCACCGGACTGCTTGCACCCAGCTCTGGCAAAATCGAAATTCTCGGACTCGATCTGGAGAAGCATCCCGTTGAGGTCAAGCGCCAGATCGGGGTTGTACCCGAGGGAATGGCCCTCTTCGGACGCCTGACGGGCGCAGAGTTCCTCAGCTTTGCCGGACGCATGTACGGGCTTGACCGTCAGACCGCTGCGAAGCGAGCCGCCGAATTGCTCGAATTCATGCAGCTGGCCGATCAGCCGAAGAAGCTTGTCACGGATTACTCCCACGGAATGCAGAAGAAACTCGCCATGGCGGCTGCGGTGATTCACGGCCCAAAAATTCTGTTTCTGGACGAACCCTTCGAAGGCGTGGATGCGATCGCCGCCGGGACTTTGAAATCAATGTTGCAGGGCATGATCACGCGAGGCGCAACCATCTTTCTTACCTCGCACGTGCTTGAGATCGTCGAGCGTCTTTGCAGCCATGTCGCGATCATTCACCAGGGGCGATTGGTCGCCCAGGGATCTCTGGAAGAACTGCGTGCCGGTGTGCAGGCCCCAACCAGCCATACTGAGGGGAACACCTTGCAGGGCAACGAAAAGTTGACTCTCGAAGAGATATTTCTGCGAATTGTAGGCGGGGAACGCCGTGTCGAGCAGGAACTCTCATGGCTCGGCTAATCTCAGGCTACCAAGCTCTAGCCCGGAGCTTCTCTCACAAACCTAGGCCCCGCGCATTCGACGCAGTAGCCTTCTCTTACGGTGTTCCACCCGTAAGCGTCTCAAGACGGGGAACAATCTCCGCCGCTGGGTAATCGACATGGACTCGAGTGAATAGTGAAAAGTCTCTCCGCACTCACAGCACACCTTGTAGCTGTGGCCGTGAATCGTGAATACCCGGCTCAGCTTTCGGTGATGACAGCCAAATGCCAGATCGAGCGCGTTCGCCAACGGATGCGTGACGCTCTCCCAGATCGGCATTCGTTCTGCTGAAGACATACTGCGTGCCTCCTACCACTCTCAGACTGTCACGTCACCATTCGAACTCCAGTGACCCGCCCCACCTCCCCCTGTGATCGAACTCACGGCAGGCGCTGCAAACGTATTTTTGACGCCTTGCCTGCATTCTTTCCATCGCACAAGTCCCGAAGACTCAAAAGCTTGCGTTTTCCACTCCACCAGAGTGATGCCCTGTGCAAGAATTAACTCTTCCCGAAATGAGAAGCACGAAGGTCATCCCCGGACAGCTTGCCGCCATCGCAGAGCTTCGCTGGCGCGTGTTCCTCAACGGACTTCGCACCCGGCGTGGAAAGACCGAACTCGCCTTCCGCATTCTCATTACTGTAGCTTTCGCCGTCGGCGGAGTCGGTGGTTTCTTCGCAACCGCCGGTTTGTCGTGGTATTTCGTTTCGCACGATAATGCGCAATTTGTTGCCGTCCCGCTCTGGTTTATTCTTTTCTTCTGGCAGGTCTTCCCTGTCCTCGCGACCGCCTTCACCAACAATCCGGATTCCTCGGATCTGCTCCGTTTCCCCCTGACTTACCGATCTTATTTTCTCGTGCGGCTTGCCTATGGTTTTCTTGATCCTGCCAGCGCGCTCGGCTCTGTCGGTCTGCTTGGAGTCCTGGTCGGCGTGACCGCAGCGCAGCCATTCCTGTTCCCGTGGGCACTGCTGGTTCTGCTCGCATTCGCGCTCTTCAATCTCGTCCTCATGCAGACGATCTTCGCCTGGCTCGAGCGCTGGCTGGCACAACGCCGCACCCGCGAAGTCCTCGGCGTCCTCTTCATCCTGGCTACCTTGGGCTTCCAGTTGATTGGGCCGATGGTGCAGCAGATCACCCACGGTACTCATCCTCACCTGCTGCATTCACTTTCCATTGCCGCTCAAGCGCAAGCCGTGCTCCCACCTGGACTGGCTGCCGATGCCATAGCTCAAGTTCTTGCCGGCAAATGGTTCGTAGGATTCACTTCCCTGCTCTTTCTCGCGACAGTAACTCTGGCCATCGCGTTTCTTTTGCATATCCGCATTCGTGCACAGTTTCACGGTGAGAACTTGAGCGAAGCCGCCGCGCGTCCGCTCACAGTGCAGCCGCAAACCCTGCAGGTCGGTTGGAACCTGCCCGGTGTTTCCCATCCAGTCGCGGCTGTGTTCGAGAAGGAAATGCGGTATTTGCTGCGAAGCGGCCCCATGCTTCTAACGCTGATCATGCCAATCTTTATGCTGGTCTTGATTCGGATGGGCCCGATGAACGCCATGCGTCATTCGGGCACGACGAGCCGCACGCCCGACACCGCTTTCCCAGGAGCAGCCGCGTACGCGCTGCTGATCCTCACGAATCTCGTCTACAACAGCTTCGGCGGAGATAGTGGTGGGATCCAGTTCTTCTACGCGTCGCCTGTGCAGTTTCGTCACATCGTTCTCGGGAAAAACCTCACGCACGCAGCCGTCCTGGTCGCGACTACCGCATTTTCTTGGGTCGCTGTGAGCTATCTTTATGGCGCTCCACATTTAGCGGTGACGGTCGCTACGCTGGCGGGTCTGCTCTTCGCGGCACCTCTGAACTTCACCGCCGGCAACCTGCTTTCGATTTATGCGCCCAAGAAGCGCGACTTCTCCACCTTCGGCCGCCAGAATGTCTCGCAGACGACGGTGCTCGCCAGTTTCGGAATGCAGATTGTCATCGTGGGTTTGGGAGTCGCCGTGTTTGCGTTGGCCCGTATGTACAAAGACCTATGGATCGCCGCCGCCCTGTTCCTGCTCCTGGCCGCGGTTTCGATCCCGCTTTATGTAGTGGTATTGCGCCGCATGGATGGACTAGCAATCTCGCGCAGGGAGACGCTCCTGGCTGAACTCTGCCGTGCGTAAAAGCGAGCTTTATTCGCTCGGCTTGGCGAAAAACCGATATCCCACGCCGCGCACCGTCAGCAAGTGTCGTGGGTGCCCCGGATCATCTTCGATGTAACGTCTCAGCCGCACCACGAAATTGTCGATCGCCCGAGTATCCGTGTCCTCGTGCAGTCCCCAAACTTCCTCCAGAATCTGCTTGCGGGAGACAATCTTTCCATCGTTTTGGACAAGATGACGCAGCAACTCCGACTCCATTACCGTAAGATGGATCGTATTCCCGCGCGACCGCAGCTCCAGAGCGCCAAAATCGATCGTCTTGCCGTCGAATGAGAATGAGTGAAAATCGCCAACTTTAGGACCGTTCTTCTCCGATTCGTTGCCGTTCGCCCATCCACTGCGCCGTAATAACCCCTGCAATCGCGCCAGCAAGATGGATAGGTCAAACGGCTTGGCCAGATAATCATCTGCGCCGGAAGCAAACCCCTTGAGCACATCCTCGGGTCGTCCTCGCGCCGTCAGCATGAGCACGGGAACATAATTTTTCGCCGCACGTAACTCCGAAACGACTTCAAACCCATCCTTCCCTGGCAGCATGATGTCGAGCACAACCGCGTCGAATCTCTCCTTTTTCGTGAGCAGCTTATCGGTCGCGGATTCGCCGTCTCCCACGACCTCAGCCGCATAGCCTTCCTCTTCCAGGTTGAACCGTAAACCTTCCGCCAGATGCATTTCGTCTTCGACCACGAGTACGCGGCTCATGCCTCCGACCTCTGCGTCGGACCGTCCACTTTCGGCAACTCGATCACCAGAGTCGTCCCCTGCCCTTCCCCTTCGCTCACCGCGAACGCAGTTCCTCCGTGCTTCTTCGCAATCGCCTTGACGATGAAAAGCCCGAGCCCTGTGCCTTTTACATGCGATAACGATCGCGGAATTACTCGATGAAA
This sequence comes from Candidatus Sulfotelmatobacter sp., assembly GCA_035946775.1. Classification (GTDB taxonomy): domain Bacteria; phylum Acidobacteriota; class Terriglobia; order Terriglobales; family Acidobacteriaceae; genus Sulfotelmatobacter. Next base: position 70,442 of record DASYZA010000291.1, on the reverse strand, counting down.
TCGCTTAAAGATTCTCTTCAAGTCCTCCGGCGCAATCCCCACTCCCTGGTCCTGAACCTTCAGCACCAATCGTTTTTCGTCCTTGGTTTCCAGCCGAATGTGAACATCCACGTTATCGCCCGAATACTTCACCGCATTATCGAGCACATTGGAAACGGCCGTTCGAAGATCTTCAGAGTTACCGCGCACGTGAGCGCCCGCGCCATTGTTCAGGGCCTCTTCATAGCGAAGAGCTTCGGGCTGCAGATGATACCGCGTCCGGGTCGCCGCCATGCAGTCTCGTATCAATTGGCCGAAATCAACATCCGCTTTATCCTTTCCTGCTTTTTTGTCTCCCGCTCGGCCCGCGCGCAGAACTTGTTCAACCGTGTCTGTCAGACGGTCTGCGTCACTCAGCATCACTCGATAGAACTCTTGCTTGCGTGTTTCCGGCAACTCGCGTCTCTGGAGCGTTTCCAGATGCAACCGGATCGACGCCACCGGTGTCTTCAACTCATGGGTTACTGCATTGATGAAGCTGTCGTGTTGTTCGCTCCGCCTTAACTCGCGGACCAGAAAAATCGTATTCACCACCATGCCGGCGATCAGAAGCGCAAAAAACACAATCCCGAAAAACAGCAGCACTCCTTCACGCCAGTTCAGGATGATCCATCCAACGTTCAGCGCAACCGCCAGCGCAATCAGACCAATCCCAAGGCACAGGAAGAAGACGATCGTTCCGCGTCGGCTCGAGATGCGCATAGCTTTCAGAGTGATTCTATCGCGCTCCGTGAAAGGGCGGCGCTAAAGCGCCGCGTCAGAGCGCGTAAGAGAAGGGCTCCCGCTCCGGAAGTCGTTGTTGCGATCGAGCAAAACAAAAGCCCCGATCGAATCCGGTCGAGGCTAAAGAGAAATGATTTAAACGTTAATCGCCTGCGGCCCAAGACTCCGCAGCTGCATCCGGCGTAATCAATCGGCCGTTAGGCGCTGCGACGCTCCCACTCTCGATTTCCACCAAGTTCACCCGCTTGATATCCCATGCCACGCCGAGCTTCTTCATCAGCCATATGAAATACCAGTTCGTATCGATCTCGTACCATGTAAACCCGTGGGCCGCTGACGTCGGATGCGCATGGTGATTGTTATGCCATCCCTCGCCGAAGGTCATCAACGCCACCCACCAGCTGTTGGTCGACAGGTCACGCGTGGCAAACCGCCGCGATCCCCAGGAATGGGTCGCCGAATTCACCAGCCACGTGCAATGCAGAAGGAAAACCGTCCGAAAGAACGTTCCCCACAGCAACCATGGCAGTCCGCCGATCGCCAGCAGAAGAAATCCGAGAACAATCTGTGGAACGTAGTGATACTTCGTGATCCAGACGTGGAACTTGTCTTTCGCAAGATCGGGCACATACCGCGCCAGCGTGGTTGCGTCGTGGTGCATCGACTTACCCATGAGAATCCAACCCATGTGGGCCCACCACTTGCCGTCGATCGGAGAGTGTGGATCGCCCTCCTGATCGGAATACTGGTGGTGAATGCGATGCGTGGCCACCCAGAAGATTGGGCCGCCCTCAAGCGCCAGCGTGGCGCAGAGTGTCAGAAGATATTCCACCCACTTGTAGGTCTTGTATCCGCGGTGCGTCAGCAACCGGTGATAGGCAACCCCAATACCCAGGCTGCCGGCCACCCACCAAAGAAAAATCGCGACAAACAGCGCCTTCCAGGTAAAGAAGAACAGCGCCGCCACTGCCCCAACGTGAAACAACGCCATGAAAATCGCGGTGATCCAATTTACTTCGTCTTTTTGAGCCTGAGTTTTCCCTAGATCTTCGACTTGCATGTGCAGTAAAGGATCCCCATTTCCTGAAGTGTTCGATGGCAGAACTTTAGCTAACGTAACAGGAGAGCCCACACGTCAACTGTAATAGTTGTGTAATAGGGGGGACTTAAGGGATTACCCCGGTACTAGGTCGAAAGTTTGTAACGAGCAAATCTCTACGCTGCGTTACCCTTCACTTGCACTCCTGCCCATTTCTCAAGAAGAGTCAGGGTTGCGGCGTAATCGAGATCTTTGTTGCCGTCCTCGGTTGCCATCTCGTAAACCTCTTCGACGGTTTCCAGTCCAGGGAGCTTCACGCGAGATTCCTTTGCCGCCTCTAGCGTCAACCGGATGTCCTTGTGCATCAGCCGCAGCGGGAAGTTTGGCGTGAAGTCGCGCTGCAAAATGAAAGGAGCCTTGTACTCGACCACGCCTGATCTCACCATGGTCGCCTCAATGAGCGAAACAAGTTGCCGAGTATCCACTCCCAATTTTGTAGCTAAAGTTAAAGCCTCGGCGAATCCTTCGTAGATCATCGCGATCTGCAGATTCATGGCAAGCTTCGTCGCCTGTCCTTTGCCCGTTTCGCCCATTCGGAAGATCTTCTTCCCCATTGCGGCGAACAGCGGCTTCAACCGCTCGACATCCTGCTCGGCGCCTCCCACGATGAACACTAGAGTTCCGTCGCGCGCCCCAATCTTCGACCCCGTCATCGGCGCGTCCACCCACGCCACGTTCTTCTCTTTAAGTCGCTCCGCGAATTTCACTGTTGCCGATGGAGAAATCGTGCTTGAATCCGCGACGATTGCGCCTTCACTCAGTGAAGACTCCGCTCCTTCTTTTCCAAAAATCACCTGCTCGACTGCGTCAGTGTCCGACACGCACATCCACACGACTTCTGCGCCCTGCGCCGCCGCCGCTGGAGAGGGCGCGATCCCCGCACCTTCCACGACCTTCCCCGGAGTGCGATTCCATACCGTCACTTCATGGCCGGCCTTCACCAGATTCGCCGCCATTGCCTCACCCATGATTCCCAGACCTAAGAATGCAACTTTCATGCGGAGATCTCCTTAACGTCCCCATCAGCGGACTTTTTCGGATTAGATATGACGCGCCTGATGCAGGTCAAGCAAAGCCACGAAATTTTCCTGCGCAAGACTGCGAGGTTTCGGTGTGTGAAAATTCCTTCACATCGACAGCACCCACTCCATGCGCTATAGTGCGCGAGATGTCTTCGGCCTGAGACTGTGGATCTGGCCGAGCCCCCTGCAAGTATTCCAATTCCTCACGTGTAAGGAAACTTCCTGATGAAACGTTTACGGATGGATTTGTCACAACGAGCCCTTTTCGCCGCCGTCGCGCCCACAATCGCCCTGAGCCTTCTTCTTACGTCGCCTACCTATGCCCAAACCAATCTGCTGAAGATCAGCACCGACAATCTGACCAATACCGACAGCGACCACAAGACCGAAGTTGAGCCTGACATGTTCGCGTGGGGAAACACAATTGTCACCGCATTTCACGTTGGCCGGAGACCGGGAAGCGTGGGTTGGGGTAGCGGCGACATCGGCTTTTCCACCTCTTTGGATGGCGGAAAGACCTGGCATTATGGCGATCTTCCCGGCCTTACGGTCAACTACAAGAACGGCACCTACGGAGCAGCGGCCGATCCCTCGGTTGCTTACGATGCCAAGCACGGTCAGTGGTTGATTTCTACCCTTCCTCTGGCTGGATTAAGTTCACGTTCCGGCCTGATCGGAGACGTCGCGGTCAGCCGCTCAGCGGATGGACTGCATTGGGGCAATCCGATCAACATTGACAAGACTCATCTTGATGATAAGAACTGGACCGTCTGCGACAACACCTCTACGAGCCCGTACTACGGGAATTGCTACACCGAGTGGGATCAGGCGTACGGCAGCGGCGATGTGTTGATGAGCGTTTCCAGCGATGGCGTCCAAACCTGGGGACCGGGGCTCGCGTCCTCCGATCACGCCGGCGGACTTGGCGGCGAGCCGCTCGTTCAGCCGAACGGAACCGTGATCGTGCCTTTCGAAGGGGGTGGCATCGACGTGTTCAGTTCCACGAGCGGCGGCGCGAGTTGGGGCAAGAGCCAGCAGATTGCGATGATCAACAGCCATTTCGTTGCCGCCGGATTGCGCAATCCGAACCTGCCCTCCGCCGCCATGGACGGCGCGGGAAATGTCTATGTCGTCTGGTCTGATTGCCGATTCCGTTCAAAATGCGCCGAGAACGATATCGTCATGAGCACCTCTGCCGACGGCAAGACCTGGAGCGCCGTAACCCGAATCCCCATTGACGCAACTGCGAGCACGATCGACCACTTTATTCCTGGAATCGGTGCTGATCCGACTACCTCCGGCGCCAATGCACACCTGACGATCGTGTACTACTACTATCCCAAGGCAAGTTGCACCACGAGTACCTGCCAGCTGGATGTCGGCTTCACCACCTCGACCGATGGCGGCGCGACCTGGACAGCAGGCAAGAAGATCGCCGGTCCGATGAGCCTTAGCTGGCTTCCGAATTCGGACAACGGGCCAATGGTCGCCGACTATATCGGAGTTTCCTACTCGAACGGCAGTCCCTACGGAGTATTCGCCGTGGCGCAGGGCCTGAATGGAACGACCTACAACGAGTCGATGTACACGACCAAGACCCCGTTGCCGGCTTCGTATAATGAACCGCACTTCAGCTCCATCAACGATCACTCCGTTCCCAACGCGCATTCCGATCACGTAATGAAATTCTTCTACGACGACGAAGGACATCGCGAGATCCCGCGTTCGCGCTGGATCACGAATACCGAAGCGCAGTAAGGTCACTCTGAAAGGAAGGGCCGCTGGCGAAGGCTGGCGGCATTTTCTTTTTTGGAAACGGTCCCATGCACCTGCAACCATTACCGCCGTACTGTCAAGAAAAGTAAAAAGCAGCTTGACGGGTCCAGAATTCATCTAAAATCTCAGGTCGTCAATGAAAAGTAACGCGGATCGCAGCATCGCACTAATCACTCTACTGTCTCCGCGCTCGCTATTAGCATGAGAGAGCCGCTTGGCTCTAGTCCAGGCTCTGTAGCAGGATGATCAAACAGACACTTCGGAATCCGGCCCTTCGCAAGCGTGCTACGCAGTTTTCGCGCTTGGTGCGCCACTCGGCGGTCACTCCGCGCTCGGGCCAGACTTACAAGCCGAGGCTCGTAACGAACGGTGAACTGGGTGTTACGTTCATCGGCCACGCGAGTTTCTTCCTGCAGATCGGAGCAAAGAATGTCGTTGTGGATCCGAACTTCGCGCGATGGCTTTTTGTGCTGAAGCGCCTTCGCCGTCCGGGATTGCGCATCTCGGACCTTCCACCGATCGACGCCGTCTTGGTTTCTCATGCTCACTTCGATCACCTGCATCGCCCTTCGCTGCGAGCCATCGTCCATAACAATCTGCGGACGCGGGGTGTCGCTCCCGCCATCATCATCCCTACCCATGTTTCGGACCTGGTCTCAGATTTGGGCTTTTCTGAAATCATTGAGCTCGACTGGTGGAAGAATTCCCGGCATGGAAATCTGACCATCACGCATGTTCCCTCGCGGCATTGGGGAGCGCGCATTTTGAAGGACTCTCATCGCGGCTATGGAGGCTTCGTCCTGAAAGCGGGCAAGCACTCGGTCTATCATGCCGGAGACACTGCCTACTTCTCGGGCTTCAGCGAGATCGGACGGCGTCTTTCGCCGGAGTTGGCACTGCTCCCGATCGGCGCTTACAATCCGCCGCAATTCCGGAACGTTCACACCAATCCTGCCGACGCCACAAAGGCTTTTCTCGATCTGAAGGCGCGCTGGATGGTTCCCATGCACTACGGAACATTCCGTCTCTCGCACGAACCCGTGGATGAACCGCTGCAGTTGCTCGACCAGGAGGCTGAAGCGGCGGGGATCAAAGACCGGGTTGTAGTCCTCGAAGAAGGCGTCACCCGATTTTTCTGATCTTCTCTCGCGTTCTTCGTAGCGCCCATTAAATTCATTCCCCTTTGACAATCCTTGCGCCTTTACGGGTGTAAACTGCAAGAAAATCCATCCATTTCTAGGAGGTTCTATGGCAGTAAAACCCATTCCTGAGGGCTATCACACTCTTACTCCATTCTTGACGGTGCGTGACGCCAATCGTGCCATCGAGTTTTACAAGAAAGCGTTCGGTGCGCAGGAAAGGGGAGGCGTAGCGAAAGGTCCCGATGGCAAAGTCATGCACGCTGAGCTGAAGATTGGAGATTCAATCATTATGTTGTCCGACGAATTTCCGGAGTTCGGCTCGCACGCTCCTGATTCCGGTGGGAGCACCAGCATGGGTTTGCACGTTTATGTCAACAACGTGGACGATGCGTTTGACCGGGCAGTAAAAGCCGGGGCGAAAGTTGAAATGCCGGTAGCGGACCAATTCTGGGGCGATCGCTACGGCAGGTTGAAGGATCCGTTCGGGCACAAATGGTCGATTGCCACACACGTCAAAGACATGTCTGCAGATGAGATGAAACGCAGCATGAATGACGCCATGGAGAAGATGCAGAAGACCGCGTAACAATTCGCGCCAGGCAGATCGTTGTCATCCTGGCCAAAGCGAAGGACCTATGCAACTTTTGGCTGCATAGGTCCTCTTTCTATCCGAAGACCTTAGTAGGCCAGCAGAAAACGCAGGTCCCGCAAGTTATTTCCTGTTGGCCCGGTCTCGATCGCATCACCCAGCGCACTGAACAATGGATACGCATCGAACTTCTCCAGCGCGGTTCTTACGTCTAAGCCTCGCGCAAGAGCGCGTTCCAGAGTTGATCCATCCGCGATTGCTCCTGCCGCTGGACTGTTTCCATCCACTCCATCGGTTCCCGCGCTCAGCACCGTGATATTTTCGCCGGCGATCTTCTCCGCACACTCGAGCACAAACTGCTGGTTGCGTCCGCCCGTCCCGCCGTTTGTCACCATCACGGTCACTTCTCCGCCGGAGATCAGACATACGGGAGAGAACTGTTTCCGCAACTCGCGGACTTTGTTCAGCAGATAGTCGGCAGCTTTCTGATAATCCCAGTCGTCGCAGGAGTTGTCGACCTTCGCAATAAATCCTGCGCGCTCCGCAGCAGTGCTTGCTTCCTCGACCGCTGTTTCGTTCGAGAGAATCGTCCACCAGCGGGATTTGTGAAATACCGGATCGTCGCTCTTCGGCGTTTCCTCGAGCGCATGCCGTTCGAATAACTCCCGAGTAGAGGGCGGAAACTGGTTCAGCAGTTCATATTTCTCCGCAATCCGATGACAGTCTTCCACGCTGGTTGAATCCGCCATTGTCAACCCTGACGCGAGTGCGTCGGGAGTGTTGTCGGGCACATCTGAGACTAGCAGCGAGAGCTGCTGCGCGGGATAAGCCGCTTGCGCCAACCGTCCGCCTTTCACAGCCGAAAGATGCTTGCGGATGGCATTGATCTCCGCAATCGGCGCTCCGGAATGCACCAGCGCGCGATACGTGGAGATCAGATCGTCGAGCGAGATCTCGTCGTCGATAGGCTTCTCCAGGATCGAAGATCCTCCTCCGCTGATCAGGAATATGACCAGCGCCGAAGCAGGCTGAGCTTCAACGGCACGCAGCATCGCTGTGGCGGCTTGAATGGATTCGCCATTGGGAGTTGGATGTCCTCCGCGGAAGTAGCGGAATCCGCGCACTTGGCTGGCTGGCGCGACAGAGGACGCGACAATGCCTTCGAGTGTCGCTCCAACCTCATTGCTCAAGGCTTCCACCATCGTATGTCCGGCCTTACCAATCGACATAACCTGAACGCGGGAGTACGAGGACAGGTCATAGAGATCTTCGCGGACCCGCAGAATCCCGCGCTCGCAGTTCACGTGGCGGGCAAACGCTTTTGCAATGGAAGCTTCGGCCAGGGTCTTATCGAAGATCGCCCGCGCAGCCTCACGCATCTGGCGGAACTGGGATTCGCGGGCTGGATCGGGCATGCGGAGGATTATAAACAGCGGTCAGCTTTCAGTTCTCAGTTCTCAGTTCTCAGTTCTCAGTTAAACGAACCCGAACCGAGCATTCGTGATGCGAACGATGTGGATCTAGCTGATCGCTGACGGCTGAGAGCTGATAACTTCTTTCACCCAGGTTTCGATCGCTTCGCGCAACTCACGCAAGCGTCCTTCGAAGAAATGATCGGCGCCTTCAATCACCACCAGTTTCTTCGGCTCTGGCACGGAATTGACTAAAGCCTGCAGCTTCGCTTTTGGTCCGAACTGGTCGCGCGCGCCACTGACGAACAATTTGGGCTTCATGCATTCTTGCAGGAACTCGTACGTGTACACGCGCGGCTCTTCCGTATCGGCAGCTACGGGAGCGACCGGAACTCCAGCACCAATCACTGCGCGGACGCGATCGTCTGCACATGCGGCGCGCAATCCTACGGCCGCACCGAACGAGAAACCGGCAAAGATCAACGGCAGGCGAAATTCCCGATCGAGCCAGTCCAGGGCGGTGCGAACGTCGTCGAGTTCTCCGATGCCATGATCGTGCTCTCCCTGGCTCAGTCCCGTACCGCGGAAGTTGAAGCGGAGAACGGGGAATCCAAAGCTGTTCAGCGCTTTCATGGTGTGGAACACGACTTTGTTGTGCAGCGTTCCGCCATACAACGGATGAGGATGGCAGACAACCGCAGCGTGCGTTGCATTTTCCGCTCCAGAATTGAGCAAGGCCTCGAGATGCCCAGCAGGGCCGTCGAGGAATAGTGAGCGAATCGCTCCGTTCGATGGAATCATCGCATCCAGCTTACTAAATTCAGACGTTAGACCTCAGACCTTCGGCCTCAGCACTTCGGACTTCGGAATGGACCGCGAAAAGCTGAGGTCTGAGGGCTGAGGTCCGATTTTGCTATTCTCTTCTGCATGGACGCGATCACGTTTACACGGCAACTGGTCGACATCGAATCGGTCTCGGGCAATGAAGCGGCGGTTGGGAATTATCTTTACGGCGAACTCTGTCGCATTGGATATCAGGCCAGAAAGATCCCCGTGGAAGGCGATCGTTTCGATGTCTTCGCAGCTCATCCCGATCATCCCAATCCTGTAGTCGTCTTCTCTACACACATGGATACGGTTCCTCCGTTTATCCCGTCATCGGAGGACGCGGATCGCATTTACGGACGAGGATCGTGCGATGCCAAAGGGATCATTGCGGCGCAGGTTGCGGCGGCGGAGCGATTACAGCGGGAAGGCATCTTTGTTGGATTGCTGTTTCTGGTTGGCGAAGAGCGTGACAGTTTGGGCGCGAAAGTGGCCAACGATCATGCGCCCGCGAGTTGCCGTTTCCTGGTCAACGGTGAACCGACGGAGAACCATATCGCGCTGGCGTCGAAGGGAACGCTGCGAGTCGAGATCACGGCTCGCGGGAAAATGGCCCATTCTGCGTATCCAGAGCTGGGAGATTCAGCCATCGATAAGTTAATCACAGCGCTGGGGCGTCTGCGCGCAATGCCTTTGCCTTCCGATCCGCAGATTGGTCCTTGCACTCTTAATATCGGGTTGATCGAAGGCGGGCGCGCGCCAAACGTGATTCCGGATTACGCGCACGCGGATTTGCTCTATCGTCTGGTCGGTTCAACTGCGGAATTACGTAAACAGATCATCGCGACCGCTGGTGATCAGGTCGAAGTCAGATTTCCGCTGGAACTTCCCTTCCTGCGGCTGCGAACTGTCGATGGGTTGCCAACGATGATTGCGGCGTTCACGACCGACATTCCTAAGCTGACGAAGTGGGGAGAACCACTCCTAATTGGCCCAGGATCGATTCACGTCGCGCATACGGAGGGTGAGTACATCGAGAAACGGCAACTGCATGAGGCGATTGATTTGTATGCGCGAATCGCTCGGCAGCTGACTCGATAGGCGAAACGACTTACCGCCAAGTTCGCAAAGAAATACCTCAAAGGACGCGAAGAAAATCAAAAGCGGACCGTGAATTTTGTTCTGGCAACTTTGTTCGGAATCCCTTTTTTTGGCAGTTCCAAAATGGGAATACCTTCTGATTTTCGGGGCACCCCCCCTCCCCCTGGATCTCTGGAATCAGCGATTTAGCAGGAATTTGCAAAGTAATCTATGGGCTGCAATCACTTACGGGCAAAATCTTGAGCCCCAGAGACTTAGCTCTGCTTCCCGGTACTCTCGGCTGCCACCCGGCTGGTCGCCTCCGCGATGATCGGATTATTGGGCTGTGGAGCGCAAGGTCAGATGTCACAGGAAATGAAGGTCCAGCCTGTGGAAATCACGCAAGCGACTCAATCCACCTCTCAAGAGCGCTCACCACAGAGATCACAGAGGTTCACAGGGTATACAAGCCCACTCCTCGCATCGGCGTGCAGGAGCTTTGCTGGCTTACTGCGGCGCCCACGTCATATCTACCCGGATGGGTACGTCATTTTTCACTGGCACGGTCAACAGCGACGGCGGCTCGATTTTGAAGTCGGATAGTTTGGTTGGGATGGTTCCGGTGATGTGCTTCTCGTTTCCCTCGGTTCTGACCTCGAACGGGACCTGCTGGTAGCGGGCGGTCTGGCCGGCGAACTGAATCTCCAAATCAGCGTTGATGACGGCGGAACTGGCGGCAGATTCGGGGAGGCGCGTACGAACCGTCACCATGGGATATTCCGCTCCGCGGGTCACCTGAATCATGTGAAGGTCGCGGTTACTGTCGCCGGAGTCGAAAGATTTCACCGGAACGGCGATCAGGAAATCACACTGTCCCTCGTGACAGATGCCTTTGCCGCGAGCAGCATGGCTAACACCTTCGCTCTGATGAAGAGGGTGTGAGACGTGGTAAGTCAGGGTGCTCTGTTTCAGAACCCACGTCGTATCAGCGGCAAAGGCGCTGGTAAGCGCACACAAGAGAAATGGAAGAAGCTTCTTATTCATAAATTCTGGAAGAGATTTCTCCAAAAAGCACTGAGATCAGAATTTCAAAGAGACGGACAAGAGTGCCGCGCCAAACGCTCCGGCGGTGACGATCGCTACAGGTCCATGGGCGGAGGCAATGCCGTGGACCTTCTCGCCTTTGCTTTTCTGGTCAAAAGCCATGGCCCCAAGAATCGGGGTCAAGACCATACCGGGGCCGTGGATCCAGGCCATCGCTTTGTGAAACTTGATCTGACCGCGGGTTTCGGTCCCGGCTATCTTTGGAGCCCGGATCGCATAATACGCAGTCATTCCGTACAAGATCGCGGTCGAGGAGCCCAGGGCGGTGTGGAGATCGCGTCCGGTTCTGTTCTCGCTTTTCCCTCCGGCGTAGAAGGAACTGATCACTGTGGCGATCATGGGACCGGTTGTGATCAAGCCCATGCGCTGATGGATCTTCAGCATGTGCGTGCGCTTGTCGAGCAGGGCTTGTTCCTGGGGATTGGCTTTCGACTCGGCCGCGGAAAAGCCGAGATCCTCGAGACTGGGCTCGGTCTTCGAAGAAGAAGGTGCGTTCGGCAGGTTGCCCGATTGCTGGGACAACGTGAGATTCAAGCTCTGCCCGACGCCAGCCTCAATTGCGATCTTCTGTGCGGGAGCGGTGCCCGCGTCGGTTGAGGCTGAAACTTCATAGTCACCGGGCTTGAGGTTCGACTCAGAATACCGGCCTGCCGAGTCGGTTTGCGTATCGGCAGACTCACCTGTTGCGACGTTCTTGATGGAGATTTTGGCATTCGCCGCAGCTTTACCGGAAGAGTCGAGCACTGTTCCGGAAAGCGTGCCAGTGGCTTCTTGTGCGACCACGAAGTTGGCAGGGAGGACAGAAATCAGTACAAGGCCAAAGAAGAGCTTGGTTGCGGGCATCAGAGGTTTCCTTTTTGGTTGAGACCCAGAAAGTACTGATGATCGAAAGATGCGAATGTGAGGATACGGGATGTCCAAGTTCGAAAGGAGACGAAGCATCACGGAAGAATTTTGCATTCTTCACAAGCTTTCGGCGACGCCGCTGTACGAAGGAATCAAGATAAACTGAAAGGATGAGCGCAACAACCTCGAACTCGCTCTCCCGCGCCTCTTCATCCTACCTGCGATCCGCGATGCATCAGCCCATCCTCTGGCACGAGTGGGGCGCCGAGGCGTTTGAGACGGCGCAGCGCGAGAACAAACCGATGCTTCTCGATATTGGGGCGGTGTGGTGTCACTGGTGCCATGTGATGGACCGTGAATCCTATGACGATCCGGAGATTGCTGCGATTGTGAATGAACATTTTGTGGCCGTAAAGGTGGATCGAGACGAGCGTCCCGATATTGACAGCCGCTATCAAGCAGCGGTGCAGGCGGTGAGCGGACAGGGAGGATGGCCGCTGACGGCATTTCTCACTTCCGATGGAAAACCGTTTTATGGAGGCACGTATTTTCCGCCAAATGATGGATACGGTCGCCCGAGCTTTCGGCGGGTGCTGCTGAGCATTGCAAATGCTTACAAGGAAAAGCATGGCGATGTAATCGAGCAGGCGTCAATGGTCGAAAATGCGATTTCGCAGTCGGAGTCGTTCGCAGGTCGTAGCGGGCGGATTTCGGCAAATGTGATCACCGCGATTCAGGATTCGGCGGTAAAGATGTTCGATCCTCGGAACGGGGGATTTGGGTCAGCGCCGAAGTTTCCGCACCCGTCGGTGTTGGAGTTGTTGATTGAACGGTATGGACGAAAGTCAAAATCCCCACTTCTCGCGCAAAAAGACGCGCGAGAAATGGGGCACCCATCCGAGGCGAGTGAGGATTCGCCAATGAGGGACTTGATCGTCACGACACTTGAACATATGGCGCACGGCGGCGTCTACGATCAATTGGCGGGCGGGTTTCATCGTTATTCTGTGGACGAGCGCTGGGTGGTACCGCATTTCGAAAAGATGTCGTATGACAACTCGGAATTGCTGAAGAACTACGTGCACGCCTACCAGGCGACCGGTCTGGAATTCTTCGGTGAAGTGGCACGCGACATCATTCGCTGGATGGACGAGTGGCTAAGCGACCGGGAGCATGGCGGATTTTATGCGTCACAGGATGCCGACATCTCGATGGACGATGACGGGGACTACTTCACGTGGACCATGGAGGAAACGAAGGCGGTTCTGACGGGAGAAGAGACGCAGGTAGCGTCGCTGCGCTATGACATCAACGAAATCGGGGAGATGCATCACAATCCGGCGAAGAATGTGTTATACGTACGGGCTTCAATCGGGGAGATCGCGAAGCGCATGAACATCTCTGCCGAGCACGTAAGCGAATTACTGCTTTCGGCAATGAAGAAGATGTACGCAGCGCGGCTGCAACGGCCAACGCCATATATCGACAAGACGGTTTATGTGGGCTGGAACAGCCTTTGCATTTCGGCGTATCTAGAAGCGGCGAAGGTGCTCGAACTCGCAGGAGCAAAAAAGTTCGCGCTGCGCTCGCTCGACCGATTATTAACCAAATCGTGGACGCACCACACTGATAGAGAACATTCCAGGCTGATGCACGTGGTCGCGTATTCAGATCCGAATGCCGAGCACCGCGAGGTTCCAGGGATGCTTGAAGACTACGCATTCACGGCTTTGGCCTGCCTGGATGCTTACGAAGCGACTTCTGATCTGAGTTACTTCAACTTTGCTCGATCAATCGCGGATGCGATGATTGCGCGCTTTTTCGATGCGACCTCGGGTGGATTCTTCGATACGGAGGCAGCCGCGGATGGAAAGAACCTTGGAGTACTTGCCACGCGACGCAAACCCTTGCAGGATTCGCCAACCCCGGCGGGAAATCCGATGGCAGCGATTGCCTCGATCCGATTGCATCACTACACGGGCGAGGCCGATTATCGCGACAAGGCTGAGCAGAGTCTGGAGACTTTCGCGGGCACAGCCGAGCAATTTGGGATTTTCGCGGCGACTTATGGGATAGCTGTCTTGTATTTCCTGGAAAGCCCCACACAGGTGGTCGTGATTGCGGGAGAAGATGGCAAAGCAGGCGAACTTGCTGAAGCGGCAGTGGAGCGCTTTGCGTTCGCGAAAAGCACGCTTTGTCTGTCTTCGAATCAGGTGGTTCCGCAAAATCTGCCGCCCGTACTGAGCGCGACGATTCCAAATCTTCCGCAACTTCGGTCCGGAAAGTCATTTGCGGTTCTTTGTTCGGGAGCGAGCTGTCGGCCGCCGGTCTTCTCGGCAGGCGAGTTGCGCGAAAGTCTGGCCGGGGCTCTGCGGATTGAAAGGTAATATCGCAAAAATAAAGGGCTGACGGGTTCTATGGTCCGTCAGCCCGAAATTTTGCAAGCCTGTTGACTTGGCCCAATTACCACAAGGTTACTTTGGTTACCTTGTTACCGCCTGCCATGCTCGACTAGTGTGGGCAGGGTTGATTGACAGCCGGCTTGTTTCGGTGGGCACAGAATTAGCGGGCCTCCATCCTGGGCGGGAACCTGTTGGACGGCGGCTGCGATGAATGTGCCCACTAGACCTACCATCAGGATTGCGATCCTGATCGCACGTTTCATGGGTTCGTCTCCTATTTCCACGTAAGTTTCCAACAAAAGGACACTTTCACGCGGACGGGCATTATAGGACAGGTGTCAAGCGAACTATGCAACAAATTTCACAGGGGTACTCGCCTACCCCTCTCTCCTGCGCTCTGAGAATCGCCAGATAGAGCCCTAACTACCTCTACATTGAGTTACTTAGATAGGAAGCTGTAGGAAAATCGGTTCCTGGCCGAAATTCCTTATCGGTGCGCATGATTGTTACGAAAAACGAACAAACATTGCGGCTTGGGTGGAAGGTAGGTCGGGAATGGGAAACCAAGGCAGCTAGCTCTTGGGCGTATTGTGAGTCACGTTGAGGCTTCCGGTTCTTACCGCGCTTCCGCCTGCACTGGCGGCTGCACTTTCGGCGAGCGGAGGTGCGACCGTGAACTGCTGGGTCCGGGAGAGAGCGCGATCGACCATTCCTTCGAACATCGGGATGAGTGAATCGGCCGGGACCGGATGGTGAATATCGGAGAGGCTCTGCTCCCAACGCTGGGTTTGAAGCAGCGAGCGGCTGGCGTCGCGGACGGGCCGCTTCACCGCAACGTACGAGAGCCACAGCACCAGGCTGGTGTTGTAGGCGGCCATGTTGACCATACTCAGCCGTGGCCCACCGAGATGATTGCCGATCCAGGAACTGATGAGGATCAGTTCGATGATGGCAAAGGAACCGAATCCCAGGGCGATGCCGAAACTGTGCTGTCGGCGGCTGACACCGACGTAGTGAGCGAAAAAGAGCAGGAACATCACCATGCCAACCTGCACCATGCGTACGCAGCGCTGAGAGGTGACAATGGCCTGCATCCATGGAGAGATGCTCGATGAATTGGTGGAAACCGAGACCACGGCTGCGACGAGCAGCATGACAAGGCCGGCCCACTTAAACAGAACCGAACCGAGATCCCGCAGGGTGTGAAAGAGCTTGAATACGTCGACGAACACCTCATGAATGACCAGGAAACCGCAGGTCACGCTGATCGCATTGCAGATCCAGTACAGAAAAAACAGAGCCGAATAGCTGCGCCAGATGAAGGCAGGAAATACAACGGCGAAGGTGAGTAATTGCGTAAGGATGTATGCGAAGAAGAATTTAAATTGCTTCAGCAGCCCACGTCGGAGCATGAAAACAGCAATGGCCGCCTGCAAGATGGGATGCAGCAGCCAGAGCACATAGTACAAAACCTTTGCTTTTTCGCTCATGCAACGAGTGGCACTGGTTCAACTGTGTTGGCCGGCCAACTCCTTGCCGGCGAAGCTGTGGTTTCCGGTCCCTGCGCGAGTCTTCGACGTCGTAAAGCTAGGCTAGCCCGTAACAATCCGATGTTCAATGCACTGAGGTAATCCGCAGTAACGTTACCCCTGCACTGGGATTTGGGCAAGGTTACCTTCGTGCTAAGGAATGAACCATGGCTGTAAATGGTGTCGCCCGTGAAACGTGCCGTCCGCTTAAGCGGACTCAGGTTCATTCGAGGTTCCGCATCCCAGCGCTCACGCGCCGCGCTAACGAATAGCGCCGCTCCGCGGCTATGCACGGCAAAAGATTCGGCCCACGCAGGGTTGGCGGGTGAGCACACGAAAGCTTTGGAAGTAATGGAAGACGTGCGCGAGCCCTATGCGTCGGGCATGGAGTGGATGTAGGCGCGCATCATGCGCACTTCGTCGTCCTTCTCGTCGAGATCGTGGAGGAGGATGTCGCGCAGGGACACCATGCCGACAAGGTGACCCTCGTGACAGACGGGAAGGTGGCGGAAGCCGTGCCGCCGCATGAGGGCCATGCAATTGGCGAGGTCCTCTATGGGGCTGACGGTCATAGGGTCATCGGTCATGACCTCAGCGAGGCAAGTGCTGCGCGAATCACGGCCTTCAGCGACGACGCGCCGCATCAGGTCGCGTTCGGAAAAGATGCCTACCAGCTTGCCATTGTGAACGACGGGCACGGCGCCGATGTTGCGTTCGACCATGGCGCAGACGGTCTGGAAGACTGAGTGGCCCAGGTCCGCTTGATACGTGTCCTGATTCTTAATCAAGTCACAGATGCGCATTTTGATCCTCCCGGCGAACAGGGATTTCCGAGGGCGCGTCTACCTATTGGGTCGCGAGTATATGCCCGAAACGAGATGTAAGGAAAGGGAAAAAGGTTGGGGAACAACGAAAATTGCGGAGAATTGGCGGTTTTGGCAGCTGTGCCCAGGTTCATAGTCCTCGATTGACCCGGGGTGTAGAATGCGTGCCGCTCCCGGGAAGAAGGCGATCTCAGAGGAGCAGGAAGAGGTGCCCTATGCCGAGAGGTACTTCTGTAATAGGGGCAATCAGCATCTCACTGCTGATATTCATTCCCACGACTTCAGGATTCGGCCAACAAACGATATCGAGCTACGAGCGCGGCCGCGCGATGGACATGCTGGCAACGATCTCCAGCGATGTGAAAAAGCATTACTACGACCCCAAATTCCACGGTGTGGATTTCGAGGCCAGAGTTGCGGAGGCACGGCAGCAGATCGCGAAGTCTACCTCAGTCAATATGGCAATGGCGCACATTGCCGCAGTGCTCGATGCGCTGCACGACTCTCACACCTTTTTCGTGCCACCGCAGCATGCATTTCGGCATACCTACGGTTTTGTGTACCAGATCATCGGAAATCGTTGCTTTGTGACGCAGGTCCGTCCCGGAAGTGACGCGGAGAAGAAGGGAGTTAAAGCGGGAGACGAGATTCTCACTATCAACGGCTATCCAGTCAGCCGTGATGACTTGTGGAAGCTGCAGTACATGTTTGGCACGCTACGTCCGCAGTTGAGCCTGCGATTGACGCTGCAAGATCCTGCTGGCGCACAGCGCCAGGTGGATATTGCAGCGAAAATTCGCGATATGAAGCGCGTTATGGACCTTACCGCGAGCGGATCCAGCGACATATGGGACGTCATTCGCGACGAAGAAACCCAAGAGCACCTGATGCGCGCACGAACGGTGGAATATGGCGATCAGGTCACGGTTCTGAAGGTGCCGGAGTTCATGTTTTCCGGGATGGAAGTTGAAAGCATGTTGGGAAAAATGCGCAAGCACGACAACGTGATTCTCGACCTGCGCGGCAATCCTGGTGGCGCTGTGGAAACGCTGAAATACCTTTTGGGAGCCGTTTTCGACAAGGAAATCAAGATTGCCGATCGTGTCGGGAGAAAAGACACGAAGCCGGAGAAATCAAAGACCTTGCATAACCCGTTTCTCGGAAAGCTTGTTGTCCTGGTGGACGCGAGGTCCGCATCTTGCGCAGAAGTGTTTGCGCGCATCATTCAGCTGGAAAAACGTGGCGTAGTCCTGGGAGATCAAACCGCCGGCGCCGTGATGGAGGCGAGACGTTATGATGAGCGCGTAGGAACGGATACGGTCGTCTTCTTTGGTGCTTCGATCACAGAATGGGACTTGGTGATGAGCGATGGAAAGAGCCTGGAACGCGTGGGCGTAACTCCGAACGAAATTCTTTTGCCCAGCGCCGACGACCTGGCAAGGGGCCGCGATCCGGTGTTGGCGCATGCGGCGGAATTACTTGGGGTGAAGGTGACACCGGAGGAGGCTGCCAAAGCATTCCCGTATGAGTGGCCGCCGCAGAGCTAGACGCGAGATGCTTTCTGCGCGCCGACAAAGACGAAGTACGAGGAGTTCCAGAGCGCCGTGGGCACCGTGCCGCGAGCCCGAGCTGTAATGACGATGTTGTATTCATCCGAGGGTCCAGCGCTCACTTCCTGCAACGAATCTTGAGACGCGGAGTTGGCGCTTCCCTGCTCCGACGAAGTACTGCCGATGGGTTCTACAACTGCCAGCCAAGCGAGGAATTCGTGCAGGTCGCGGGTACGCGGGTGTCCGGGAATGATGTAGTTCACTTCTGCTTCCTGGGTTGAGAAATGCCAGGCGATGGAGGCGGCCAGATCGACAGCGCACTCGTATTCCTCGTCAGGAATCAGACCGGCCTGGGGATTGTCGAAAGCGATACAGAGTTTGCGCTCGTCTTCGCGGGCGAACTCGCGAACCTTTAACGATCCCGATTTGGCCGTGGATTTCCAATCCACGTGGCGGGCGGAGTCCTCAGGCATGTATTCGCGAATGCGGTAGAGGTCGGAGCCGCGGCCGCGGACAAAGCTTTCCCATTCGCCACGGACCAGAGGAAGAATCTCGAGAACTTCATCCGTAGGCTCGATGTTGGGATAGACGAGAACTTCGCGTTTGAGTGCCACGTGGCGCGTCTTGGTGAGGAAGGCAAAGGGAAACCGGGTGGCCAGACCGAAACTGTCTTCCTGATAGCGGCCGCGGTGGTCGAATTTCAACTCAAGATCAGCTGCTGTTTGAGCACCAGCCGGCAAGAACGGGAAATAGGCCATTCCCTGGAAAATGCCGGGGGGCGGCGGGATCAGATTCACGCGACGCAAGCGACGATCCGGGAGATGCAGCCACTGCTGCTCTTTGGGGCGGTTAAAGGGGAAGCCGAACTCGGCGCGCTCCCATTGCCACTGCTTGGCCGGCTTCTTGCGCTTCTTGCGCGTGGAGACAACGCGCACCGAGAAAGACGGGAACACGCGACGGGGATTATGGAGGACGATCCGGCCGAAGAGCGGGCGCCCGGCAAAGACGTGCTCGGGAAGATGAATGTCGAGTTCGAGATAACGCAGTACCCAGGCGGAAACGTATCCAGAAACAATGATGGCCGCCAGCATGGCAGCTACGACGATGTAAAGAAGATTATTGCCGGTATTAAGCGCGGCGATGCCGATCACGAGGGTGACGAGAACGTAGATGATTCCCGCGCGGGTAACGTCATAGTCGAAGGACTCACGCAGGCGCTCGACGGCGACGCGGCGCGCGAGATAGGGCACGGTGACGAGTCCTACTAAGGTGGCTAGCACCAGCGACGCCGAGGCGAGAATCACGGTGGCCCAGACGTTGCCGGAGTCGCGGGAAATCGTGGAGAACAGGGCGGCGGCAAAAGCGAGTCCAAGGCCGATCAGCGAAAGCAGGAACTTAGCCCATACTTCGGCGGACGAAGACTGCAGCCGATCCGCCACTCGGGAGTACAGAGAGAGACTGGATTTCAGCGGGCTGGTAACGGCAGAACCCATTCAATTTCAGCCTAGCAGCACTTCAGAGAACGGACAATTGAGATCGGGTTGCGGGGAAAGCGTTCGTAACTTCAGTGGCTAGGGAATAGGGGACAGGGGTCAGCAAGGAGAAAGTTCGCCGCTTTCCGACTGCGTGCCAAAGCGCGAAGTCCATGTTTGTGCCAGCGTGTAATCAGCTGCATCAATTGCCAGTGCCAAGGGCTGGTTCCTGTGCTACGCTTTGGGCCTCTCGGTTTATCGTTCTCAACACTTCAGCTACTTCTCGTCAAAGGAGAAAGGAGTTTCTTCATGCCCATGTCAAAGCGTGCGCTCGCGGAGTTTTTCGGCACATTCTGGCTTGTGTTCGGCGGATGTGGTGCGGCGATCTTTGCCGCCGGATTTCCGTCAGTTGGTATCGGGTTTGTTGGAGTGGCTTTCGCCTTCGGACTCACTGTGCTGACGATGGCATACGGGATTGGCCATATCTCGGGCTGCCATTTGAACCCGGCGGTCAGCCTCGGGCTCGTGGTGGGAAAGCGCTTCCCTGCTTCCGACTTGCTCGCATACGTCATCGCGCAGGTGCTGGGCGCGATCGCGGCTGCGGGGGTGCTCTACTACATTGCGATCGGTTCGGCCAGCTTCGACGTGCATAGCGGCTTCGCTTGCAACGGCTACGGAATGAACTCTCCGGGTGGATACTCGTTGCTGTCGGGATTCGTGGCCGAGGTAGTGTTGACCGCGTTTTTCCTGATCGTGATTATGGGAGCTACGGACGATCGCGCACCGAAGGGCTTTGCCCCACTTGCGATCGGGCTGTGCCTGACTCTAATTCACCTGGTCTGTATTCCCATCACGAATACGTCCGTGAACCCGGCGCGCAGTACCGGTCCGGCACTCTTTGCAGGTGGATGGGCGCTGCAGGAGTTATGGATGTTTTGGGTGGCTCCGCTGATTGGCGGCGCACTAGGCGGCGTCATCTATAACACCCTGTTCGGGACGAAGGGCAAGGTAGAGGCGGCACTCGAGAAGGAAACGCGAGTTCCGCAGGCGGTTTAAGAACCATCAGCCACGGATTTGCGCGGATTTTCACGGAGAAATCATTTTTGAAATGTCCGTGCTAATCTGCGCGGATCCGTGGCTTTCACTTTTCGATCACTGGGGAACTCATCTTGTCGAAGCGATTGGGGAAAGCACCTTGGGACTCAGGTTTGTTAACGGCTCTCGTGCTCGCGGGGGCCATCACTTTTCCAGCTTCCAGTCGAACTGACAGTCCTGCCGCTTCTGGAAATGTCACGGCCGGGCGTATCGATGGAGACAACGGCGGCAACTGGCTTCTAAACGGGCGAACCTTCGACTCTGCGCACTTTAGCCCACTCAAGCAGATTAACGAACAGAATGTGTCGGGCCTCGGACTGGCCTGGTATCTCGATGTGGACAGCGCTGTCGGCCTCGTCTCAGAGCCGATCGTTGTGGATGGAATCGCCTACGTCAGCGCGCCTTTATCGAAGGTTTATGCGGTTGAGGCGGCGACAGGAAAACTGATCTGGAAGTTTGATCCACACATTCGGCTGGATCAATCGGCGAACGGATCTTATTCCGCGCGCACTAACGCAGGCGTTGCCGTGTGGGAAGGAAAGGTATTCGTGGGAACCGGGGATTGCCGGCTCATTGCAATCGATGCTGCCACGGCAAAACAACTCTGGCAGGCAACAGTCTGTGAACCGACGCAAACCGGCATCACGAATGCGCCCCATGTAGCCAGGGGAATGGTGTTCATGGGCTACAACGGATCGGACGACGGCGTGCGGGGATCGATTGCGGCGTACGACTCCAATACCGGCAAGGAACTCTGGAGATTCTGGACCGTGCCTGGAGATCCGAGCAAACCGTACGAATCGAAGGCGCTGAGAGACATCGCCGCCAAGACGTGGCCGACGGGGGGTGATGCCTGGAAAATGGGCGGTGCGGACGTATGGACGGCGATCACATACGATCCTGTTACGGACTACGTCATCTTCGGCACGGCCGGGGCGGGCGCCGACTTTGGAGAGGTGGCTTCCATTCACGCCCCTGGCGACAAGCTCTTTGCAGGATGCATCGTCGCGGTGAAGGCCTCGACCGGCGAATACGTGTGGCATTTCCAAACCAGCTCGCCGGGAATGCAGACAGAAAACAACCACATCGTCATGGCGGATCTGCCGATCAACGGCGAGAAGCGGCACGTCGCGATGACGGTTCCCAAGAATGGGGTTTATTACGTGCTCGATGCGTGGACCGGCAAATTGCTTTCGGCAAAGCCGATTGTGAAGGTGAACTGGGCGAGTTCGATCGACCTCGCGACCGGAAAGGCTGTCGAGGTACCAGCTTCGCAGGGCGGCGGGAAACAGTGGACAGTGCACAACTGGTGGCCGATGAGCTACGACAGCGGCACAGGACTTGTTTATATTCCCGCGACCGATCGCAAACCGAATTCGCATTCTCAGGTCGAGACTGGCGAATGGATGCAGCAGACCGAAGGGCGGCTGATTGCTTGGGATCCGGTGAGTCAATCTGAGCGATGGTCGGTCGAAGAAGAAATTGCGACGAATGGCGGGGTTCTTTCCACGGCTGGCAATTTGGTGTTTCAGGGCCAGGGCAGTGGAGAGTTCGCGGCCTACGCGGCCGAGAGCGGGGAAAAAGTGTGGTCGATCGATACGGGATCCGCGATTGAGTCGGTTCCTGTGACCTACACGGTGAACGGCGAGCAATACGTGCTTCTGCCCGTAGGATGGGGTTCAGGATCGCGGCTGTTCGCTCCGGCGTGGACCATGGCCACTCCGAAATCGAAGCGTGGGCCGTCGCGTTTGCTGGCGTTCAAAGTTGGTGGGAATGTTCCGTTTCCAACTCCTCCGGATGTTGTTCCACCTGTCCCGAAGCCGCCGGTGCTAAAGGCTGACGCAGCGACCATTCGTGAAGGCGCGCAGCTATATGTGAAATTCTATTGCGCGGGATGCCATGCTCCGGAACTGGACAGCAGCGCTGCGTGGGTGCTCGATGGTGCAGTTCCGGATCTCAGATACGCTCCGCCCGATGTGCACGCGCAGTGGTACAGCATCGTGCTGGCGGGGACGCATTGGGATAAGGGGATGCCCGGCTTTTCGAATCCGCCGAAGTTCGCGTTCCCGCATCTGCGCATGACGCCGAAGCAGGCCGATGCCATTCATGCTTACGTGATCGATGGTGCGTGGAAAGCGTACAAGGCAGAGCATCCGGACGAGAAAAACTAGCCACGGACCCGCACGGATTTACACGGATAAAGCGCTGGAGACATCCGCCTTCGTGCGTGACATCCGTCCCAGTGCTTTCACTCAAACTCTCATGAGCGCGGGGGAGCAAGAGGGGTCAGAACAATCCAATGAGAAATCTCATCTTCGCAATCAACACCACCCTGGATGGCTGCTGCGACCACACCAAACAACTCGCTGATGATGAAACACATGAATACTTCATTCATCTGCTGCGAAACGTAGACCTGCTCGTTTTCGGACGCATAACCTATCAGTTGATGGTTCCTTTTTGGCCGGAAGTTGCAAGAACGCAGTCGATGTCGAAAGCCGAGAACGAATTTGCCCGAACATTTGATTCCCTCCAAAAGATTGTTTTCTCCCGATCATTAGGCAGCGCTGAAGATAAAAGAACGCGCATTATCCGCACGAATCTTCACGACGAAATACTTAAACTGAAGCAGGAACCAGGCAAAGATATTCTCGTCGGCGGCGTCAGCATTCCTTCCCAATTGATCGAACTTGGCCTGGTGGATGAATACCGCTTTGTCGTTGGACCGATCCTCGCCGGAGAGGGGAGACGGTTGATGGAGGGCGTCAGCCTGCGCGAGAAACTGCAATTGAAGCTGGTTGAGTCAAAGCTCTTTAAATCAGGATGTGTGGCGCTTCGTTACTTGAAACAGTGAGAGAGAGAACTCTGGAAGACTTTGCTGCGGCTTCCACAAAAGATCCATTCATGTACGTAATGGTTCGCATTGAAGGTTCGGGTAAGTAAGTCCGTCTCCGGCGTGGTAAAGATGACCAAAGCTGACCTGGCCACAGGTTCAGTACTTCGCCAGATCCTTCATCGCCAGATACAGATCGTTCGGCTGGGGCAGGATGGCATCTTCCAGAATTGGTTGATAAGCGATGAAGGTGTCTTTGGCGGCGACGCGGCGCACCGGCGCATCGAGTTGATCGAAGAGTTGATCGGCGATGCGAGCGGCGATTTCGGCGCCGTATCCCCAGCTCAGAGTATCTTCGTAGGCCACCAGAACCCGATTCGTCTTTGCGACTGAGGCCGCGATGGTTTCCCAATCGAACGGATTCAAGGTGCGCAAGTCGATTAACTCGACCTTGGTTCCCTGCTCGCGCTCGAGTTTCTGTGCCGCCTGCAATGCCCGGGGAACAACCGCGCCGTAGGTGATGATGGTAACATCCGTTCCGGGCTGCACGATCTTCGCTTTGCCGAACGGGATCATGTACTCCGGTCCAGGATAGGCGGCGCGGCCATAAGATTCGCGATACAAGCGCTTGTGCTCAAGGAAGAGCACCGGATCATCGCAACGAATCGCGGTGCGCAGCAGGCCTGCGGCATCCAGTGAATTTGATGGAAACACAACGCGCAGCCCGGGAATATGGGTGAAGATGCTTTCTCCGCACTGCGAGTGGTAGATTGCGCCGCCAGTCAGATACCCGCCGATGGCTACTCGAATCACAACCGGAGACGAATAGCCGTTGTTCGAACGCCAGCGGATGGTGCTGAGCTCGTCGCGAATCTGCATCATCGCTGGCCATATGTAGTCGAAGAACTGAATTTCGACAACAGGCTTAAGACCGCGAGTTGCTATGCCAGTTGCGCGGCCGACTATGGCGGCTTCTGCTAGCGGCGAGTTGAAGACGCGATCGTTGCCGAATTCGCATTGCAATCCATAGGTCAGTTTGAAAACGCCGCCCTTCCCTTTCACCAGCTTGCGCTTGAGATACTCTTCGCGGCTGCAGTCGGCCACATCTTCGCCGAAGATCACGATGCGCTCGTCGCGCTTCATCTCATCACGCAATGTGGCGGTGATCAGATCGGCCATTGTCTTGGTCGAGGCTTTCTTACCGTCCGCCACCGCTTCAACCGGGGCGGGTTGCGTTTCAAACGCAGAAGAGGTCGGATCGACGTCAGGCGAATAAAGGAATGTTGTTACCGATTCGGGCGCGGCGGGCAGGGCTTCGAGGGCTCGATCCACAGCGGTTTGCAGTTCGGCTTCGACTTCTTTTTCCAGCTGATTGATTCCCTTGTCGTCGAGAATCCCTTCACGCAGGAGATACATCTGGGTACGCGTTACGGGATCTCGTTGCGCGTCGCGTTCGCGCTCAGATTCAGGCCGATAGAGGCGCTCGTCGTCCGACAAGGAATGCGAATAGGGACGAATCACGTGAGCGTGAACGAAGGCGGGACCGAGTCCCTCGCGGCAATAACGGGCCGCACGCTGGAAGGCGGCGTAGCTGGCGACGGGATCGGTGCCGTCGACTTCTTCAAAATGGAAATTGGGGAATCCGGAAACAAGACGGGAGATACTGCCGCCCGCGGTCTGTACTTCGACTGGAACGGAAATCGCGTAGCCGTTGTCTTCCACGCAGAAGATCACCGGGAGCTTGCCGAGGGCGGCGGCGTTCATGGCCTCCCAGAATTCACCTTCGCTCGAAGTGCCGTCGCCGAGGGAGACGTAGGTGACCTCGTCGCGCTGGGAGCTGACGTTCTTGAATTGTCGATAGTCGTTCGCGCCCTCGGGAACTTCTGCCGACTTGGGGTGGCGTTCGACATACCGACCAGCTTCTGCGCAGCCAACGGCCTGGAGGATTTGTGAGCCTGTCGGGGACGACTGAGTCACGATGTGCAGGTTGGGATAGCTCCAGTGCGAGGGCATCTGGCGCCCGCCGGAACTGGGGTCCTCGGCCGCACCCACACCTTGCAGGAACATCTGGTAGGGCTCGACACCCAGGGCCAAGCAGAGCCCGCGATCTCGATAGTAGGGATAAAACCAGTCGTATCCGGGCTTGAGCGCCAGGCCGGCGGCCACACCGACGGCCTCGTGTCCGGCACCTGACATTTGAAAGAAAATCTTCTGCTGCCGTTTGAGGAGGATTTCCCGGTCGTCAATGCGCCGGGACATATACATCAGGCGGTAGGCTTGGATGAGCTGTTCGCGGCTAAGTGCATCAGAAGACTTGGACTTCTTGCTTCCAGTCGCCGCCAGGGCCAGCTTGGGATCGGTTTTTGTTGTCGCCATCCGAAATCGGTTCCTAGGATTTAGATTCCTATCAGCCCTGCGGTGATTCCGGTCAAAATTGGCCGGGACCTGTTGGATTGTATATGTTTGCCGAGAGGTTGGAAAAGCAGAATTGGGCGACGCGTGGGACTCCAGTAAGGGTCAGACCACGTGACCAGAATCACTCCACTTCGTGACTGGCATCATAGGAGGTTTGTGGTCTGACCTTTAGAGTGCTTCTCCAATGAGCGCGTTATTGAACTAGCAGTCCTCCCCAGAACGAGCTCATCAGTAAACCTTGGCAGCCCCGAGCGGCCGCAGTCGCCGGGGCTGCAAGTGTGTTTGGGCTATCCGGCCACCTCGACGGGAGTATCGCTCCCGAAGTAGCGCCCCTGGAAGTATAGCGCCACGTTCACCAATCCAATTAGCGCCGGAACCTCGACCAGCGGACCAATGACGGCTGCAAATGCAGCCCCCGAGTTGATGCCGTACACGGCTACAGCAACGGCAATGGCGAGTTCGAAGTTGTTGCTTGCCGCCGTAAACGAGAGGGTGGCGGTCTTCGCATAATCCGCGCCGAGCCTCCGCCCCATGTAGAACGACACCAGGAACATGACGACGAAATAGATCAATAGCGGGAGTGCGATACGGAGTACATCCAGAGGCAGGCGGACGATGTATTCCCCTTTGAGCGAGAACATCACGACAATCGTAAAGAGCAGCGCTATGAGCGTTACTGGACTGATCCGGGGAATAAACCTGGTCTCATACCACTGCCGTCCGCGGGCGCGCAGAAGCGTGAAACGGGTGAAGATTCCGGCGAGGAACGGAATGCCGAGATAAATGAAAACGCTTTTGGCAATGTCACGGATCGAGACATCCACGACTGAACCGGCTAATCCGAATAGCGGTGGCAGTTTCGTGACGAACACCCACGCGTAGACCGAATAGAACAACACCTGGAACACGGAGTTGAAAGCCACAAGGCCTGCGGCGTATTCGGTATCGCCCTTGGCCAATTCGTTCCAAACGATGACCATCGCGATGCAGCGGGCGAGGCCGATCATGATCAATCCGGCCATGTATTCGGGGTAGGCGCGTAGGAAGATGATCGCCAGGGCGAACATCAGAATCGGACCGATCACCCAGTTCTGGACCAGCGAGAGAAATAGAACCTTCTTGTTTCGGAAGACCTCTCCCATCTCTTCATAACGCACCTTGGCGAGAGGGGGATACATCATCAGGATTAGGCCGATGGCGATCGGAATAGAGGTCGTGCCGATGCTGAAGCGATTCAGAAAAGGGACGACGCCTCGGAATGCCCATCCGGCGAGCACTCCGATCAGCATGGCGCCGAAGATCCAGAGTGTGAGATAGCGATCAAGGAAACTTAAATGCGAAGCAACTTTGTCATGCATGCGATTTACCTCGTGAGAGGAGAATCATTCGCGTACCGCAAACCAATTCACTTGGGCTGCTTCCCAATCTCGGCCAGTTTTTTCTTGAGCGAAAGATTGTCGAGAGCACCTAAAGGCAGGGCAAGAAAAAGACTGATCCTTCTCTCGAGAAGAAAGAAGGCATTGCGAAATGCCCTGGCGCGCTCGTCATCGATGCCTTGGACCGCTGCGGGATCGGTTATGCCCCAATGCGCAGTCATGGGCTGGCCCGGCCATATGGGACAAACTTCTTTCGCGGCGTTGTCACAGACGGTGAAGACAAAATCCAGCTGAGGAGCGCCGGGCTCTTCGAATTCGTCCCAACTCTTGCTGCGAAGAGCGTCGGTGGGAAGATGCGCAGCTTCCAATTGCTTCAGGGCTCCTGGATGCACGCGTCCTGCGGGATGGCTGCCGGCACTAAAAGCCTTGAACCTGCCCCCTCCTTTCTGGTTCAGAATGGCCTCAGCCATGATGGAACGGGCCGAGTTTCCGGTGCACAGGAATAGAACGTTGTAGTGATCTTTTGTGTTTCGATCCGGCATGGCTCTCGCGTCCTGTCAGTTGCAGCAGGTAGGGCCACAGCACGGCTTTGCCGCGCTGGGCTTCACCGCACGGATGAACCCGCTGAAAAACTTGCCGTCAATCTGATTGGGATCGAGCTGCACTGGAATCTGCTGTCCGGAGAGAAACTCCAGCGCGTCTTCGGCGCGGTAAATGCGCGTAGGCTCGATCTCGATCTGCTCAAAACCGGCTTGAGCGAGCTTTGCTTTGTACTCATTCTCTTCGAGTGCGCCTGCGATACATCCGACCCAGGCCATAACGCTCTGTCGGATTTCGGGAAGAATTTCGCCGCGAGTGACAACGTCGGAAACTGCGAGACGGCCACCCGGCTTCAGCACACGGAAGGCTTCGCGCAGTACTTTGCTCTTGTCGGCCGAAAGATTGATGACGCAATTCGAAATGATCACGTCGACAGAGTTGTCAGGAAGAGGAATATTTTCGATCTCGCCCTTAAGAAATTCCACGTTCTCGATTCGGGACTTTCGTTTGTTCTCATTGGCGAGCGCCAGCATCTCGTCGGTCATGTCGAGGCCGTAGGCCTTACCGGTTGGACCCACGCGCCGGGCTGAGAGCAGAACGTCAATTCCGCCTCCGGAGCCGAGATCGAGTATGGTCTCGCCCGGTTTCAGTTGGGCGAGTGCCGTCGGATTGCCGCAGCCGAGCGAAGCCAGAACGGCCTCTTCTGGAAGCTG
This sequence comes from Candidatus Sulfotelmatobacter sp., assembly GCA_035946775.1. GTDB lineage: Bacteria > Acidobacteriota > Terriglobia > Terriglobales > Acidobacteriaceae > Sulfotelmatobacter. Next base: position 42,036 of record DASYZA010000291.1, on the reverse strand, counting down.
GCCGATCTGCGAGACGTCGTAGAGATCGTTCGTAATGGGGTCGGCGCAAGCAGCTTTCGGCGAGGCTCCGCAGCAGGAACTTCCGCCGGACTTCACGCGCAGTGCGGCTTCTCCGTACTTCTGTTTGACCACTTGCTTGATGTCTTCCTTATTAGCAGCGGCTTCGGTGGTGCTCATGGGGTCTCCTATTTACAGATCTGTACGATGTCGTTGGGCTTAAGGGCCTTGTTCCGCGTGCAGCACTCTGCATAAAGGAATTGCAGCAACTCCTGCAGGGCGTCGGTATTGGCGGTGTAGCGCAGGAACGTGCCTTCGCGTTTGACTGTGACCAGGTCCTCGGCCCTGAGTTTGTCGAGGTGATGGGAGAGCGTGGAGTTTGGGATGTCGACTTCTTCCTGAATCTCGCTGACTACTAGGCCTTCAGGATGCGCCGTAAGCAGCAACTGCATGATGCGCAGGCGAGGCTCGGTGCCCATGGCCGAGAACATGTCGGCGTATTTGGCGATGCTTTCGCTGGACTTGCTAACAGGGACTTTGGAAAGCGCCGTAGCCATATTTCGATAATACTGGAAATATAGAACAACTGTCAACGCGGCGCTTAGCCGATAATTTCTGGGATGGTCAATGAGTCCCTACGGCAGGAGCTGCTGACGATGCGCTCGGAAGACCTTTCTGTGCGACAGGAGTTGATGGATTCCGGCCAGCTTGGCGGAACGTATGTTCCCCGGATGGAAGCGGTTCACATCAAGAACGCGGCGCGTCTGCGCGAGTTGATTGACCAATACGGCTGGCCGGCCGAGGACATCGCCGGCAAGGATGGAGCGGAAGCAGCGTGGCTGATCGCACAACACGCGGTCGGCGAGCCCAATTTCCAGAAGCACGTACTGCAGCTCTTAAATGACTGTGCAGCCCGTGGACGCACGCCGGCCTGGCATGCCGCCTATCTGGAAGACCGTATTGCAATGTACGAAGGACGTCCACAGCGGTTCGGATCGCAGTGGATCGATGATTCGCGAGATGGCCGCGCCCGACCGTGGAAACTGAGCGACCCAGGGCGAGTGAACGAATTTCGCGCCTCTGTCGGGCTGCCGCCGCTTCATCCCATTCCTGAGCGTGGCCCTGATCTTTCTCAAGAACAGCGTAAGGCCATTGAAGGGAATCAACGATGGTGGCAGGGTTGGCTCGCTAACAAAGGTTGGGGAGCCCGCAGTAATGCTGACGGCTGAAGGCTCTCTGCTTTATTCTGAAGTATTCATGATTCGTACTCGACGCGCTTTTGATCCACATACCATCAAGCTGGTGATCTTTGATCTCGACGGGACGCTGATCGACTCGCGCTTGGATCTCGTGCACTCTGTGAATGCAGCCCTGCGGCATATACATCGGCCTGAGTTACCTGAAGACGTGATCGCCAGTTATGTCGGCGACGGTGCGCCAGTTCTGATTCAACGGGCATTGGGCGGGGAGTCCGTGGATGAATCCCTTGTAAGAAAGGGGCTGGAATTCTTCTTGTTGTACTATCGCGACCACAAACTGGACCACACGACCGTTTATGGAGGCATCCGGGAGGCGTTGAGCGCGATTCAGAATTCCGGAAATGGTATTCCCCGAAAGTTGGCGATCTTGACCAATAAACCGGTGAAAGCCTCGCGTGCCATCGTGGAGGCTCTCGGGATGGGCACGTACTTTTCGCAAGTCTACGGCGGGAACAGCTTCGCGACGAAGAAACCGGATCCGGAAGGCGCGCTGAAACTGGTCGCCGAGGCTGGGGTCAAGCCTGAGCAAACTGTAATCGTTGGTGACTCTCACGTTGATATACGCACGGGCCGGAACGCGCGCCTGTGGACGGTTGCGGTCACATACGGCTTTGCTCCTCACACGCTTGAGGTCGAGCAACCAGACGTAACGGTGGATACGCCACAGGAATTGAGTAAGGTCTTTCAGTCCGAGAACTGAAGTTTCATTCGCACGATGAAAAACGACAACTCCGGCTTCACGCCGAAAGAACTGCGCAAGCTGCGCAGCATGAAAAATCCGTACGGCATCCAGAGGTTTCTTGATGACATGCCGTATCACCTGGAAGACACGGCGTGGTCTCCGCGCAAGGTGCTGGCGGAAGAATCAGCGCACTGTCTGGAGGGAGCGATTTTCGGAGCAGCAGCTTTACGGGCGAACGGGTTTCCTCCGCTGATCCTGGACTTCGAAGCGGAGCACGATACCGATCACGTGATCGCCGTGTTTCAGCAAGACGGGTGCTGGGGCGCTGTCGCGAAATCGAATTACACGGGATGCCGCTGGCGAGAACCGGTGTACCGGAACCTGCGGGAGCTGGCGCTGAGCTACTTCAACGCCTATTTCAATCTGCGCCGGGAACGGACGTTGCGGCGCTATTCTCTCCCGGTCAACCTGAAACGGTTCGATTCCCAGAACTGGATGACCACCGACGAGCCAGTGTGGTTTATTGTGTTTCACCTGTTCGATATCAAGCACTATTCCCTGATGACGAAGGCACAGGAAAAACGCTTGCATCGTGTGGATGAGCGGTTGTTCCAGGCGGAGTGTCTGGGTAAGGCATATTAAGGTCCGGGACTGAGCGGGACTCAAGTGGACTCGACTTCCTGTCGATAACTCGCATAGGCCGGGTGTGCTCGCTCTCACGGTGCACTTCGACGCACTCTTAAGGTGAGCTTCCTCGGCCGCAGTTCACAAGCGGAGTGTCGGGATGGAACTCGACGACCAAATCGGAAATCATCTCGCGCAAAGGTTGATGGAAAATCGCCGCCATCCCCGTTACAAGATCGAAAAAGACATTCGCGTCTATCCCAGGAATGCGGCCGTGGTACGCGGACACACGGTCGACATCAGCGAATCCGGCATTTCGGCCATGCTGCGGGTTGAAGTTCCGGTGGGCGAAATCGTGCGGCTGGAGTTTTCGCTACCTGGCGGTGAAGTCGAGATCCACGCCCTGGTGCGGCAGAGAAACGCGTTCCGCTATGGTTTCCAATTCCTGGAATCCAAACAGGCTCAACCGATCATCGGGCGAACCTGCCGTCAGCTTGCGATGGAACAGGCGCTATTCTCGCCAGAGAAGTCGTAGGGCAAGCAATCGGCGGGCCGATGATAGCGGCTGAATACGTGATTGCCAGGACCCCGCCCAAAAAATAAGCTGGTGCGGCTGTAATTCCCACCTTTGTTGATCCGTCTTTACATCTCAGGGCTACAAGATCGCTTCCAATCAAGATAGGATTGCTTATGGGGAAATGCATTCTCGTTGTACCCTTGGCGCTCGCCTGTCTATCCGCCTTCGCACAACAACCAGCGCAAACGGACACCAGGGCGTCATCTTCGAAGGTAACCAGTGATTCTGCAGCGCATGTTGAAGCGAACAAAAGTCCGGTTCTCGATCTCACACCCGATGCTGACGGAAAGCTCTCGCAGCAGCAGATGCAGGAGCTTTTCCGTGTCGTAGCCGAGAAAGATTTAGACAATCAGAAGCGGGAACGGGACTACACCTATACCGAGCGCGAAGTGCAGAACAATCTGGACGGAAAAGGTCAGGTCAAATCGAAGGAGATCAAGACGTACGAGATCCTTGAGATTGATGGCGAGCAGGTGCAACGGTTGATTGCAAAAGACGACAAGCCGCTCGACGCGAAGGAAACCGCGAAGGAAGACAACAAAATTCAGAAGATCATCGACAAGCGAAAGAACGAATCGGAGGGAGACCGCCGCAAGCGTGAGCAGAAGCAAGAGAAAGAGCGCGAGGATGGGCGCAAGTTTGTCCGCGAAATAGCCGACGCCTACAACTTCAAACTGGTGGGAACGGAATCGGTCGATGGTCGCGAGGCCTGGGTCATTGATGGAGAACCTCGGCCCGGGTTTGAACCTCACATGAAGGAATCGAAATTCCTCTCCAAGTTTCGCGGGCGGGTTTGGATTGACAAAAGCGACTTGCAGTTGTCAAAGCTGGACGTCGAGGCGCTGGATACGGTGTCGATCGGCTTGGTTCTGGCGCGGATACACAAGGGAACGCGTTTTATGCTCGAGCAGACCCGGGTAAATGACGAGGTTTGGCTCCCCAAACAGGTGGACTATAAGGTTGACGTCCGGGTCGCCCTTTTGAAGGGGTTCAACGTTGACGGGGAACAGAGTTATCGAGATTACAAGAAATTCCGCACATCGACAAAGATCATCGGCATGAGCGAAGTCAAAGAGGATCCCGACAAAAACGAGCCTGCCAAGCAGCGGTAGGTCACACTTGGAACGGAACCGGTGACGATTGCCCTGGCTCCCAGAACCAGCTTGCGCCCCAGAAAATCAGGGTTATAATTCCTCGTTCCAGCGGGCTATCCCCACCCCTGCGATTTCGGCCATGGCCAACAAATTCGGTGCGCTTCTGCTCGTCATTCTCTGTTTGACTTGCATCCCGCCGGTACCGGCTCGCGACAAAGTTGAGAACTGGGTTGAAGTGCGCAGCCCGCATTTCATTGTGGCGACGACTTCCAACGAGAAGCAGGCTCGCCATATTGCGGGGCAGTTTGAGCGCATGCGGTCGGTGTTCCACGCGCTGTTCCCGAAGTTGCAGATCGATCCCAGTTCGCCCATCGTTGTTATCGCGGTGAAGGACGAGAAGGATTTTCGGGCCCTTGAACCGGAACAGTACCTCGCAAAAGGCTCGCTGCAATTGGGGGGACTGTTCCTCCGCGCACCGGAAAAGAATTATGTACTGATGCGGTTGGAGGCGGGTGGAGATCACCCATACTCCGTGGTGTATCACGAGTACACGCACCTGCTGCTCTCGAAGGCCGACTGGATGCCGCTGTGGATGAACGAAGGCATGGCTTCGTTTTACGAGACTACAGAAATCGAGGATAAGGAAGCAGAACTCGGAAAACCAAGTGTGGAGTACGTTCGATTACTGCGCGAGTCGAGGTTGATGCCCCTCTCGACTTTATTCTCGGTAGACTTCAACTCGCCGTACTATCACGACCAAAATAAAGGATCCGTCTTTTACGCAGAGACCTGGGCGCTTGTCCATTATCTCCATGTGAAGGACTATCGCGATAAGACGGCGCGGTTTCAGCAGTACGCCGATTTGCTGGCGCAGAAGACTGATCCTCAAACGGCGGCTGTGACGGCTTTCGGTGACTTGAAGAAGCTGGAGCATGATCTGCAGGATTACGTTCAGCAAGCTGCCTTCGTCTACTTCAAGAAGAAACTGACCACCGAGGTTGACGAGTCTTCCTTTAAGGCGGCGCCGCTGCCCGCTGCTCAGGCCGATGCGGTCCGCGCTGATTTTCTGGCGTACAACCGGCGCACCCACGATGCACGCGCTCTGCTCGATCACGTGCTGCATGACGATCCCAAGAATGTTTCGGCGCATGAAACCATGGGGTATCTCGAATTCCAGGATGGCCATATTGCAGAAGCGAAGAAGTGGTACGGAGAGGCCGTGCAACTGGATTCCCAGAGCTATCTTTCGCATTACTACTTCGCCGTCATGTCGATGCAGGGGCCGCTCGATGCATCTTCCGAAGGACAAGTCGAGAACAGCCTGCGACAGGCGATTAAACTGAATCCGTCGTTCGATCCGTCATTTGACAGGCTCGCGGTATTCTTGGCCAGCAGGCGACGGAATCTTGATGAAGCGCACATGATGGAACTGACAGCGGTCGCTCTGGACCCCGCGAACGTCGGGTATCGCGTCAACGTTGCCAACATTTTGATGATCATGGGTCGAGGACACGACGCAGCCCAGGTGCTGCGCGCAGCGATGAAGCTGGCGAAATCTCCGCAGGAAAATGAAATGCTCACACAGGCGCTCATTCATGCGGAGGAGTTCGCGAGCGAAAAGGCAGAAGCTGACGAGCGCCAAAAGCACTGGAGCGACGAGGCAAAGGCCCGCGAGGTTGCAGGGTCCGCAGACAATTCTTCTGAGGCTCCGGAACGACCGCGGCTGGCCCATCGAGAATTCGTGCCCAGCGGTCCGCATCACTTCGTTACCGGGGTGATCAAAGAAGTCCGTTGCAACGACTCGAACATGGACCTGGTAGTCAAGACGAATGCCAAGGGTGTGAATCTACATTCCGACAACTACTACCGGCTTCAGTTCTCTGCTCTCGGCTTCGAGCCGGCTGGGGAACTGCATCCCTGCACCGACCTGGACGGAAGGCCAGCAAAGGTCGAGTACGTCGAGGCAGCAGACAAATCGCAGACACCCCAGTTGCTCTCGGTGGAATTGCATAAGTAGGGTGACAGCGGCCTCCCTGCGCTTATAATGCGGGGTTCCGCGGCTGAGACTCTGGCGAAAGCTGCAGTCGATCGGCTGCGGATGCATTCATATCAATTCTTCGTGAGGCACCCGGATGTCATCGTTCACCCGTCGTGATCTGCTCCGCTCTGGCCTTGCAGTTTCGGCTTCCACTTTGATCATTGGTCCTGCGACGCGCGCACATGCGCTGCTCGCGGGAGTTCCCTTCCCCAATCCAGAGACGTCCTCGGCCGTCGCTCCTCGCGACCGTCTGCTCTTTGATTTTGGATGGAAGTTTTTCCAGGGACATGGCTCGGATCCGGCACGCGATCTGGGATTCGGCATGGGGCAAGGAGACTTCGCCAAGAGTGGGGAGTTTGAGTTTGCGACCGGGAAATTCGATGACTCGAAATGGCGGCAGCTCAATCTGCCGCATGATTGGGCGGTTGAGTTACCCTTTGTCCGCGATGAAGAACAGAACAGTCACGGGTATAAGCCACTGGGGCGGCGGTATCCAGAAACCAGCATTGGGTGGTACCGGCGGACATTTGATTTGCCAAAAGAGGATGCGGGGCGGCGTGTGTCGATCGAGTTTGATGGGGCCTTCCGCAGCGGGCTGGTTTTTCTGAATGGATATTTCATTGGCCGCAACGACAACGGGTACGCGCCGTTTTGTTTCGATCTGACGGACTTCTCCAACTTTGGTGGGAAGAACTATTTAGTCGTTCGCATGGATGCGAGCTTCGGGGATGGGTGGTTCTACGAAGGCGCGGGGATTTATCGGCATGTTTGGCTGACCAAGACGGATGCCGTGCATCTGGGAAGATGGGAAAGCTATGTGCGGCCTGCTGTAAAAGGAAATGCGGCCAGCCTTAGCCTCGGAACAATCGTCCAAAACGACGGCAAGCAGTCCGAGAATTGCCGCGTTCGATGGCAAATCTTCGACGCTTCGGGAAAGTCGGTGGCTAGCGCTGAGGCAACGCAACAATCGGTGGCTCCGGAGGGCGCAGCCACATTCACCGCGAGCGCGAATCTGACAAATGCTTCGCTCTGGTCGCCGGAGACTCCGAACCTCTATACCGCCGTTGCGACGGTCGAATCCTCTGGCAAGACGCGCGATGCCGAGCGCATCACGTTTGGCGTACGTGATCTCAAGTGGGATGCCGACAACGGATTCTTCCTCAACGGCAAGTCGGTCAAGATCAAAGGCACCTGCAATCATCAGGACCATGCCGGGGTCGGCGCGGCGCTGCCCGACCGTTTGCAGTCGTATCGGATCGCCGTACTAAAAGACATGGGCGGCAATGCCGTGCGCACTTCGCACAACATGCCGACGCCTGAGTGGGTAGAAGCGTGCGACCGTATGGGCATGATGATGATGTGCGAGACGCGGCTGATGAGTTCGAACCCGGAAGGCATGGCACAACTCGAAGCCATGGTGAAGCGCTACCGGAATTCACCGTCGATCATTCTGTGGTCGATGGGCAACGAAGAATGGACGATGATGCCGCAGCCGCAGGGCGTGCGCGTGATCGACGACATGATTGCGAAGACGCATGAACTTGATCCGACGCGGATGTGTACGTGTGCGGTGAACGCATCGTTCGAAACTCCATTTCCGGAGCAACTGGATGTGATGGGCTTCAACTACAACCTTCCGGCTCATGATCCGTGGCACAAGGCGCATCCCAAGACTCCGTGTGTGGGCAGCGAAACCGCGAGCACTGTGTCAACCCGCGGCATCTATTCGACGGACAAGCTGCGCAACTGGGTGAGTGCGTACGATCTGAATCACACCGACTGGTCGCAGCTGGCCGAGGAGTGGTGGAAGTTCTACGCTGCCCGCGAATGGCTGGCGGGCGGGTTCGCCTGGACGGGGTTCGACTATCGAGGGGAGCCTACGCCGTACGGATGGCCATCGATCAATTCGCAGTTTGGGATTGTCGATATGTGTGGCTTCCCGAAAGACAACTTCTATTACTACAAAGCTTGGTGGGGATCGGAACCGGTGCTGCATCTGTTGCCGCACTGGAATTGGGATCAGCGCGAAGGCGAGCCCATTTCCGTTTGGGTGCATTCGAATTGCGACTCGGTGGAAGTTTTCCTCAATGGAAAGAGTCAGGGTTCCCAGAGCGTCCAGCCACTCACGCATCTTGAGTGGAAAGTGAAGTACGAACCCGGCGTGCTGGAAGCGCGTGGGATGAAGAATGGAAAGGTCATTCTCACGGAGAAGCGAGAGACCACTGGTGACCCTGTTGCGATCCGTCTGACTGCGGATCGTAAGGAGATCAACGCTGATGGCGAAGATCTCGCCGTTCTCACGGTTGAGGTGCTCGACAAGGAGGGCCGCGCAATTCCGACGGCTGGCAACAAAATCAGCTTCCGCGTCTCGGGCGAAGGCTCGATCATCGGCGTGGGTAACGGCGATCCGAACTGCCAGGAATCTGACAAAGAGCCGGAGCGAAGTCTGTTCAACGGGCTGGCGCAGGTAATTGTGCAGTCTACGAAGAACCCCGGGACGATTACGGTGGAGGCGTATTGCAAACCGTATCCAAGGCCCGTGTTGCCCGCTGTGAAGGTGACAATCGCGACGAAGAAGGTCGACCTGCGGCCCAGCGTGGCATAATCGCCAATTCAATAGACCTGGGGAGAAGTATGTCCAAGTCCCGACGGGAATTTCTGACCCTCACATCGTTAGGAGTGCTTGGCGCCGGAACCATATTGCGCCTGATGGCACAGAACCAGACGCAATTACCCGCGGGGACACCGACGGCCTACGGCGCTGGTCCGGCGTTTGGGCCGGAGGTCACTGCCACCACATTCGCCGAAGCAGAAAAGCTGGTGCAGTTTCCTCTTACTGAATCCGACCGGGCCATGGCAGCTTCGAGTTGGCGGAAGACACTGGCAGCTGTCTACGAGCGGCGCACGGGGCCACGGAAGCTGGCTTTAGAAGGCACCCTCGCGCCCGCCACGCGATGGAATCCCATGATCCCGGGTGTCAAAGATGTCGTACAGCGGGACCGATTTGTGCGGAGCGACTCCAGGCTTGAGCCATTGCCCGCACGCGACGAGGACATTGCTTTCGCACCCGTCACACAGCTTTCGCGCTGGATTGAAGGCCGCCAGTTGACGTCCGATCGGCTGACGCGAATTTATCTGGAACGGCTGGAGCGCTTCAATCCCAAGCTGCGCTGCGTCATCACGATTACGCGCGACCTTGCGCTGAAACAGGCTCAACAAGCCGACGAGGAAATTGCGCAGGGCAAGTATCGCGGCCCGCTGCACGGAATTCCGTGGGGAGCTAAAGACCTGCTTGATACGGCCGGGATTCCGACGACTTACGGCGCGGAACCCTATCGAAACCGAGTTCCGAAGGATGATGCGGCAGTCGTGAAGAAGCTGCATGCAGCGGGTGCTGTGCTCGTCGCGAAGCTGAGTCTTGGTGCACTGGCGCTCAACGACATATGGTTTGGCGGGCAGACGATGAATCCCTGGCTGCCGGAAGAAGGCGCCTCGGGATCAAGTGCCGGGCCGGGCGCGGCGACTGCGGCGGGCTTGGTCGGATTCTCGATCGGCAGCGAAACTGGCGGCAGCATTGTGAGTCCGTCGATGCGCTGCGGCGTGACTGGGCTGCGTCCAACGTATGGGCGCGTGCCGCGAACAGGCGCTATGACGCTGTGCTGGTCGCTCGATAAACTCGGGCCGATGACGCGCAGAGTGGAAGATGCGCTGCTCGTGCTTCAGGCGATTTCGGGTCCTGATCCGGGGGACACTGCCAGCGTTCCCAGCCATTTGGATTTTGACGCGAAGTCAAAAGTCGAAGGTCTGCGGGTAGGCTACTTCCCTGCGTGGATGAAGGAGCGTCCTGCCACAGACGTCGATCGGGTGGCGCTCGAAACCGTGAAGAAGCTTGGCATGGTTCCCGTTGAGGTGTCCCTGCCAAACTGGCCCTATGATTCGCTTAATTTGATTCTTTTTGCCGAGGGTGCTGCGGCGTTTGAAGAGCTCACCTTGAGTGGCGACCTTCGCGAACTGAAGGCGCAAGTGCCGGATGCGTGGCCAAATCTCTTCCGACAATCTCGCTTTCTTTCGGCAGTAGACTTCGTGCAGGCCGACCGAATGCGGCGGAAGGTCGCGCAGGAGATGGCTCGAATTTTCTCGGAAGTCGACCTGTTGCTGGTTGCTTCTCTGCGTGACGAAATGCTGGTGATCTCCAACTTCACCGGGCATCCTTCTCTGACGTTGCGCGCGGGGTTCGTCGAGGTCACCAAAGCGAGGAGCGATTGGGCTCCCGATCCCGAGCACCCGCTGCCGACGTTTAATCCGCCGCGTCGCGTGCCACATGGAATCACCCTGATTGGACGTCTCTTTGACGAAGGAACCTTGGGCACTGTCGGGATTGCGATGGAGCGGGCATTTGGCGTGGCCGGCGAACGGCCGAATCTGGCCTGAGAGTTCGGCGAGTAAGTGAAATCGCTTCTCGGCTACGGCAACTCCGCGGCCTCTCGCACCAGAAAGCCCATCTTCGGATGACTCGGTTCCATGGTCGGCTTGATGCCGTATTCGGAAAGAGCCTGCGAAGTCATAGGGCCTATGGATGCTACTTTGACCTTTCGTAGCGTCGCAATCAGGGCATCGCGGCTGTTCAGTTCGTCTGCAACCTGCATCAGGTGGTGTACCTGAACTGCTGCTGTGAATAACACGATGTGAACGCGACCTGCGATGGTGGCATAAATTGCGTCTTTCAAGGGTTTGAGATCTTCAGGAAGTGCCCAGTCGTAGGTATGGACCGTCATTATTTCCGCGCCGCGTTCGACCAGGCCCTCAAGCAAATCAGTACTTACAACTCCGTGCTCCTGGATAGCCACAAGTCGACCATGCAGATCCACCGCGTTCTCGTCGAGAACATGCAAGATTTCCCGCCAAGTGTTCGGCTCGGGCACGTTCCATGTGATCGGCAGGCCAAACTCTCTAAGGACTGCTGCGGGCTTGGGGCCCCGAGCCAAGACTTTCAAGTTTTGTAGTGAGGAAATCAGCTGCTCGCGTGTGCAGAAAGCCTCGGCTGCTTTCGCCAACGCTCTCGTACCCACGCCGGTGAGAAAGATTACGTAATCGATGTTGCTCGCCAGAAGAGCTGTAACGAAACGGGAGACATCGTCTTTCTCAGCGGCAGGCACCTCTCGAGTCGCAGGCGCCACCAAGGCGCGTCCACCGGCATTTTCGATGAGGGTAGCAATTTCGGCGGCTCTCCGACTTTCCAGCGAGAGAACGGTACGGTCCCGAAAGCCGGCGAGTTCCAACGATTTTTCCGGAATCACATCTTCCATGCGGAAATCGTAGCACTAGGAGGCAGCAGCGTTCTCCCGCTCACTCGGAAGGCGACTCGCTTTCGTCGAGGTCAATCGCGGTCAGCGGGACGGCGGGCGTTGCCGGAAGATGCGCGTACCGGTCTAGCCCTTGGATGACACGCACCACCGTGGACGCGAGGTGCTGATCACAAGGCACGATATCGAGGACCTGCTGGCCTGCGGCTGCAGCCGGGCCCATGCGGCCGTTCACATAAATCGCCACAGCTTCGACGAGTTCTCCGTTCACCTTCGTCTTGAGCCCGCGAAATCCGACATCAGCGCCCTGATGGTTTCCGCAAGCCGCGGGGCATCCGGACCAATGAAAGGAGAGTGGCTCACCAGTGGTTCCCAGAGCCTGCTCGAGAGCCGTTGAGAGATCGTCCGCATGTTTCTTGGTATCGATTTGGGCGAGATTGCAGAAATCGGTTCCTGTACAGGCGATCACGCTGCGGCGAAACGGCGAAGGCTTTGGAGTGAATTCCTGCAGAAGGCTCTCGTCTAACAGGTCGTCGAGCCGTTCATCCGGCACGTTCGGGAGGATCGCGCTCTGTGTCATGGTGAGCCGGATCTCGCCATTGCCGTACTCCTCTGCAAGCCGCGCGAGTTCGTCCATCTGCGCGGGATCCATGCGGCCGACCGGAATGCGGATTCCGACTGCCATCCGGCCGGGAAGGTTCTGGCGCACCAGTCCGAGGTGATCGGTGGAGTGGAAGTCGGGCCGTACATCACGGCCTGCGGGTTCGAGCTTACGGTCGAGGCGATCGGCCAACTCGGCACGAATGCGTGACACTCCCCATTCTTCGACCAGAAAGGCAAATCGGCATTTGGATCGTGCGTCGCGCGGTCCGTGATCGCGGAAGAGCTTCACCAATTCCGCCGCGAGCTGTGCGGCATCTTCCCGGGTCACGAAAACGTCGAGCTTTGACGCGATCGTGAAACCGCCAGATCCCATCTTGCCGCCAACGAGCACATTGAAGCCGGCGCGGTCGGCGCGTAGCGCGGGAACCAACGCGAGATCCTGAGACTCAGCGGGAGTGCAGTTCTCGAGGCAGCCGGTCACAACGATGTTGAACTTGCGCGGCAAATTTGCGAATTCGGGATTTCCGTCGGACCCGACGATCAATTGATCAAGCTCTCGGAGAACCGCCGAGGCATCGAACAACTCGTTCAGGGCGAGACCAGCCAACGGACAGCCGCAAATATTTCGCACATTGTCCATGCCGGTTTGCAGCGAATGCAAATCGACGCCGCGAAGAGCGCGCCAGATTTCCGGAATGCTCGCCAGGGTGAAGCCGCGCAATTGGATCTGCTGGCGAGTCGTGATGTCGACCACGCAATTTCCGAGACGGCGAGACAGGTCTGCGATGGCGCGAAGCTGGCGAGCATTGGTCATGCCATTGGGCATGCGGATTCGCATCATGAAGCGCCCGGGCGTGGGCTTGCGGGCGAACACACCCAGCCACTTCAGCAAGTCTTTCTCGGCGGGAGTCATGGCTTCGCACCCGCGCGCAATGATCGCGGGCAAGTCTTCCCGGATGGTCAGCGCATTCCCGTTCATGGTGGATTTCGAAGCTTCGACTGAGTTGCTTCCCTGTCGCACAAGTCCCCCATCACTGGCTGCGGTGATGATTGGACTTATAGGAAATTTGCGAGTCGATGAGAAATGGAAAGAATGAATGCTTCGGATCCGTGAATTGAGGAATCCGAGAAGTTATTCAAAATACAGAACGAAACCCGCTGATGCCGAGCCTCTCACGAATGGAACCGATTGATACTTTGAATGCATGCCCCCTACGTGCGGGCTATTTGCTGGGCACCGAGTAGTGGGCTGCGATCAGGCGCCACTTCCCGCCCTTCTTCATCCAGACGTCGGTAAAGCGGTCGTGATAGTCGTAAGCTTGGCGATTGTCGACGCCTTTCTCATGATAGATGCCGGTGACCACGCCTGTGTCGCCGTGCAGACGGATCCTCATCTCCAGAATTTCTACGCTTTCCACGTGAGTGGACGAACTTGCGCTGTACGCGAGATAGCCAGTTTTACTGTAGGTGCTGCCGTCTTCGAAGGTAATGATGAAGTCGTCGTCGAGAAGACCGGCAAATGAATCCACCTGACGCTGCTTGTATAAATCGGCAATTTTGAGTTCAAGGGAGCGGATGGTCGCGGCGTCGGGCGAGTCCTGCGCCGCACACATGACGAGCGGCACTGCTATCAGGCACAGCAATAGGGCTATAAGTCCCTTTTGGCGCATATCCCGAGAATTTTTCACATCCATTGGGCTGGCAGCAAGGTTCCTTTAGTCACTTGTTCCTGCTAGGCTCTCGGTTGGAAGCACCTGTATGTCAGGCCCTGACCCAGTCCGTGCGCAAGAGACCGCTTTCAAAGAGGCGACTGCCCCGCAGACGCACATCCGGATCGGAACTGCCGGTTGGTCCTATAAGGACTGGGACGGTATCTTTTATCCGTCGGGGATGCAGCGCCGGAAAGTACACCCGCTGGAGTATCTGGCGCGCTTCTTCGATACGGCGGAGATCAACACCTCTTTCTACGGACCGCTCAAACCGGAACTCGCCAAGCTCTGGTGCAGGAAGGTCGCGGCGGTCAATCCGCATTTCTTGTTTACGGCAAAGTTGTATCGGGCCTTCACGCACTCTCCAATTGCCGTAATGGAGCCTACGTCGGCGGCAACGATCCGCCCGACCGATGAGGACGAAACCCAGACACGCGAAGGTCTGGATGTGCTGGCGAACGATGGCAAGCTGGGCGCGTTGCTGATCCAATTTCCTGTTTCGTTCAAGAACACTTCACTGAACCGCGAGTACCTTGAGCGCCTGCTGCGTCAGTTCATTGAGTATCCGCGAGTGGTTGAGGTGCGCGATTCCAGTTGGAACAACCCGGAGACGCTGGCGGAGTTCATGCGGCAGAACGTGGCCTTCTGCAATATTGATCAGCCAGTAATGGGCAAATCGCTGGCCCCAACCGAGCATGTAACTGCTCCGATCGCTTACGTTCGATTGCACGGACGCAACTACCAGCAATGGTTCGATTCCGACAACAAGAACGATCGGTATAACTATCTTTACAAAGAAAGCGAACTCGAAGACTGGAAAGAACGCATTGAGAACGTCGCCCATAGAGCACAGACCACGTACGTCATCACCAACAATCACTTCGAGAGCAAGGCAGGAGTGAATGCGATTGAGTTGAAGGCGATGATCTCGGGAAAGCGCGTGCCCGCACCGCCAACGCTCATCCAGCGATATCCGGAGTTGAGGAAGTTTGCAGAGCCTGCCGAAGATGAGAGTCCCGGATCAGGCCAGATGACACTGCTCGGTTAGCCTGCACAGGGAGATCAGTGCGGCACGAATTGGAAGTCGCGAATGATTACGGACTGCTCCGTGGCGGGCGTCTGCTTGAAGCACCAGAAGTTGATTCCTACTGGCAGCGGAACCTGGGGAATGTTCGTGGCGTCGGATGAGTAAGTTTCGGCTTTGATAACCTCGGCTGTGGTTCCGATCGGGTGAGCACCATTCATTAACGTGAACACGATGTGGTCGGCAAACCATTCGAACCTCGCGGTTGTGATGGTGCCGCCTGCGACGTGAAAATTATCCTCCCAGGCGGAGACGCCTTTGGGTTTGTGATTTCCGGTCGACGGATAGACCGTAAAGTCGGCGTTGCAACCGTGGCAGGTTTTGTTCCACTGCGAGAATTCGATGTCGATCTCGTCTTCGGCATCGGCACCAATGTGATGTGTGGGACCGTACGTGAAGAGGCCGAGTACGGTGGTCGGGTCCATGTCGTAGACGTTACCTTCCACGATCCACTGATAGGTTCCGAAGCCAAGATTCTCCGTGGTAAAGAGCTCGGAGGCGAACCATTTCTCTTTCTGCTGCACGATCCGGAGGTGCAGATATCCGTGATCATCGATACGAACATTGGAGGGATCACCGGGGGCGACGCCAGCCATGCCGCCGGAGGTGACCTTCCAAGTACGTCCGGCCCAGGTGATCGTCTGCGCATGAGCGCTACACAGGAATAGCAGGAGGGTTGCGGGGATAATCCCGAGAAGTCGTCTATTCAACGTAAACGCTTGCCTCCACTCGGAGAAGTAGTCTGGCTTGCCAGGTCATCCGACAACGCGGCAGACACAAGGACACCTCAACTGGGACCGCCTGAGCCAAAAAGCAACCGCGGCTCAGTCCGCGCTGGCTTTCGACGCGAGCGCAGGCTTTTCCTTGTCGACGGGAAGCGCCTTCTTGAACCGGCCGTTGATTTTTGTCAGCTCCCAAAAAATCGAGAGGAGCAGAACTGCAATTACGAACAGCAGAAAAGGAACCAGCATGCCTGTTCGCCTTTGTTATTGAATTGAACTAGCTGTCGCCGAAAAAACGGTCGATGCATTACTACCGATCAGACGAATCGTCCCAACCACCAGCACCATGATCACGGCCAGCATGACAGCGTACTCGGCGATGTCTTGCCCTTCTTCGTGAAACCACAAACTGCTAAGCAAACGCATTCGGCACCTCGATTCAGGTATGGAGATCAAGCCTGTGGAGTTGTGCCTAGTATTCAGAATCGCAGCATCCGTCCGCAGTGATGACCGTCACAACTACCCTACTTACGAATTCTCCGGGGACGACAATGACGCACGCAAATTCCGCGGAGATTTATTGCATGCGATGTTACAACAATCCGGGCATTATGGCGCAATGGGATTATGCGTAGGAGTGCCGAGGGGGTTATCTGTACAAGGATTTAAGACTCAGCTTGAAACCCGACCCTGGGTAGCCTCCGGGGAAAGTCCACCCTCCGGCACCGCATGTGGCAGGCTGGAACACCAAAAACCACGGGAGCTCAAATTCCTACTGCAGCTTGCACATTCCGATCAGGTCGTTCGCGATCTGCTGCGCACCAGCGAGAGTATTGGCGATCGAGTGCAGCCCCCCGGCCACGCAGGCTTGCGACTTGCTGGTGCTGATGTTGTTGAACCAGTCCTGACCGATCGGAATAGCAGAACTGTTGTCGGCGCCACCGAATACAAGGTTCACATAGGTCTTCGGGAAATTGTAGAGCGCTCCGGGCGCTTCGACGCTGTCCCCAAGGAAGAAGTTGAGGCCCCCCGGCGGTAACGTACCGTTCACCGCCGCAGAGCAAAGGCCGGTAGTGGCCTTGGGGTCGTAGGCCGGATCCCAGACAGGAGCATCCACTTTTCCGAAACATGTGCCGAGGCTCGAACTGGATCCGCACTGCACGGCAAGTTTGCCCTGCTGGCATCCGCAGCCCCAGTCGAGGCGTCCAGTCGGCGGTCCGCTGGTCACTTCTGCCATGGAGAGAATGTCGCTGGAATGATACTGCGACAGAGCGTAGGCGAGGACTCCGGCGCCTCCGCTGTTGGCGGTTGCACAGTACGGGACGCTGGCATTGTCGAGTTGAACGTTGTCGTAGATCCACTTCGTAACGGTTGCGTAACGGCACGCGCCCGCCATCAGTCCGCCAGGGCCAAGCACCCATCCGTCGGGCTGATTGGTGTTGAACGGTGTTCCCCAGTCGATCTGAACGGTGGTGAATCCTGCATCGAGTACGTTCTGCACCGCTGTGCTGCCGTAGGTGAAGACGCTCTCGTATAAACCGTTGCCGTCCGTGCCGGTGTTATAAGTGACCGTTCCGAGAGGAGTTCCGGTAGGCTGATTCGTTTTCACATACGCCTGGATATCGGGCACACCGGGACAGGAAACGGTCATCTGCTGGCATACACCGTTCCTGATCGCTCCCTGACAGGTGATAGTGGAGACGCCGCTGATCGTGCCTAGCTGGCGATTGGATCCTGTGGCACATGCCACTGCAAGTGTGACGTTGGCGCTGATCGTTCCAGTCTCGTAGGTCGGAGTGCACGACTGCGCGGAAGGTTGAGTGGTGAGATAGACGGTGTAGCTGCTACCGGTTGCATACGATTTTGCGAATGTCTGGGTGCTGTTGTTGTTGAAGGTGAGAGTATCGCCTTGATCATCCTGAAACATCACGCTTCCGGAAAGCCCCGTGACAGAGATGCTGAGCGTTGGGTTGCCGGAGTTCACGCAACTCGCCGTTACAGTGAGGTTTGAGGTGATCGTTCCACTGGCATTGCTGCTCAAGGTGCAGGTCTCGCCATTGGGCTGAGTCAGGACCGAAACTGAGTAGCTGGAGCCGCTCGCAAACGTCGATGCGAATGTCTGCGTATTGTTTGTAGTGAAGGTCAGTTGATCGTTCTTGCTGTCCTGCATCACCAAAGCTCCTGTAAGCCCCGTAACGGCAACGCTGATCGTGTAATTCGAAACGCATGTCGCGGTCACTTGAGTGTTCGCGGTAATCGTGCCGCTAGCGTTGCTGCTTAGGCTACACGTCTGGCCGGCAGGCTGCGCCACGATGCTGACCGAGTAGCTGGAGCCGCTCGCATACTTGGTGGCAAACGTCTTCGTGGTGTTTGTCGTGAAAGTCAGTTGGTCGGACTTGCTGTCTTGGACCACTAATGTCCCACTTAAACCGGTGGTGAGGACTTTGATCGAGTAGTTGGAAACGCAGGTTGCGGTCACCGTTGTGTTCGAGGTGATGGTGCCGCTGGCATTGCTGCTCAGCGTACAAGTCTTAGTGGCAGGTTGCGTGACAATGCTCACGGTATAGCTGGAGCCACTCGCATACGAAGTGGCGAAGGTCTGTGTAATATTCGAGGTGAACGTTAATTGATCGGCTTTGTCGTCCTGGACGACGAGTGTTCCTGAGAGTCCGGTGGTTTTGACGCTAAGGGTGTAGGTCGTATTTGTGTTCGCGCAAGTGGCCGTCACTGTCACAGGGCCGGTAATCGTGCCGCTGGCGTTGCTGCTCAGGGTGCAATTCTGGCCAACGGGCTGGCTTTGCACGCTGACCGTGTACGGGGAACCGCTCGCGTACGCCTTGGGGAACGTTTTGGTGGCGTTCGCAGTGAATGTTAAAGCATCGCCCTTATCGTCTTGCAGGACCAGCGTTCCGACCAGGCCGGTAACTTTGGCCGCAATGCGGTAAGCAGGGACGCAGTTGGCAGTCACAGTTATGTTGGAGGTGATGGTTCCGCTCGCGTTACCGCTCAGGCTGCAACTTTGGCCTGCTGGCTGCGTCTTTACCGTTACCGTGTATCGATTTCCGCTCGCGTAGCTCTGGGCGAAGGTCTGCATGGTGTTAGTGGTGAAATTCAGCAGGTCGCCCTTATTGTCGTGCATCACCAGGGTGCCGCTGCTCAGCCCTGTGACCGTCACGCTAATGGTGTAAGTCTGCGCCGCGGCGTACATCGACAAACATGCGCTAAACAGCAGAGCGACGACCACTCTAAACACCAGATTGCACGACTTCATGCGAGCCCCTCCACCCAAACCCGGAAAATGTTCGTTGTTGTGAGAAATGTCCCCAGCGGAAACTACGTCGTTGTGTGACGGATGAATACTTGGGGGGAATTGGAGTTTAGTATGCCGGCAGGAGCGGGTCAATCATGCAGGAATTTGCAAACATCCGGCATGCAAGATCGTGCTTGCTAGGTCGCGTGATGCCAAATTTGGACGGCGAAGGACAAAAAGGGGCGGCCGCACCATTTTTAGCTCATCTACGGCCGAACAGCAGATTGATACTGATCTCAATAACGGTCATCGCCACCACGATCAGAATCCCGGTGCCTATGAGGCGGAGAAAATCGGTGACACCATCCGGGCGAGACTTAGCAATCTGTGCGGGAAGGTCTCGCTGTTGGCTCTTAGAGCTTAGTGCCCATTTGCTCTCAGGGTTGATCACCGTAATCACCAGACCAAGCTCGATCAACCAGACGAGCAAAACAACAGGCAGTCCGTCGATCATGACAGTGTCGGGTGGATCGAAAGATGAAATCCAAGGATGAGAGGCTGAGTAGTAAACCACGGTTTTTTCCCCGGGCCTGACGTTCGCGTATTTGGGGCCTCGCCTATTTCTGCGGTCCTGGCCGGTGTAGACGTTTTGTCCCGCCCGATATTCGTAAACAACGACGTCATGGCCGGCCCAATTCTCCTTTACGACCATGGCGCTGCCCTGCTGCCGGTCTTTCACCAGCCAGTGATCTTTCCAGACTTGGCGAATGGGGCCGAGGACAAAGAAATACGCTAGGAACAGGGCGAGAAACGAGGCCCAGAAGCGGTCTGCGGTTGAATGCGACGAAAATCGCACGGAAGCTCCTGGCTGCACAAGTGGGAGGGATGAACGATGTAAGAGAACACGGCGACGCGATGCTCCCTAATCCCTTTTCCGGCCAGATAAATCTCCTAGGCGCCCAAGGCAGCGTGATCTGCCATGCGTTTCTTGTTGTAACGCAGTGCGACATTCATGAAGACATCACCCAGGGAGGTCTCGAAGCAAATCATGAGTGCTTCAGTGTCTTCGCTGGTCTTGTCGCCCTGCTCCGCGGTGAGCAGCAGAGGAGGATGCACGCGGAAGTGAAATCCCTGATCGTTGAGCGCTGAGATGGCGTTGCCTACTACCTGGTTTGCCAGTTCGAAGATAGTCTCTTTCACAAGCGCGTCCGATTCGGGGAGGTCGGCGCCCGCGTAGTGGCTGGCAACACGGACCGCAGTATGCGCTTCGAGATCGAGAATGATCCGGCCTTCGATATCGCCCGTGAGCGCAATCATGCCAGCTACACCCTTCCGGCGATAGGCTTCCTCTTCCATAGTGAGGTTGCCGACCTTGGTCGTACCTTGCAGGCCTTGCGACAACACGGCATCGGCCGCGTTGATGAAAGGCTGGATCAGTTCCATCTTCATTGATTAGGCTCCCGCTCCTGCGGCGTTCGCTACAGAACCATCTTCCCCGAGGACGTACTTAATCACTTCGTAAAGCACTTCTGGCTTAACGGGCTTCTGGACGAAGTGCCGGGCTCCACGCTGTAGCGCGGCCACAATGTTCTCCTGATATCCGA
Source organism: Candidatus Sulfotelmatobacter sp. (assembly GCA_035946775.1). Taxonomy (GTDB): domain Bacteria; phylum Acidobacteriota; class Terriglobia; order Terriglobales; family Acidobacteriaceae; genus Sulfotelmatobacter. The sequence continues at coordinate 21,490 of DASYZA010000291.1, read as the reverse complement.
CGGAGGAGACCATCACGATGCGCGCTTCGGGGTGCTGTTGAACGATCCGTTCGGCGGCCTCGATGCCTTCCATCTGTGGCATGGTGATATCCATGAGCACGATGTCAGGATGGGTGCGCTCGAACTCGCTGATGGCAGTGAGGCCGTCCCCGGCTTCGGCTGCCACCTGCCCGCCGAACGTTTCGATCATGCGGGCGAGATTCTTCCGGGCAAACACCGAGTCATCTACGATGAGATAACGAACCGGTTGCCCATCTTTGCTGCGCTTCACTGGTGCAAACTGCTCCATACGGACCTCCCCTTTCTACTGCATATCATGCACAAGTGCAGGTAACCAGATCACGCTGGTCACAGGCATTCCGTGCCGATCTTCAATTTCCGGCGCGCACCGCGCGACCGGAAGATCCCATATTCGCGTTGAAATTGCGGCCACAAAGGGCCTGCAACGTGGATCCCATGACATCGAGGCCGACGACTCGAACGGCGTAGCCACGATCGATGGCGGCCTTGGGCATGCCATAGACGACGCAGGATTCTTCGCTCTGCGCGATCGTCATGCCGCCCTCTTTCTTAATGGCTCCTAATCCTTCAGCACCGTCGTCCCCCATCCCAGTCATCAGCACACCGACTCCGTTGGTGTGGAACTCTTCGGCGACGCTGTGCAAAAGAACGTCGACGCTGGGACGATGCCCATTCACGCGAGGCTCGTCGTTCAGCACTACGATGTCTCCGAGCGGAAGACGTTTGACTTTCATGTGGCGGCTGCCGGGACAAATGAGCACGCGTCCAGCCTGCAGCAGGTCGCCGGATTGGGCTTCTTTCACGCGCAGCGGACAGACTTCGTCCAGGCGCCTCGCGAACATGTCGGTAAAGCCGTCCGGCATGTGCTGCACAACGGTGATCGCTGCTGGGAAATCAGCCGGCAGTTGCGTGAGAACGTATTCGAGAGCCTGCGGGCCTCCGGTGGAGACACCAATCCCGACGACCTTGTTCGGACTGACAGCGGGTGCAGCAAGTTTTTCAGGTTTCGGCTGCGCTCCGGCCAAAATGCGCGGCTTCAGCTTACAGTCGGCGGCCGCCTTGACTTTGGCGATCAATTCGCGCGCCGTCTCAGCCATGTGGGCCGAGGCATCTTTGGGCTTCGTCACGAAGTCGAAAGCTCCAAGGCCGAGGGCTTTCATCGTGACGCTGGCTCCCTCGATGCTGTGCGAACTGAACACGATGACGGGGACGGGCTGACGGCGCATGATTTCTTTCAGCGTGTCGATGCCATTCATACCGGGCATTTCCAGATCGAGGGTCACAACATTCGGGCTCAGCTCTTCGATCTTTTTTAGACAGAAGGAACCATCCATCGCCGTACCGACGACTTCGATGGATTCGTCACCGGAAAGCATCTGGGGGATCAGCTTGCGCATGAGTGCCGAATCGTCGACGACCAGGACGCGGACTTTCTTGATCATGCCTGCCCCCCCACGCCTGAAGTCGCAGACAGCCGCATACGGTCGGTGTGCGTCAACAACAAGCCCGAACTCGAGTGTCCCATTTCCTGCGGGCGCGATCGGGCAACGTGGTCCACGACGGCAGGCAGATTCAGGATGAGGACGACGCGGCCGTCTCCAAGGATCGAGGCGCCGGAAACCAGATCCGTGGCGAATGTCTGGTCATCCAAGGCTTTGATGACCAGTTCCTCTTCTCCTTCCAGGGAGTCGACAATCAAACCGTACTTCCTCTCTGCCACGGTAATCACGAGCACGAAGAGCTTGGATTTGCGATCCCCATCGGTAGCCGGACGGCCGAGACGAAGCAGCGGCAGCACCTGATTCCGGAGCTGCAGGACTTCGTAGTTGTCGACCTGATGAACTTCGGCTTCCTGCGTGCGCGCGATTTCGAGGACAGCGTTCAGCGGTATCGCATAGAGCCGCTGCTCGACCCAGAACAACAGCGCCTTGATAATGGCGAGGGTAAGCGGCAGCTTGAGGCGGAAGGTGGTTCCTTCGCCCAACCGGGTTTCGAGACTAACGCTGGCCTTGAGACGGTGGAGAACGCTTTGGACGACGTCCATGCCAACGCCCCGGCCGGAAACTTCTGTGACCTGCTCGGCTGTGGAGAAACCTGGCCGAAAAATAAAGTTGAGAGACTCCTGCTCGCTCATCTTCGCAGATTCTTCCGGAGTCGCCAGTCCCATCTCGATTGCTTTGGCGCGAATCCTTTTTGCATCGATGCCACGGCCGTCATCGGTGACTTCCACGATGACCTGGTTGCCTTGATGATAGGCGTTGAGCTTCACGAGGCCCGGCGCCGGTTTGCCCAGCTTGCGGCGCTCTTCTGCAGGTTCGATGCCGTGGCTGATCGCGTTCCGCACGAGATGCGTCAGTGGCTCGGCAATGGCGTCCATAATGCCTTTGTCAAGGTCGGTATCCTGGCCGCTGACGACCAGTTCTACTTCGCGTCCGCACTGGCGGGCAACATCCCGCACCATGCGCGGAAAACGGCGGAACAATTGGTCCACCGGTACCATCCGGATCTTCATCACCGAGCGCTGCAGATCATTGAGCACGCGCGCCTGGAATGCCATGGCGTCGGCAAACTTGCCACGCAGCAACTCTTTGGGATAACGCTTGGCAAATTCATTCATGGCCTGCTGCAGCATCGACTTGCCAATGATCAATTCGCCGACCAGATTCAGGACGTTGTCAATGCGTCCAGCGTCGACGCGCAGAAGACTTTCCTGCATGGCGGTAACGTTTGCTGCCGCGACTGAGGTCGGCGCGGGTGCAGATGTGGAAGCGTCGGCAGCTGATGGATCGTCAATGGAAGCTTCCTCGGAAGGCAGCACAACCGGTTGCGGGGCAGTGCTGGCCTTGAGCAGCACGTCGACGCTGACTTCCTCGATGATCGTCGGTATCTTGCATTTCGCCTCGATCTGATCCGGCGTTTGCACGGTCGCAAGCACAAACTCGATGAATTTCGCTGCCGCGGGGGATTTTGCATCTGGGCGTACGGCAATGATCGGCCCCATGGTGCCGATGGCGTTCTGCACCAACTGGCGGCCGGCGATCGGCATGGCACAGTGGGGATCGATTTTGGCGGTGACGTGAAGAACATCCTGGCCTGCGGCCTGCGCCTTTGACATAGCGAGCCGTTCGTACTCTGTCCATTGCGCGGCCGTTTTGCCCGATGCTTTGCTGGCAGCAGTTCTGGATGGCGGTTCACTTTTGCTGCTCTGCGCCTTGGGAGTCTTCGTCTTGATGCCCCTCTTTGCAGTTTGGCTTGCGGCGTTAGAGCTGGATTTCTTTGCGCTTTTTCCGTTCTTTGGTGCGGCGGTGAGTTCCTGAATTTTCTTGCTCAGAGTCTTCGTGGCAGGCAGCTTCCCGTTCTTGCGGTAGGCCGCGATCATTTCGGTGAAAATATCGGCGGTAGCGAATGCAATTTCGGCAACTGCCGCGTGCGAATGCAACCCTTCAAGAGAAAGCGCGTCTTCGAACTGGTGAGCGAGTTCGCTCAATTCGCGCAAGCCACAGGCCGCAGAGTCACCTTTAAGCGTATGCACGGTTCGACGGATGGAGCGGACGATCTCCTCGTCTTCGGGATTTTTTTCGAGCTTCAGCGCCTCATCGTTGAGCGCCTGCAGGAGTTCCTGCGAGGTCTCAAAGAAAAGTTCGCGCAATTCAGCGCCGCGCTCATCGGGGGAATGCGTCATTCGTTCCTCACTTCAAGCCGCTGGTAGGCCGTCCCGCTGTCCTTGTGCACCATTTGGAATTTCTTGGTGAGTCCAAGCAGGCTTTCGGCATGCCCGACGAAGAGATATCCGTTCGGATTCAAGCAGCGGTAGAACTTTTCGATCAGCCGCTTCTGCTCGGCTTCGTCGAAGTACATCATTACGTTTCGGCAGAAGATCACATCGTTGCGCTGCGGCAGATACTCGGTCTTCAAGTTGTGAAAGTCGAAGTGCACCAATTCCTTCAGCGCTTTCTTCATGGCATACCGTTCTGCGACTTTATCGAAATAGCGCAGACGATAGCCGTAGTCGACCATTGACATCTGGTGCTCGCTATAGATTCCTTCCTGCCCATGCCGCAACACGGAATAACTGATATCGCTGGCGAGGATTTCCACCCGCCACGGCGGAGGAATCAGCGGCTTGGGCAACGGCATTTCCAACGGAAGCGGATTCCGCAGGTAGTAGTAAGCGAGCGCGTCGGTCACCAGCATGGCAAGGGTGTATGGCTCCTGCCCGGTGGAGCACCCGGCACTCCATATACGGACAGAATATTCGCGGCGTGCGCTCTTGTACTTCAGCAACTCCTCGAGGACAGTCTTCTGAAAAAGATCGAGTTGAGCTTTATGGCGAAAGAAACTGGTTTCGTTGACGGTAAGATTTTCGAGCAGGCGGGCGAGTTCGTCCTTGCCTTCGTGGCTGATGAGGAGCCGGTAATAGGCATAGAAGGAATCGGCCCGGCACTCTCTGAGGCGCCGCAGCAGGCGGTCCTGCAGAAAATGAGTGCGGCGCTCGTCAAAGTGCATGCCGCACTCCTGGTAGATGAGTGCCTGCAGCAGCTTCAGTTCCGCATCGGTCAATATGGGAGCTGGTGCAGCTCCGGATGTGCTCATAATGAAAGTTTCAAAGTTTCAGGATTTCAAAGTTTCAATGCCTGTCCCGTTTCGACGAATTCCTGGGCCCTAATCCCTAACTGCCTGCTTTTGCTCCGCGCGCTTCCGGCTTTGCTGCAGGCTTCTTCTCCCCGGACTCGGCGTTCCCTTCCTGTGCCGTCGGCGCCAACAACTTGTTCATATCGAGCAAGACAACAAGGCGCCCCCCGACTTTTCCTAAACCCGTAACACAATTCAGTCCGCCCTCCTGAAATACAGCAGGCGGAGCTTCGACGGCGTCCGCAGGGATCTTCAACACTTCGGAGGCGGAGTCGACGATGAGGCCAGCCAGACGTTTCGAGTGCTCGACGACGAGAATGCGGTTGTGCTTTTTCACCGTCGCATTCTTTTCTCCAAAACGTTTGCGAAGATCCATGACGGATACGATCTTGCCGCGCAGGTTGATGACGCCCTCAAGATAGTCGGGGGCATCCGGCACGGCGGTAATTTCCGGCACCCGCACGATTTCGTGCAGAGAGGTGATGGGAACGCCGTAGGTCTCGCGTCCCACCTGAAAACCGACGATGTGAAGTTCGCGGCTCATAAGTCAGGCTCCTGGGACAGCGGCTAGAACTGTGCTCCGGCAGCGGCGCGTTTGGCGCCACGACCCGAAACGTCCGCGCCGGACATTCGTGCAGCTTCCCCAAGCGAGAAGCGGTCGATGAACTCCAGCAAGCTGCGAGACATCTTCGACATCTGCTCGGACGAAGCCGCCAGTTCGGTAGAACTCGAGGTGGATTGTTGCACGAGCTCGCGCATCCGCTCCATGGCTTTCACAACTGCCTGGGCGCCGGACGCCTGTTCTTCGACAGCGGAGTTGATTTCATGCGTGATTTCGTTCAGGCGAGTGGTCGCGCGGGCGATCTGAGATGAACCGTGCGACTGCTCGTTGGTCGCCGCCCCGATTTCCTGGGCGAACTTGTATACCTCGGTGACCACGTTCGAAATCTTCTTGAGCGCGGAGTTCAGCTCAGAACCGAGCGCCAGACCTTCGTTCACGATGGAAGTGGAGCGATCCATGTTTTCGACGGCCTTGCGCGCTTCTTTCTGAATGCTCTGGATGAGTTCGGAGATCTCCTTGGTGGACTGCGCGGACTTCTCTGCCAGTTTCCGGACTTCATCGGCGACCACAGCGAAGCCGAGTCCGTGCTCACCGGCTCGTGCCGCCTCGATCGCGGCGTTCAGCGCTAGCAGGTTGGTCTGCTCGGCAAGATCGTCGATGACTTCGATGATTTTGCCGATATCGTCGGCGCGCTGCCCCAGAGCCCCGATAATTTCGCCCGAAGAATTGATGGTGGTGTTGATGCGGTTCAGGCCGTCGGTCGCCTTTTCCATCGTGCCGATGCCGTTGTGAACTTCTTCCCGCGAACGGTTGGAGATGTCGAGCAGCACTTTTGCCGTGTCGGCGACGCGCTGAATCGATGCGACCATCTGATCGATGGAGGCCGAAGTCTCGCTCACGCTTGACGCTTGCACTTGGGTGCTCTTCACCATGTTCTGTACGTTGACGCTCATCTCGTGCATGGTGCTGGTGACTTCGTCGATGGCGGAAGACGCTTGCAGACCGATCTTGGCGGAATCGTCAGAGGCTCCCGCAACCTGGTTGGAGGCGCTGGCAACCTGAGACGAGGCATCGCGCACACTGCGGACCAGTCCGGCGAGTCCTTCGACCATTCGGGCGAAGGCATTGCCGAGAGTGTCGTGGTTGGAGCGGGGCTTGACTTCCAGAGTCAGATCGCCGCCCGCGATGGCCTCGGAAACCGATGCCATCTCCTTCAAGTAGGTGACCATCTTGTGGAAGGTGCGCGCCAGTTCACCGATTTCGTCATCGCGGCCGAGATCGATATTGTGTTCCAGATCTCCGGTATTTCCGATGGCTCGGGCCACATTCATCAAGTTGGTCAAGGGTTCAGTAATCGACTTGGCGGTGCGGAAGGCGATTACGCCGCCGAGTGTGAGGGCCAGCAACGTGGAAATCAGGGAGACGATGATGGTGAAAGTTGCGGCTGTCTCGTCAGACTTGCGTTTTTCCTCGACGACCTTGCGGTTTTCGCCATCGGCGATGTCGAGTGAGTCCGTGGAATTCTTGACCCAGGAGGAAGCATCTTTCTGCAGGTAATAGATTTGCAGTTCGGCAACGGTCGCGTTCCCGGAGTCGACGTCCTTACGTTTCTCGATGAGAGGCTGGGCGAACTCCTTGCCCCACGACTGCTCGAGTTGCTGCACCTTGCTGAGCGAGGTCTTGACCTGGTCGGAGTTGGCCAAGCTCTTGCCCAGTTCGAGTTTGTCGTTCAGGGTGCGCAGGCCCTCGTTCATGCGGTCCACTTCTCGTGTATCGCCGCTTAGCAAGTAGTTGCTCAGATAGAGCCGGTTTTGCATCATCTGGAAGCGAACGGAGTTGGTGGCATCAGCGAGATCCAAAGACTCCTGCGCCGCCTTCTTGGCCGCGTGCTCGCGCTGCACGGCCGACCAGTTCACCAGGAACAGCACCAGAACCATGGTGAGGATGATGCCGAAATTGACATACAACTTCTTGCCGATAGTCATGCCTGTCTCCTCCGCAGGAAAGCGGATTACTGCGGTTCAAACTTGAAGTCGATTACACCCGTGCTCTCGGCAGCCGCGGGTTCGAAACGCCACTTCTTCGCGGCATCCAGAGCCGAAGTCACCAGGACCGGATGTCCCCCGAGTACGCGCGCTTCTTTCACCGTTCCATTCGGTGCGACCGTCACCTGAATCTTCACCGTTCCGGAGATCTGCATTTTCTTCGCTAGCTCCGGGTAAGAGGGCTGCACTTTGGTCTTGGCCCGCCGAATGAGTTCGTCGTTTTGTGATGTCTGGGCCCCGAGCCTGCAAGGAACCGACGTTGCGAAAATCGAGATTGTGGCCAGCAACATTGCCGCAATTCTTCGAGACACAAATCCTCCTGATTACAAAACCTGCGCAAGCCTAAGCGTGCAACGGCGGGGCCACCGGAACCTTCCTGAGAAAACCAAAGTAATGGGAGCTAACTAGCTGAGCGTTGCGGACTTAATGCTGTCTCAAAGCGAGGCAAAGAGCAGTTCTTCGAATTAGCGCTGTCTCATTCGGCAAAACGGGATTACTGTTTCTCAGGGTGAGACGAAATCTCACCAGGAGTCTCGGGATTTCACACAAAGGCACCTCCTCTCCCAATTCCCTTGACTCAAAATGAGATGAAAGATAGTTTCCCAATTAGATTCAAGCACTTGTGAATCAACAGAACTATTCCTCAGCGATCGGTGCAGGGATTGGAGCTCAAGTAGGGGTCCCTTACGTCCCCCCGGAAGGCAGTCTCAACCGTGGGACGGACGAAGAATTTCAACAAGTGCTGCTGAGCATTGCGACGAAAGCCGCCGACGGGGCCGCTCCCAGCACACTCATCGAGTTGTTCTGCCGGATTACGCGAGAATTCTTCCAAGTCTCAGGAGTGTATTTCTGGCGTTCCCACGGAAGCGATGAAGTGATCGGCGAAAAAGCCAGTGGAAAGATGGCAGAGGCGTTTGCCGGCAAGTGCTTGCGTGCGGACCAGAGCACGGTCACGGTTGATGCGGTACGCCAGCGCAGGACAATTTTTGCCAATCACGTCGAATCTGTGTCACTTCCTGCTGCGCGCGAGTACGACGCCCACTCGCTGATGGCTGCTCCTCTTGTGGTTTCAAATGAAGTCATTGGAGCCATCACCTTCCTGCATGACTCGAACTCTGAGTTCTTCAATGAAGATTCCGCTGCAAAAGCGACGATTCTGGCTGGCCAATTGGGAAGTTTGCTGGAAGCGGCCAGATTAAGCCAGGTTTCTCGGGAAGAACATCGCCGGGCTGAGATTCTCGCAGATGTTGCCCAAGCCCTGCACGGCACTCCGGATCTGGGAGCAGTCATTGAGGCCCTTGCGGACCGATTACGACTTCTGCTGAGGACTCGGCTGGTCTGTATTCTGCTGCGTCGCGAAGGTCCGTTCGAACTGAAGGCGGTTTCTGCGGAAACTCCGCAACTGGCTACGGCGGCACGGGCGCGGCACGACCGGCAAACTCTGCGGTTTGCAGCGGATCTGGCGCAACGTGCCGTCTCGGCAGGAGAGCCTTTGACGCTCTCGATCGGGGCAGATGTTCACTCGCTGGGGAATCTGGTTTCTCCGGGCATGCTGATCGCGGCTCCCTTCCGTACCGCAAGGACGCAGGGAGCGATCCTCATCTATCCGCGCCACGATGGAATTTTCACAGCCGAAGAACGAGCGCTGGTAGCGGCCATCGCGGGCTTCGGAGCCGTAGCTGTCGCACACGCCGAACTGCACGCTACTGCACACGCTCAGGCACAGGAACTTCATCAACTGCTTGAGATCTCGTCCGAGCTCAACTCCAGCAACGATCTCGATCACTTTTTGCAGACCTTCGTGCTGCGCGCGTCGGGCTTTCTTGGATTTGGACGGTGCTTCATCGCGCTTTTGGAAGATGATCATTTTCAGGTGAGATATGGGGTAGAACGGGGCGAGCCGAGCCGAGTCGACAATTTGTTTCCGGAAGGCGTCGCCACCAAGGCCCTTCGCGCCAAGGAGGTGTTCTGGACGGACGAAGCCAGCCGGACCCCAGGCGCGAACCTTGAAGCGATCAACCAGTACAAAGTGCATCAGTTTCTGGCTGCTCCGTTGCTTGGATCCAGCGGAAAACTGCTGGGGATGTTCGGGCTGCTGGACCGGTTGGACGGGACGGGGATCTCGCAGGAAGACATTCGCAGGGCTCGGGCGCTGTCGAACCAGGCAGCGGTGATGTTGGAAGTCGCCCGGAACCTGCATTCGTCAGAGCAGCATCGCAAGCGCGCGGAGGCTTTGATCGAGCTCGCGCGCGAAATCGATGGTGCGCTGCGTCTGCCGGAGTTTGCAAGGCGATTCGTTTGCCGAACGGCTGAACTGACGGGTGCACGCGCCGGATTGCTTGCGATTCAGCAGGAAGGCACATGGCAGGTCGTGGCGTTGCATCAGCGGCGCCTTGCATTGAAACGGTCTGAGATAGAGCGTGCTCAACCCGAAACTGCGGAGAACGCCGCTTTGGCCGTCACTCCTGCCGGGACCGAGTCCGAACCCGAAAGGGCGCGAATTGCCGGTCCGCTTCTTGATCATGATCTCGAGCGCAGTCTAGCAACTGCATTGACCGAATTCATCGAAGAGAATGCAGGCAATGTGCTGTCTGCGCCGGCTGAGAAGATGCTTGGCAAAGAAGTGGCGTCGGCCTTGCAGTGGTCCGGCTGCACTTTGATGCGGCTTGCTGGATCGAATGGTGAAGTCGCGGGCATTCTCTGCTTATCCGAGAGTTCCACTCCAATGTCTCACGAAGACCGTGACTTTCTTGAGACGATGGCCGGACATGCCGCGATGGCTCTGGAGAATGCTCGGCTATTCACGAAAATCGAGCAGTCTAACCGTCACTGGACCGAAATTTTCGATGCGATCAGTGATTTCATCGTGGTTCACGATCAGTCCGACAAGGTGCTGCGGGTCAACCGGTCGCTGGCGTCGATGATCGGGGTTGCGCCAGCGGAACTGATCGGAATCAACATGCGCGCGCTGATGGCGCTGGCCAGCGATTCAAACCCGTACTCCTGCCCGTTTTGCCGGTCGATGAGCGACGAATTGGGTGAGTTCGCGCATCCGGTGTTTGACAGGATCTATCTGGTTTCGACGTCGCGTGTCCACAGTGCATCTGGCGAGGGCCTGCAGACCATTCATGTCTTCAAGGATATTTCTGATCGAAGCGAGGCCGAGCGCCGTTATCGCGAACTGTTTGACAACATCCAGGAAGGACTCTTCTTCAGCACGCCGGGCGGGCGATTTGTGGAAGTAAATGATGCCATGGTGCGCATGCTCGGGTATTCGAGTCGAGAAGAGTTGCTGCAGATCGATATCCCCACCCAGCTTTATCTGAGTCCGGAACAGCGCGAACGGCATGCGCGCCTCATGGAAGAGCAAGGGCATCTCAGGAACTTCGAGGCGACGCTCCGCCGCAAAGACGGGTCCCCGATCCACGTGCTGATTAATGCATTTGGTCTGTACGACAGCACCGGGCGTTTATTGCAGATCCGGGGACTGATGCTTGATGTGACTGGTCTGCGCACGTATCAGTCGGAGTTGCACCGGGAGCGTGATTTTTCGGGAAAAATTCTCAACAACACGCAAAGTCTGATTTTGGTCGCTGACACAGCCGGTCTTATTAGTTATGCGAATCGTCGATGGTATGACGCCGGCTTTGAGCAGGGAGAGTTGTTGGGACGTCCACTCCTCGAACTTGCGGCCCCGGGATTCACCGAACCTCTATCGGATGCGGTGCGGAGCACTCTGGGCGGGCAACAAGTTGACAATCTCGAACTCGAAATCGTTCGCCGCAATGGAGCAATCGGAAAACTCTCCGCGAATCTCAGTCCCATGCGCGACGAGAGCGGAGCGGTCACGAGCATTGTCGCAGTGCTGACGGACATTACGGATAGTGCTGTGCTGCGCGACAAACTGGTCCATGCGGAAAAGATGGCTGCGGTCGGACAACTGGTTTCGGGAGTGGCGCACGAGGTGAACAATCCCTTGACGGCGATTCTCGGTTTTGCCGATCTGCTGATGGAAAATCCGGAGTTGCCGGAAGGAGCGCGCAAGGATTTGCGCGTCATACTGCAAGAGGCGCAGCGGACCAAGCAGATCGTTCAAAACCTATTGAGCTTTGCGCGGCAGATGCCCCCGCAGCGTAACCCTGTGCAACTGAATGCCATTCTCAGGCGCACGATTCAATTGCGCTCCTACGACTTCAATAGCCACGGCGTCGAAGTGGTAGAGCACCTCGACGAAGGACTGCCCGAAGTTGTGGGTGATGCACATCAACTTCAACAGGTATTCCTCAACATTCTGAACAACGCCTACGACGCCGTCCGGGAAGTGGGACGTCCCGCGCGGATCGAGATCATGTCCACGAAATCCGGAGATGGGGTGGAAGTTTCATTCTCGGACAACGGAAACGGAATCTCGCATCCGGATAGAATTTTCGATCCTTTCTTCACCACAAAAGAGGTCGGCAAGGGCACGGGGCTCGGCCTAAGCATCTGCTACGGAATCGTGAAAGAACATGGCGGAGAGATTCTCTGCCACAACAATATCGGGGGTAAAGGGGCGACATTTATCGTCCGCTTGCCCGGTGCGCTGCACGCCGCTTCGATGGGCGTGGCGGCAGGGGTAAAACAACCATGAGCATGCCAGCGCTGAAACCTGACTGTCTACCGGTCCTGCTGATTGAGGATGAACCTGCGGTGATGGCGTACGTGCAAGCCGCGCTGGAGCGCAGCGGCTATCCCGTCGTGTGTTGCGAGTCGGGAGTGGAAGCCTTGCGGCTGCTCGAGAACGGCTCATTCGTCGGGATCGTCTCGGACATGCGAACTCCTGGCGGTGTCGATGGCGGGCAGGTACACGCCTGGATCGTCAAACATCGTCCCGATTTGGCGAGCCGGGTGGTATTCATCACCGGCGATATTGCGAACGAGGAAACGGTGGCAACTTTGCGGGAAACCGGGGCTCCGTGTGTAGAAAAACCTTTTCGGGTGCAGCAATTCATTGACGTCGTCGCCAGGACGTTTGGGAAGGCCGAGTGAATAACGCAAGCAAAGAAGATCTCCGCATCCGTCTGCTGGTAGTCGATGACGAGCAGACCATCCGCAAGCTATGCTGCACGGTCGGCGAAGCTCTCGGCTTCGTGTGTCTGGAGGCAGAGAGCGGCGAGTCGGCATTGGCGCTGCTCGAAGAGCAGTCCGTGCACATGATTTTGACTGACATGGTCATGCCGCACATGTCCGGCCTTGAGTTCCTGGAGAAGGTGAAGAAGCTTCTTCCCCGGACCGAGATCGCGCTTATGACTGGACATGGCTCGATCGAAACGGCCGTCCAGGCCATGAAGCTGGGAGCATACGACTACATTACGAAGCCTTTTTCGCCTCTGGAAGAGTTGCGGCTGTTCTTGCGACGGATGGCAGAGAAAGTTCGCCTTGTCGAAGAGAACGAGTTTCTGCGTCAGCGTACGGACTCTGAAACCGCGGTGCACGGAATTGTTGGATCGTCCACGCGAATCCAGGAAGTCTTACGGATGGTGGCTCGGCTGAAGGACACGCGCACTCCTGTGTTGATCTATGGCGAGAGCGGAACCGGCAAGGAGTTGGTGGCGCGCGCGATGCATTTCCGCGGGGCCTTCGCCAGCCGTCCTTTCGTCGCGGTTGATTGCGGATCGCTTGTACCGACGCTGATTGAAAGCGAATTGTTCGGCTATGAAAAGGGCGCTTTTACCGGCGCATTGAAATCGAAACAGGGGCTATTCCAGGCGGCGGATGGCGGCACGATCTTTCTGGACGAGGTCGGGGAGTTACCGCTGGAATTGCAGGCGAAGCTATTGCGCGTGCTGCAGGAGAAAGAAGTGCGCCCGGTCGGAAGCAATCAACGGGTCAAAGTAGATGTCCGAGTCATTGCTGCGACCAACCGCGATCTGGAGGCGGCGTACAAGAACGGGACGTTCCGCAAGGACCTTTATTTCCGCCTGAATGTGGTCACTCTCTTTGTACCTTCACTGCGCGAACGGCGCAGTGACATTCCCTTACTCGTGCACTGGTTTCTCGAGCGCTATGCGCCCGGCGCGGAGATGCACGTTGCCAGCGCTGCGATGAAGGCATTGATGCAGTACGAGTGGCCCGGAAATGTTCGAGAGTTGGAAAACTGCGTGGAGCGGGCAGTCGCGCTTGGCAACGGGAGAATCATTGACCTGGGAGACCTGCCGCCTGCCATCGCGTCGGGAGCCGATAGTCCTTCTTTCCCGGTGCTTCAAGCGTCTACCAAGAGCACGGTGCTGGATCCGGATTTGGCGGTTGAGAGTGAAATGTCGGAACCGATGCGGGTACCGCTCTCGAGCACCGACTTAGAAGATATCGAGCGGGCGACCATCCAACGCGTCTTTGAGCAGGTGAAAGGAGACAAAGCACTTGCTGGACGCATGCTTGGCATCAGCCGCGCCACGCTCTATCGCAAGCTAAAACGCTACAACATAAGCGCGGGAGCCCTGTCCAGCCACGCATTACAGTAAGGTGCTTCAAAAAAGACCCTGCTTCCGGGCACGTTGATTACAGTGTGCCCGTGTAAGTAACCAAGCGCACTCCCTTTTCTAAGACGGCCAATGGCGCATAATCTCACGGGCCCTTTCGTTGTCCTGCGGCAAAAGGTCAGGAGGAACGGCGAAGCCCGCCGATGCCACCTGATATCTGGCGCATAGTGTCTTGTCCCCGAGGCAATACGATTGCTTCAGCAGCTCGGCAACACTAGGCATGTTGGACATACGGCTGGCGAAAAATGGGCAAGTCCCGAGTTTCTCACAGTCAGCCATATCAATCTCCTTTCGGGAACAGTATGAAACCAGCGGCGAACCGACGCCGTGATTTCAAGCCCGCAGGAATAACGCTAGTAACGGCTGCTTATGTATCACGCGATTTACGTTTCGAAACCGGAAGTTCTCCGAGTTTTCGCGCAGTGGATGAGATTCGCGTCTCAGGCTGAGACGATCGGCACCACAGCGTAAGCATCTACTTTCGACTTTCTTATCTAACCCTCTGAAAACGCGTTCACGCCAGTACTAGCCCTTTCGTTCTTCGTGATGGTTCTCCTGTTGCTCCACTTCCGTGTGAACCGCGGATTCCGGCTCCCCAAAGCTCTTCCAAACCAGGAAGAGGGGGAGCCCGACCGCCTTTCATCGCGGCGCAGAAGATCCGTCGCCGAGATCTAGCGGGCACCGACCCGTGCTGTTTTCGATTAGGAGCTTTTTATCGTTTTGGCGCACCAGGCTACAGCCACGGCGCGGTACGGGCAGATCGACAGTCCTGTCGCTGGACTGGCGCGCTTCTTTCCCGATGCCACTCCGGTGCGCGTGCCTATCCAACTGGCCCGGCTGGTTGAAGCGGGACAGTTCGCAGATTTCAGCGAAAGTACGGTGATCGAGTTCGGGACGCCGCGGGAGGTTCTGTTCGCCTCGAAGACTCCCCTGGAATTTGCCGATGTTCTCAAGTTGCGCAACTCCGATGGATCGCTCGACGAAGAAGTTTCGGTGGTGGCTGTGCAGTATCAACCTGGCAAGACTCTCGTGGCCGCGCGCTTCCGGCGCGACGTGCCCAACTGGATCGTGAAATCATGACTCCTTCCACACCCGTGCAAGATCTGGCAACGCAGTGGAGTTTAGCCCGCAAGCTTTATCCCATCTATTTTGAACTGGGGCGCGAGTTCGCCATTGACGTGAAGGCCTGCCCCGATCTGGAGGCCGGAGTCGATACACCCGGCAAAGAGACGGTCGAACAGGCGAATCAGTGGCTCGAGCAGATGGATAGCGCAATTCAGGTGCATCAGTTGCGGCAATTCCTGCAGACGACTTCCGTGGTCGGTCAGGATGGCGTTGCCGATCTGATCCAGCACTTCCTGGCCAAACCAACCAAGAACGACATTATCCGGGACAAGATCGACTTCCTGCTGGTGCAGTACTTCAGCCAGATCGCGCCGGTAGGTGTGAACGACAACGAGGTGGACCTGGCGTACGTGGCGCAGGTGATGGAGTCGGTGGTTGGGCAAGTCGACCTCAAACCTCCTGTATGGCTCAATTCGCTGGATCGAGTTTTGGAAGCAGCGCGAAAGTGCAAGTCACTCGACGAGTTGCTGCATGGGGGCGTCCTCGAACAAGGGCGCAAGGCAAAGGGTCTTGCGGGCGAACTCTTTTATATTCCAATCGCGCTGGTTGCATTCACTCGCTTTGGCTATCTCATGCGGCGGGCATTTTTCCGCCTGATGCTGGGGGATCTCAATCTGATCCTCGATGGCCTGACGGAGCTTGAAGATAAGGGGGTCACCACGATCGACTGTCGGCGCGCGCAATTCTCGGCGCAGGAACCGATCATCCGGCTCCGCATGATTTGCCAATCGTGGAAAGTGATGTTCCAGGCGGAATACTCATCCGGATCGCCGCTGCGCATGCTGGTAGATTTGCGCGCGTCGGTGGAGCACGCTCTTGGACGCGGAAAAGCGAATGAGACGGATCCCAGGGGAAAGGCTGTCAGTCCGAAGGCTCCTGCAGCCAAGCCTGCGGTGCCAGCCGCGAAGCCCGCTCCGACGGCCAAAGCGGTTGTTCCAGCAAAACCCGCAGTTGCACCTGCGAAAGCGACAGTCTCTGCTGCGAAACCCGCTCTGACGAAAGCGGCCGTAGCTTCAACAGCCGGAAAGCCTCTGGCAAAACCCGTTATGCATGCTCCAGCAGCCAAGCCGTTGCATAAAGCTGCCGCTGCGAACGCCGACATGGCTCCTGAATTTGAGGTATCAGGTGCGCCGGCGTGGGATGCGGATTCGGCATCGCAGCCGAAAAAGAAGTAGTTAAAAGAGGAATTTTGGTGCAAACACCGACAGTACTGATCATCTCGGATGAAGCCGAGTTCTCCCGGCGGATTACGGCGCGCTGGCAGATGGAGCGGAACGTTCCGACGTTCACTCTGCTCAGCGGAGAACTCTGGCCTCGGTTTGCGGTAGACGTCTTCGACATCGCGATCGTCGGGCATTTACGGCGGGACCTGTTGTCAGTAGTACTGGAGCCGCTGCACTCGACCGGACAGCCGGTTTTTTGTGTTTGTCAGGATTCTGCAACTGCCCAGATTGTGCGTGATCGCTGGCCGCGGGTTTCGATTCTACGGGCTAGCGAGCATTGGCTCGAGACGCTGGTGCTGGCGGCAGCGGAGGCCGTGCACCGTTCGCGGGCCGAGTCCCGAGCACGGATGGCCGAACTTTCCTGTGCAAGGCTTGAGCGGCAGGCAACACTTGGCCGCTACATGCTGGAGATGCGGCACAACATGAACAACGCGCTGACTTCGGTGCTGGGGAATTCCGATCTCCTTTTGCTCGAACCCGGCAGCCTCTCGGCACAAACACGGGCGCAGATTGAGACGATACGGAATATGACGCTGCGGATCCACGAAATCATGCAGCGGTTCTCATCGCTCGAGAAAGAAATGAACGTGGTTGCGCAACAGGCGGTACAGGATTCATACACGTCGTACGCCGCCTCATCGGCTGGTGCTTAGAGAAACGAAGATGACAGTTCGACCTCCCCTCGAACGACACCGTCGGAACGCGGCGGACAACTTGCTTGCCCTGCGGGGAAGAATTGTATGCATCGATTGATTGCAGGCGTCACCATTCTCGAGCACGAACTCTCTGAGCTGCGCTTGCTGGTCGAGCGGCAGACCGGGGTGCTGCTCGACTGTCCGAACAGCGCGCTCGCGGCCCATGTGGCCGAGTACATGGAGAGGCACGACCTCGAATCACCCGCTGCCCTGCTCGATCGGTTGCGTGCGCCGGAAATCGATCCTGCAACTCTCGCCGGCTTTCTCGACGGCGTCATGAATGTGAAGACCGGTTTCTTTCGGCATCCCGGGGCGATGAATGCACTGGCGAACTACGTGATGCCGCAACTGTATTCCCGCAAAGCCGATGATGCTGCCTGCACTTTGCGTATATGGAGTGCCGGGTGTGGAACCGGAGAAGAACCCTACTCGATTGCCATGGCCTTGTGCGAAGCCATGCCGAATGGGAACGCCAGCACTACGAACGGGAACGGTAGTAAGGACGCCAAGTCATCAATCCGGAACGGCGGCATTGTGGAACCCTCCAATGGACACGCCAGGGAGTGGTCGATTCACATTGTAGGGAGTGACATGCTGCCGTCGGCGATCCAGGTTGCGGAGCGTGGGCTTTATCCGCAATCGGCCCTCACCGGGCTGCCACCCGCCATGATTCGGGCCTGCTTCTCAAAAATTGGGAACACGAACGGGAACGGCAATGGGCAGACACCGGAGGCAATCAACTCATCGAATGGTAACGGGGCCAGCAACGGTAATGCACATCTGCTTGTGAAACCACGTCTGCGCAGTCTGGTCACATTCAATACCATGAATTTGACCAAGCCGGTTTATATCGGACGCTTTGATTGCATTTTCTGCATGGACGTGCTTCCGCAGCTCTCGCGAGCACAGCGAGTGGCATTGATGGAGCGATTGCACCTCTATCTCGAACCGGGTGGCTATCTATTCTTAAGCCAGACGGAGAAGCTGTGCACGCCAAACCTGAATTTCCGCCAGGAAACTTACGACGGCTACACCATGCATCGCAAACCGATGGCGGCAAGCGCGGCGTACGGACGGTAACCTCAGCTACAGCTTGCATTTCGGTTGCATTCCGCTTAGACTAGACTAACTGAGTTTAGTCTATGAAAACCATAAACATTCATGACGCCAAAACGCAGCTCTCGAGGCTGGTGGACGAAGCCTCCAAGGGAGAACCTTTTGTAATTGCAAAGGCCGGGAAGCCGATGGTGAAGGTTACAGCCCTGAGTGCTCCCGAGGGCAATCAGATCAAGCGGCTCGACTTTATGGCAGGACAGATCTCTGTGCCAGACGATTTCGACCGAATGGGCGAAACAGAGATTGAGGATCTATTTTCGGGCGGCAAATGAAGTTCCTGCTTGATACTCACCTGCTGCTATGGGCTGCCGGCCAGCCGAATCGGCTCTCCGCTGCTGCCGTGAAATTGATCGACAATCCTGCGAATGAGCTTTTTTTCAGTACGGCCAGCATCTGGGAAGTTGCGATCAAGCGTGGACTGGGCCGGACTGATTTTCGAGCCGACCCGCGGCTCCTACGCCGCGGCTTACTCGACAACGGGTACAGCGAGCTGCCGATCGTTAGCGATCACGTCGTCGCCATCGACAGTCTGCCGCCGATCCACAAAGACCCGTTTGATCGTTTGCTGGTGGCGCAAGCAACCGTCGAAGGAATTACACTTCTGACGGCAGATACGGTGGTGGCGAAGTATCCCGGGCCGGTGCGGTTGGTGTGAAACCCAGCAGACCGGCGTGCGCGCGTCCGGTCGACAAACCCTCGGGATTCGTTCCTACTTTCGCAACCAGCTCTCGTATTGTTTCCAGTCGGCATCAACGAGACGTTGATGCTCGCTAATCGGCAGGTCGCAAACACGAGATGTTGCCTTCCAGTATTCGGGATACTCGGCTGCCGCCAGAACGTCTCGATAGTCGCGCTGTGCAGATGCAATGTACTTGCGCAGCGAATCCAAGTCACCATTTGCCAGCTTCAGCGCAGCGACTCGGACTCGGATGGCCGCACACTCAGGAGCGCTTACGTAGCCATTTAAGATGTCGATCGCGTCGTCATACTGGTGGGCCGAGAAGTCTCGACGGACAACCCTCTCGACGTCCTCCGGGATAAGCTCGGGAGCAGGTTGCCCGAGTTTCTTCCCCTCAGCCCTGTTCGCTACGCGACGCTGTTTCAATGCAGACCAAACCCCGATCGACAACAGCGCAAATATCCCTAGTATTACTACTAACGTATCTCGTCCCATAAGAATCTGAGCGTAAGCCTTCTGGTCAGGACACGTTTTGCAGCCTACGCGAACAGAAACTCTTTCGTCCTTAACTCCTTGATCGTGTCTCTCAGCTTGGCCGCCTTCTCGAACTCAAATCGTTTGGCGGCTTCGCGCATTTCGTTTTCCAGCTTCGCGATGTAGGCGTCGACCTCTTCCTGGGATTTGAATTCCGGAATGCCTTCCGACTCTCCGGCGGTCAGATCGGCGTAGTCGGCTGCCACGATTGCCGCGAGGCTCATATCGAGCGGGCGCACGATCGATTCCGGCGTGATGCCATGCTCTTCGTTGTAGGCGGTCTGAATGGCACGCCGCCGCGATGTCTCGTCCATGGCGCGTTTCATGGAGTCGGTCATGCGATCGGCATAAAGAATTGCTCGGCCGTTCAGATGCCGCGCGCAACGGCCGATCGTCTGAATCAACGATCCACTGGAGCGTAAGAACCCTTCTTTATCAGCATCGAGAATGGCAACCAGCGATACTTCCGGCAGATCCAGACCTTCACGCAACAAGTTAATGCCGATCAACACGTCAAACTCGCCTTTGCGCAGATCGCGAAGAATCTTCACCCGTTCGAGAGTCTCGATTTCCGAGTGCATGTAACGGCATTTGACTCCGACTTCCGCGTAATACTCGGCCAAGTCCTCAGCCATGCGCTTCGTAAGAGTCGTAACGAGCACTCTCTCCCCGAGCTCAACTCGCGTGCGGATCTCGTGCAGCAGGTCGTCGATCTGGCCTTTGACCGGACGAACTTCTACGGGCGGATCGATTAACCCCGTCGGCCGGATGATCTGCTCCACAACCACGCCGGCGGACTTCGTGAGCTCATACGGTCCCGGCGTTGCCGAGACATAGACCAGCTGATTGGTGCGATGCTCGAATTCCTCGAACGTCAGCGGACGATTGTCGAGAGCCGAAGGCATGCGGAATCCGTATTCGACGAGCACTTCTTTGCGCGAGCGGTCGCCGGCGTACATGCCGTGCAACTGCGGAACCGTTTGGTGCGATTCGTCGATGAACATCAAATAATCGCGCGGGAAATAATCGAGGAGCGTGGGCGGAGGCTCACCGGGAAGCCGTCCTGTGAAATGGCGTGAGTAGTTTTCAATACCGTGGCAATAGCCCATTGCCTTGATCATTTCGAGATCAAACATGGTGCGCTGGTGAATGCGCTGCGATTCGACGAGTCTTCCCTGCTTTTCGAGTTCAACTTCCCACCACGCCAGCTCTTGCTTGATCGATTGAACAGCCGAGGCACGGGTTTCGTCTTTCATCACATAATGCGTCTTCGGATAGATCGGCAGCCGCATGTACTTCTGCTTGACGGTTCCGAATAGCGGATCGATCTGGGAGAGCGCTTCTATCTGGTCCCCCCACAACTCGATGCGGTAAGCCATGTCGTCGTAGGTGGGGAAAACTTCGATCACGTCGCCCCGCACGCGGAAAGTACCGCGGCGGAAGTCTCCATTGGTGCGCTCATACAGGATGTCGACCAGCTTGCGGGTGATGTCCTCGCGCTTGATCTTCTGTCCTTTTTCGACGAACAGCATCATGCCGTAATACGCCTCGGGCGAACCCAGGCCGTAGATGCAGCTTACGGAGGCGACGATCAGCGCATCACGGCGTTCGAAAAGAGAGCGAGTGGCTGACAAACGGAGCTTGTCGAGTTCGTCGTTAATCGTCGCTTCCTTTTCGATATAGAGATCGGCGGCGGGGACGTAGGCTTCCGGTTGGTAATAGTCGTAGTAGGAGACGAAATATTCGACAGCGTTGTGCGGGAAGAAGCTCTTGAACTCGTGATAGAGCTGGGCGGCGAGCGTTTTGTTGTGGGCCATGACGAGCGTCGGGCGGTTCACCGCCTCGATCACTTTGGCCATCGTGAAGGTCTTCCCTGAGCCCGTCACTCCCAGCAGCACCTGGTGCTGCTCGCGGTCGAACACCCCTCTGGTCAGCGCCTGAATGGCGGATGCCTGATCGCCTTGCGGCTTGTAATTGGAGACTAGTTTGAAATCCATGGAAACAGCTCTCAGCCGTCCGCTCTCAGCTTTCAGCTAAAACCTCAGTGGAAGCTCTACAGAGCGGAATTTTGGCTTCAGAGAATCTTTTTATTATAGACGGCTCTGAGACCCGGATCTGTCCTCGAAGAATCGTCGCCTATGGGAGTCTTCAGTTCGCCTGAAGAACAGCTAGTTCATGATGTCGGGGGTGATATCGTATGTGGGTGTTGAAAAAGTCACTGAGATTGGCGGGTGAGATTTAGCGAAAGCATGTTAGAAGGATTCATCTCTTGTCATGCTGTGCTGGATTTCAATCTTCGGAGGCCTGCTGATCATGATGGGAAGCCATGCTCGTTCCGAG
>DASYZA010000290.1:0-3313 GCA_035946775.1 Candidatus Sulfotelmatobacter sp. | reverse complement strand
GGCGGACGGAGATCTGCCTAGATTCTCAGGACGGTTGTGTTAGGTAGGTATTCGGTTGGCGGATGGTGGGGAGTGCCTTTGTCAAACGAGTCCGAGCACTGTGGCGATCTTGGAACAGGGAGGGCCGCAACTATTTGCAATACCGGACCGGACTGTCGGTTGTTTATCACAACCATCGTTGTGCCTAGTCGAGCTTCTGTCTTGCAGCAAGAGTGCGACTCCGGCATGTTCGCCGAACCGCACATCTGGGCCATATGCTTGCAGCACTCGTGCTCCTGGGCTGTCATCGCTCTGCCGGGTATCATGCACGCCAGCAGCGGCGCAGCAGTCCAGCAGATCACCAGTGACGCGACGGCAATGGCAGCGAAACGCCGCATAGTATAAGTCTAGGCTGACAGTGTCTCAGCAGCAAGTGATCCCAATCACAGTGCTGAGTGACCTTGGCCTCGCGACCCCAGCCTCTCCCGAGTTCAGTTCCGCCTACCAAAATGGCCATTCTCACATAGCCTTGCGACCAACGATGATGGCATATCCCAGGTGCTTGCAGCTGAAGATCCGCTCAGTTGCCAGTATTCTTCCGATCGGCCATATACCCCAGCACTTGATTATCCTCAGCATGATCTTCAACTGCCCCAAAACTCCTAACTGTTTTCTTACATCCCTGGTCATCGTGGCGATCGCACCGGGCATGTCCTCCGTTTTGACTTCCTTCAAGCCGACGCCTTCAAACAAATGCACCCAGCCCGCCAACGTTTCGGGGCGTTCATTCTCAAGCTCGACAAGTTTTGACTTGAGACCTTCCGGAGCGCCGTCCCTCCAGTACAAATCGCTGATGGCAACATAACCTCCACGCCTGACGACTCGTACCATTTCTGTGATGGCTTTCTCTTTTTGTAACGCGCATGTCGCACATTCCGAAATAGCCAGGTCAAACGTCTCGGTGTCGAAGGGCAGATCGTGGGCGTCACCGTTCTCAAACTCAACGACCAGCCCGCGTTCTTCTGCCTTTCGCTTCGCCGTCTCTACCATCCAGCTCGAATGGTCGATGCCAGTGACTTTGCAGCCAAAGACTTCTGCCAGGTAACAGGCGCTTTCCCCCGTCCCGGACGCTACATCAAGCACCAGTTTCCCGGAACGGACGTGACACAGCTCTGCAAGCGCCCTCGTCCCGTCCAGGCCGCCCGGGTGAAGGATAGGTAGGCCCAGATCTCCATTTTCTACGATGGCCTCCAGTGAGGCGCGCCCATGTCTTTCTCTATTGTTCAAAGCCCCCTCTAAGCTCAAATTCTCTCACTAACCGCATGCAGTCCGCTCGGGCCACTGTGCTGACCCCCTCTTTCGGTACGAACCTGAGCATGATCTCGGACTATTTCGGTGCTCGTGCGATCGTTGTCAGCCTCGAAGATTGTGGTGAGCGCACGCGCGGGGGTTCCGCAAGCGCCCGCGCGATCTCATTCCAAGTAGAAAGGGTCTGCCCCAAACCGAGATGCGGCTCTGGTACAAAAGGTTAATATGGGTGAGGCTTGATTACTCGGTCACTCACCGATGCTTGGCCAGCTCCTCATTCAGGCCGAGAGCTACGCTTACTTATCAGGCAGACTTTTTTGTTGGCGCGGTCAACAAGATAAGTTTACCGCGATTCTCCCCGGCACTCTGCCACTCCCACCCGCATTGGCAACGAACCGAATCCCACAAATGCGGCTTTTTTAGAAGTGCATTGCATATGGCGCATGATCTCATCCACATGGTTTTTTCACCCACCTGTTATTGTGCCGATTGGAGCAAGCCGTTTCACCCTAAGCATCCCGGCGCGTTCGGCGCCGAGCCCGTCTTTTCCGTTCGCCCGGAAGGCAGGTGGCCTAATGTTCTGTTTCTCGTGTCTCATTGTGCATCGGACGGACAGCATGCGGAATGGCCCGGAGGTGTGGGGCAGTGTTCGGTGTGAATGGCACCGCCGTGCAGCAAGGCATTACGTTCGGGCCATATTCGATAAACTTCGTTGGTTATAGTTTTGGAGGCCCTGGCGGCTGGGCCCTTTAGAGAGCGGTGACAAGGCTCAAGGTTCACTGGTCTACGCCTTCGCCGCCAGTCCAACGCGAACATCGCCACGCTGCACCCGCTGTGGATGGTCGACCCGCGTTATGCCACGGTCCTCGGGGCAGGAGGGGGTCAGGCGGAGGCTTCGTAGGGCTCGCCCGCCGAGTGCAGCAACTCGGAATCGATATCGGCAGCCGGACAAATCTTGAACACCGAATCCAGTTTGGTCAGCTTGAGAACCTCCCTAACCTGGGCCGAGGGGGACAAGAGCTTGAGGGCAGTGCCGAGCCCATTCACGGAGGTACGCAAGAACACGAGCAGCCCCAAGCCGCCGGCGTCGATGCGGTCAACGCGCGAAAGGTCGAGGAAGATGGTGTGCTTGTCGAGCTCACACAGCACAGTATCGCGCAGCGCCGAAAGTCTCTCGCCGACAACGATTTGCCCGGCGCAGTGCAGCACAGCCGTATTTCCAACCCGTTCCACTCTGACACTCAGCATTGAAGGTCTCGATTTCTGTATACCATCTGATACGCAAGTCTGTCGTTAAGAGTTCATCAAATTGCGCCGTTACATGTTCAGGCTGTAGCGATGGGCATGTTCGGCGGCACATCCTCTACCAGAAGAGCAACGTTACGAATGCGACTACGAAATTCCTGTGGGTGCTAAGTCAGCTATCGCGAGAAACAATGGCACGGGAGGTGAAAGTGGAGCAATTATCCCGGCGTCTCTCTCTCGAAGGAATCGTGAACAGCACCACCCACGGATTGGGCCTGGCCCTGAGTGTTGCGGGCTTCGTGGTTCTGCTTGCCATGGCGATCAGGCATGGGACGGCATGGCATGTGGTGGGGTGCGCAATCTACGGTAGCACCCTCATTTGCCTTTATTTGGCCTCGACGCTGTACCACGGTATCTCGCCACGCCTAAGCGTGCACTGAGAATCCTGGGCCACTCGGCAATCTATCTGCTCATTGCGGGAACCTGCACTCCGTTTCTACTCGTCAATCTTCGTGGTGGATGGGGGATGGTCACTCCTCGGAATCGTGTGGGGGCTTAGGGTTTGCAGTCCCAGGTTTCGTTCCCTTGCGAAAAAAAACGAACTCGGCTTGTGCGTGTAAACCTTCCCGCATTAGAATCGTTTATCCCAATGCATCGTCTTCCGAATCTGCTCTTCCGAGTTGTGAGCTTAGTGGTGGTGACAGCCGTCTTTGGTTTTCTTCAGGGAGCGGTTGCACAAAACAGCCAGCCTTCCCAAGACCCCAGCCAGCAGGAAGACTCT